>NZ_LMIH01000010.1:54376-158250 GCF_001428645.1 Acidovorax sp. Root217
ACGAGAGAGGGGGAAGGCGCGAAGCGACTCAGGGGGTGTTTCATTTCAGCGGTTGGTGGCCAGCAACAGGCCGCCCGCCCCCATGAAGAAGCCACCCGTGGCCTTGTTCAGGCGCACCACCCCGCGCGAAGTGCGGATGAAGCGGCGGATCTGCCGCCCGCCGGCCGCATAGACCGCCGTGGCGACGAACTCGGCCGCCAGGTACACGCTGCCCAATATGAGGAACTGGCGCGCCGCCGGCTGCACCGGGTCGATGAACTGCGGAAAGATGGCCGCGAACAGGATGATGGCCTTGGGGTTGGTAATGCCCAGCAGGAACTCCTGCGTGATCAGCGACCACAGGCGCACCGGCGCCGTGCTCGCAGCCACCTCGGCCCCGTCCACGACCTCCAGGCCATTGAACTCGCGGCTGCGCCAGGCGCGCCAGCCCAGCCAGAACAGGTAGCAGGCCCCGACCCACTTCACGGCGGTGAAGGCGGCTTCGGACGCCAGCAGCATGGCCCCCAGGCCCACGGCCGATACGGTGAGAAAAATCGCAAACGCCGCCGCGCGCCCGATGGTGCCCACCAGGGCCGCGCCCACACCGGCACGGATGCCGTTGTTGAGGCCGCAGAAATTGTTGGGGCCGGGCGTCAGCGCGATGGCCACGGCGACGGGAGCGAAGAGAAGGGCGTCCATGGGAATTTCCGGTGAAAACGGCCGCAATGGCGGCGCACACCCCAGTTTAGGGCTTGGGAAACGATCCTGTTCGGCCAGGGTTACCGGTCAGGCAGCGCGATGGTGGCCCGCCAGGGCACACCCACCAGGGCATCGTAGTGGGCTACCACCACGACGCGGTCCTGCTGTGTGGCCAGGGCGGCCAGCGCCTGCTGCAGGTATTGCACCGAGGGCTTGTCCAGCCCCGCCACAGGCTCGTCGATCAGCGTCAGCGCCGCGCCAGAGGCCAGGGCCCCGGCCGTCCAGACCTTGCGCCGCGTGCCGGTGGACAGCATCAGGAAGCGCTTGTGCAGATGCTCATGCAGTTCGAAGCCTTCGATGTGCCGGGCCAGCGCCGCCGCATCGAACTGGGGGTAGCGGGCGGGCAGCGCCGCCAGCCAGTCCTGCGCCACCTGTTCGCTCAGCGCGTCCGAGCGCGGGTCGCCCTGGAACACCTGGGCCCGGTAGGCGGCAGGTGATGCGTGCAAAGGCAGGCCCTGCAGCACCAGTTGGCCGGCGTCAGGGACCAGCTCGCCCGCCAACAGGCGCAGCAGGCTGGTCTTTCCGCTGCTGTCGGCGCCGATCACGAGCGTGGTGCCGGCCGGCAATCGGGCGTCCAGCCCCTGGAACAACGGGCATTCGGGGTAGGCAAAGCACAGGCCGTTGATGTGCAGGATGGCATCGGTGCTGGCAGCAGGCATGGAACGCAAGACCTTGGAGAAGCGAAGCCCGCCATTCTAGGAAATGCAGCCCCCTGCTGCGCGACAATGCACGGCCCACCCTGCCCCCACCTCACGCCATGCCCCTGCGCTACCTGGATTTCGACTACAGCGAAGACTTCGAGGGCACCGGCACGTTCGATGCGATGGCTGCGGTCGCCCCCGCGCAGGTGGCGGCCCTGCATGCCGAGGTCGCACAGGTGCTGGCCTGGGCACATGCGCAGTTTCCCGGCGGCTGCGGTCCGGCCGACGAGGGCGGCGAATGGGACTACGACCTGGCTTGCGTGCAGGAGGTGGCCACGCCCCTGGATCTGGCATTCGACGACGCCAGCGGCACCATTGCGGTGCATGCCCGCACGCCGGGCCCGGCGCGCACCACCGTCACCCTGTCGATCAGCGGCAGCAGCATGTTCTGCAGCGCGCTGCGCGAGGCCTTCGGGCTCGACTGAGCCAGCGCGGTCTGCAGGGGCTCGCTGTGTAAAGACGCAGCTGTCAGCGCCATTGACAACGGCAACAGGCTGTCAGCCTACATACAGCACCCGGGTAAACGCCTATCCTGCAATGGCAGCGGTGTGCAGGGGTTGCCTTGCACTGGCCACGCAAAGCCCAAGGCCAGGCGCACGGCGCCTGACAGAGCTGCACCCACCAGAGAGGCTCACTTCATGCTCGCGCAATCGTCTTCTTCCATGGCACCGCCCTTCAACCCGATGACGGCGCCCTTGCCCCTCGCAGCGGCCAACGAGTCGCCTGCCGGCGCTGCACCCGCCACCAGCCAGTTGCAGCAGTCGCAGGGCATGCAGAGCACCCCCATGCAGGCCACGGCTGCGCCCTTCATGGCCAACACCCGGGTGCGCATGGAACTGGAGATCGAACTCCACTACGAGATCGACCAGTACGGTGCCGACTTCGTGTTCAACATCCACGCCGCGCACACACCCAGCCAGGCCGTCAGCAACGAACGCCTGGTCATCAACCAGAACATCCCGCAGCAGATCCACACCGACCCCGCCACCGGCAACCGCTACCTGCGCCTGCATGGCGAGCCTGGGCCGCTGAGCGTGGCGTACTCGGCCACGGTAGACATCACCCACCACCGCACCGACCCCATGCAGTTGGCCGAAGTGCCCGTGCGGCGGCTGCCGCAGGAGGTGATGGGCTACATCTACCCCAGCCGCTACTGCCAGTCCGACCGGCTGCTGCGCCTGGCGCTCAACGAGTTCGGCGCCCTGTGGCAGGGCCACAGCCGGGTGCAGGCGATCCGCGACTGGGTGCAAAAGCATGTGGCGTTCACGTCCAACACCTCCAATTCCAACACCTCGGCCGTGGACACCCTGGTCGAGCAGGTGGGGGTTTGCCGCGACTTTGCCCACCTGATGATTTCGCTGTGCCGCGCGATCAATATCCCCGCACGCTTCACCACTGGCACCGACTACGGCGCCGACCCGAACCTGGGCCCGCCTGACTTCCATGCCTACGTGGAGGCCTACCTGGGCGACCGCTGGTACCTGTTCGACCCCTCGGGCACAGCCATCCCCATGGGGCTGATCCGCTTTGGCACCGGGCGCGATGCGGCCGACGTGGCGTTTGCCACCATCTTCGGCGGTGTGCGCGCACAACCGCCTGTGATACGCACCAAGGCCGTGGAGGATGCAGGCCGCGGTTTCGTGCTGCCGCACCACTGCCGCGAGGCGCTCTCCACCGACCACGGGGCGGCATTCGCGACCCGGTTCACCGGCAATTGAGGCATCCAACACCACTCTGTCACCGGTGCTGAAAAGGCTTCATTTTCTGCATCCAGCCCGACCTATGGCCTAATACACGTTTTTCCACCATCTTTTCCAGAGAATTCCCATGGGCAACAAGATCGTCACCGAAGCAGACCGCAAGCGCACCCCCCGCCCTACGCCAGTGCCCGGCTACAACCTGGCCACCCCAGGTCGCGGCCAGCGCGTGAGCCTGGAGCGCGGCGTCGCCACGCGCAGCAAGAAGAACCCTGGCAAGCGCTCCAAGAAGGGCGGCTGATCGCCAGATCGCCACGGGCAGGCTGCGGCCGGCCCCTGCAAAAAAGCCCTCGCGAGAGGGCTTTTTGCTTGGTGCGTGCATGGCGTACAGGCATGGACCCGGTCACGCAGGCATCAGGGCAATGTCCTCGCGGGCCCTGTCCAGCAGCCATTGGCGAAAGACCGGCAGGCTGGCCGCCGCCCGGCGCCCGGGCAGGCGGCACAGAAAGTAGCCGCGCTGCAGGGTGATCGGCAGATCGAACGGCGTGACAAGGCGTCCCGCATCGAGCTCGGCCCGCACCAGGCAGCGCTGCACCAGTGCAACCCCCATGTCGGCCATGGCTGCCTGGACCAGGATAGACACCTGGTCGAACACCGTCGACAGCTCGGGCTCGGCCCCCGTGGCGCCGACAGCCCGCAGCCACTGCGCCCAGTTGCCGGGCGAGGTGGAATGGGCCAGCAGCGGCTCGGCGGACAGGTCGGCCGGATGCTGCCACTGCTGCCTTGCCGCACGCGCGGGGTGGCACACCGGCACCACTTCTCGGCCGATGACGTAGTCACACTCCCACCCAGGCCACTGCGCCGCACCCAGGCCCGTAAGGATGGCGGCGTGCGGCGTGGGGCCCGAGAAATCCTCATCCTTGCGGTAGGGAACGAAGCGCACGCGCACATCCGGGTGCCGGGCTTGAAAGTCCGGCAGGCGCGGCACCAGCCACACGCTGGCCAGCGTGGGCACCACGGACAGCACCAGTTCCGTGGTGCGCGCGGGCCCCTCGCGCAGGGCCTCGCTGGCCGCCTCTATCGCTGCCAGCGGCTCGCGCACGGCAGCCAACAACTGTTCGCCTGATGCGGTCAGCAGCATCTGCTGCGAACTGCGCTTGAGCAGCACCTTGCCGTAATGGCCTTCGAGACGCGCCACCGCCCGGCTGATGGCGCCCTGGGTCACGCACAGCTCGTCCGCCGCGCGCGAAAAACTGCCTGTGCGCACCACGGTGACAAAGGCGTGCAACTCGGACATCGATGGCGAATGCAGGCGCATGGTGCAGCAAGGCTGGGGTGGTGTATGAGCAATGGTAATACAGGAATGCCGGAGTGTCGTTTGCGGGTGAGCGCTGTTCGCCAGAGACTGCCAGCACCCTTTGGCCACCGAGAGAACCCCCACCATGGCAAGCATCCGCCCCCCTTCCTCCCTCAGCCGCCGGGCCACCCTGCTGGCCCTGGCCCTGGCGCCGCTGGCTGGCGCGGTCCATGCGCAAGCCGCTTTCCCGGACCGGCCGATCAAGCTGATCGTGCCCTTCGCGCCCAGCGGCTCTACCGACCTGGCGGCGCGGCTGATTGCCGAATTCGCGGGGCGCGAGCTCGGCCAGCCCATCGTGGTGGAGAACAAGGCCGGCGCCGGGGGCTCGCTGGGCATGGAACAGGTGGCCAAGGCCCGTGCCGACGGCTACACCCTGGGCATGGCCACCATGAGCACGCACGGCTCCAACGCGGCCGCCTATGGCAGCCGCATGAAGTACGACCCGGTGAAGGATTTCGCCCCGGTCTCCAACGTGGCCACCGTCCCCAGCGTGTTCGCGGTGAACGCAGCTTTTCCCGCCCGGACCATGCAGGAGTTCATCGCCCTGGCCAAGGCCAACCCGGGCAAATACAACTTCGCATCCCCGGGCACGGGCTCGCTGGGGCATGCCAACGTGGAGCATTTCTCCAGCCTGGCCAAGATCCAGCTGCTGCACATTCCCTACAAGGGCGCGGGCATGGCGCTCAACGACGCCGTGGCAGGCCAGGTCGATGGCATCACCGACAACCTGCCCTCGGCGCTGCCGCACATCAAGGCGGGCCGCTTGCGGGCGCTGGCCGTGCTCTCCGAGACCCGCTCGCCCCTGCTGCCCGATGTGCCCACCTACGGCGACCTGGGCTTCAAGGAAATGGGTGCCGGTGGCTGGTTCGGCGTGGTGGCACCGGCCGGCACGCCCGCGCCCGTGGTCAACCGGCTCAACCAGGCGATCCATGCGGCCATGAAACACCCCGACTTCATCAAGAAGATGGACGAGGCCGGTGCCACGCTGATCCCCGGTACGCCCGCGCAGTTCGGCGTGCAGATCCGCCAGGCGCTGGACCGCTATGCGCGCGTGGCCAAGGTCGCCAAGCTGACGGCGGAATGATGCGCATGGACCTGCACCGCGACGTCCCTGCCTTCACCCTGCATGTGCCGGTGGCGCCGGCCATCCCCCTGGTCTGCGACTCGCCGCACAGCGGCACCGCCTACCCTGCGGATTTTGGCCATGCCGTACCCCGCGCCCTGCTGCGCGCGGCCGAGGACACGCACGTGGAGGCGCTGTGGCAGGCCGCGCCCGAGGTGGGCGCCAGCTTGCTGGAGGCGCATTTCCCGCGCAGCTACGTCGATGCCAACCGCACGCTCGACGACCTGGACCCGGCCCTGCTCGACGCGCCCTGGCCCACGCCGCTGGCCCCGGGCGAGAAGACGCGCCTGGGCTATGGCCTCATCTGGCGCAACGTGAACGCCACCACGCCCATCTACGACCGCAAGCTCACCGTGGCCGAGGTGCAGGCACGCATAGCGCGCTGCTACCAGCCCTACCATGCAGCCCTGGCGGCTGCCATCGGGCAGGCACATGCGCAATTCGGCGCCGTCTGGCACCTGAACCTGCACTCCATGCCCAACAACGCCTACGAGCGGCTGCAGATACACAGCCCACACCCGCTGGCCGACTTCGTGCTGGGCGACCGCGATGGCACCACCTGCGAGCCGGTGTTCGTGGACCTGGTGGAAAAGGAACTGAAGTCCCGGGGCTACACCGTGGCACGCAACGACCCCTACAAGGGCGTGCAGCTCATCGCCCGCATCGGCCAGCCCGCGCACCAGCGGCACAGCATGCAGGTGGAGATACGCCGGCCGGTCTACATGAACGAGGCCAGCCGCGAGCGTGGCGCGCACTTCGACACGGTGCAGCGCGACCTCACCGGCGTGCTGCAGGCGATTGCGCGCTACCTGCGCGAGCACCCCTCCCTGCACACACGGGGATGAACCGCCCGGCACAGGGCCAGAATGGCGCCAGCATCGCCCAGGCGACACAAAGGGCGCACAAAGGGCACACAAAGCATCGGCAACAGCGCCTAAGATGCGCGCATGATCACCGTCCACCACCTTGAAACCTCGCGCTCGCAGCGCGTCCTCTGGCTACTCGAAGAACTGGGCGTGCCCTACGAGCTCAAGATCTACCAGCGCGACAAGGCCACCAAGCTGGCCCCGCCTGAACTCAAGAAGATCCACCCGCTGGGCAAGTCGCCCGTGATCACCGATGGCGACGAAGTGATCGCCGAGTCCGGCGCCATCGTCGAGTACCTGGTGGAGACCTATGGCGCGCAGGCCACGGGCGACCTCGCCCATCTGCAGCCCGCGCGCGGCACGCCCGAGTACCGCCAGTGCCGCTTCTGGATGCATTACGCCGAAGGCTCGCTCATGAACTGGCTGGTGATGAAACTGGTGTTCATGACCATCCCGCGCCAGCCCATGCCCTTCTTCGTCAAGCCCATTGCCAAGGCGCTGTGCGGCAAGGTGCTCGACAAGATGGTGGACCCGAACGTGAACACCGCCATGGACTTCATGGAGGCCCACCTGGGCCAGCACACCTGGTTCGCGGGCGAGCAGCTGACCATGGCCGACTTTCAGATGAGCTTTGCGGTGGAGGCTGCCCTGTCACGCTCCAGCAAGGCCAGCACTTGCCCGAACATTCTGGCCTACAAGAAGCGCATGGAGGCACGGCCGGCCTACCAGCGCGGCATCCAGAAGGGCGGCCCGGTGGTGATGGGCTGACAGCTCAGGCCGTATCCAGAATACGGCCTGGGTTCAGAATGCCCGCGGGATCGAGCAGTGCCTTGAGACTGTGCATGAGTTCGATCTCCACCGGCGAGCGGCTGTGCGCGAGGAATTCCTTCTTCACCACGCCGATGCCATGCTCAGCCGAGATGGAGCCGCCCACACGGCCGGTGGCGGCATAGACAACCTCTTCCACCTGGTGCAGGCTGTCCGGTGACGCATGAGGACCGGAGAGCAGGTGCAGGTTGCCGTCGCCGATGTGCCCGAAGAACAGGTGGCGCTGCGCCGGGAAGCGGCGCTCCAGCTCGGACCCCACCGATTCCACAAAGGCGTCCATGGCCGCCATGGGGATGCCGACGTCGAAGGCCGCAAACGGCTTGAGTTGGCCCAGCAGCTCGCCAATGGATTCGCGGTAGGCCCAGAGCTTCTTGCCGTCTTCCACTGACTGGGCCACCACCACGTCGGAAATCAGGCCCTGCTCCAGGGCCTCGCCCAGCTCGCGCTCCAGCGCTTCGCGGTCGCGCTCGTCGTTGGCCCCCAGTGTCTCGACCAGCACATAGACCGGGTGGGGCGCATCGAAGGGCTGGCGCAGCCGCGTCACCTCCATGGCCGCCTCCAGGTAGTCGTCCCACATCACCTCGAAGGCCGACAGCGCAGGCAGTGCGCAGCGCAGGTCGCGCACCAGGTGCGTGGCCGCATCGAACGAGGGCAGCGCGCACAGCGCCGTGTTCGCCGCCGTGGCCCGAGGCGAGAGCTTGAGCACCAGGCGCGTGATCACGCCCAGCGTGCCCTCCGCGCCGATGAACAGGTGCTTGAGGTCCACGCCCGTGGTGTTCTTGGTCACGCGGTTGAGCATGGTCATGAGCCGGCCGTCGGGCAGCGCCACCTCCAGCCCCAGCACCAGGTCGCGCATGGTGCCGAAGCGGATCACCCGGTTGCCGCCGGCATTGGTGGCCGCATTGCCGCCCACCTGGCAAGAGCCGCGCGCCCCCAGGTCGAGCGGGAAGGACCAACCCTCTGCTTCCACCCGCTGCTGCAGCTGCTCCAGCACCACGCCGGCCTGCACCACGGCCGTCCCGCCAACGGTGTCGATGTCTTCGATGGTGTTGAGTTTGGCCAGCGACAGGGCCACTTCCACACCCGAGGGCGTGGCCCCACCGGCCAGCCCCGTCAGCCCACCCTGAATGGCCACGGGCTGGCCCAGGCGGCTGCACACCGCGAGCACGCCAGCCACCTCCTGCGGCGTTCGCGGGAACACCACCAGGGCGGGCGCATGGCGCGGTGCCTCGCTCCAGTCGCCCGCATGGCTGGCGGTCACGCCGGGGTCCCGAACGATCTGGGCGGGCGAAAGGACGCCAGCCAGGGCATCCACCAGGTCTTGCACCGGCATGTCCTGCCGCGATATCGTCTGCATTGCATTTGTCTCCGTCGAAGTCATTGCACTGTACGGAAAGACAAGCACGCGGAGAAATACGCCTTGCACCCATGCGCCATCAGATAAACCTCATGGCAGCGTGCGCCCCACCAGTTGCCCGTCTGCCAGCAATTGGGCAATGAGCTCCAGCAGCAGGTCGCGCACCAGTTGGCCGGCCGGCGTCAGCGGCTGCTCCATCGACCAGACCACCGACTGGGTACGGCTCAGGACCGGCTCCACGATACGCCGGGCCACGATGCCGCGCGCCTCGAACGCTGGGAAGGAATTGCGCGGCATGACCGCGAAGGCCAGCCCGCCGCAGACCATGCTGCGCAGCAGATCGGAGCTGTTCACCTCATAGCGCACGTTGAGCGGGCAATCGAGCGCGACGGCCGTGCGCTCGATGAGCTTGCGCAGGTCGTGCTCGCGGTCGGGCTCCACCAGCGGGCGGTCGCCGATTGCGCGGAAGGCGATATCGCCCGTGGCATCGCCCATCTGCTCCCGGGTGCCGAACAGGCAGAAATCCTCCTCGTAGGCGGGCCGGGATTCGAGCTTGGCCATCTCGGACGCCGTGGGCAGCAGCGCCAGGTCGACGCGCCGCGCCTCCACCAGGGTCTGGGCCTCGCGCGACATGGCGGTGCTCAGGTGCAGCTGCACCTCGGGCGCGCGCTCCTCTATCAGCCGGTACAGGGGCACCACCAGCACGGGCGCGACCGAGCCGACGATGCAGGCGCGCACCACGCCGCGGAACTGCGAGGCCGCGTCGCGCACGTCCTCGCGCAGGCGTTCCATCTGCCGCAGGATGGAGGCCGCCCGGTCAAACAGGCGTTGCCCCTCCATGGTGAGGCGCACGCCGCGCGCATGGCGCTGCAGCAGCACCACGCCCAGTTCTTCCTCCATCGCCGCGATGTGGTGGCTCAGCGCCGGCTGGGCGATGTGCAGGGTGGAAGCGGCCGTCGTGATGCTGCCGGACCGCGCGATCTCGACGAAGTACTTGAGCTGGCGGGGGGTCATGCCCAGACTCTAATGCAGCAGGTGCCAGGCGACGCCCGCCACGCCCGTAGCGCAGGCCAGCAGAACCAATGCCGCCACCCGGGCCAGGCCGGCCGGGTGGGGTACCTGGCCTTCGCAGGCCAGCAGCACACGGCCGCGGTGCACGCCATAGCCGTACAGCGCACAGGCCGCCAGCGCCAGCATGGCGCCAGTGGCCAGCAGCATGGCCGAGCCATCGATCCAGGCGCCGCGCAGCGCCACCAGGGCGTTCAGCAGCACGGCCAGGGCCGTGCGCGTCCAGGCCAGGCTGGTGCGCTCGGGCTGCAGGCCCGGATCGCGCGCGGTCCCTAGAGCGAAAGCCACAGCACCAGGCCCAGCAGCAGCACCGCCACCAGGAACAGGCCGGCCGCCAGCACGGCCAGCGCCGCAGTAGCGGGCAGCGCGCCCTTGCGGCGCATGGCGATCTCGTTGGCGCGCCAGCGCCGGTAGGCCAGCACGCACAAGGCGGCGGCCAGCGCGCACATCAGCAGCGCAATGGCCGAGACCAGCAGGCGCGGCTGCAGCCGGGTGGCGAACTGCTCCAGCAGCACGCCGCCCGCCAGCACGGCCAGGGCGGTGCGGATCCAGGCCAGGAAGGTGCGCTCATTGGCCAGGGTGAAGCGGTGGTCGGGCTCCTCGCCCTCGTGCCGCCAGGCAGGCCCCTTCATCGGGCCTCGGCAGTGGCCAGCGCCTCCTGCGGTACGGGCGTGGCGCCCCCGGCGCCCATGCGCGAGGCCACCTGCACGCCGCCCAGGCGCTCGATCATGCGCTGCTGGTCGGCCTTGGCCAGAGCGTCCACGGCCTCAGGGTCGCAGATAGCGCGCAGCTCGGCCTCCATGGCGCACAGCACGTCGGCAAAGGCGGGATCGCCCGCCAGGTCGGCGAGTTCCTCAGGGTCCGCCACCAGGTCGAACAGTTCGGGCCGGTGGCGCACGTAGTAGTGATACTTGTAGCGCCCCTTGCGCACCATGAAGCCGGCCGTGTTGCTGCCGGCCGCGTGGTATTCGCTGAAGACCACGCGCTCGGGCTCGGCCGGGCCTTGCGCCAGGTCCAGCAGCGAGCGGCCGGGCCGGTCCTGCATCTCGGGCGCCGGGTTGATGCCCACGCCCTGCAGGATGGTGGGGAACAGATCGAGCAAGTCCACCGGCGTCTCGCAGACCCCGGGTTGCACGCCCTGGCCCGCCACGAGCATGGGCACGCGCACGCTTTCCTGGTACAGCGTGGACTTGCCCCACAGCCCGCGCGTGCCCAGGTTGTCGCCATGGTCCGAGGTGTAGACCAGGGTGGTGTCGCCCTCCAGCCCTGCATCGCGCAGGGCCTGGGTGATGCGGCCCACGTTGTGGTCCAGGAAGCTGCACAGCGCGTAGTAGGCCACGAAGGCCTGCCGCCGCTCCTCGGGGCTCTTGAACTCGCCTTCGTTGTCCATGAAGTCCGCGTAGGCCTGCACCCAGGGGTGGCGCTGGTAGCCGCTTGCAGGCTGCAGCTTGGGCTCCGGCATCACTTCATCGGAATACAGCGCGAAGAACTCCTCAGGAGCAACCAGCGGAAAGTGCGGCGCCACCAGGCCCACATAAAGCACGAAGGGCTCGTCGGGGCGGGTTCCCGCATCGCGGATCCACTCGACCGCACGGCCAGTGACCTCGCGGTCGTAGGCGGTGTAGTGCGATTCGCCAGCGCCGATGTGCTCGCCCAGCATGCGCTTGCCGCTGGGGCTGGAAATGTAGGGGTCGCGGATGGACGCCCACACCATGCCATGGCCGCCCACCACATGCATGGGGATGTGCTCCTTGTCGAAGCCGGCGGGGTCTTCCTCGGCGCGGTAGTGCAGCTTGCCGATGCTCTCGACGCGCACCCCCTGGCGCTGCAGCACATGGCCCCAGCCGCGAGGGTCGCCCACGTAGGGCATGGCGTTGTCCCAGTGGCGCGTCTGGTGCACGCGCAGGCCGGTGGCGAAAGCGGCGCGCGCAGGCACGCAGATGGGGCTGGGGGTGTAGGCATCGGTGAAGCGCACGCCGCGCGCGGCGAGTGCGTCCAGGTGCGGCGTCTTCACGAAGGCATGGCCGGCACAGCCCATGATGCGGGGATCATGCTCGTCGGACATGATCACGATGACGTTGCGGCGTGGCATGGGTCGGGTATCTCTCATCAAGTCACGAGTCTTCAGGTGTGTAGCCGGATGCCTTCACGATCTGGCCCCAGCGCGCATGGTCCTCGCGCAGTTGCCTGTCCAGGGCTTCGGTGGTGGCGGTCTGGGGCTGGTATTCGAGCTTGTGCAGCAGCGAGGCGATCTTTTCGGACTGCACGGCCTCCGTGGCGCTTTTGTTGAGCTGCGCGACCAGGGGCGCGGGCGTTCCGGCCCGAGCGAACAGGGCGAAGGTCTCGGTGATCGCCAGGTCGCCGTAGCCCAACGACTTGAAGGTGGGCACGCCGGGCAGCGCGGCCAGCGGCGCCTCATCGGAGATCGCCAGGATGCGCAGCTTGCCCGACTTGTGCATGGGCAGCAGGTTGGGCAGGGTGGTGATCACGCAGGGCAGCACGCCGCCGATGGCATCGGTCACCGCGGCCGAGCCGCCGCGGTAGGCCACGTGCGCCAGCGGCACCTTGGCGGCCTTGCCCAGCAGCTGGCCGATGAAGTGCATGGCCGTGCCCGCACCGGGCGTGCCGTAGGCGGCCAGGGCGTTGTCCTTGCGCGCCAGGTCCAGGAACTCCTTGAGCGTCTTTGCCGGGCTGTTGGCGCTCACGGCCAGGGCAAAGCTCATGCTGCAGGCCTTGCCCACGCCGACGAACTGCTTGAGCGGGTCGTACGACAGGGACTTGAAGACGTGGGGGTACAGGGTCAGGTTGCCCATGGGCGTCATGAGCAGGGTGGCGCCGTCTGCTGGCGCCGCGATCAGGGCCTCGGTGGCCAGCCGGCCGCCGGCACCGCCCTTGTTGTCCACCAGCATGTTGAAGCCATGGCCGCGCACGCCTTCGGCCACGGCACGGGCCACGGTGTCGGCAGCGCCGCCCGCGGCGTAGCCCACGAGCACGCGAATGGTTCTGTCCTGCGCGAAGGCAAAGGGGCTGTGGGCGGCCAGGGCCGAGGCGCCCAGCAGGCCCGCGAACTGGCGGCGGGTGGTGTTCATCGCTTGTCTCCTGTTATGGGACTTGAGTATGGTCAAGGGATGCCGGCGTGAGAAATACCGTTTCAGCGCCCAAGGCATGCAGAAAACTTGATGCCTTTCACCTCCTCAGGGGCCCGCATGCCTGCACTGCCAGGATGGCCTTGTGCATTGGCTCAACCACGCCCCAATGAGCAGCAAGCCTGCACAAGTTCAGTGCTTTGCGCTCTTCAAATGCACTGCATTTGGTTTCCCGCATGAATCCAGCGCACAACGGTGCTTGGCATGCCGAAATTGCAAGATAACTGCGCCTTGAAATCCCTACAGTCTCCCTATCCCCCGGCCTTAGTGCTGCCCACTTCTGGAGACGATGTATGACCGATCTGTTTGACAACCCCATGGGCCTGTGCGGCTTCGAGTTCGTGGAATTCTCGTCGCCCAAGCCCGGCTTGCTGGAGCCGATGTTCGAGAAGATGGGCTTTTCGCTGGTGGCCAAGCACCGCTCCAAGAACGTGCTGCTGTACCGCCAGGGCGGCATCAACTTCATCGTCAACAACGAACCTGGCAACGCCGCCTACTTCGCCGGCGAGCATGGCGCCGCGGCCTGCGGCCTGGCCTTTCGCGTGCGCGATGCGCACAAGGCCTACAACCGCGCCCTGGAGCTGGGTGCCCAGCCCGTCGAGATCCCCACCGGCCCCATGGAGCTGCGCCTGCCCGCGATCAAGGGCATCGGTGGTGCGCCGCTGTACCTGATCGACCGCTTCGAAGACGGCAAGTCGATCTACGACATCGACTTCGAATTTTTGCCCGGTGTGGACCTGCACCCCAAGGGCCATGGCTTCCAGGTGGTGGACCACCTCACGCACAACGTGTACCGCGGCCGCATGTCCTACTGGGCCGACTTCTACACCAAGCTGTTCAACTTCCGCGAAATCCGCTACTTCGACATCTCGGGCGAGTACACGGGCCTGGCCTCCAAGGCCATGACGGCACCGGACGGCCTGATCCGCATCCCGTTGAACGAGGAATCGCGCCAGGGCGGCGGCCAGATCGAAGAGTTTCTGATGCAGTTCAACGGCGAAGGCATCCAGCACATCGCGCTGCTGACCGACAACCTGCTCGAATCCATCGACCAGTTGCAGATGGCCGGCATCCCCTTGCTGACCGCGCCCAACGAGGTCTATTACGAGAACCTGGAAAAGCGCCTGCCCGGCCACGGCCAGCAGGTGGGCGAGCTGCAGGCCCGCGGCATTCTGCTCGACGGCACCACCGAAGGCGGCCAGCCGCGCCTGCTGCTGCAGATCTTCTCGCAGCCCATGCTGGGCCCCGTGTTCTTCGAGTTCATCGAGCGCAAGGGCAACTACCGCGAAGGCTTTGGAGAAGGCAACTTCAAGGCGCTGTTCGAATCGCTGGAGCGCGACCAGATCAACCGCGGTGTGCTCACCGCCACCGACAAGGCCCCCGCCAAGGAAGCGGCATGAAGCTCACGCCCGAGGAGCTGGCAGCGCAACTGCCCTCCCTGGCCGGCTGGACGCATGCCGAGGCGCGCGGCGGCCTGATCACCAAGGAGTTCCAGTTCGCCGACTTCGTGCAGGCCTTCGGCTTCATGGCCCAGGTCGCCCTGCATGCGGAACGCATGAACCACCACCCCGAGTGGTCCAACGTCTACCACCGCGTGTCGGTCACGCTGACCACGCACGACGTGGACGGCATCTCTGGCAAGGACATCGAGATGGCCCGGCTGATGAACCGCATCGCGGCAGCCCAGGCCGCCGCTTAGGAGACAGGCATGCTGCAGCAGCAACTCAAGGAAACCGCCAAGCACGGGCTGGCGGCCGGAGAGGCACAAGCCCCGGAGCGCCCCGACTGGACCATCGACCAGGGCTGGGCCCGCTACACCCAGGAAGAGCACGGTGTGTGGCGCACCCTGTTCGAGCGGCAGTCGAAACTGCTGCCCGGGCGCGCCTGCGACGAGTTCATCCGCGGCATGCAGGACCTGCCCATTGGCCCGGAGCAGATTCCCGACTTCGAGCAGATGTCCAAGGTACTCAAGAAGCGCACTGGCTGGGAAGTGGTGGCCGTGCCCGGACTGGTGCCCGACGAGGTGTTCTTCGAGCACCTGGCGAACCGGCGCTTTCCGGCGGGCCAGTTCATCCGCAAGCCGCATGAGCTCGACTACCTGGAAGAACCCGATGTCTTCCACGACGTGTTCGGCCATGTGCCGATGCTGATGAACCCGGTGATCGCGGACTACATCCAGGCCTATGGCGAAGGCGGCCTCAGGGCCTACCGCCTGGGCGTGCTGGAAAAGCTGGCCCGGGTCTACTGGTACACCGTGGAGTTCGGCCTGGTGCAGCAGAGCGACGGCCTGCGCATCTACGGTGCGGGCATTGCCTCCTCGGCCAGCGAGACGCGCTTTTCGGTCGAAAGCGATTCGCCCAACCGCGTGCGCTTTGAGCTGGAGCGGGTGATGCAGACCAACTACCGCATCGACGACTTCCAGGAAACCTACTTTGTGCTGGGCCACCTGGACGAGCTGCTGGAGCTGGCCAAGATCGACTTCGCGCCGATCTACGACCGGCTGAAGGGGGCCCCCGAGCACGATGCGGGCGCGGTGCTGCCCGGCGACAGCGTGGTGACCCGCGGCACTCTGGCCTACCACGACGCCAAGCGCCAGGTGGCGCACGCCTGATCGCCTGCCATGCGACACTCCAGAACGGCCCCACGCGGGCCGTTTTGCATGAGGGGCACACACATGGCACAGCAACCAACCGCGGCGGGCTACTCCGTTCTTTTTCTCTGCATGGGGAACATCTGCCGCAGCCCCACGGCGCACGGCGTGTTCCGCCAACGCGTGCAGGCCGCAGGCCTGGCCGACCGGTTGCGCGTGGACTCGGCGGGCACGCACAACTACCACCCGGGCGAGCCGCCGGACCACCGCTCGCAGCGCCATGCCTCACGGCGCGGCTACGACCTGTCGGATTTGCGCGCGCGGCAGATGCTGCTGGCCGACTTTGCCGCGCACGACCTGGTCCTCGCCATGGACTGGGACAACCTGGCCATGGCGCAGGAGCTGTGCCCGCCCGCGCACGCCCACAAGCTCAGGCGCCTCACGGAGTTCTGCCTGCACATGCAAAGCCCGGTGGTGCCCGACCCCTACTACGGCGGCGCAACGGGCTTCGATGATGTGCTGGACCTGGTGGAGGACGCCTGCGAGGGGCTGCTGCTGCATGTGCAGCGGGAACTGCAGGCCCGCAGCCGCTGAACGGTCAGCGGCTCACCGCACAGACCAGCGGCCCGGGGTCGTTGTGCGCCACGTCGCGGTCATTCTTCGCCTGACCGACCTCCATCACGCGCGGCAGGGCCACGCCGTTCTTCACGGCCAGGATCTCGGCCATCACGCTCACGGCGATCTCGGGCGGGGTCTTGCTGCCGATGTAGATGCCGATGGGCCCGCGCAGGCGCGCCAGGCTGGCCTCGGTCTGCTCGAAGTGCTCGATCATGCGCGCGCGGCGCGCATCGTTGTTGCGCCGCGAGCCGATGCCGCCCACGTAGAAGGCTTCGGACGACAGGGCTTCGAGCAGGGCCAGGTCGTCGAGCTTGGGGTCGTGCGTGAGCGCAACCACGCAGCTGCGCCGGTCGGGCTTGAACTGCACCACCACGTCGTCGGGCATGTCGCTCACCAGGGTGGCGCCGGGCACCTTCCAGCCATGGCGGTATTCCTCGCGCGGGTCGCACACGGTCACCGCGAAACCGTTGAACAAGGCCATGGTGGCCAGGTACTCGGCCATCTGCCCGGCGCCGATGATCAGCATGCGGTACTCGGGGCCGAAGGTATTGGTCAGTTGCTGTGCATCCACGGCCAGTTCGGCGGGCTCGGTGGCAATGGCCAGGGTGGCTGCGCCATCGGCCAGGCGCACGGAGCGCTGCACCAGCCGGCCGGCGTCGAGCGCGGCGATCAACTCGGCCAGGCCGGCGGGATCGGGGTCGTATTCGAGCAGCAGTTCCAGCGTGCCGCCGCAGGGCAGGCCGAAGCGGTGTGCCTCGTCGGCCGTGATGCCGTACTTGACGAAGGATGGCGGGCCCTGGGGAATGCGGTGCTCATGCCCCGTGGCACCAGCACGCTCTTGCGCATAGGCGCGGGTGTGGCGGTCGATCAGGTCGTCCTCGATGCAGCCGCCCGAGACCGAGCCCACCACCGCACCGTCGTCGCACAGCGCCATGATCGAGCCCACGGGCCGGGGGGATGACCCCCAGGTCCGCACCACCGTGGCCAGCAGCGCACGCCGGCCGGCGGCACGCCAGCCGTGCAGGGAGCGCAACACCATCACATCGAGGTTTTCCATCGTCATCGTGCGTAGATTGTGCCCAAGGCCCGGCGGTTCCGTGCGCCAGAGGGAAAGCTCAGAAGGTGTGAATGAATCCGGCGTGTCCGAGCAGGCTGCCACAACGCGTGCGATCTAGGCGCAAAGCACAGCCATAGCTCGGGCTATGGCGAGCATTTGCAACGACGAGCGCGCGTGTTTTGGCGGGATGAGCGGGCATGGCGGGTTCGTTCATACCTTCTTAGTTCAGCCACCAGGCCAGTGCCACCAGTGCCGCGGCACCCGCCACCCAGACCCAGACGGGAACGCCGCCGCTGGGAGCGTCTGCCCCGCCGGCGGCCTGCAGGCCGGCGCGCTGGCTCGGCACAAAGCCGCTCGGCGGCCCGGCATCTTCGCCCGGCTGGGTGGGGATCTCGGCCGGCACGGTGTCGGGGGGATCGGCATCGCTCTCCCCCTGGGCGGGCGGGTGGCGGCGCTGCATCTCGTTGTCGAAGCGCTTGAAGAAATCCTCAGCCATGCCCTTGGCGGCGCCGTCGATCAGGCGCTGGCCCAGTTGGGCGATCTTGCCGCCCACGGTGGCATGCACGGTGTAGTGCAGCGTGCAGCGCTCCTCGCCGCCTTCGGGCGGCAGCGCCTCCAGCCGCACCTGGGCATTGCCCTTGCCAAAGCCGGCCACGCCGCCCGAGCCATCGAAGGCGATGGTGTAGCTTTCGGGCGGCACGATGTCGGACAGCGTGATCTTGCCCGCGAACTTGGCCGACACCGGCCCGATCTTGAGGGCCATGGCCACGCTGTACTGGTTCTCGCCCGTGGGCTCGATCTTTTCGCAGCCGGGAATGCACAGCTTGAGCACCTCGGGGTCGTTGAGCGCCTCCCAGGCCTGGCTCTGGCTGGCGGCAAGGGGGCGGCTGGCTTGCATTTCCATAGTGATCTTCCTCGGTGATTCGGTCAGGTCGGGGCCGTCATTGCCGCAGTACGGCCGCCAGACTGCCGGCCAGGTCCTGCAGGCGGCTCAGGTTGTGCACGGCCAGCATGCCGTGCGCCTCGCGGTGCAGCACCGATGCGCCGCGCGCCGCTGGCACATAGCCCTCAAAACGCAGCAGTGGGTTGAGCCACAGCAGGCGCGCGCAGTGGCGGCGCAGCCAGGCGAGCTCCTGCCCCAGCAGTTGGGGCGCGCCCGTGTCCAGGCCGTCGGTGATCAGCAGCACCAGCGTGCGCCGGCCCACCAGCCGGCGCGCATGGCACAGCCGCAGGGTGCGCAGGCTCTCGCCCATGCGGGTGCCGCCGGCAAAATCGTCGATGGCATGGCTGGCAGTCTCCAGCATGGCATCGGTGTCCGCGAGGCGAAAGGCCGGGGTCAGGTCCGTGAGGCCGGTGCCGAAGGCGAACACGTCGCGCCGCAACGCGCCCGCGCGGCGCGGCGCCGTGGCGGCGTGCAAAAAGGCCAGCAGCAGTCGTGCATAGCGCTCCATGGAACCAGACACGTCCACCAGCACCAGCAGCGGCAGGGGCTGGCGGCGGCGCTGCAGCAGCGGCACCCGCAGGAATTCACCGCCCGTGCGCGCCGCCTGGTGCATGGCGCCAGGCCAGTGCGGTCGGGTGCCGCGCGCTCCGGGCCGGGTGCGGCGCGCGGCAAAATCGGGCAGTGGCAGCGGAATCTCGCGCGCGAGCTGCGCCACCAGCCGGTACTCGCTGGCCGAAAGCTGGTTGAAATCGGCCTGGCGCAGGCGCTGCATGTCGCTGGCGGTCATCGCGGCGTCGAAATCGACCTTATCCTCCTCGCGCGGCGGGGCGTTGCGTGCGGCGCGCACAGGCGCCAGCGCCTCGCTCACGCGCGGGCGGCGTTTCACAGGCTCGGCCTTGGATTCGGCGCTGGGCAGCATCTGGGCCAGCAGCTTCTGCGCCACGTTGGGGTTCTTGAAGTAGGCATCGAACAGTTCGCGGAACACCAGCCGATCCTGCTCGCGGCTGACCAGCACGGTCTCCAGCGCGGCCGCGAAGTCCTGGCGCGGCATGCCCACCAGCATCACCGCCTGCTGGGCCAGCGCCATGCGCGCGGCGTCCACGCGCACGCCGGCGCGGCGCAGGGTGCGGCCAAAGCCCGTGAGGTTGTCGGCCAGCTTGCCGATGCGGGCGTCGCCGAGCTGCGAGGCGGTTGCAGCGGTTGCGGCGGAGGGTGCAGCATTCATGTCAGCCCGCTTCTTCCATTGGCTTCAGGAGTTCTGCCGCCATGTCCCGCGTCAGCGCCGCCACGTCCTCGCGCTGCTTGAACAGAATGCCGGCGGTGTCGGACACGATCTCCGGGTCCACCACCAGGGTGTCGAGCGCCACCAGCGCCTTGGCCCACTCCACGCTCTCTGCGATGCCGGGCGCGCGCTGGAAGGCATTGGCAAACGGCTGGCTGCGCAGCCGGTGCACGAAGTCGGCCACCTGCGCGGCCAGGGCTTCGCTGGCACCGGGCACCTGGGCGCGCACGATGGCCAGCTCGCGCTCGCGCTCGGGATAGTCGAGCCAGTGGTACAGGCAGCGGCGCTTGACGGCATCGTGCAGGTCGCGCGTGCGGTTGCTGGTGAGCAGGGTCACCGGGGTGGCCGTGGCGCGCACCGTGCCGATCTCGGGAATGCTGACCTGGTACTCACCCAGGTATTCGAGCAGAAAGGCCTCGAAGGGCTCGTCAGCCCGGTCCACCTCGTCGATCAGCAGCACGGCGCCGGGTGCGGGGGCCTGCAGCGCCTGCAGCAGCGGGCGGCGGATCAGGTAGCGCTCCTGGTAGACCTCGGCTTCGATGTCCCTGGCACCGCCGAGCGCTGCACGGCCGCCCGAAGGCGCGAGCGCCCCCTCGGGGGGCAGCGAGGACACGCCAGTGCCGAGCGTGGGGGCATGGTGCACGAGTTCTGCTGCGCGCATGTGGAGTAGCTGCGCTGCATAGTTCCACTCGTACAGCGCCTCGCGCTGCTCCAGGCCGTCGTAGCACTGCAAACGGATCAGGCTGCGCGCCAGCACTTCGGACAACGCCTTGGCCAGCGCCGTCTTGCCCACGCCGGGCTCGCCTTCGAGCAGCAGCGGGCGCTGCAGCCTGAGGGCCAGGAACACGGCGGTCGCCAGGCGCCGGTCGGCGAAATAGCCCACGCGCTGCAGGGCCTGCACCAGGTCGTCGATGGAGGCCAGTTCTGGTGGCAAGGCGTCAGCCCAGCATCTGCGCCACGGCCCGCTGCGTCTGCACGCTGATCAGGTTGGCACGGTAGATGGCGCTGGCGTGGATGTCGGTGTTCAGGTCGCTGGCGTCCACCTTCACCCCGGCGGCCGAGGCCACCGAGAAGTCCTTGTTCAGCGCGGCCTCCAGTGCCTGCTGGCGGAACACGCTGCTCGCGGCACCGGTGACGGCCACGCGCACGCCGGCATCGGTCTGCGCGACGAACACGCCTACCAGCGAGAAGCGCGAAGCCGCCTGCTTGAACTTGAGGTAGGCCGCGCGTTTCGGGACGGGGAAGCGGATCGCGGTGATCAGTTCGCCCTCCTGCAGCGCCGTGGTGTACATGCCCACGAAGAAGTCGTCCGCCGCGATCTCGCGCTGGTCGGTGATGACGGTGGCACCCAGGGCCAGCACGGCGCTGGGGTAGCAGGCCGCAGGGTCGTTGTTGGCCA
Source organism: Acidovorax sp. Root217 (assembly GCF_001428645.1). Taxonomy (NCBI): domain Bacteria; kingdom Pseudomonadati; phylum Pseudomonadota; class Betaproteobacteria; order Burkholderiales; family Comamonadaceae; genus Acidovorax; species Acidovorax sp. Root217. The sequence continues at coordinate 75,147 of NZ_LMIH01000010.1, forward strand.
CCGAGCCGCCCAGCGTGCCGCGGGCGCGCACCTGGCGGTCGCCGATGTGTGCGGCCAGGTCGGCCAGGGCCGGGATGGCGGCCTTGACGTCCGCGCTGGCGGCAACGTCCATGTGCCGCGCCATCGCACCGATCACCAGGGCATTGCCTTCGCGGCGGATGCCCGCCAGCTCGGGAATGCCATTGAGGTCGATGATCTGGCCCGGATTGGCCAGGCGCAGCCGCATGGAGGGCAGCAGGCTCTGCCCGCCCGCGATGGCCTTGCCGCCGGCCGCTGCCAGGCGCGCTGCATCGGCCACGCTGGCCGGGGTTTCATAGGTGAATGCGTACATGGTGCTTCTCCTCAGGCCTTGGCACTTTGAATGGCATCCCACACGCGGTGAGGAGAGGCCGGCATGTCGAAATCCTTCACGCCCAGCGGGCGCAGGGCGTCGAGCAAGGCGTTGATCACCGCCGGCGGCGAGCCGATGGCGCCGGCCTCGCCGCAGCCCTTGGTACCGAGCGGGTTGTGCGTGCACGGCGTGCAGACATGGCCGAGCTTGAACTCGGGGAAGTCATCGGCGCGCGGCATGGCGTAGTCCATGAAGCTGCCGGTGAGCAACTGGCCGGTCTCGCGGTCGTACACGCAGTTCTCCATCAGCGCCTGGCCGATGCCCTGCACCAGCCCGCCATGCACCTGGCCCTCGACGATCATGGGGTTGATGATGGTGCCGAAGTCGTCCACCGCTGTGAAGCGGTCCACCCGGGTGGAGCCGGTCATCGGGTCCACCTCCACCTCGCAGATGTAGGTGCCGGCCGGGAAGGTGAAGTTCGTCGGGTCGTAGAAGGCCGTCTCGTTGAGGCCCGGTTCGAGCTTGTCGAGCGGGTAGTTGTGCGGCACATAGGCCGTGAGCGCCACCTGGCCGAAGGGGATCTTCTTGTCCGTGCCGCGCACGGTGAACTCGCCGCCGCTAAAGTCGATGTCGGCATCGCTGGCCTCCATCAGGTGGGCGGCGATCTTCTTGGCCTTGGCCTCGATCTTGTCCAGCGCCTTCATGATGGCCGCCCCGCCCACGCTGATGGAGCGCGAGCCGTAGGTGCCCATGCCAAACGGCACGCGGCCGGTGTCGCCATGCACGATGTCCACGTTCTCCACCGGGATGCCCAGCCGCGCGGCCACCACCTGCGCAAACGTGGTCTCGTGCCCCTGGCCGTGGCTGTGCGAGCCGGTAAACACCGTCACGCTGCCCGTGGGGTGCACGCGCACCTCGCCGCATTCGAACAGTCCCGCCCGCGCGCCCAGGGCCCCGGCGATGTTCGACGGTGCGATGCCGCAGGCCTCGATGTAGCTGCTGTAGCCCATGCCGCGCAGCAGGCCCTTGGCGGCGCTGGCGCTCTTGCGCGCCTCGAAGCCGGCCACGTCGGCCAGCTCCTGCGCCTGGTTCATGCAGGCGTGGTAGTCGCCCACGTCGTACTGCAGCGCCACCGGGGTCTGGTAGGGGAAGGTGGTGATGAAGTTGCGCTTGCGGATCTCGTCCTGCGACAGGCCCAGCTCCCAGGCGCAGCGGGTGACCAGGCGCTCGAGCAGGTAGGTGGCCTCGGGCCGGCCCGCGCCGCGGTAGGCATCGACCGGAGAGGTGTTGGTGAACCAGGCATCCACCTCCACGTAGACCTGCGGCGTGGTGTACTGCCCGGCCAGCAGCGTGGCGTAGAGGATGGTGGGCACGGCGCTGGCAAAGGTGGACAGGTAGGCACCCATGTTGGCATCGGTGTGCACGCGCATGGCCAGGAACTTGCCGTCCTTGTCCATCGCCATCTCGGCATGGCTCACATGGTCGCGGCCATGCGCGTCCGTCAGGAAGGACTCGCTGCGGTCGGCCACCCACTTGATGTTGCGGTTGAGCTTCTTGGCGGCCCAGGTCAGGCACACGTCCTCGGCATACAAGAAGATCTTGGAGCCGAAGCCCCCGCCCACGTCGGGCGCGATCACACGCACCTTGTGCTCGGGCAGGCCCATCACGAAGGCCGTCATCAACAGCCGCTCCACGTGCGGGTTCTGGTTGCTCACGTACAGCGTGTACTCGTCGTTGGCGCGGCTGTACGAGCCGATGGCCGTGCGCGGCTCCATCGCATTGGGGATCAGGCGGTTGTTCACCAGATCGAGCTGCGTCACGTGCGCAGCACTCGCAAACACCGAGTCCACCGCGCCCTTGTCGCCAATCGCCCATTTGTAGCAGTGGTTGTCGGCCGCGGCATCATGCAGGCCCGCACCGGCCACCTTGCCGGCAGCGGCATCGGCCACGCTGACCACGGCGGGCAACACGTCGTAATCCACCTCCACCAGTTCGGCCGCGTCGCGCGCCTGCTGCTGCGTGAGGGCCACGATCATGGCCACCTGGTCGCCCACGTAGCGCACCTTGCCCTGCGCCAGGATGGGGTGCGGCGGCTCCTTCATGGGCTGGCCATCGGTGCTGGTGATGAGCCAGCCGCAGGGCAGGCCGTTGATGTTGTCGGCCGCCACATCGGTGCCGACGAACACGCCCAGCACGCCAGGCGCGGCCTTGGCGGCGTCGATGTTGATGCTATTGATGCGAGCGTGGGCATGCGGTGAACGCAGGAACACGGCATGGCTCTGCGCGGCCAGCACCACGTCGTCGGTGTACTGGCCGGCACCGGTCAGAAAACGGTAGTCTTCCTTGCGGCGAAGCGATTCACCGATGTGGGGAAGCTTGGAAAAGTCGGATGCACCCATGGTCTTGTCTCCTGGTGGAATGAGGGACGTGACTCAGGCGGAGGCCATGGCTTTTTGGCCATGCTGCACCGCGCGCACGATGTTCTGGTAGCCGGTGCAGCGGCAGATGTTGCCCTCCAGCAGCTCGCGGATCTCGCCCTCGCTGGCCTGGGGATGGTTCTTGCACAGGTCCACCGCGCTCATCACCATGCCGGGTGTACAGAAGCCGCACTGCAGGCCATGGCACTCCTTGAAGGCCGCCTGCATGGGGTGCATGGTGCCGTCGGGCGCGGCCAGCCCCTCGATGGTCTGCACCTCGGCGCCCTGGGCCTGCACGGCCAGCATGGCGCAAGATTTGACGGCCCGGCCGTTGACGTGCACCGTGCAGGCGCCGCACTGGCTGGTGTCGCAGCCCACGTGCGTGCCGGTGAGCAGCAGGTGCTCTCGCAGCGCGTGGACCAGCAGGGTGTTGGGGGGGACGTCAACGCTGGCCGCGCGGCCGTTGACGGTGAACTGAACTTGCATCTGGCTGTCTCCTCGGAGGGTGTTGGCTGGATCTGCAAGCCGCATCTTGGGCTGGGCGCGGGGCCCGATTCCTAGGGTCAACCCTAGATTCAGGGCGCGCTGCGGCGGATATTCTCAAAATGAAACATGTTGCAGTGCACACCCGCGCATCATGCGGATTGCCTGCCGGTGCCGCGACCGCACCGCCAAGGCACGCCAAGCCAGCCCCACCAGCCAGCCACACCCGGGAGTCGCCATGCTGTCCGCCGCCCTGCCCCCGCCCGCCGAGCGCCAGGCCCTGATTGCGCAGGCGCGCACCGCCCTGCTCAGCCAGGGACAGGTGCCGGCCGCCCTGGGCATCGAGCCCTGGATCGTGCGCTCCTGGCAGCGCTGCCTGGCGCTGGGGCGCGCGCCCGGCCAGCGCGTGGCCTTCGACCTGGTGAGCGTGGCCATGCTGCGCAACGTGGCCGAACAGCACCGCCATCTGCTGCAGGCCGCCCGCCCGGTGCTGGCCCACCTGACCCGCGCGATTGCCGGCATGCACTACTTCGCGATCCTCACCGACACGCGCGGCGTGGTGGTGGATGTGCAGGGCGCGCTGGACCGCCACGATGCGCGCGTGCGCGCCATCGGCCGCGTGGGCATCGACCTGTCGGAGACAACCGTGGGCACCACCGCCATCGGTGCGGCCCTGGCCGAGCTGCAGCCCGTTTGGCTGCACCGGGGCGAGCACTTCTTCAACGACAACACCAGCTACAGCTGCGCCGGTGCACCGCTGTTCGACCCGCAGGGCCAGTGCATCGGCATGCTCGACCTGACGGGCGTGGACGTGCCCGAACGCCCCGAGCTGCGCCACCTGGTGGCCCGGTCCGCACGCGCCATCGAAGACGCGCTGCTGCTGCAGCTGCCCCACGCGCTGCTGCTGCGCCTGAACTGGCCTGGCAGCACACTGGGCGGCGAAGGCGACGGCCTGATGCTGCTGGATGCCGACGGCTATGTGGTGGGCACCAACCGCACGGCACGCCAGCTGGTGCCGCAGCCGCTGCGCGCGCCGGGCACACGGCCGCACGCCGGGGACCTGCTGGCCCTGCCCTGGCCGCTGCTGTTCGACGCTGCGCTGCAGCAGCAGCGCAGCGGCCCTGCGCCAATGGACATGCCCTTGTGGTCAGGCCTGCGGCTGCAGGGCATGGCACTGCCTGCCCGGCCTGCCGGCCAGGGCAGTGGCCTGGCGCGGGCGCCCGCGCCTGCCCATGCTGCGACCAGTGCGCCTCTGCGCGAAGCCGAAACCGCCCTCATCCGCCAGGCCGTGCAGGACGCCCGCGGCAATGTGGCCGAGGCGGCGCGCGCACTGGGCATCAGCCGGGCAACCGTCTACCGCAAATTAGGGGCCCAGAAAGGGCACTGATCCGGCCCCTACGGATCTGCCTTCAACCGTATGACTAGGCGGCAAGCCGCGGACAGTGCTATAGCTCGGCAAGGCGAACCAACGACGTTAGACGCTTGAAGGCAAATCCGTATCAGCCCTGTGCGAGCGCGATCACGACGGCGTTGTCCTCTACCACCAGCAGCACGCGGCTGCCGGTGCGCAGGCCGCTGTCCGGCACGGCGAAGCCCACCATCTGGATGCCACCCGTGAGCTCGGCGGACACCTCGTCGCCCGTCTCGCCGCGCACCACACGCACGGCCTTGGCGGGCAGCCGGCAGACCCCGGGTTCGGCCCGCGGCGGATCGACCCCGGCGCGCTCCACCTGCACCGCCGTGGCCTTGCACAGCGCCTGCACCACCAGGCCGGGCGCCAGGCCCAGCAGTTCGGCGCTTTCACGGGTGATGCGGGCGCTGAGAAAGGCGGCGTCATCGTCCGCAGTCCGGCCCAGGTGCACGCGCACGATCTGGCCGAGCATTTCAAGCCGCTGCACGGCGCAGGGCCACTGGTTGCGCATGCTGGTGCGCACCGCCAGGCGCGCTGCCGCAGGGCCTGCCCGGCCCTCCCAGCGGGCGAGCACGGCGCTGCGCGCTTCGGCCATGGCATCGGCGGCCGCCAGCAACTGGTGGCCGGCATCCGTCAGTTGTGCACCACCGCCGCCGGCCCCCCCTACGGCGCGGTCCACCAGAGGCGTGCCCGCCAGGTTGGTCAGGGTGTCGAGCGCCTGCCAGGCAGCCTTGTAGCTCACGCCCACGGCGCGCGCGGCCTGCGAGATGGAGCCGCCCGCGCCGATCTCGCGCAGGATGGCGATGCGCTTGTCGGCCATGTCATGGCTGAGCGCGCCGGCAAACGAAACAGAGGAGGTGCCGGGCATCGAGCGACGACGCCGTGCCTAGCGCCGGTTGCCCAGTGCCAGCACCGAGATGCCCGAAGCGATGAAGGTCACACCGGCACCGGTGTTGAGCCACTTCGTGGCGCGCGGGCGCCGCGCCAGCCAGCCCGAGAGCTGCGCTGCGCAACTGCCCAGCACCGAGAAGATGAGGGCCGTGAGCACCGCGAAGATGGCGCCGTACACCAGCATCTGCGTGGCCACCGGGCCGCGTGCGGCATCCACGAACTGGGGGATGAAGGCCAGCACGAACAGCCCCGGCTTGGGGTTGAGCACGTTGGAGAACAAACCCACGCCGAACACCTTGGCCAGCGGCTGGCGCGCCGCAGGGGCAAACGAGATCAGGTTGCCCGACGTGAGGGCCTTGTACCCCAGGTACAGCAGGTAGGCCGCACCCGCGATCTTGACCACCCAGAAGGCCAGCGGCGAGGCCTGCACGATCAGCGTGAGCCCCAGCGTGGCCGCCACGGTATGCACCATGATGCCCAGGCCCGCGCCGATGGACGACAGCACGGCGGCCAGGCGCCCCTGGCTCAGGCCGCGGCTGATGGCCAGGATGTTGTCCGGCCCCGGCGCGAAGACCACGATGATCACGGCGGCAAGGTAGGCGGCGAGGATTTCGGTGGGGAACATCATGGCCACAGTGTAGAACCAACCCAGCCGGGTGCAGTGGCATCCAGGCGTGCGCTCGCACGCCGCCGTGGCGGTGCTTCTATACTTTCGCTATTCCATCACTGAATAGCGCTTGCGCGCCCTACCGCCATGCAGATGCCCAACGCCCGCCTTCTCACCCTTCTCAGCGCCATCGGCCTGGCCTTCGCTGGCGCCACTGCGGCCCATGCCGAGCAGGTGTCGGTGGCCGTGGCCGCCAACTTCACGGCGCCCATGCAGAAGATCGCCGCCGCGTTCGAGGCCGACACGGGCCACAAGGCCGAGCTGTCGTTCGGCGCCACGGGCAAGTTCTATGCGCAGATCACCAACGGCGCGCCGTTCCAGATTCTGCTGTCGGCCGACGACACCACGCCCGCCAAGCTCGAACGCGAGGGCAAGGTGGTGGCCAACTCGCGCTTCACCTATGCCATCGGCACGCTGGTGCTGTGGAGCGCCAAGGAAGGCTACGTGGACGACAAGGGCGCGGTGCTCAAGACCGGCGACTTCAAGCACCTGGCCATCGCCAACCCCAAGCTGGCCCCCTACGGCCTGGCCGCCACGCAGGTGATGGACAAGCTCGGCCTCGCGGCCACGCTGCAGCCACGCTTCGTGCAGGGCGAGAACATCGCGCAGACCTACCAGTTCGTGGCCACCGGCAATGCGCAACTGGGCTTCGTGGCCCTGTCGCAGGTGATGGTGGACGGCAGGATTGCCCAGGGCTCGGCCTGGCAGGTGCCGGCCGACATGCACGAGCCGATCCGCCAGGATGCGGCGCTGCTGGTGACCGGCAAGGGGAATGCGGCGGCCATCGCCCTGATGCAGTACCTCAAAAGCGAGAAAGCCAGAACCATCATCAAGTCCTACGGCTATAGTTTCTGACGGGCGACTGCTTTCAGATACATAAGACCGATTCGACCACCCATGCCTTTTTCCAGCGCCGACCTTGCGGCCATTGGCCTCACGCTGCGGCTGGCGGGCACCACCATGGCGCTGCTGCTGGTGCTGTGCACGCCGCTGGCCTGGTGGCTGGCCCACACGCCCTCGCGCTGGCGCGGGCCGGTGTCGGCCGTGGTGGCGCTGCCGCTGGTTCTGCCGCCCACGGTGATCGGTTTCTACCTGCTGGTGACCATGGGCCCCAACGGGCCCATCGGGCAGTTCACGCACTGGCTGGGCATTGGCACCCTGCCCTTCACCTTCTGGGGGCTGGTGATGGGCTCACTGATCTATTCGTTGCCTTTTGCGGTGCAGCCGCTGCAGGCGGCGTTCGAGGCCATCGGCAGCCGGCCGCTCGAAGTGGCGGCCACGCTGGGCGCGGGGCCGCTGGACCGCTTCTTCACCGTGGCGCTGCCGCTGGCGCGCCCGGGCTTCATCACCGCTGCCATCCTGAGCTTTGCGCACACTGTGGGCGAATTCGGCGTGGTGCTTATGCTGGGCGGCAACATCCCGGGGGTGACGCGCGTGGTGTCGGTGCAGATCTATGACCATGTGGAGGCGCTCGAATACACGCAGGCGCACTGGCTGGCGGGCGGCATGGTGCTGTTCTCCTTCCTGGTGCTGCTGGGGCTGAACCTCACGCGCCGCCGCGCGTCCATGGTGTCCTGATGGCCGCAGTCGACCAGATTGCCGCACGCCTGGTGCTCGCCCGCCCCGGTGGCTTCACGCTGGACGTGGACCTCACGCTGCCCGGGCGCGGCGTCACCGCCCTGTTCGGCCCCTCGGGCTGCGGCAAGACCACCTGCCTGCGCGCCATCGCGGGGCTGGCGCGCGCCGAGCCGGGCCGGGTGGTGGTCAACGGCGAGGTCTGGCAGGACGACGGCCAGCGCATCTGGCGGCCCACGCACCAGCGTGCGCTGGGCTATGTGTTCCAGGAGGCCAGCCTGTTCGAACACCTGAGCGTGCGCGGCAACATCGACTATGGCCGCAAACGCACGCCCCGGGAGCGGCCCACCGTGGCGCTGGACCAGGCGGTGGACCTGCTGGGCATCGCCCACCTGATGGACCGCCGGCCGCACGCGCTCTCGGGCGGCGAGCGGCAGCGCGTGGCCATGGCCCGATCCCTGGCCACCGGGCCGCGCGTGCTGCTGATGGACGAGCCCCTGGCCGCACTGGACGGGGAGCGCAAGGCCGAGGTGCTGCCCTACCTGGAGCGTCTGCACCAGGCGCTGGACATACCCGTGCTGTACGTGAGCCACGCCATCGACGAGGTGGCGCGCCTGGCTGCGCACATGGTGCTGATGCAGGACGGGCGGGTGCTGGCCAGTGGACGCACCGAAGACATGCTGGTGCGGCTGGACCTGCCACTGGCGCATGGCGATGCAGCCGCCTCGGTGGTCGAGGGCACGGTGCTGCGCCACGACGCGGCTGACCATATCACCACCGTGCAGTTCGCCGGCGGCCAACTGCTGCTGGCCAGCGCCACGGCCCGGCCGGCAGGCGAGCCGGTGCGCCTGCGCATCCAGGCGCGCGATGTGAGCCTGACCCTGGCCGAGCAGGTGGACACCAGCATCCTCAACATCCTGCCCGCCACGGTGGTGCAGGTCAGCGAAGACAGCCCCGGGCAGTGCATGGTGGCGCTCGATGCCGGCCCCACGCGGCTGCTGGCGCGGGTGACCCAGCGCTCGGCTGTGGCCCTGGCGCTGGAGCCGGGCCAACGCGTGTACGCCCAGGTCAAGGGCGTTGCCATCGTGAACTGATCTCCGAGGGCCTTTCGTCACGGACAATCCCGCAGGCCTCGCCATCGGCAGGTCGTATGATGACTGCACACGATTTGGGGGGAAGGGACAGAATGTTTTCAATCGGGCACGACACCGCGCAGATGTTCGCGGTGGGCTTTCCGCCGCTGCTGCACAGCCTGCTGTTCTGGATCTTCGCGTCGCTGGTGGTGCATGTGTGCCAGCGGCTCGTGGAGCACACGGCCTTTGCCATCGACCCGTCGAGCCGGCGCATCAGCGGATCGCAGGCCGCCCTGTGCATCGGCTGCGTGGTCTGGGCGCTGGACGTGGTGGGCATGCTCATGTATGCCGAGTTGGCTGGCCATACGCTGGGCCTGGTGCCGGCGCTCACGGGCCTGGTCATCATGGCACTGAGCGCGCGGCTGACCGTTCCCACACTGAGCACCAGCACCCGCAAGGCGCGCATCCTGCTGGCCGGGGCCGGGCTGTCGCTGGGCATGCTGGCCGCGCACTTCACCATCTCCGAAGGCTATGTATCGAGCTACGCGCGGGTGAACGGTCTGGCCATCGTGCTGGCCCTGGCCACGGCCATAGGCATCACCGCGTACACCTCGATACGCCACCGCGCGGCCAAGATGAAGGCCCTGACGCGCATCTACATTCCCCAGCAATGGCACGACAAGCTGCTGGCCGGCGCCGCCATCCTGGTGCTGCACTGGCTGCTGGTGAACACCTTTCCCCTGGAATGGCCCGACAGCGCCGCCCCCACAGACGGGGTGGCTCTGCTGGTGATCGTGCTGCTGTTCGGCATGGCCATCGCCACCGAGCAGTTGAGCAACATGCGCTTCGACCAGGCGCGCCAGCAGTTGCTGCGCCGCGGCCTGTCCTTGATGCGCACGTCGAGCTACGAAGTGCACCCACCCGAGGGAGACATTCAGCTGTCCCTGATCGCGGACCAGTTGCCGATGCTGCTGCAGCCCGATCAACTGGCCCTGCACTTCCAGCCCATTGTCGACCTGGACCGCGGCGAGGTGCAGTTCGAGGCGCTGCTACGTGTGCGAAGCGAGCTGCTCGGGGCCATCCACCCCGAAGCCTTCCTGCTGGTCTGCGAACTGCAGGGCAAGACCCCCCTGGTAGACCGGCTGATCCTGGTCAACGCCATGGGCTGCGCCTGCCGTTGGCGTGGCGAAGGCATGGCAGGCGCGAAGTTCAGCGTGAACGTGGCGCCGGCCACCCTGCTCGAAGAAGGCTTTGCGCCCTGGCTGCAGGCCGAGCTCTCGCGCCATGCCCTGCCCGGCAGTTGCCTCAAGCTGGAGCTGACCGAGCACGCGCTGATCGCCAGCGGCCCGCGCATGCTCGAATCCATCCGCCACCTGCAGGCCATCGGCGTGGGCGTGCTGATGGACGACTTCGGCGCGGGCTATTCCTCGCTGGGCATGCTGGCCGACCTGCCGATCGCCGGCATCAAGTGCGACCGCCTCTTCGTGCGCCAGCTGACCCAGGACCCGCGGCGCCAGTCGATGCTGCGGCATGTGGGGGCGCTGGCCAGCGAGTTCGGCCTGTCGGTGGTGGTGGAAGGGGTCGAAACCCCGGCCGAGCTGCAGACCCTGGCGGCCTGCGGGCTTGCCACCATCCAGGGCTATGTCTTTTGCAAGCCCATGCCGGCCGCCGACGTGCCCGGCTGGAACCAGACCCAATGGCCCCAGCGCCTGGCCGCACTGCGGGCACAGCTGGGCACCACAGCCGGTGTGCCGGGCGCGGGCGGTGCCCCTGCAGCGCCCGCCCAGTGGATGCAGACGCAGGGGTCCGGCCGATGAGCGCAACACCGTTGACCGTGCTGGTCCTGGGGGGCTACGGCAACTTCGGCGCACGCATCTGCCGGGCACTGGCAGGCGACAGCACCATCCACCTGCTGGTGGCCGGCCGCAGCGCCGCCCGTGCCCAGGCCCTGGCCGCCACGCTGGGCCCGAGTGCCCGGGGCGTCGCGCTGGACCACACCGCACCCGGCCTGGTTGAGGCATTGCGCGCGCACGGCGTGGGCCTGGTGGTCCACACGGCAGGGCCGTTCCAGGCGCAGGGCTATTCGGTGGCCGAGGCGGCCGCCGAAGCGGGCGCCCACTACATCGACCTGGCCGACGGACGCCGCTTCGTCTGCGACTTCCCTGCGGCGCTGCATGCCCGGTTCACGGCGGCGGGGCGCACGGCGGTCTGCGGGGCCAGCACGGTGCCGGCGCTGTCGTCGGCCGTGGTGGACCACCTGTGCGCCGGCTGGCAGCGCATCGACAGCATCGACACCTGCATCGCCCCGGCCCAGCGCGCACCGCGCGGCCAGGCCACGCTGGCGGCCGTCCTCAGCTACTGCGGCGAAGCCATTGCCGTGTGGGAGCAAGGCCGCTGGCAGAACCGGCTCGGCTGGGCGGCGCCCACCCCGGTGCAGTTCCAGCGCCTGCGCCCCCGCCTGGCGGCGATGTGCGACATCCCCGACCTGGAGCTGCTGCCCGCCCACTACCGGGTCACGCAGCGCGTGAGCTTTCGCGCCGCGCTCGAAGTGGGCCTGGCCCAGCGCGCCTTTGCCGCCATCGCCGCACTGCGCGCCTGGGGCGTGCTGCGCCGCCCCGAGCGCTTGGCCGGGCTGATGCACCACACCGGCGGGGTGTTCGACTTTTTGGGCACGCCGCTGGGCGGCATGGTGGTGCGCGTGGCCGGTGCCGATGCAGAGGGCGCACCGCGCCACCGCGCCTGGCACATTGCCGCCGACAACGACCATGGCCCCGAGATCCCGTGCATGGCCGCCATCCTGCTGGCGCGCCAGCTCGCGCGCGGCGAGGCCGTTCCACCCATCCTGCCCCTTGGTGCGCACACCAGCACCAGCCTGCTGCCCCTGGATGCCTTCGCCCCCGAGTTCGCGAAGTGGGGCATGCTGACGGATGTGGTGGAGGAGGCCACCACCCCGTGAGCGACGCACAACGCCGCCTGCTGCGCTACAGCCTGGTCTTCGTCTGGCTCGCCACCGCAGTCGTCAGCGTCTGGGAGCTCGACGGCCAGAGCCGGCAATTGCTGGCCACCCTGCCCTTCAGCAGCCCCGAACTCATCACCGCCCTGGTGCTGGCCGGCGCCGCCGCCGATGCCGTGATGGGCCTGTGGATCGCCTTTTGGCCCGGCCGCGCCGCGTATGCCGTGGCGCTGCTGCTGATGGTGGCGATGACGCTGCTGGCCACCGCCATCGAGCCGGCCTGGTGGCTGCACCCCTTCGGCCCGCTGACCAAGAACCTGCCGATCGCGGCCATCCTGATCGTGCTGCTGCGCGACGCCAAGCCATGAGCCTGTACCTCACCCTGAAATGGATCCACATCGTCTCCAGCGTGCTGCTGGTGGGCACGGGCCTGGGTTCGGCCTACTACATGTTCTTTGCCAACCGCAGCGGCAACCTGCAGGCCCAGGCCGTGGTGGCGCGGCTGGTGGTGCGGGCGGACTGGTGGTTCACCACGCCCACGGTGTTCATTCAGCCTGCCACGGGGCTGGCCATGGCGCACATGGCAGGGCTGCCGCTGTCCACCCCCTGGCTCGCCGTGTCGCTGGCGCTCTTCGCCCTGGCCGGCCTGTGCTGGCTGCCCGTGGTGTGGCTGCAGCTGCGCATGCGCGCCCTGGCCCAGCAGGCGCTTGACGCCGGCAGCGATGCCCTGCCCGCCACCTACTGGCGCTATGCCCGCTGGTGGGAGGCGCTGGGCTACCCGGCCTTCGTGGCCATGGCCCTGGTGTTCTACCTCATGGTGGCCAAGCCTTCCATGGATTTTTAAGCACCGCTCATACGGATTTGCATGCGATCGTAGAACTAGGCGGGAGCCGCAGGCAGTGCTGTAGCACGGCAAGGCGAACCAACGACGTTATACGGTTGAAGGCAAATCCGTATCAGGGCGCCGCAAAGCCCATCCGCCTGAACACCGCCTGGGCCGGTTCCGAGAGCAGGGCCTGCACGAATGCATGGGCGGCGGGCGGTGCGTCCGCACGCACCGACACGCCGTAGGCCGCGCCCACCTGCAGTTCGGCAGGCACCTGCACCACCTGCAGACGCGGCAGTTCGCGCTGGCTGGCAATGGCGTTGGTGCAGTAGGTCAGGAAGACATCGGCCTGGCCCTGCTCCATGACCCAGGCATAGGTGCCGCGCCCTGCAGGCGGTTTGGGCGACTGGGCACCGCCCGTGAGCTGCAATGCCTTGGCGTCCAGCACGGCGAAGGTACCCGGCTGCACCGCATCGGCGCGCCGAAACAGCTCCCAGGCATAGTCGCCCGAGGGGTCGGCGAGGGGTGTTGAGGTGCCCACGCGGATGTCGGGCCGCAGCAGGGTCGCCAGCAGCGTGGCGGAAGCCACCTGCACCCGCTCGCCGGCCAACGCGCACAGGCCGTTGCGCACGAACACCATCGGCGCCTGCCAGCCGCCCCGGGCCGCCAGGCGCGCCGGGTGCTGCGTGTCCGCCGAGGCAAACACCTGGGCCGGCGCACCCTGCTCGATGCGCTCGCGCAGCAGGCCCGAGGCGCCGAAGCTCAGTTCCACCGGCTGGCCGGTGCGCGCCTGGTGCGCGGCGGCCACCTCGGTGAACACCTCGCGCAGGCTGCCTGCGGCATAGACCTGCAGCGCCGTGGGCGGCGCGGCGGGCGGGCTACTGCAACCCGCCATGGCCAGCAGGGCCCCCGTCGCCAGGGCCCTGGACATCCACCGGTGCATGGCGCGGGCCCACCCCTACTTGCCGGCGTTCGGGAAGAACAGCTGCTCGCCGCCGATCTTGTAGCCGGCGATGCTGGCCTGCCCGCCGGGCGAGACCACCCAGTCCACGAACTTCTGTGCGTCCTGCACCTTGACCTGCGGGTGCTTGGCCGGGTTGACCACCATCACGCCGTACTGGTTGAACAGGCGCGTGTCGCCCTCCACCAGCACCACCATGTCGGCGCGGTTCTTGAAGTTGAGCCAGGTGCCCCGGTCGGCCAGCACGTAGGCGCCGCTGGAGGCGGCTATGTTCAGCGCCGGGCCCATGCCGCAGCCGCACTCCTTGTAGCCGCTGCCCTTGGCCGCGTCGGCGCCCGCGAGCTTCCAGTAGCGCAGCTCGGCGGCGTGCGTGCCGCTCTTGTCGCCGCGCGAGATGAAGGCGACGTTTCCGGCGGCCAGCTTCTTCAGGGCCTCGACGATGTCCTTGCCCTGCGTGCCTGCCGGGTCGGCCTTGGGGCCTATGAGGACGAAGTCGTTGTACATCACCGGGTAGCGCTTGACGCCCCAGCCATCGGCCACGAACTTCTCCTCGGCCACCTGGTCGTGCACGAAGAGCAGGTCGGCATCGCCGCGGCGCGCCATGTCCAGCGCCTGGCCGGTGCCCAGGGCCACCACCTTGATGTCGATGCCGCTGGCCTTCTTGAACTCGGGCAGCAGGTAGCCGAACAGGCCCGACTGCTCGGTGGAGGTGGTGGACGCCATGGTGATGTTGGCCTGCGCCGACGCCGCGCCGTGCGCGAAGACGATGGCCAGTGCGAGCACATGGGGTACGAACGACAGGCGGCTGCGTGGGGTCTTGTAGTGGTGTCTCATCCGATTTCTCCTTTGACGAATAAACGCGCGGCCTCCGGCAGGGGGCCGTTGAAAAACTCGTGCACCCGCAGGTCGGCCACGATGCGGCCCTGCTCCAGGTAGACCACGCGGCTGGCCAGCCGCTTGACCTGGCCCAGGTTGTGGCTGCTGAAGACCATGGTCACGGCCTGCGCGCTGCCATCGGCAGGGCTGGCTGCGAGGTCGGCCATCAGGCCCTCGACCTCGCGCTTGGCATGCGGGTCCAGGCTGGCGGTGGGCTCGTCGAGCAGCAGCACGCCGGGCTGCAGGGCCCAGGCCCGCGCCAGCGCCACCCGCTGCTGCTGGCCGCCCGAGAGGGTGCGCGCGTTCTGCAGGGCAATGGCTTCGAGCCCCACGCGCCGCAGTGCCGCCAGCGCCTGGGCCCGCGCATCGCGCCAGCGCGTGCCGCGCAGCCACAGCGCCAGCGCCACGTTGTTCTGGGCGCTGGTGCGCAGCATGTGCGGGCGCTGGAACAGCATGGCATGGCGCTGCGTGGCATCGAGTTGCACCTGGCCGGCACTGGGTGCCGCCAGGCCGTGCAGCACGCGCAGCAGGGTGCTCTTGCCGCTGCCGTTGGCACCCACCAGGGCCACGCGCTCGCCGGGGGCAATGCGCAGGTCGATGTCGGCCAGCGCCTGCACGCGCCCATAGCGCACGGCCACGCCGTGCAGGTCGATCAGCGGGGAGGCCACAGGCACAGTCACAGGCACGGCCATGGGAAGGGGCGCCGGATGCCTCATGCCGCCACCCCCACCAGGGCGTCGGACGTGCCGCCGTCCACGCGTTCGCGCCAGCGGCGCAGCAGTGCGATCAGCACGTTGAGCGCCAGCACCACGCCCAGCAGCACCAGGCCCAGCGCCAGCGCCAGGGGCAGGTCGCCCTTGCTGGTCTCCAGCGCGATGGCCGTGGTCATGACCCGGGTGAAGCCATCGATGTTGCCGCCCACGATCATCACTGCGCCGACCTCGGAGATGGCACGGCCGAACGAGGCGATGAGCACGGTGAGCAGCGCATAGCGCTCGTCCCAGGCCAGCAGCAGGCTGCGCAGCAACGTGCCGGCGCCCAGCGAGCGCAGCTGCTCGCCATGGGCCCGTTCGGCGTCTTCCACCACTTGGCGCGTGAGCGCGGTGACCACCGGCAACACCAGGATGGCCTGGGCCAGCACCATGGCCTTGAAGCTGAACAGCCAGCCCAGGGCACCGAGCGGGCCGCTGCGCGACAGCAGCAGGTACACCACCAACCCCACCACCACCGAGGGCACGGCCAGCAGGGTGTTGAGCACCGCCAGCACCGCGCCCCGGCCCGCGAAACGGGCCACGCCCAGCCAGGCCCCGAGCACCAGGCCCGCGGCGCACGCCAGCGCACAGGCCGTGGCGCTGACCGACAGGGAACGCCCGACGATGGTCCACAGCGCCGGGTCGGCCGACAGCGTGAGTTCGAGGGCAGTGGCGGCGCTTTGCGTCAGGGTGGACATGCTTGGGCTATCGTAGAGACCTCCTCCATCTCCAGCGATATGAACGTCCGTGCATAGGGTCCAACTTCACTACACGCTCAGCCGCAACGCGGGCGACGCCCAGATCCGCAACCCCCTGCCCGAACTGCTGCAGGCAGTGGCCGAGGAGGGCTCCATCTCCGGCGCGGCGCGCGCGCTGCAGCTGTCGTACCGCCATGTCTGGGGCGCCCTCAAGCGCTGGGAGGAACAGCTGGGGGGCGAACTCATCATCTGGGGCAAGGGCCAATCCGCCCAGCTCAGCGAGTTCGGCGCCAAGTTGCTGTGGGCCGAGCGCCAGGCCCAGGCCCGGCTGGCGCCGCAGATCGCCGCCCTGCACGCCGACCTGGAGCGCGCCTTCGCCGTGGCCTTCGACGACCAGGCGCATGTGCTCACCATGTACGCAAGCCATGACGACGCGCTGGCCGCGTTGCGTGCCTACGCGGCCACGCCGGGCGAAACCGGCGCGCTGCACCTGGACATCCGCTTCACCGGCAGCGTGGACGCGATCCGGGCGCTCAACGAAGGCCGCTGTACGATGGCCGGCTTCCACACCCGGGAGGCCCCCGCCGCCGATTCGCTGGCCGCGCGCACCTACAAGCCCCTGCTGCGGCCGGGGCGCCACAAGATCATCGGCTTTGCCCAGCGCACCCAGGGGCTGATCGTCGCGCGGGGCAACCCGCTGGGCCTGCAGACATTGGCCGACGTGGCCCGCCAGGGCGTGCGCTTCGTGAACCGGCCCCTGGGCACCGGCACCCGGGTGCTGCTGGACGACCTGCTGGCGCAATCGGATCTGGGCCCTGGCGACCTGCAAGGCTATGAGCGCCATGAGCCCTCGCACACGGCCGTGGCCCAGGCGGTGGCGGCGGGCGCCGCCGACGTGGGCATCGGCATCGAACTGGCGGCCCATGCCCGGGGGCTGGGCTTCGTGCCCCTGGTGCAGGAGCGCTACCACCTGGCCTGCCTGAAGTCGACCCTGGAGCAGCCGGCCACCCAGGCGCTGCGCGACCTGCTGCAGACCCCTGCCTGGCAGGCGCAGATGGCGGCGCTGCCAGGCTACGCACCCATGCACTGCGGCGAGGTGCTGTCCATGAGCGCCGTGCTGCCCTGGTGGCAGTTTGCCCAGCCCAAGCGCAGCCAAAGGCCCCCGGCATTTTGAGCATCCTGCCTGAAGGGGCCAGGCACGTCGCCCATCGGAGATCCCACCGAACGCCGCAAGTTGCGCCACACAGTGCTTCGCAACCTACCTGCGCGGCCATCCGAGCGGGCAAGAGACTCTGTGAGGTATGGCATCGATAGCCATGAACCCAGGCCCCCCGCCGGGGCAGGGCTCAGTTCACCCCCGCATCACTGGGCCTGGCCACCCCTTTTCTCGCGTCTGGCGCTGTTTTTGGCCTAGGAAGAAACCCTAATTGCTATATATTTAATAGCATCAAATTGAGGCTGGAACAAGGGATAACACCGTCACGCTGCCGTCAGGCTCCCATTAAAGTGCTCCGTAGAATCGCGCCGTTGTCACAGTTTGTACGATGCATGCACCTATCCGTGGATGCGTCGTGCATGTCCTACGCACAGCCTTTTTATTGGAGACACCATGCAGGCTCTACTTAAATTCTCACGGGGGGTCGACTGGCTAAGTACGCAGATCGGCAAATACGTCATCTGGCTCATTCTGGCCTCGACCTTGATCAGCGGCGTCAATGCCATCGTGCGCAAGGCGTTCAACATCAGCTCCAATGCCTTTCTCGAAGTGCAGTGGTACCTGTTTGCGGCGTCGTTCCTGCTTGCGGCAGGCTATACGCTGCTGCAGAACGAGCATGTCAAGGTCGACGTCATCTCCGGCCGCCTGTCCAAGCGCAAGCAGATCCTGATCGACATTTTCGGCTTCATCGTTTTTCTCACGCCCGTGTGCCTGGCCGTGCTCTGGTACGGCATTCCGTTCTTCTACCGCGCATTCGTCTCGGGCGAAATGTCGAACAACGCGGGTGGCCTCCTGCGCTGGCCGGTGTACCTCATGATGCCGCTGGGCTTCGGGCTGCTGCTGCTGCAGGGCTGGTCCGAACTCATCAAGCGCATCGCCTTCCTGCAGGGCCTGATCGAAGACCCGACGACCAAGAAGGCCGAGAAGACGGCAGAGGAAGAGCTGGCCGACTCGATCCGCCGCCTGTCCGAAGCCGCCAAGAACACCGGTAACACCGCCGACAAGGCCGCTTGAGCGGGGACCACAAACATCATGGAATTCTTCATACACAACCTCGCCCCGATCATGTTCGCGGGGCTGATCGTCTTCCTGCTGTTGGGCTTTCCCGTGGCCTTCAGCCTGGGGGCCTGCGGCCTGTTCTTCGCCTTCATCGGCGTGGAGCTCGGCGTCCTGCCTGAAGCCCTGCTGCAGGCCGTGCCGCTGCGGATCTTCGGCATCATGCAGAACGACACCTTGCTGGCCATTCCGTTCTTCACGCTCATGGGGCTGATACTGGAGCGAAGCGGGATGGCGGAAGACCTGCTGGAGACCATTGGCCAACTCTTCGGTCCCGTGCGCGGCGGACTGGCACTGGCCGTCATCTTCGTGGGCACCCTGCTGGCGGCCACGACCGGCGTGGTCGCTGCTTCAGTCATCTCGATGGGCCTGATCTCCCTGCCCATCATGATGCGCTACGGCTACGACCGGCGCCTGGCCACCGGGGTCATCGCTGCCTCCGGCACGCTGGCGCAGATCATCCCCCCGTCCCTGGTCCTCATCATCCTGGCCGACCAATTGGGCCGCTCCGTGGGCGACATGTACAAGGGCGCCTTCGCTCCCGGCCTGATGCTGTGCGGCTTCTATGCCCTGTACGTGATCCTGATCGCGATCTTCAAGCCCAACTGGGTACCGGCACTGCCGCCCGAAGCCCGCACCCTGCGCGAAGACAACGGCAACAACGGCCTGCCCTCGCTGGCGGTGCTGACCATCGTCTGCACGGCCGCTTCGGTGTACGTAGCCAAGAACATGCCCGCCCTGCACACCTGGTGGTCCGGCGAAACGGTGGAGCGCGTGGCACTGGACGAAACCATCGTGGTGTCCATGTGCTTTGGCGTGGCACTGGCCTTCGTCGCGGCCATGGTCAACAAGATCACCCGCCTGGGCCTGCTTTCGCGGGTGGCCGAGCGCGTGACCTTCGTGCTGATCCCGCCACTGCTGCTGATCTTCCTGGTGCTGGGCACCATCTTCCTCGGTGTGGCCACCCCCACCGAAGGCGGCGCCATGGGCGCGCTGGGCGCATTCATCATGGCCCTGGTGCGCGGCCGCCTGAGCATGACGCTGCTCAAACAGGCGATGCAGACCACGACCAAGCTGTCATGCTTCGTGGTGTTCATCCTGGTGGGGGCCACCATCTTCGGCCTGACCTTCCAGGGTGTCGATGGCCCGCTGTGGGTGGAGCACCTGCTCACCGGCCTGCCGGGTGGCCAGTTGGGCTTCCTGATCGTGGTGAACATCATGATCTTCTTCCTGGCCTTCTTTCTGGACTTCTTCGAGCTGTCGTTCATCGTGGTCCCGCTGCTCGCGCCGGTGGCCAACAAGCTGGGCATCGACCTGATCTGGTTCGGCGTGCTGCTGGGCATCAACATGCAGACCTCGTTCATGCACCCGCCATTCGGCTTCGCCCTGTTCTACCTGCGCAGCGTGGCCCCGACCAAGGAGTACATAGACAAGGTGACCGGCAAGCTGACCCAGCCGATCACCACCATGCAGATCTACTGGGGTGCCGTGCCGTTCGTGATCATCCAGCTGATCATGGTGGGCCTGGTCATTGCGTTCCCGGGCATCGTCTCCAGCGGGCTGGACAAGGAGGTCGTGTATGACCTCGACAAGGTCCGCCAGGAAATGGAAGCCACCATGCAAACCGCACCTGACGCTGCGGACCCGACGGCGGGCATGGAAGGCAGCGCGCCAGCGGCCCCGGCCTCTGACGCCGCACCCGGGGCCGACGACCCGATGAAGGCACTGCAAGACTCGATGTCCACCGACAAGAAGTAGGCAATACACCAGCACCGGGTGGGACCATGACGGTCCCATCCAGCAGCCCCTGCAGATGGAGACATGCTCTCTGGACCTGCAGGGGCTTTTTTGTTGGCGGCCTGCATTCATTGCCCAGGCGCGACCAGGCAGCGACTCCGTGGCATCAGCGTGCTTCGTTGCCCTGCCAACCTGGGCCTGTCTGCTTGTGCGCGCACAAGAAGCGCGCACAACAAATGGGCCACTGGCGGCGGCTTCGGGGACTTGACCCCACGCGCGAACCACGGGCACATGCGCAGGAAGCTGGCTCCATGGGGTTCGTGGGCAGCGCTCCCGCGATAGGCTGGCCATCGGAGACCATGGGTGCATGTGCCATGGCGCTGCTCGACCAAGAAAGGCGGGCGAAAAAAAACCCGCCAATGAAGGGCGGGTTTTCGGACCATGGCGCGGCAGCGGCGACCGCCGCCACGCCTTGGCAGGCCTCAGAGCTTCTGGGCAGCCATGAAGGTGTCGAAACGCGATTCAGCGAAGCGGAACCACAGAACCTGGTCACGCTGGAAGGAGCGCATGTCCGCGTAGATCTTCTTCCACTCGGGGCTCTTGGCGTCGTTCTCGGCGAACACTTCCATCGAGGCCTTGAACGATGCCTCCAGGATGGGTTGCGAGAAAGGCAGCACCTTGGTCTTGGCGGCCACCAGTTGCTTGAGGGCCGTGGGGTTCAGGGCATCGTACTTGGCCAGCATATCGACGTGGGCTGCCTTCGATGCGGCATCGACGATGGCCTTGTTCTCGGCCGACAGGCCGTCGAACGCTTTCTGGTTGACGTAGAAGTCCACTTCAGGACCGCCTTCCCACCAGCCGGGGTAGTAGTAGAACGGGGCGACCTTGTTGAAACCCAGCTTCTGGTCGTCGTAAGGACCCACCCACTCGGCGGCATCCAGCGTGCCCTTTTCGAGCGCCTGGTAGATTTCGCCGCCAGGAATGCTCTGGGGCACCGCACCCATCTTCTGCATCACTTCACCGACCAGACCGCCGCCCAGGCGCATCTTCAGCCCCTTGAAGTCGGCAGGCGACTTGATTTCCTTGCGGAACCAGCCACCCATCTGGGTGCCGGTGTTGCCGCCGGCGAAGCTGATCATGTTGTAGCCGGCATAGAACTCGTTCATGAGCGTGCGGCCGTTGCCGTGCATCATCCAGGCGGTCATCTGGCGGGCATTCAGGCCGAACGGCACGGCCGAGCCCAGTGCGAATGCAGGGTTCTTGCCATAGAAGTAGTACGGCACGGTGTGCGCCATCTCGACGGTGCCCTGTTGCACGCCGTCCACCACGCCAAAGGGAGGCATCAACTCGCCACCCGCGTGAACGGAGATTTCGAACTTGCCGCCCGACATGGCCTTGACGGCCTTGGAGAACACATCGGCACCGCCGTAGATGGTGTCCAGCGACTTGGGGAAGCTGGAAGCCAGGCGCCAGCGAATGGCGGCCTGTGCGTGGACGGCAGGCGCAATGCCTGCGGCCAGCACGCCAGCAATACCGGCATTCTTGATGATTGAGCGACGATCCATGAGGTTCTCTCCAATGTATTTGATTGCAAAACCCGGGCAGCACGCGTTGTGCGCGGCAAGCCCAGGACTGGTTTCAGCCGAGATCATTGTAGGAACATGCCCCCCTGCAGATTTGCGGGTTTTCCCGTGAAATCCCGGCTATCGCAAGAGGGCTTCAGGGTTCTGCAAGCAACGGTGCCAGGCATCCCCGGCAGGCGAGGCACATCAGGGCTTGCCCGTCAGATCTTCTGCGCCGACATGAAGGTGTCGTAACGCGCCTCGGCAAAGCGGAACCAGAGAATCTGGTCGCGCTGGAAGTTGCGCATGTCGGCGTATATCTTCTTCCACTCGGGGCTTCTCGCGTCGTTGTGCGCAAAGGCTTCCATCGAAGCGCGGAATGCGGCGTCCAGGATGAGCTGCGAGAAGGGCAGCACCTTGGTCTTGGCGGCCACCAGTTGCTTGAGCGCGTTGGGGTTGAGCGCGTCGTAGCGGGCCAGCATGTCGGTGTGCGCGATGGAGGCTGCGGCCTCGATGATGAAGCGGTAATCGGGCGTGAGCGCGTCGTAGGCCTTCTTGTTCACGAACAGGTCCACCTCGGGCCCGCCCTCCCACCAGCCGGGGTAGTAGTAAAACGGCGCGACCTTGTTGAAGCCCAGTTTCTGGTCGTCGTAGGGGCCGATCCACTCGGCCGCGTCGATGCTGCCCTTTTGCAGTGCCTGGTAGATCTCGCCGCCTGGAAGGCTCTGGGGAATGGCGCCGAGCCGCTGCATGACCTCGGCCACCAAACCGCCGCCCACGCGGATCTTGAGGCCCTTGAAGTCTGCGGGGGTCTTCACCTCGCGCAGGAACCAGCCGCCCATCTGCGTGCCGGTGTTGCCACAGGCAAAGCTCACGATGTTGAACCCGGCATAGAACTCGTTCATGAGCCGGCGCCCGTTGCCGTGCAGCATCCAGGCGCTCATCTGGCGCGCATTGAAACCGAAGGGCACGGCACACCCCAGGGCAAACGCCGGGTTCTTGTCGTAGAAATAGTAGGGCACCGCGTGGCACATCTCCACCGCACCGCTCTGCACGCCATCCACCACGTCGAAGGGCGGCATCAGCTCGCCACCGGGGTGCACGGAAATCTCGAACTTGCCGTTCGACAGGGTGCGCACCGCCTTGGCAAACACCTGGGCGCCGCCGTAGATGGTGTCCGAGGACTTGGGGAAGCTCGATGCAATGCGCCACCGCAGCGTGGCCTGGGCGTGCACGGCCGGCGCGACGCCAGAGGCCAGTACACCCGCCAGGCCGGTGTGCTTGATGAGCGAACGGCGATGCATACGGCTGGTCTCCTGTTTCCGCGGGGGTGGATGCGGCAGCGATTGCTGCGCAGGGGCACGCGTGCAGATCAATGCAGCGCGCCTGCATTGTAGGAGGCGCCCCGCCAACGGGCTGTGCGGGTTTTCGACAGCACCCGCGCAGCGGGACTGCCCAGGGCCGCACTTCTCAAGCCGTGGGCCCCTCAGGCCAGGAAGCGGGCGTGTACCGCGCGCTCGATGCCCGCTGCATCCAGGCCCTGCAGCGACAGCAGCTTGGCCGGGTCGCCGTGCTCGATGAACACATCGGGCAGGCCCAGTTGCAGCACCGGGCGCACGATGCCGGCCTCGTTGAGCGCCTCGGTCACGGCGCTGCCGGCCCCGCCCATGGTGGCACCTTCTTCGACGGTGACCAGCACATCGTGGCGCTCGGCCACGCCGCGCAGCAACTCCACGTCAATGGGCTTGGCCCAGCGCATGTTGGCCACCGTGGCGTCGAGCGCCTCGGCGGCTTCGAGCGCGGGGTACAGCAGCGTGCCGAAGGCCAGAATGGCGATGCGCGGGCCCTGCGCCCCATCAGCGGCCTTGCGCTCGCGGCGGATCTCGCCCTTGCCGAAGGGCAGGCCTTCCAGGCCCGCGAGCGGCGCCACGCCGGCCCCGCTGCCGCGCGGGTAGCGTACGGCCACAGGGTGGCTTTGCGCGAAGGCGGTGCTGAGCAACTGGCGGCACTCGCGCTCGTCGGCCGGGCAGGCCATGCTCATGTTGGGGATGCAGCGCACGAAGGGAATGTCGTAGGCGCCCGCGTGGGTGGCGCCATCGGCCCCCACCAGGCCGGCACGGTCGAGCGCGAATACCACGGGCAGGTTCTGCAGCGCCACGTCATGGATCAACTGGTCGTAGCCGCGCTGCAGGAAGGTCGAGTAGATGGCCACCACGGGCTTCAGGCCCTCGCAGGCCATGCCAGCCGCGAAGGTGACGGCATGCTGCTCGGCAATGCCTACGTCGTAGTAGCGCTCGGGGAAGCGCTTTTCGAACTCCACCATGCCCGAGCCCTCGCGCATGGCGGGGGTGATGCCCACCAGGCGCTTGTCCTGCGCACCCATGTCGCACAGCCACTGGCCAAACACCTGGGTGAAGGTCTGCTTGGGGGTCGCCGTGCTCTTGACCAGGCCCACGGCCGGGTCGAACTTGCCCGGGCCATGGTAGGCCACGGGGTCGGCCTCGGCCAGCTTGTAGCCCTGGCCCTTCTTGGTAACCACGTGCAGGAACTGCGGGCCCTTGAGGCCCTTGATGTTCTCCAACGTGGGGATCAGCGAATCGAGGTCGTGGCCGTCGATGGGCCCGATGTAGTTGAAGCCGAACTTCTCGAACAACGTGGCCGGCACCACCATGCCCTTGGCCTGCTGCTCGAAGCGCTTGGCCAGCTCCAGCAGGGGCGGCACCGGGCGCAGCACGGTCTTGCCCACGTTCTTGGCGGCGGCGTAGAACTGGCCGCTCATGAGCTGGGCCAGGTAGCGGTTGAGCGCGCCCACGGGTGGGCTGATGCTCATGTCGTTGTCGTTGAGCACCACCAGCAGGTTGGCATCGGCCACGCCGGCGTTGTTCAGCGCCTCGAAGGCCATGCCGGCCGTCATGGCACCATCGCCGATGATGGCCACGGCATGGCGGTTCTCGCCCTTGACCTTGGCCGCCAGCGCCATGCCCAGGGCGGCCGATATGCTGGTGCTCGAATGCGCCGTGCCGAAGGTGTCGTACGGGCTCTCGGCGCGCTGCGGAAAGCCCGAGATGCCGCCCATCTGGCGCAGCGTGTGCATGCGGTCGCGCCGGCCGGTCAGGATCTTGTGCGGGTAGGTCTGGTGGCCCACATCCCACACCAGCCGGTCTTCGGGCGTGTTGAAGACGTGGTGCAGGGCCACGGTGAGCTCCACCGTGCCCAGGTTGGAGCTCAGGTGCCCGCCCGTCTGCGACACGCTTTCGAGCACGAAGGCGCGCAGCTCGGTGGCCAGGGCCTTGAGATCGGCGCGCGACAGGGCACGCAGATCCGACGGGTCGTTCACGTTCTGCAGCAGGGGGTAGGAGGTCGTTGACATTGGCTATTCTTTTTCGGATCGATCAGTGCTCACTGGGCAAGGGACAGCCCCCGGTGGGCACCTGGTCTGGGTGCATCGTATCAACGGACGCGGGGAGTGCAGCCGCAGCCATCAATGCGTGCGGTCCACCACCATGTCGGCCAGGGCGGCCAGGGCGCGGGTGTCGGCCAGGCCGCTGCGTGCCAGGGCGGCATGGGCCTGCACCTGCAACTCGCGGGCATAGGCCTGGGCGGGCGCCAGGCCGAGCAGCGAGACGTAGGTGGGCTTGTCGCTCGCGGCGTCCTTGCCGGCGGTCTTGCCCAGCGTGGCGGAGTCGGCCACCACGTCGAGGATGTCGTCCACGACCTGAAAGGCCAGGCCCATGACAGCGCCGTAGTCGGACAGGGCCTCGTGCGCCTGGGCGTTCGCCGGGCCGCAGGCCACGCCCATCATCACGCTGCCCTGCAGCAGCGCGCCGGTCTTGAGGCGGTGCATGTGGCGCAACTGGTCTTCGGTGAGGGCCACGCCCACGCTGGCCAGGTCGATGGCCTGGCCGCCGGCCATGCCGGCCGAACCGGCCGCGCGCGCCAGCAGGCGGCACAGCATGGCCTGCACTGCCGGGGGCACGCTGCCGTCGTCGGGGGTCAGCAATTCGAAGGCAAAAGCCTGCAGCGCATCGCCGGCCAGCAGGGCCTGGGCCTCGCCGAACTGCACGTGCACCGTGGGCTTGCCGCGGCGCAGCACGTCGTTGTCCATGCACGGCATGTCGTCGTGCACCAGGGAATAGGCATGGATCAGCTCGACGGCGCACGCTGCCCGCAGGGCAGCCTCGTCAGATACGGCGCGCAGGGCCGCTTCGTCGGACACGGCGTGTGCCGAAGCCTCGACCTCGGCACCGCTGCACACAGCCTCTTCGGCCGCCAGCACCAGCAGCGGGCGCAGGCGCTTGCCGCCGTCGAGCACCGCATAGCGCATGGCTTCGCCCAGGCCGGCGGGCGCACCCTCGCCCACCCAGCGGGAGAGGGCTTCTTCCACACGGGCCAGGTGCCGCTGGCTCCAGGCAGACAGGTCGAGGGGGGAGTTCACCACGGGCGCCGCGCTCATTCGGGCGTCCAGGCGTGCAGGCCGCCTTCGTCCAGCACCTTGATCTGGTCCTGCACGGCATCCAGGCGCTTGCGGCAGAAGGCCAGCAGCGCGGCGCCACGCTGGTAGCCCGCGAGCATCTGGTCCAGGGGCAACTGGCCCGACTCGATCCGGCCCACGAGCTGCTCCAGCTCTTCCAGCGCCGCTTCATAGCTGGCGGGTTCGGCAGGGGGCGCGGGGGTGGCGGTGGCCTTGGGCATGGGTGGAGGCGGCAGCACCGCAAATGGAAAAACCCCCGATTTTAGGCCCAGCGAACCAGCGGCCGCAGCACAGGGCCCGGTTTGGAGAGCATTGCCGGTAAACGTTGCCACCGCATAGAAGGCAGGCACGCCCGGCCGACCCCACACCATCGGCGCGCGCACCGCTGCCAGCGCGCCAATACACGCAGGGGGGGTGCGGGAATGGGGGCGCCGAATAACCCCATTGGCTATAATCCCATTCTCGTCCAGCCGGCCTATGCGCCGGTTTCTTTTTTCCAGATGTGCCAACCGTGGCACACCTCCCTGTGGGGAGTCTTTAGGTCAGGTCACCCATGTCTGATTTAAGTCTTCAACTGCAGCAGGCCGCAAGCCAACTACCAGTTTCAAGCTACTTTGACCCAGCGCTGTTCCAGCGCGAGCTGGACACCATCTTCCAGCGCGGGCCCCGCTATGTGGGGCACCAATTGGCCGTGCCCAACGCCGGCGACTACTACACCCTGCCCCATGAGGGCGAGGGCCGTGCCCTGGTGCGCAATGCCCAGGGCGGGGTGGAGCTCGTCTCCAATGTCTGCCGCCACCGCCAAGCCGTCATGCTCAAGGGCCGCGGTTCGCTGCACACGCAGCAAAAGGGCAGCGCCGGCGGCAACATCGTGTGCCCGCTGCACCGCTGGACGTACAACGCCAAGGGCGAGCTGCTGGGTGCGCCGCACTTTGCCGACGACCCCTGCCTGAACCTCAACAACTACCCGCTGCGCGAGTGGAACGGCCTTTTGTTCGAGGACAACGGCTGCGACGTGGCGGCCGACCTGGCCCAGATGGGCCCGCGCGCCGACCTGGACTTCAGCGGCTACGTGCTCGACCACGTCGAGCTGCACGAGTGCAACTACAACTGGAAGACCTTTATCGAGGTCTATCTGGAGGACTACCACGTAGGCCCCTTCCATCCGGGCCTGGGCAGCTTCGTGACCTGCGACGACCTGCGCTGGGAGTTCGGCAAGAACTACTCGGTGCAGACCGTGGGCGTGGCCAACCGCCTGGGCAAGGCCGGCAGCCCCGTGTACGAGCGCTGGCACGAGGCGTTGCTCGCCTTCCGCGGCGGCAAGCCGCCCAAGCACGGCGCCATCTGGCTCACGCTGTACCCGCACATCATGGTGGAGTGGTATCCGCACGTGCTCACCGTCTCCACACTGCACCCCATCAGTCCGACGAAGACGCTGAACATGGTGGAGTTCTACTACCCCGAGGAGATCGCCGCCTTCGAGCGCGAGTTCGTCGAGGCGCAGAAGGCCGCCTACATGGAGACCTGCATCGAGGACGACGAGATCGGCGAGCGCATGGACGCCGGCCGCAAGGCCTTGCTGGCGCGCGGCGACAACGAAGTGGGCCCTTACCAAAGTCCCATGGAAGACGGCATGCAGCACTTCCACGAGTGGTACCGCAACGCCATGGGCGAGGCAGTCCCCCAGCGCTGAAAACCGGAACAGCAAGGTAAACGCCGCCGAATAGCGGCCATTGCCCAAAGCGCTCTCATTACAATAGCTGCCATTGCTTGGCCTTCAAGCACGGCAGCTATTTTCACTTTCGAATTCCATTTCCCCATGCAAGCCCTCTGGATGGTGTTGGCCGCGTTCCTCTTTGCGAGCATGGGGGTGTGCGTGAAGATCGCTTCGGCCTATTTCAATTCGGCCGAACTGGTCTGCTACCGCGGCCTCATCGGCATGGCCATCCTGTGGCTGCTGGCGCGCTCGCAGAAGGTCACCTTGGGCACCGCCTACCCGGGCATGCACGCCTGGCGCAGTCTGGTGGGGGTGATGTCGCTGGGTGCCTGGTTCTATGCCATTGCCCACCTGCCCCTGGCCACTGCCATGACCCTGAACTACATGAGCAGCGTGTGGATTGCCGCCTTCCTGGTCGGCGGCACGCTGCTGGCGTGGCGCCCCTCGGCCGCCACGCCGCGCCCGGCGCTGCAGGGCACGCTGATCGTCACCGTGCTCACGGGCTTCGTCGGCGTGGTGATGATGCTGCGCCCCAGTCTGGACCAGAACCAGGCCTTCGCCGGCATGATCGGGCTGATGTCGGGCCTGTCGGCCGCGTTTGCCTACATGCAGGTGGTGGCCCTCTCGCGCCTGGGTGAGCCTGAATCGCGCACGGTGTTCTATTTCGCGGTGGGCTCGGCGGTGGCCGGCGGCGTGGCCCTGCTGTTCACGGGCACCTCGGTGTGGCCTGGCTGGCAGGCCCTGTGGCTGCTGCCCATCGGCATCCTGGCTGCGGGCGGCCAGTTGTGCATGACCAAGGCCTATGCCAGCGCCAAGACGCAGCGCGGCACGCTGGTGGTGGCCAACCTGCAGTATTCGGGCATCGTCTTCGCAGCCATCTACAGCGTGACACTGTTCGGAGACGTACTGCCGCCCATCGCCTGGGCCGGCATGGTGCTGATCGTGGGCAGCGGCATCGCGGCCACCGTGCTGCGCGCCCGCGCCGCGCCTGGAACCCCTGCGGAAGAACATTGATACGACTGTGGACACCAACCATTGACACAATGCAGGACATCCCTCAGCCAATAGCCCCACCGCTGCCATGACCTACACCACCCTGATCTCCGCCTCCGAACTGCAAGCCCTGATCGCCAGCGGCGCGCCGCTGATGGTGTTCGACTGCAGCTTCGACCTCATGCAGTCGAGCGCAGGTGCACAGCAGTACGACCAGTCCCATATCCCGGGCGCGGTGTATGCCGATCTCAATGAAAATTTGAGTGCGAAACATGGCGTGCCCGGCGCCTCCGGCACCGTCTTGACGGCCCAGGAGGCGGACATGCCCGCATCGGGGGGTCGCCATCCGCTGCCCAGCCGCGAGCGCTTTTCCATCTGGCTGTCGAGCGTGGGTTTTGCCAACGGCATGCAGGCCGTGGTGTACGACCGCCAGGGCGCCAACTACTGCGGCCGCCTGTGGTGGATGCTCAAGTGGGCAGGCCACGACGCCGTGGCCGTGCTCGATGGCGGCCTGCAGGCCTGGCAGGCCGCGGGCGGCGCAATCGCCAGCGGCGAAGAGCCCGCCCACTTCCAGTCGAATTTCGAGCTCAAGGAACCACTGCGCCGCCTGGCCACGGCCAGCGACGTGCTGGCCAACCTGCAGCAGCCCGGCCAGACCGTGGTGGATGCACGCGCCGCACCCCGCTACCGTGGCGAAGTGGAGCCGCTTGACCCGGTGGCCGGCCACATCCCCGGCGCCCTGAACCGCCCCTTCGTCGAGAACATCGGGCCCGATGGCAAGTTCAAGCCCGCGGCGGCGCTGCGCGCCGAGTTCGACGCCCTGCTGGCAGGGCGCGACCCGGCCAGCGTGGTGCACCAGTGCGGCAGCGGCGTAAGCGCCCTGCCCAATCTGATCGCCATGGAGGTCGCTGGGCTCGGAAAAACATCGCTTTTTGCCGGTAGCTGGAGCGAATGGGTGAGCGATTCTTCGCGCCCGGTGGAGCGCGGCTGAGCGGCCTGCGGCCGTTTTCCCCCTCTGCGGCAGCAGGCCGCAGCACTCTTGCAGGCAGGACCGGGGCTTGGGCTCTTGTAAGGCAAATTCCTACAAGTACCACCTCGGAACCAGACACGCTGCACAGAGCTGCGCCGACTTAATTTTTGATTGGCCCGGTTTCACAATCCATTTCAACGGATCACGCAGAACATGCAAACAGCATGGCAAGGCGCAGACCCGGAACTGGAACAAAGGAACCACCGCCATGACCAACGAACAGCTGCTCGCCGAAATCCGCGAAGCCAACCTCACCTACCTGATGCTGGCGCAGAATCTGATTCGCCATGACAAGGCGGAAGCAGTGTTCCGCCTGGGCATGAACGAAGACGCTGCCGATATTCTGGCATCGCTGTCGGCTGCCCAAGTGCTCAAACTGGCCTCCCGGAACACGCTTCTTTGCAGCTTCCGCGTGGACGACAACCTGGTGTGGAGCTTGCTGACCAACCACACGGCCAAGAAGGTGGGCAACGAAGCCACCAACACCCTGCACGCCAACATCCTGATGGCCAGCCGCGTGTCGGAAGTGCTCTGAAGCCCCGCACCTTTCTGCAGCCCTTCCTGTTCACCGCCCCTTCCGAAAGCCCGCCATGACCACGCCTGCCGCCAAAGCCCCAGCCAAGAGCGTTCTCAACGAATCCAAGCAGATCGAGCGCGCTGCGATGCTGATCGGCATGGGGGCCCGCATGCAGGTGCTGGAGTCCGAAACCACGCTGTCGTACGAACGCCTGATCCGCCTGTACAAGGAGATCGCCGGCAAGTCGCCTTCGAAAGGCCAACTGCCCTTCTCGACCGACTGGTTCCTGACCTGGCAGGAAAACATCCACAGCTCGCTGTTTTTGAACATCTACGAATACCTGTCCAAGGGCGTGGACCTGGATTCGGTGGAACTGCTGACCAAGGCGTACCGCCTGTACAACGAGCAGGTCACCACGGCCGAGATCGAACCCCTGCTGTCCTTCACCCGCGCCTGGCGCCTGGTGAAGTTCGTGGACGCCGGCATGCTCACCCGCACCCAGTGCTCTGACTGCAAGGGCCAGTTTGTGACCGAACTCTATGAAAACCGCCACTACACCTGCGGCCTGTGCAACCCGCCCGCCCGCGCCGGCAAGAGCAAGAACGCTGGCGCCCTGATGTTGCATTGACCCTCAGCCCGGCAACGCCGGACTGCACAAGAATGACAAAGCCCCGCCGGTTTCTCCGCGCGGGGCTTTTTGCTGGAAAGAGATTCCTGCCGACCTGAGGCCTACCGCGCCGCGAGGAGCGAGCGCACGTTCTCGTCTACCGGCATCGCATAGTCGTGCGCGGCCACTACGGTGTTGCCCACGGGGTTGACGATCTTCAGGCTGATGAACAGCGTGGTGGTGGAGACGGCGTAGGTGCCCACCACCACGGCCTGCGCGTCGTGCGCGCGGCTGACCTCGCGCACCTCGCGCGAGAGCAGCAGCTCGCCGGTGCCGCGCTGCATGGCCACGTTCTCGCGCAGCTTGAGCTCGGTCACGCGCAGGCCGCGCTGCACCAGGCGCGAGCCGATCTGCTCGGAAAAAATGCGCCCCAGGCGCGAGGATTCATTGAGCCGGTCCACATTCACCAGCGTGGCCACCAGCACCGCATGCTGCGGGTCCAGCGGAGCCTGCAGCAGCAGCGCATCGGCCGCGCGGTGGTTGCGCTCGATGGTCGAGGGGGTGATGAGGTCCATCAGCCCGCCACCACCGCCACCGGCCTTGTCGCCGTAGTAGTAAGAGGCACAGCCCGGCAGGGCCAGCACCGGCAGCAGCGCGCCGGCCGTGCGCAGCAGGGTGCGCCGCTTCATGGCGCCACCATCATCATGACCGGCGGGCTCACCACCTGCCAGGTCTTGACCGGGGTGGGCGGTGGCGGCGGGGGTGGAGGTGGTGGCGGCTGCTGGACCTGGTAGAGCACGGCATCGTCCTGCTCGATGTAGTACACGTCGGAGGTGCGGGCCAGGTAGCGATCGCCGCTTTCCAGCGACGTGGTGATGAGCACCTCGGTACGCGTGGGGCCGCCTGCGGCGGGGCCGTCGGTGGTGTACTGCGCGGCATCGGCCAGCGCCCCGATCGCGATCGTCCCGGCCACGATGGAGCCGGCGCCGGGCGCACGGTGGGCCCAGTCGCGCGCCACGCCCACGCCCAGGGCCAGCCGGGTCCAGGGCATGGGCAGGCTGTTGGAAACACGGGTGGGGTGCTGCACCAGCTGGGTCTCGAACGCCAGTGTCACGGCCGAGGGCTGGTTGGTGAGCACAACGCCCCGGTCCAGCAGGCGGGTGATCAGCAGCTTGCGAAAGCCGTTGTTGAAGCTGGTGTCGCCCGAGGCAGACACGTAGATGGGGTGCTCGCCCGCGGGCCAGTCGCGGATCTTGCCGGTGATGCGCGTGGCCACATCGTCGGCCAGCACGTCCCAGTGGTGCACGGCACGCGCCTTCTTCTGGTTCGATGCCGGGTAGTTGTCGGCGCGCGGCACGTCCAGCGACGAACAACCGGCCGCCAGCAGCGAGGCCACCGCCAACAGCGGCACGACCACACGGTGCACGGCCGCTCGGGCACGGACATCGCCGTGCGCGGTCACTGCCCCGGCGGGCAGCCGTCCTTGGGATGGGCCCTGCGGCAGACCGCCAGGCAATGGTTCAACTTGCATGCAGCCATGCTAGCGGCCCGGTGGCGCCCCCATCGCGCGAATAACGAGGCAATCGCGTTGTATTTTGGGCGGCATGCAGGCTGCGCGTTGGACGAGCGCCTACACAACATTTGCTCACAGTGCGTGACAATCCCCGCATGACCGCCGTGCCTGCCCCCTCCCATCCCAACGCTCCACCCACGGCCCTGCCGCAGCAGCCGCCAGCTGCCGACACGTGCGAAGGCACAGCGCCGGGAGGCCCGCAGGCAACGCCCGGCCCCACCGATCCACAACCGGAGCCGGGGCCCGACCGCGCTGCCAGCCCGCCCGAGGCCGCTACCCTGGCCGCCTCGCCGGCTGCGGCGACCCCTGCCACGCTCAGCCCGCTGATGCTGCAGATGCCGGTGGACGTGCGCAACCTGTCCCTGGCACTGCTGGCCCTGTTTGCCGGCGTGGCCCTGCTGCACTGGGCCAGCGCGGTGTTCATCCCCCTGATGCTGAGCTTGCTGCTGACCACGGCACTGCGCCCTGCCGTCAACATCCTGCGCCGCTGGCACCTGCCGCGCCCCCTGGGTGCGGCCTTGCTGCTGATTGCCATCGTGGGCGGCATGGCCAGCATGGCCTGGTCCCTGAGCGACCAGGCCGTGCAACTCGTCGACTCGCTGCCCGTCGCGACCAAGAAGGTGCGCGACAACCTGCGCGCGCGCGCGGGCATGCCCAGCACGCTGGACACGATGCAGAAGGCCGCTGCCCAGATCGAACAGGCTGCTGCCGAGAACAGCGCCGCCACCCCCGCGCGGCGCGGCGTGCAGCGCGTGGTGGTGGAGCGCCCGCCCTTCAACATCCGCGACTACCTGTGGAGCGGCACCATGGGCCTGGTATCGGCCGTGGGCCAGCTCACCGTGGTGGTGTTCCTGACCTACTTCGCGCTGGCCTCGGGCAACCTGTTCCGCCAGAAGCTGGTGCGCATTGCGGGCAGCAGCCTGGAGCGGCGCAACATCACCATGCAGGTGCTCGACGACATCACCGGCCAGATCCAGCGCTACCTGCTGGTGCAGGTGTTCACCAGCATCCTGGTGGGCGTGGCCACGGGCTGCGCCTACTGGGCGCTGGGGCTGGAGAATGCGGCGGTGTGGGGCGTGGTGGCCGGCGTGCTCAACCTCGCGCCCTACATCGGTTCGGCCTTGACGGCCGGCGCGTCGGCGCTGGTGGCCTTTCTGCAGTTCGGCACCATCGACATGGCCCTGGCCATTGGCGGCGCATCGCTGGTCATCCACACCCTCATCGGCAACCTGCTCACCCCCTGGCTCACCAGCCGCACCAGCAGCATGAGCCCCGTGGCCGTGTTCGTCAGCGTGCTCGCCTGGGGCTGGCTCTGGGGGCTGTGGGGGCTGCTCCTGGGCATCCCGGTCATGATGGCCGTGAAGGCGGTCTGCGACCGGGTGGAGGACCTCAAGGCGGTGGGAGAACTTTTAGGAGACTGAGGCAGAGCTGGCGTCCTGTTCGGCGGTGGCCAGCGTACAGCGCTGCACGAACGCCGGCAGGTCGTCGGCCCCCATCGCGCGGCCGTAGTACCAGCCCTGCACCTGCAGGTCCATGTCTGCGGGCAGCACCTGCAATTGTTCCAGCGTCTCCACCCCCTCCACCACAATGGCGACCCCCAGGCTCTGGCAGAAATGCAGCAGGCCCTGCAGCAGGCGAGCCCCCCGGGGGTCGGCGCTGGCCACCACGAAACTGCGGTCGATCTTGATGGTGTCCACCGCAAAGGCGTGCAGGTAGCTGAGCGAGGAATAGCCGGTGCCGAAGTCGTCGATGGCCACCTGGGCACCCACGGCGTGGATGCGGGCGATGGCGTCGCGCATCTGGCCCATGTCGGCGGCCAGCGCATCCTCGGTGAGTTCGACGCTGATGCAGCCGCCGGCAGGCGCTATCAACGCCACCAGCCGCTGGCAGTGCGCTGCCGACATGAGCGTGGGCCCGGTGACATTGATGGAGATGGGCAACTCGAAGCCCGCGCTGCGCCAGCGCCGGTACTGCTGCAGGGCCGCGTCGGCCACCCACAGGTCGACATCCTTCATGAGCCCGGCCTCGGTCAGCCACGCCAGAAAAGCCCCCGGTGACTGCGTGCGCCCCCGGCCATCGCGGGCCCTGAGCAGCGCCTCGCAACCCACGCATTCGCCCGTGCGTGGCGACACCTGGGGCTGGTACTCCAGGAAGAACTCGTACTCGCCCATGCGGCGCACCTGGGCCAGCAGCTCCTCGCGGCCGGCCTGCCGCTGCTGCGCCAGGACCACCGGGTCGCTGGCATACAGGCGGCCCTGCTCCTGCAGGCGCGAGAACGTGGTGTCCAGCCCCGGCAGGTGCACCGTGGTGGCGTTGTGGCGCTCCAGCGCCCGCACCGCCGGCGCGTAGATGCAGGCCCCCAGCAGCACCAGTGCCAGCTGCAGCACCACCGCTGGCCAGGAGCCCTGGGTGCTGGCGTAGGCGTTGAAGAGGACGGGGGCATTCAGCGGCATTGCCATCGTGGCCACCGGCACCCAGCCCGCCTGCACGGCGCCCAGCGCCAGGCAGGCGTTGACGGCCGGCACGAGGATGAACGGCAGCAGCAGACGCGGATTCAGTATCAGGGGAATGCCGAACAGCAGCAGCTCATTCACGTTCAGCAGGGCCATGGGCAAGCTGGCCAGGGCCAGCAGGCGCAGGCCGGGACTGCGCGCACGCCACAGCACGGCCACCACCAGCGACAGGGTGGCCCCCGCCCCGCCGATGAAGGCGAAAGCCCCCAGCAGGCCGGCGTTGAGCAGGTAGGGCGGTGGCTGGTCTGCCAGCACCTCGATGGCATTCCACCCCACGGCCAGCTCCAGCACCTGGAACAGCGGCTGCAAGGCATGGTAGCCATGGATGCCGAAGAACCACAGCAGCGAATTCATGCCCGTGATCGCCACGGCATTCAGGTAAGGCCGGTCCGGGTCCACCACATCCAGGGGCAGGCTCCAGTGCGCCAGGCCCGACCATTGCTGCAGCAGCGTCAGCACCACGACAAGCAATCCGGCCGTGAGCACACCGGGCAACACCATGTTCATGGCATCTTCCACGTTGTCGCTGACCAGCGAGCCGCGCGACAGCTGCAGCCAGCGCACCCGCATCAGCCGGGCCATGAGGGGCACGTTGACGATGGGCGAGGCGATGGCGATGAACAGCACCAGCGTGGCGGCGGCACGCGGGTGCCCGCGCAGCAGGTAGGCGGCCAGCGCCACGTACACAAAGCACAGGAAGGCCACGGGCAGGCGCGGCAGGCTGTGGCGGATGGCCAGCATGTAGCCGATGGAGGCCGCGATCAGCAGCGGCAGGATGCGGCTGATCTCGGCATGCAGGCCAGCCAGCAGGTCCGTGGTCTGCGTGGGCAGGCCCAGCATCCGCGTGAGCACCGACGACACCAGGAACACCGCCGACACCATGAGGCAGGGCAGCACCCACAGCAGTCCCTCGCGGATGGCGCGCATGGAGTCGGCGCGCGCGACCGCCTGCAGCCGCAGCGACAGCCGCACCTTCAGGGCCGCGATACCAATGCCCACACCATGCCCTCCCTGCCGCGCACTGCGGTCAGCCCCATGCTAGCAGGCAGGCACCGGGATGGCAAAGTGGCCGGACCAGCTCGGCCCGACCAGCTCAGCCCGTATTGCGCAGCCCCGCCGCGATCCCGTTGATGGAGATGTGGATACCGGTCTGCACGCGCTCGTCGCCCTGCCCTGCACGCCAGCGGCGCACCAGCTCGACCTGCAAATGGTGCAGCGGGTCGATGTACGGGAAGCGGTGCTTGATGGAGCGTGCCAGGGCCGCGTTGTGCGTCAGGCGCTGCTTGTCGCCGGTGATGCGCGTGAGCGCCTCGGCGGTGCGGTGCCATTCGGTCTCGATGGCGCTGAAGACCTTCTTGCGCAGGCGCGCGTCTGTGACGAGTTCGCTGTAGCGCGAGGCCAGGGCCAGGTCGCTCTTGGCCAGCACCATGTCCATGTTGGACAGCAGGGTGCGAAAGAACGGCCACTGGCGGTACATCTTCTGCAGCAGCGCAAGCTGTGCCTTGGGGTCCTTGCCCTCGGCGTTCACGAAGGCATCGACCGCCGCGCCGAAGCCGAACCAGCCCGGCAGCGTGAGGCGGCACTGGCCCCAGCTGAAGCCCCAGGGGATGGCGCGCAGGTCCTCGATCTTCTGGCTGGCCTTGCGCGATGCGGGGCGCGAGCCGATGTTCAGTTCGGCGATCTCGCGGATCGGCGTGGAGTTGAAGAAATACTCGGTGAAGCCCGGAGTCTCGTACACCAGCGCGCGGTAGGCCCCCATGCTGGCCAGCGAGAGCTGCGAGGCCGCCTCCAGGAAGGCCTTGGTGGCCGGCTTGGTGGGCTGCAGCAGCGTGGCCTCGAGCGTGGCGGCGACCAGGGTTTCGAGGTTGCGCCGGCCGATCTCGGGGTTGGCGTACTTGGAGGCGATGACTTCGCCCTGCTCCGTCAGGCGGATCTGGCCGCGCACGGTGCCGGGCGGCTGCGCCAGGATGGCCTGGTAGCTCGGGCCGCCGCCGCGGCCCACGGTGCCGCCGCGGCCGTGGAACATGCGCAGCTGGATGCCGTGGTTGGTGGCCAGCTCGTCGAACAGCTCCACCAGCGCGATCTCGGCGCGGTACAGCTCCCAGTTGCTGGTGAAGATGCCTCCGTCCTTGTTGCTGTCGGAGTAGCCGAGCATGATGTCCTGCTCGCTGCCGCTGCGGTGCACCAGCCCCGCCACGCCGGGCAGGGCATAGAACTCGCGCATGATGGGCGCGGCATTGCGCAGGTCTTCGATGGTCTCGAACAGCGGCACCACGATGAGGTCATTGCGCGCATCGCCGTCCAGCGTGCCGCGCATCAGGCCCACTTCCTTTTGCAGCAGCAGCACTTCGAGCAGGTCGCTCACCGTTTCGGTGTGGCTGATGATGTAGTGGCGGATGGCCTCGTGCCCGTAGCGGTAGCGCATGGCCAGCGCCGCCTCGAAGATGGCCAGCTCGCCCCGGGCGTGGTCCGAGTAGCTGGCACCCACCACGCGCAGCGGGCGCGCGTCGTTGAGCAGGCGCAGCAGCAGCGCGCGCTTGTCGGTCTCGGACAGCGCGGAGTACGCCGTCTCGACGCGCGCCGTGGCCAGCAGCTCGGCCACCACCTCCTCGTGTTTGTCGGAGCTCTGGCGCAGGTCCACCGTGGCCAGGTGGAAGCCGAAGACCTGCACGGCGCGGATCAGCGGGTGCAGGCGCTCGGCGGCCAGGGCCTCGCCATGGTGCGACTTGAGCGATGCCTCGATCACGCGCAGGTCGGCCAGGAAGGCCTCGGCGCTCACGTACGGGTTCTGCGGGGCCACGGCATGGCGCGCCGCCTCGCCGCCCGTCAGTTCCTTGAGCGATGCGGCCAGGCGCGCATAGACGCCGGTCAGGGCGCGGCGGTAGGGCTCGTCCTGGCGGTGCTCGTTGGTGTCGGGCGAGCGCGCGGCCAGGGCCTCCATCTCGGCCGATACCTGCACCAGACGGGCCGACAGCGACAGCTCGCCGCCCAGGTAGTGCACCTCGGTCAGGTAGTGGCGCAGGGCCACCTCGGCCTGGCGCCCCAGGGCGTACTGCAGGGTCTGCGCGGTGACGTTGGGGTTGCCGTCGCGGTCGCCGCCGATCCACTGGCCCATGCGCAAAAAGCTGTGCACCGGGTACTGGCCGAGCTCGGTCTCGAGGTCGGCATAGATCTTGGGGATCTCGCGCAGGAAGGTGGCCTCGTAATACGACAGCGCGTTCTCGATCTCATCGGCCACGGTGAGCTTGCTGTAGCGCAGCAGGCGCGTCTGCCACAGCTGGGCCACGCGGGCGCGCAGTTGTGCTTCGTTGGCGGCGAGTTCGCGCGGGGTGAGCGCGTCCTTGGCGGTGTTGTACAACTGGGCGCGCACCTGGATGTCGTCGCGCGCGGCCAGCAACTGGGCGATGTCGCGTTCGGCATCCAGGATGCTCTTGCGCTGCACCTCGGTCGGGTGGGCCGTGAGCACCGGCGCCACATAGCTGCCGGCCAGGGTCTGCGAGATGGTCTTGGGCGCGATGCCAGCCCAGCGCAGGCGCGACAGGGCGACCTCGATGCTGCCCTCCTGCGTGTCGCCCGCGCGCTCGTGCACGGCGCGGCGGCGGATGTGGTGGCGGTCTTCGGCCAGGTTGGCCAGGTGGCTGAAGTAGGTGAAGGCGCGGATCACGCTCACCGTCTGGTCGCCCGAGAGGGTCTTGAGCAGCTTCTTGAGCGCCCGATCGGCCTCCTGGTCCGCGTCGCGGCGGAAGGCGACCGAGAGCTTGCGCACCTGCTCCACCAGCTCGTAGGCGGCCACGCCCTCCTGGTCCCGGATCACGTCCCCCAGAATGCGGCCGAGCAGGCGGATGTCGTCAATCAGGGGCTGGTCCTTGTCGGATCGTCTCATGCGGTAGTCTCCGGGAATGGGGGCGGCGTCCTGCACGGGTGGTGCGGGCGCATGCTAGCATCGCCCGCCCCTGAATAATTACAAACAGGTTACGAACTTGAGCCGCCCTTTGCCCCACCCCATCGTGATCGCCACGCGCGAAAGCCGCCTGGCCCTCTGGCAGGCCGAGCATGTGCAGGCCCTGCTGCAGGCCCGCGGCCACACCGTGGAGCTGCTGGGCATGACCACCAAGGGCGACCAGATCCTGGACAAATCGCTGTCCAAGGTGGGCGGCAAGGGCCTGTTCGTCAAGGAGCTGGAAGTCGCGCTCGAAGAAGGCCGTGCCCACATCGCCGTGCATTCGCTCAAGGACGTGCCCATGGAGCTGCCCGAGGGCTTTGCCCTGGCCTGCGTGATGGAGCGCGAGGACCCGCGCGATGCCTTCGTCTCCCCCCGCTACGC
This sequence comes from Acidovorax sp. Root217, assembly GCF_001428645.1. Lineage (NCBI taxonomy): Bacteria > Pseudomonadati > Pseudomonadota > Betaproteobacteria > Burkholderiales > Comamonadaceae > Acidovorax > Acidovorax sp. Root217. The sequence goes on from NZ_LMIH01000010.1 coordinate 114,377, forward strand.
CTCGCTCGACGAACTGCCCCAGGGCGCGGTGGTGGGCACCTCCAGCCTGCGCCGCCAGGTGCTGCTGCAGGCCCTGCGGCCCGACCTGCGCATCGAACCCCTGCGCGGCAACCTTGATACGCGCCTGCGCAAGCTCGACGAAGGCCAGTACGACGCCATCGTGCTCGCGGCCGCAGGCCTCAAGCGCCTGGGGCTCGAATCACGCATCCGCCTGGCTTTCGAGCCCGCCACCATGCTGCCCGCCGCCGGCCAGGGTGCCCTGGGCATCGAGGTGCGCAGCGACCGCCTGGACCTCATCGCCGCATTGGAGCCCCTGGCACACCAGGCCACCTGGCTCACCGTGGCCGCCGAGCGCGCCGTGAGCCGCGCCATGGGCGGCAGCTGCTCCATGCCCCTGGCAGCGCACGGCACCCTGGGCGCCGACGGCACGCTGCAGCTCGATGCGGCCTGGGGCGACCCCGAAGATGCCCATGCGCCGCTGGTGCGCGCCCATGCCAGCGCCCCCGTGGCCACCCTGGCCCAGGCCGAGGCGTTGGGTGACGAAATCGCCCGCCGCCTGCGCGCGGGCGGTGCCCGGGGCTTGGACCCGGCATCTGCCGCCGGCTGACATGGCCGCCACGGCGCCCCGGGTGATCGTCACGCGCCCCGAGCGCGAGGCGGCCCAGTGGGTGGAACAGCTCCTCGCGCGCGGCCTGGCCGCCACGGCATTGCCGCTGATCGCCATCGGCCCCTGTACCGACCCACAGGCCGTACAGGCCCTGGCCGAAGCCCGCGCACGACTGGCCCAGGCCCCTGGCTACCGTGCGCTGATGTTCGTGAGCAGCAATGCGGTGCTGTATTTTCTGCACGGGGGGGCCTTGCCCCTGCCGGCCGGCACCCGTGCATGGGCCCCCGGGCCAGGCACGGCGCGCGCGCTGGAACAGCTGGGCGTACCGCCTGCCGCCATCGATGGCCCCGCCGCCGATGCCGCGCAGTTCGACTCCGAATCGCTGTGGCAGCAGGTGGCGCCCCAGATCCGGGCCGGGGACCGCGTGCTCATCGTGCGCGGTCGCTCGGCCGGGGTGCATGAATCCTCCGAGGGTTCGGGCCGCGACTGGCTGGCGCGCCAGGTGCAGGCCGCAGGCGGCCAGGTGGACTGGGCTGTGGCCTACGAACGCGGCGCGCCCAGCTTCACCCCCGAGCAGACCGCGCTGGCAGAGGCTACCACCCAGGACGGCTCGCTGTGGCTGCTGAGCAGCTCCGAGGCGGTGGCAAACCTGGCCGAGGCCCTGCCCGGCCGGTCCTGGACGGCTGCACGGGCCCTGGCCACGCACCCGCGCATCGCCCAGACCGCCCGCGCCATGGGCTTTGGCCATGTAAGGGAGTGTCGGCCGGCGCTGGAAGACGTGGTGGCCTCGATAGAATCGGCCCCATGAGTTCCGCGCCCCCCAACGACCTGCCCGCCGCAGCCCCCGCTACCCCCGTCGCCCCTCGTGGGAGCAGCCTGCCCACCCTGCTGGTGGGCGTGCTGGCCGTGGCCGCCGTGGCCAGCAGTGGCCTGCTGTGGCAGAAACTGAGCGTGATCCAGGAGCAGTTGGCGCGCCAGTCGGCCGATTCCGGAGCGCTGGCCATCGAGGCACGCACCATGGCCCGCCAGGCCGAGGAACTGGTGCGCGAGACCGCCGCCCGCCTCTCGGTGGCCGAGGCCCGTGTGAGTGAAGTGGCGCTGCAGCGCAGCCAGCTCGAAGAATTGATGCAGAGCCTGTCGCGCTCGCGCGACGAAAACCTGGTGGTGGACATCGAATCGGCCGTGCGCCTGGCGCAGCAACAGTCCCAGCTCACCGGCAGCCTGGACCCTCTGGTGGCCGCCCTCAAAAGCGCCGACCAGCGCATCGAGCGCGCCGCACAGCCACGCCTGACCCCCGTGCAGCGCGCCATCAACCGCGACCTCGATCGCCTGACCCGCGCCGTGGTGACCGACACGGCCGGCCTGCTGGCCCGCCTGGATGATCTGGTGCGCCAGGTGGACGAACTGCCCGTGCTCAATGCCGTGGCCCAGGCCGCGTCCACGAAGCGCCTGGGCCTGTCTCCCGCTGCGCCGGGCTCTGCCGGTGGCACCGCAGCCGGGGCCGAGTTGCCCTGGTGGCAAGCCACCCTGCAGCGCAGCTGGGAGGTGGTGCGGGACGAGGCCCGCAGCCTGGTGCGCGTGAGCCGGGTGGACCAACCCGAGGCCATCCTGCTCGCGCCCGAGCAGACCTTCTTCCTGCGCGAGAACCTGAAACTCAAGCTGCTCAATGCGCGCCTGGGCGTGCTGGCGCGCCAGTTCGACTCGGCGCGCGCCGACCTGGCCGCAGCCACCACGGCGCTCAACAAGTATTTCGACCCGGCCTCGCGCCGCACGCAGGCGGCAGCCACGGTGCTGCAACAGGCCCAGACCGGGATGAAGGCTGCCGAGCTGCCGCGCCTGGACGATACCCTCTCCGCGCTGGCCACGGCCGCTGCGGGGCGCTGAGAGAGAGGGCAGCACGCATGCGCGCAGCACTCTGGCTTCTGGCGTTGTTTGGCGTGGCCGTTGCGGCCGCGCTGTTTGCGGGCAACAACCAGGGCACCATCACCCTTTACTGGCCCCCGTACCGCGTCGACCTGTCGCTGAACATGGTGGTGCTGCTGCTCGTAGGCGGCTTCGTCACCGTGCATGCCGCCCTGCGGGCCCTGGCGGCCCTTCTGGAGCTGCCGCACCAGGCGCGCCGCTGGCGCGTGCAGCAAAAGGAACGCGCCATGCACAGCGCGCTGCTCGACGCCATGACGCACCTGCTGGGCGGGCGCTTCATCCGTTCGCGCAAGGCCGCCGTGGCCGCGCTGGCGCAGGAGAACGCCCTGGCTGCCGCCGGCGAGTCGGTGCCGCATGGCAACCAGTTGCGCTCGCTGGCCCACCTGGTGGCGGCCGAGGGCTCGCACGCCCTGCAGGACACCGCCACGCGCGACAGCCATCTGCAGCGCGCGCTCGACGATGCACCCGCCCGCGGCACGGCCCTGGAGCTGGAACTGCGCGAAGGCGCCCAGATGCGCGCCGCTCGCTGGACGCTGGACGACCGCGACGCCGATGCCGCCCTCGAATGGCTCGCCGCCCTGCCCCAGGGCGCCGCGCGCCGCACCCTGGCGCTGCGCATCAAGCTCAAGGCCACGCGGCTGGCCCGCCGCACGCAGGAGGCGCTGGACACGGCCCGCCTGCTGGCCAAGCACCGCGCCTTCTCGCCCACCGCCGCACAGAGCATCGTGCGCGGCCTGGCCACCGAACTCATCCAGAGCGCGCACGACACGGCACAGCTGCGCCGCGTGTGGGACGACCTGGAAACCTCCGAGCGCAACATGCCCGAGCTGGCCATCCAGGCCGCGCAGCGCATGGCCACCCTGGGTGGTGACGCCACGCAGGTGCGCGCCTGGCTGCTGCCGGTGTGGGAGCGCATGGTGGACCTGCCCGATGCGCTGGCCGAACACCATGCCCTGAAGCTGGTGCGCGCACTGGAATCGGGCCTCGATGCCCTTGACGCCCCCTGGCTGGCGCGCATCGAAGCCGCCCAGCAGGCCAACCCGCGCGATGCGCGCCTGCAGTACATGGCCGGCATGGCCTGCCTCAAGCGCCAGCTGTGGGGCAAGGCCCAGCAGTTGCTGACCCAGGCCGCCCACCAGCTCGCCGATGCCGGCCTGCGCGCCAGCGCCTGGCGCCACCTGGCAGAGCTGGCCGAACAGCGCGGCGACGAAGCCGCCGCCGCCGAGGCCTGGAAAAAAGCCGCACTCGCCCGCTGACCAAGCAGGCGGGGGGCCCGCCCATCCCCTGGCCATCTACCGGCCATCCATCTGCGCCCACCTTTTGCAAAACAAGAGGGAACTTTGAGCGCACACCCCCTGTCAATTCAGTTTTTTTGAATTGAAGCATCAATCCTGCTGAAGCCGAACGCGCTGGCAGCTTCCTACACTGCGCTCACTGCGGGGCCTTGTGCATGCAGCACGGGGCGCGGCATGCGAGGCAGCGACGGATGCGCCAGCCCGGAAAACCTGCTCCCAGCACCTGCTGCCCACCCCTGCCCTGCCACCCCACCGCCGATTTCCCCAAGATGCCATCCTCCACGCCGACTCCCACCAGCCGACCGGCCCGCTACACCCACACCGCCATGCTGATGCACTGGGTGCTGGGCCTGGCCCTGATCGGTGCCTTCTGCGTCGGCCTGTACATGACCAGCCTGCCGTTCTCACCAGCACGGCTGAAGCTCTACAACTGGCACAAGTGGGCCGGGGTCACCATCCTCACGCTGTCGGTGCTGCGCATCCTCTGGCGCCTGACGCACCGCCCCCCGGCCCTGCCCGCCGCCATGGTGCAGGCCATGCCGCGCTGGCAGACGCTGGCGCACCATGCCACGCACGGCCTGCTGTACGCGCTGTTCCTGGCCGTGCCGCTGATCGGCTGGGCCTACAGCTCGGCGGCGGGTTTCCCCATCGTCTTCCTCGGCATGTGGCAGTTGCCCGATTTCGTGCCCGTGAGCAAGGAGCTGGCCGAGGCCATCAAGCCCTGGCACCAGTACACCGCCTTTGCCATGGCGGGCCTGGTGGTGCTGCACGTGGCCGCCGCGCTCAAGCACCAGTTCATCGACCGCGACGGCCTGATCGGCCGCATGCTGCCCGGCCCGCGCTGAGCCCCCGCCCCAGTCCCCCGCCCTCTTCCCTGTTCTTCCGCACCGATCTTTCAGGAGCCTTCATGCAAGCATCTTCCTTCGTCTCGAGCCTCGTGCTGGGCGCCGCCGTGCTGGCCGCACCGTCCGCCTTCGCGCAGCAGCAACTGGTCCCCGCACAGAGCGAGGTGCAGTTCACCGCGCGCCAGATGGGCGTGCCGCTCGAAGGCCATTTCAAGAAGTTCGATGCCAAGGTGGCCTTCGACCCGGCCAAGCCCGATACCAGCAAGATCAGCTTCACCGTGGACACCGGCAGCGCCACGCTGGGCTCGCGCGAGACCGATGCCGAACTGCCAAAGCCCACCTGGTTCAACGTGCCCAAGTTCCCCCAGGCAGTGTTCGAGTCCACCACCATCAAGGCGCTGGGCGGCGGCAAGTTCGAGGTGGCCGGCAAGCTCACCATCAAGGGCAATGCGCAGAACGTGGTCGTGCCCGTGGCGCTGGCCCAGAGCGGTGCCACCACCACGGCCACCGGCACCCTGCCCATCAAGCGCCTGGCCTTCAAGATCGGCGAGAACGAATGGGCCGACACCTCCATGGTGGCCGATGACGTGACCGTCAAGTTCAAGCTGGCGCTCACGGGCGTGGGCAAGCTCTGATCGCCCTGCACCCTCCCTTTTCCGCGTTCCCTTTCCCTGTTCCCTTGATCCTTCCTTTTTCAGGAGTTGTTTACATGCGCAAGTCTTCGTTCGCCCTGCTCGCACTGGCCGCAGCCGCCGTTCTGTCCACGGGCGCAGCCCAGGCCCAGAGCGCCGCCTACGCCATCGATCCGACGCACACCTTCGTGACGTTCGAGATCAGCCACTTCGGCGCAACGACCAACCGCGGCCGCTTCGACAAGAAGGAAGGCACTGTGCAGTTCGACCGCGCCGGCAAGACCGGCAAGGTGGAGATCACCGTGGACACCACCTCGATCAACTCGGGCACGCCCCCGTTCGACAAGCACCTGCAAAGCGCTGACCTGTTCAACGCCGCCAAGTACCCGACCATCAAGTTCGTGTCCGACAAGTTCACCTTCAACGGCGACAAGGTCAGCGAAGTGGCCGGCCAGCTGACGCTGCTGGACAAGACCCTGCCCGTGACCCTCAAGGCCACGCAGTTCAACTGCTACCAGAGCCCCATGCTCAAGCGTGAAGTCTGCGGTGGCGACTTCGAAGCCACCATCGACCGCACCCAGTGGGGCCTGAACTACGGCGTGGAATGGGGTTTCCCCAAGAACGTGCGCCTGGTGGTGCAGATCGAAGCCATCAAGCAGTAATCCACAACGGACCTTCTGGTCCGCACAAGCCACCCGCGGCACGGCCACGGGTGGCTTTTTTCATGCCAGGCGTGCATCGAGCCGCCAGCCTTCGGCATGCCATGCCCAGACATGCGTGGGCGCCAGCGCCGCCAGGAAATGCAGGTCGTGCGACACCACCAGCAGCACACCGGTGAAGCCCTGCAGCGCCACCTGCAAGGCCTCCACCGAGGCCAGGTCCAGGTGGTTGGTCGGCTCGTCCAGCAGCAGCATCTGCGCTGGCTCGCCGCACCACAGGGCGCAGGCCAGCGCGGCCTTGATGCGCTCGCCACCGCTGAGCCCCCTGACGGGCCGCTGCACGCGGTCGGCGTCCAGACCCAACTGCGCCAGGCGCGTGCGCAGCGTGGCCTCGGGCAGGGGTGAGCCGAGTTCGGCCAGGCGCTGCAGCACGCTCGCGTGCGGCGGCAGCAGCTGGGCGTTGTGCTGGTCCAGCCAGGCCGCGCGCACGCCGCGCACCACGCGGCCCGAAGCGGGCGCCACCTGCCCGGCCACCAGGCGCAGCAGGGTACTCTTGCCGCAGCCATTGGGCCCGGTGATGGCAATGCGCGCGGGGCCGCTCCAGACCCCGTCGAGGGCAGGCAGCCCCTGGGGAGCAAACGGTGCGTGCACCTGCTCCAGCGCCAGCACCTGCTTGCCGCAGGGCACACTGCTTTCGGGCAGGGCGAGTGCCACGGGTGCCTGCTGTGGCGCCTGGCGGGCGGCATCGCGCACGGCTGCATCCAGCTTCTCGCGCGCCTGTCGCTGGCGCTCGTGCTCGCGCCCGGCATGGGCTTCGGCACTGTTCTTCATGCGGCCCAGCAGGATGGGCGCCAAGTTGGCTGTGCGCCCCACCCGGCGCCCCTGCGCTACGCGGCGCTGCTGCGCCTCGTGCTCGCGCTGCAGCGCCTTCCTGCCCCGGTCGCGCTCGGTGCGTGCATGGTCGAGCGCCGCCTGCGCGCCCGCTCGCTCCTGCGCACGCTGCGCGGCGTACATCGCCCAGTTGCCTCCGTAACGGCGCAGCCCGGTCGGCGACAGCTCCACGATGGTGTCCACCACGCCGAGCAGTTCCCGGTCATGGCTGGCCACGACCACTGCGCCCTGGCGCGCCGCCACCTGGTCCAGCAGCCAACGGCGTGCACTGCGGTCCAGGTGGTTGGTAGGTTCGTCGAGCACCAGCACCTGCGCATCGGATGCGAAGGCCCCGGCCAGCGCCACGCGCATGCGCTCGCCGCCGCTCAGCCGGGTCGCATCGCCATCGCTTGGCAGATGCCCCAGGTCCAGCGCCTGCAGGGCACGCTGCCAGCGCGCGGGAAGGTCCCACTGGCCATCGGCCCGCAGCAGGTCCTCGGGCGTGCCCTGGCCCGCCTCCAGGCGCTCCAGCGCGCGCAGCACGGGTGCCAGGCCCGCAAGGTCGGCCACCGTGCTGCCGGGGGCTCCCTGCACCTCCTGCGCCACGGCCTGCAGGCGCGCGTCGCGCAACACCGTGCCCGCAGTCGGCTGCAGCCGGCCCAGCAGCAGTTGCAGGAACACGCTCTTGCCCACGCCATTGGCGCCCACGATGCCGGTGGTACCGGCTCCCAGCGCCACTTCGAGGGGCTGGCTCCACAGGGGCTGCCCATCGGGCAGCGCCCAGACAACGCGCTGGAACTGGAGCGAAAAAGAAGAAGAGGAAAAGGAAGCAGAAGCGACAGCAGCCTTGCTGTCGCCCCGGGCGCGCTGGCCCGGATGGTTGGTCGTCGCCATGCCTGAGAACTCCACGGTCACCATCAAGCCGCACCTGCGCAAAAAAGGCAGGAGCGGAACAGCGTGAAAGTGGCTTACAGGCGCATCGGTGAAAACACCCCGGGTGGTTGGCGAGAGGGGCAATGTACCGCAAATAACCGCGCCTTCAAAATTCCCTTTACGTAAATTGATTACGAATAGTAGAATTTCCACATCGACACCCGCATGGACCCAAGGAGACAACCGCATGAATGCCGTTCTGAAGCCCGATCTCGCCAGCCTGCCCGCACCTGCCGCCTTCCAGCAGCTGCACCACTACGCCTACAAGGCGCGCGACGCGGAGGAGACACGCCAGTTCTACGAGGACATCCTGGGCCTGCCGCTGTACCACATCATCCAGAGCGAACACGTGCCCAGCACGGGCGAGTACTGCCCGTACACGCACTTCTTCTTTCGCCTGAAGGACGGCTCGTTCATCGCCTTCTTCGACCTGGGCGACGACGTGAAGGCCGAGCCCTCGCCCAACACGCCGCTGTGGGTCAACCACATCTCGTTCCGCGTGGACACGGTGCAGGAACTGCAGGACACCAAGGAGCGCCTGGAGGCCTTCGGCATCGAGGTGCTCGGCGTGACCGACCACCACATCTTCAAGAGCATCTATTTCTTCGACCCCAACGGCATCCGCCTGGAGCTCACTGCCCAGCTGGCCGACGCCAACGCCATGGCCAAGGACAGCACCGTGGCGCATGCGCGCCTGAAGGAGTGGACGGCCCGCAAGGAGCAGTGGCGCAAGGAGCGCGCCGAAGGCAAGGCGGCCGAGCCGCTCAAGCCCCAGGCCAACGATCGGCCTGAATTCGCCAAGGGCTGAGAGGCTGAGCCCAGCCCCAATAAAAAAGGCGCCACCCTTGCGGGCGGCGCCTTTGCATTTTCTTGTGCCGGCCAGTGGCTACACCGCATCCAGCTCGGCCAGCAGGTCGCTGGTCGTGGCGGCCTCCAGCAGCGCGCGCGTGTAGGGCTGCTGCGGCCGGTCGAAGATGTCGGCCACGCTGCCCTCTTCGACGATGCGGCCATTCTCCATCACGATGATGCGATCGGCGATCTCGGACACTACCGCCAGGTTGTGCGAGATGAACAGGCAGCCGAAGCCGCGCTCGGCCTGCAGGCGCCGGAGCAGCTCCAGCACCTGCTTCTGGATGGTCATGTCCAGGGCCGAGACGGGCTCGTCGGCCACCACGAAGGCGGGCTTGCGCACCAGCGCGCGCGCAATCGCCACGCGCTGGCGCTGGCCGCCCGACAGGGCGTGCGGGTAGCGCTCGCCAAAGCCGGCAAGCCCCACCTCGTCGAGCATGGCGTCCACCGAGGCCTGCAGCGCCTCGCGCGTGAGCGGCGGGCCGTGGCGCAGCGGCTCGGCCACGATATCGCGCACGCGCTGGCGCGGGTCGAGCGAGGAGTACGGGTCCTGAAACACCAGTTGGCAGGCCAGGCGGAAGTCGCGCCGCCCCGCCGCATCGGCCTGGCCCAGCGGCGTGCCGCGAAAGCACACATCGCCACCCGCCACGGGCAACAGGCCGATCATGGCGCGGCCCAGCGTGGTCTTGCCCGAGCCCGACCCCCCGACCACGGCCACCACCTCGCCGGGCTGGATGGCCAGCGACACGCCGCGCACCGCCAGCTTGGGCGTCGCCTTGGACAGCCAGCCCTGGCGCGCACCGGGAAAGCTCACATGCACGTCCTTGGCCTCGATCAGCGCTGCCTGCACGGGTCGCGCCGGGCGCTGGGCGCTGCGCTGGGGCAGCGCATCGATGAGGCTCTTGGTGTAGGCCTGGCGCGGCGCGGTCAGCACGCTGCGCACGGGGCCGGCCTCGACGAGCCGGCCTTTTTCGAGCACCACCACCGATTGCGCGTAGCGCGCCACCAGTCCCAGGTCGTGCGTGATCAGCAGCACCGCCGTGCCCTCGGTGCGCGTGAGCTCGGCCATGATCTCCATCACCTCGCGCTGGCTCAGCGAGTCGAGCGCCGTGGTGGGTTCGTCGGCGATCAACAGGCGCGGTTTGAGCAGCATGACCGAGGCCAGCATGATGCGCTGGCGCATGCCGCCCGAGAACTGGTGCGGGTAGGCGGCCAGGCAGCGCTCGGGGTCGGCGATCTGCACGCGGCGCAGCATGGCGATGGCGCGCTCGCGCGCCTGGGCCACGCTCAACTTCTCGTGCAGGCGCAGACCCTCGAAAAGCTGCTCGGCAATGGTCATCGCCGGGTTGAGCGAGACCATGGGCTCCTGGAACACCATGCCCACGTCGCAGCCGCGCAGCGCTCGCAGTTCGTTCGCCGAGAGACGGCCCACATCACGCCCCTGCAGCAGCACGCTGCCGCCGCTCTGGCGCACCTGGGGCGGCAGCAGGCCGAGCACGGCGCGCCCGGCCATGGTCTTGCCGCTGCCCGATTCGCCCACCAGGGCCACCACGCCGCCGGCGGGCACGTCAAACGAAACGGCGTCCAGCAGCGGACGGACGTGGGGGCCATGCACCGTGAGCTCACGCACGGACAGCAGCGGCAGCGGGTTCTTCTCGGTCGTCATGTCGGTTCTTTCCGCCAAGGGGTAGGACGATGGCCGCATCAGCGGTGCTCCATGCGCGGGTCGAGCCAGTCGCGCAGCGCGTCGCCCAGCAGGTTCACGCCGAGCAGGGTGAGCGCGATGCAGGCACCGGGCGCAATGCCCAGCCAGGCGGCGGTCTCGATGTAGGGTCGGCCCGAGGCCAGCATGTTGCCCCAGGTGGGTGCCGGTGGCGGCACGCCCAGGCCCAGAAAGCTGAGCGCGCTCTCGGCCAGGATGACCCAGCCGAACATGGAGGTGGCCAGCACCACCAGGGGCGCCACGCAGTTGGGCAGGATGTGCGCGAACACCGTGCGCAGGCCGGAGTTGCCGATGACCTCGGAGGCCTCGATGTACTCCTTCTCGCGCAGCGAGAGCACCGAGCCGCGCACCACGCGCACTGCGGTGGGCGCATAGGCCAGGCCCAGCGCGACGATGATGCCCCACTGGTTGGCGCCCACGATGACCATCACCCCGAGGGCCAGCAGGATGCCGGGGAAGGCCAGCATGGCGTCGTTGAAGACCATCAGCACCCGGTCCAGCCAGCCGCGGAAGTAGCCAGCCACCAGGCCGATCACCACGCCCAGCCCCAGAGCCAGCGCCACGGTCAGCCCGGCCACCAGCAGGCTGGTGCCGGCCCCGGCCATCAGGCGCGAAAGGATGTCGCGGCCAAACTCATCGGTGCCCAGCAGGTAGGCGCCCGAGGGCGGCTGCAGCCGCTGGCGCAGCGCCACACCCATGGGGTTGTAGGGCGTCCAGAACACCGACAGCAAGGCCATGGCGCCCACCAGGGACACCAGCACGCTGCCGACCAGGGCATTCGTGCGCAAACGTTGGAGAAAGCGCTTCATCATCATGACGCGGACACCCGGGGATCGAACAGGGGATAGCACAGGTCCACCACGAGGTTGACGAGCACGTAGATGGCGGCCGTGAACAGCAGGCAGCCCTGCACCACGGGGTAGTCGCGCGCAAAGATCGCATCCACCAGCAGGCGGCCCAGGCCCGGCAACGTGAACACCGTCTCCAGCACCGCGATGCCGCCCAAGAGGTTACCGAGTACCAGGCCGATCATGGTCCAGGTGGGCGCAAACGCATTGGGCAGCACGTGGCGCAGCAGCACCCGCCGCTCCGACAGGCCTTTGGCCCGCGCATGCGTCACGTACTCCAGGCGCAGCACCTCCACCGCGCTGGCGCGCGCCATGCGGGTCAGGATACCCAGCTCGATCAGCGCCAGCGTGATGGTCGGCAGGATGAGGAAGGTCAGCGCCGAGCGCCAGTCCTCGCTGAACGGCACGTAACCCACCACCGGCACCAAGCCGAGCTTGAGCCCGACGAAGAGCAGCAGCAGCAGGCCCAGCCAGAAGCTCGGGATGGACAGGAAGAACGTGGCGGCAGCCACCACCATGGTGTCGAGCACGCTGTTCTGCTTCCACGCGGCCAGCAGGCCTGCGGGCACGGCCAGCAGCGCGGCCAGGGCTACCGCCACGAGCACGATGGCGGCGCTTACCTGGAAGCGTTCGAGCAGCAGTGGCAGCACGACCTCGCCACTGGTGATGGAGTGGCCCAGGTCACCCTGCAGCATCTTGCCCAGCCACAGCGTGAACTGCACGGGGATGGGCCGGTCGAGCCCGAACTGGGCATGCAGGTCGGCCAGTTGATCGGGCGTGGCACTGTCACCCAGGATGAGCAACGCCGGATCGCCGGGCACCAGCCGCATGAGCACGAAGACCATCAGGCTCACAAGAAAGAGGGTCGGCAGCGTCCACAGCAGGCGCCGGCCGACGTAGAGGGGAAAGGAGGAACCCATGGTGTGCGTACCAGGTCAGCAGGCCATCGGCTTCACGGAGCGCGCAGCGCCACGCCCCAGGCACGCGGTGTGCCCAGCGCCCAGCCCTTGTAACCCCTGGCGTACGAGCGGGCGGCGCTGGTGTTCACAGCCGAGTACATGAAGATCGCGGGCACGTCCTCGCGCATGCGGGCTTCGAGCTTGTCGAACAGGGCCTGGCGCTGGGCTGCGTCGCTGGTCTCCATGCTCTTGGCCAGCAGTTCGTGGGCCAGGGGTTCGTCCCACACCTTGCGCGGCTGCTTGTCCTTGGGGCCGGTCACCATCTCGTACGACAGCGCCGGATCCAGCCGGGCCGAGAAGGTGAAGGCCATGGCCTGGTAGTTGCCCTTGGTGTAGCGGTCGAGCAGCGTGGCCCAGTCGAGCACTTCCACTTCGGCCTTGATGCCGGCCTCCTGCACCATGGCCTGGGTCAGCACGGCGATGTTGAACACGCTGTTGTAGCGCTTGGTGGCCAGGATCTTGATGGGCTCGCCCTTGTAGCCGGCCTCGGCCAGCAGCTTTTTGGCCAGCGCCAGGTTGCGCGGCGGCACCGCAGCCTGCGGCTTCTTGTAGAAGGCGCTGGGCGTGGGCACGACCGAGCGGCTGGGCGGGGCATTGCCCGAGGTGACGGCGGCCACCAGCTCGGGCATGTCCAGCGCGAGCGCGATGGCGCGGCGGATGCGCGCGTCCTTGAGCAGCGGGTCGCGCGTCTGGAACAGCAGGCCCTGCGCGTTCATGGTGGCCTGGGTCTCCATCAGCACGTCCTTGCGCCCCTTGTACTCGGCCATGTCCTCATCGTTGATGTCGTAGTTCAGGTCGATGCCACCCGAGAACAGCGCGGCCTTGGCGGCCGAGGCATCGGGAATGATGACGAAGCGCACCTTGGGCGTCTCGGCGATCTTGGCGCCGGTGTTGCCATCGCGCGGGCCGGGCAGCGCCGCATAGCCGTCGTTGCGCAGCAACTCGATGTACTGGCCGCGCTTCCACTCGCCCAGCTTGTAGGGGCCGGTGGCCACGGGCTCGCGCCACTTGCCGTCGGCTTCGAGCGAGCTGCGGTGATAGATGCCCGTGCCGCCGCAGTCCACGCGCGCCAGCGTCGCCAGGAACAGGGCCGAGGGCTTGTCCAGCGTGTAGACCACGGTGGCCGCATCGGGCGCATCCACCTTGACCACCTTGGCCAGGCCACGCCCGTCGAACTCGGCCAGGCAGCGCCAGTTGTTGGCCGGGGCCACGTAGCGGTTCCAGGCGAAGAGCACGTCATCGGCCGTGAGCGGAGCCCCGTTGTGGAACTTGACACCCTGGCGCAGCTTGAAGGTGTAGGTCTTGCCGTCGGCCGAGGGGGTGACCGACTGGGCCAGCAGCGGCGCCACGGAGGCGTCTTCGCGGTAGGCCACCAGGCCTTCGAGCACGTGCATCATCACCGCGTCGGTGTTGTTGTCGCGGTTGACGCCGGGGTCGGTGGAGCGGATGTCGGCATTCAGGCGGATGCGCAGGGTGTCGGCCTGCGGCTGGGCCTGGGCCAGGCCAGCCGTGCACAAACCGGCGAGCATTGCCAGGCCTTTGGACAGCCAGCGCGAGGGGGCAGTAGTCATCTCGGGGTCCTTTCTTCGTGGGGCAAGCGGGCGCGCTCAGGCCAGCGCCAGGTGGCGTTCCAGGTCCAGGCGGTAGGCCTCAAAGCGGCGGCTGAGCGCGGGCAGCATGGCGACTTCCATCTCGCCGAGGGCCGGCTCCATCACCACCATCGCCACCGTGGCCGAGAGGTTGCTGCTGGAGTTGGGGCGTGGCGGGCGGCACACCGACCAGGGCGACTGGAAGTCGTCGAACAGCGCGGCCTTGATGTGCTCGCTGGTGAGCGCGCCGATGTGCGGCTCCACCAGGGCGCGCACGCGCAGGTCGCGGTACAGCGAATCGGGCGTGTTGACGATGCCCATGTCCTTGATCTTGGAGAGCGCAATCGGGCTCTGGAAGTGGTTGGCATGCACGATGACGCCGCGCTCGGGGTGGATCTGGAAGGTCTCGTCCGGCGCGCACTCGAAGTCAATGGCCACGCCCGTGGCGTGCGAGACCATCACATTGTTGGATGCCGACTTGGGCGTGCAGTACACGATGCGCATGGCCAGGGCCAGCTGCACCTGCTCCAGCGCCTTGCGGCGCAACAGGGCCAGGGGCACGCCGAGCTGGCGGTAGTCACGGTCGGACTCCAGGTAGTTGGCCGTGATGGAGATGCCTGCAGAATTCATGCCCGAGCGCGCCATGCCGCCCGCCTCGGTGAAGGTCAGGATGTCCGGGCCGTCGTCGCGCAGCACGCGCAGCACCACGGCGGTCTCGGCGCACTCGGCCTTCCAGTCCCAGTTCTGCGCATGGATCACGCGGCCAGAGGCGGTGGCCTCGGGCATCGCGACCACGCCGGTGCAGCCGTCGGGGTCGATCTGTGCGGGCTGGCCCTTGCGGCGGCGGTCTGCCAGCTTGAGGATCTCGGTGCGCGCATTGAGCATCACGATGGCCTCATACGATACATCGGCCCCCTCGGCGATGCCGCGCATCTCGTCGAGGTAGGCGGCATCGAAGGCCTCGATGGTGGGCTCGAAGGTCTTCACCAGCGTGCCGATCTCGGGCCAGCCGAGTTGGCTGCCTTCGAGCTGGGTGGAGTAATGTGCGATGCCGCGCAGGATGCGCGCCTTGGCCTGTTCGCCATACTGGCGGCCGCGCTCACGCGGCGCGCCGCGGACCTCGATCAACGGGCAGGAAGGAATGGGCTGGTCGGCGCCCCAAGGGAAAGTCTGGTCCATGGCGATGGGTGGAGTGAGCGATCATTGATCAATGGACTGAATTGTATTTTGTAGAATAAAAAACATCAACTGTTTCTGACTATGGTTTCTACCCCCCTGCATCTGGAACTGGCAGACCGCATCAGCCGCCTCATCCACGAGGACGGCCTGGCGGCCGGTGCGCGCCTCAACGAAAACCAGCTCGCCGAGCGCCTGGGCGTCTCGCGCACGCCGGTGCGTGCTGCGCTCGACCACCTCGCACAGCAGGGCTTTGCCGAGCGCAAGCCGCACCGCGGGGTGGAGCTGCTGCGCGTGCCGCCCCTGCCCTCACCCGCCCGCGATGCGGCCGATGGCAGTGACGAGCTGCTGCGGCGCATTGCCTACGACCGCCAGCATGGCAACCTGGGGGAATACGTCTCCGAGAAGGAGCTGATGGAGGCCTACGACCTGGGCCGCCCGGCCATCCGCAATGCACTGGAGCGCCTGGCCGACCTGGGCGCCATCGAGCCCAAGCTCGGCTATGGCTGGCGCTTTGCCACGGGCGCATGGGATGCCAGCGTGCGCCACGAGAGCTACCGCTACCGCATGGTGATCGAGCCGGCCGCCATCCGCGAGCCAGGCTTTGCGCTGCCGCCCGCCTGGGCGCTGGACATGCGCCGCCAGCACGAGGAGTTTCTGCGCACGCTGTCGGAGGATTCGTCGAGCATCGCCTTCTTCGAGATGAACGCCGCCTTCCACGAGGGCGTGGCCGCCGCATCGGGCAACCGCTTCTTCCATATGGACATCCAGCGCCAGAACCGCCTGCGCCGCCTGTCCAACTACGACTGGAAGTACGGACCCGAGCGCATGCAGGTGAACTGCCGCGAGCACCTGGAGATGCTCGACCGCCTGCAGGCCGGCGACACGGAGCTGGCCGCCTTGCTGATGCAGCGCCACCTCGACGTGGCCAGCCGCCTGCGCCCGCCGGTTAAATCCACCCCCTGAGTCGCTTCGCGCCTCCGTGCGTCCGCCAGAGGCGGCCGCTCTTCGTTGCCGTCCAAGCTTGCGCGGGGGCGCTGGTTTGGGCCGTGCCAGTTTGAAGCGCGCGGCCTCTGCCAAACGCTCGGCTATATTGATTTTTGTTAAAACAAAAAACATAATAGAGGGCATGCAGGGGCTGGTGCCCGCCATGGCGGCAACGCGGCGCCCTGCCCTTCCCTGTGCAGCACCTACCGAAAGCCCCCATGACTTCCGCCACCCCCTCCAGCCCCCACAACGACGACGCCTTCTGGCTGCCCTTCACCGCCCAGCGCCAGTTCCAGCAGCAGCCCATGCTGTTCACCGCTGCCCAGGGCATGCACTACACCACCGACGATGGCCGCCAGGTGCTGGACGCCATGGCCGGCCTGTGGTGCTGCAACGCGGGCCACGGCCAGCCGCGCATCACCGAGGCGATCCGCGAGGCCGCAGGCCGCATGGACTTCGTCTCGTCGTTCAAGATGAGCCACCCGGCCGCCTTCACGCTGGCCCGGCGCATCGCCGACCTGGCGCCGGGCGGCATGGACCATGTGTTCTTCACCAACTCGGGTTCCGAGGCCGTGGACACCGCTCTCAAGATCGCCCGTGCCTACCACCAGGCGCGTGGCGATGCGCGCCGTACGCTGCTGGTGGGCCGTGCCAAGGGCTACCACGGCATGGGTTTTGGCGGCCTCTCGGTGGCCGGGCTCGGGCGCCACAAGCGCGATTTCGGCCCGCTGCTGCCCGACACGGCCCACCTGCCCCTGCCGTACGACGCCGATGCGCGCTTTTCGCGCGGCCAGCCCGCCACGGGCGCGCACTACGCGAATGCGCTGGAACAGCTATTCGTGGTGCACGACCCGGCCACCATCGCGGCCGTGATCGTCGAGCCCGTCACCGGCTCGGGCGGTGTGTACCCGCCACCCGTGGGCTACCTGCAGCGCCTGCGCGAGCTGTGTACGCAGCACGGCATCTTGCTGATCTTCGACGAGGTGATCACCGGCTTTGCGCGCGTGGGCGCCGCGTTCGGGGCCCAGGCCTTCGGCGTCACGCCCGACCTGATCTGCTGTGCCAAGGGCATGACCAACGGCGCCGTGCCCATGGGCGGCGTGGTCGTGGGCAACACGGTCTACGACGCCTTCATGCGGGGCTCTTCAAGCGTGATCGAGCTGTTCCACGGCTACACCTATTCGGCCCACCCGCTGGCCTGCGCGGCTGGCCTGGCCACGCTGGACGTGCACGAGGAGCTCAACCTGGCTGCGCGCGTGCAGGCCATCGCCCCGGTGTGGGAAGCCGCGTTGCACGGCCTGCGCGACGCGCCGCACGTGGCCGATGTGCGCAACATCGGCCTGCTCGGCGCGGTGGACCTGGCATCGCGCCCAGGCGCTGCCGGCGTGCGCGGCAATGCCGTGCATCTGGCCTGTTTCGAGGCAGGCGTGCTGGTGCGCAACTCGGGCGATACGCTGGTGCTCTCGCCCCCGCTGGTGATCAGCGAGGCACAGATCGGCGAGGTGGTGGACAGCATCCGCACCGCCCTGCGGGCCACCGCCTGAAGCGAGCGCCATGCAGCAGCACCTGAATTTCTACATCGATGGCGCCTGGACGCCCGCGCTGGGCACCCGCACGCAGGACGTCGTGGACCCCTTTACCGAGCAGCCCGTGGCGCGCATCGCGCTGGGCGATGCGCGCGACCTGGACCGCGCCGTGGCCGCCGCGCGCCGCGCCTTCCCCGCATGGGCGGCGCACAGCCGCGAGCAGCGGCTGGCCGTGCTGCACGCGGTGATTGCCGCCTACGAGCGCCGCATGGACGAGATTGCCATGGCCATCTCACTCGAGATGGGCGCACCTATCACACTGGCCCGCCAGGCCCATGCAGTGGCCGGCCTGTCGCACCTGCGCCAGACCGCAGAAGTGCTGGTGGGCTATGCCTTCGACGAGGTGGTGAACCGCACCCGCGTGGCGCGCGAACCCATCGGCGTGTGCGGCCTGATCACGCCGTGGAACTGGCCCATGAACCAGATCGCCTGCAAGGTGGCGCCCGCGCTGGCCGCGGGCTGCACCGTGGTGCTCAAGCCCAGCGAGACGGCGCCGCTGTCGGCCCTGCTGTTCGCGCAGGTGCTGCACGAAGCGGGCGTGCCACGCGGCGTGTTCAACCTGGTCAACGGCGACGGGCCGGGCGTGGGCGCAGCCATGGCGGCGCATGCGGACATCGACATGGTTTCCTTCACCGGCTCCACGCGCGCCGGCGTGGCCGTGGCCAAGGCGGCGGCCGACACGGTCAAACGCGTGGCGCAGGAACTGGGCGGCAAGTCGCCCTGCATTGTGGTGGACGGCGTGGACCTGCCGGCCACCATCCGCCAGGCGGCGCTGCAGTGCTTTCGCAACAGCGGGCAGTCGTGCAATGCGCCCACGCGCCTGCTGGTGCCGGGGCACCTGCACGACGCGGCCACGGCCATCGCGGTGGACGTGGCGCAGTCGCTGCGCATGGGCGACCCGCGCGACGCGGCCACCACGCTCGGGCCCGTGGCCAACGCGGTGCAGTACACCAAGGTGCGCGAGTGCATTGCCAACGGCCTGCACGAAGGGGCCCGACTCGCCACCGGCGGCCTTGCCCGGCCTGCGGGCCTGGACCAGGGCTATTTCGTGCTGCCCACGGTGTTTGCCAATGTGCGCAACACCATGGCCATTGCGCGCGAGGAGATCTTCGGCCCGGTGCTCTGCATCCTGCCGTACGGCACCGAGGAAGAGGCCATTGCGATCGCCAACGACACGGTCTACGGCCTGTCGGCCTATGTAAGCGCACCCGACCTGGCCCACGCCCGCCGCATCGCGCGGCGCCTGCGCGCCGGCATGGTGCACCTCAACGGCGCACGCGCCGACCACGCGGCTCCGTTCGGCGGCTACCGGCAGTCGGGCAACGGCCGCGAATGGGGGCGCATGGGCTTCGAGGAGTACCTGGAGGCCAAGTCCATGTTCGGGTACGAGGAGGAAGTGACCACCCCCTGAGTCGCTTTCGCGCCTCAGGGGGTGCTTCAGCTCATTCCGTGGGCGCGGGCACCGAGTGCAGCATCACCGGGTGGTTGCCGTACGCGTCCACGCCCTCGATCTGCACGCCAAAGCCCCACAGCCGTGCCACATGCCGCAGCACCTCCTGTGTGCCGTCGGCCAGCGGGCGGCCCTGGTACTGGGTGTGGCGCAGGGTCAGGCTGCGGTCACCCCGCAGGTTCACGTTCCACACCTGGATGTTGGGCTCGCGCGTGCCCAGGTCGTACTGCTGCGACAGCAGTTGGCGCAGGTTGCGGTAGCCGTTCTCGTCGTGGATCTCGCTGACCAGCAGCTCGCTCTGGCGCGTGTCGTCGTGCAGGGCGAACAGGCGCATCTCGCGCATCAGGTGCGGGCTCAGGTACTGGCCGATGAAGCTCTCGTCCTTGAAGTTGCGCATGGCATGGTCGAGCGCGGGCAGCCAGGGGGTGCCGGCGATATCGGGGAACCATTGCCGGTCTTCGGCCGTCGGGTTCTGGCAGATGCGCTGGATATCGCGGTACATGCCGAAACCCAGTGCGTAGGGGTTGATGCCACTGTATGCGCGGTGCCCCACGGGGGGCTGGAAGATGACGTTGGTGTGCGAGCCCAGCCACTCCATCATCACCCCGTCGCTGAGGTAGCCCTCGTCGTACAGCGAATTGAGCAGGGTGTAGTGCCAGAAGGTGGCCCAGCCTTCGTTCATGACCTGGCTCTGGCGCTGGGGGTAGAAATACTGCGCGATCTTGCGCACGATGCGCACGATCTCGCGCTGCCAGGGTTCCAGCAGCGGCGCGTGCTTCTCAATGAAGTACAGGATGTTTTCCTGCGGCTCCTGCGGAAAGCGGTTGTGCTCCAGCGCCGCGCCGTCCTTGCCGGGGCGCGTGGGCAGGGTGCGCCACAGATCGTTCACCTGCTGCTGGGCATAGGCCTCGCGCTGCGCGCGCTCCAGGCGCTCGCGCGCCAGGTTTTTCTTGGACGGGCGGCGGTAACGGTCCACACCGAAGTTGGCCAGCGCATGGCACGAGTCCATGAGCCGCTCCACCTCGTCGAAGCCGTAGCGCTCCTCGCACTGGGCCACGTAGTCCTTGGCGTAGACCAGGTAGTCGATGATGGAGGAAGCGTCCGTCCACATGCGAAACAGGTAGTTGCCCTTGAAGAAGCTGTTGTGCCCGTAGGCGGCATGGGCGATCACCAGGGCCTGCATGGCCGTGGTGTTCTCCTCCATCAGGTAGCTGATGCAGGGGTTGGAGTTGATGACGATCTCGTAGGCCAGGCCCATGTGGCCGCGCCGGTAGCGCCGCTCGGTGGCCAAAAATTCCTTGCCATAGCTCCAGTGGCGGTAGTTCACCGGCATGCCCACGCTGGAATAGGCATCCATCATCTGCTCGGCGGTGATGACTTCGAGCTGGTTGGGGTAGGTGTCGAGGCCGAAACGCTCGGCGGTGGCGGCTATCGCAGCGTGGTAGCGCTCGATCAGCTCGAAGGTCCAGTCGCTCGGATCGGGCAGCGGCTGCGCGGGCCGCGCCCCGGCGGGCAGGGGCTGCTCGGGCACGGTGCGGTGGCGGCGCTCACCGACGACGGCGGTCTTCCAGGGGTTGTCGCGCAGGCGCCGCTCCAGCACCGGGTACTGGGCCATGTGGTTCATAACTGCACCCCCTCTTTCTTGAAGAGGTCGCGGAACACGGGATAGATGTCGCCCGGCTCGGAGACCTTGCGCATGGCGAAGTGCGAAAACTGCGACTGCAGCTGGCTGTACTCCTCCCACAGGTTCTGCTCTTCCTGGGCCACCTGCACATAGGCAAAGTAGCGCACCAGCGGCAGTATCCGGTCCACCAGCAGGCTGCGGCAATTGCCGCTGTCGTTGGTGAAGTTGTCGCCATCGCTGGCCTGGGCGGCATAGATGTTCCAGTCCCCCGCAGGGTAGCGCGCGCGGATGATCTGGTCGAGCAGCACCAGCGCGCTGCTGACCACCGTGCCGCCGCTCTCGGTGGAGTGAAAGAACTGCTCCTCGCTGACCTCGGCGGCCTGCGTGTGGTGGCGGATGAAGACGATGTCGATCTTCTCGTAGTGCCGCGTGAGGAACAGGTATAGCAGGATGAAGAAGCGCTTGGCCAGGTCCTTGCGCGCCTGGTCCATGGAGCCCGAGACGTCCATCAGGCAGAACATCACGGCCTGGCTGTTGGGCACCGGCACCTGCACGCGGGAGCGAAAGCGCAGGTCGATGGGGTCCAGGTAAGGGATGCGACCGGTGCGCTCCTTGAGCTCCTCGATGCGCAGCCGCAGCGCAACCGCTTCGTCGGTGGTGCCGTTGCCTTCTTGCACCAGGGCATCGAGCTGCACCTGCAGAGCCGCCCGTTCGCGGTGCGCCGACTGGCCCAGCGCGATGCGCCGCCCCAGCGCCCCGCGCATGGTGCGCAGCACCGCCAGGTTGTTGGGAATGCCGTTCTGGCTGTAGCCGGCGCGGCGCGGCTTGTACTTCGGGGTCTCGCCGATGTGCGTGCGCAGCAGATTGGGCAGCGCCAGGTCCTCGAAGAAGAGCTGCATGAACTCTTCCTTGGTCAAGGTGAAGGTGAAGTCGTCCTCCCCCTCCCCGCTGTCGCTGGCCTGCGAGCCACCACTGCCCCCTGCCCCGCCCTGGGGCCGCTGGATGCGGTCGCCGCGCACATGCTCCGCGTTGCCCGGGTGCACCATGTCGCGGATGCCGCCCTGGCCATGGTGGAACACCGGCTCGCCGATGTCCTTTTTGGGAATGCTGATGCTCTCGGCCTGCTCGATGTCACGGATGCCACGCTGCGAAACCGCACGGCGCACGCTCTCGGCGATCTGCTCCTTGAAGCGTCGCACAAAGCGTTCGCGGTTACCCACCGATTTGTTCTTGCCGGCGAGCCTGCGGTCGATGATTTGCAATGCCATCCCTTGCCCCCATCATGGGCCAGCGCACCGGTGGGATGCACTGGCAAAACCTTCAAGAGCCTGTTGGCCGCTGCGCTAGCTGCTCTTGCGCACGCGCAGGTACCACTCGCACAGCAGCCGCACCTGCTTGGGCGTATAGCCCTTCTCCACCATGCGGGTGACGAAGTCCTCGTGCTTGCGCGCCTCCTCGGCGCTGCCCTTGGCGTTGAAGCTGATCACGGGCAGAAGCTCCTCTGTGTTGGAGAACATCTTCTTCTCGATCACCAAGCGCAGCTTCTCGTAGCTGGTCCAGCTCGGGTTGTTGCCCTGGTTGTTGGCGCGCGCGCGCAGCACGAAGTTGACGATCTCGTTGCGGAAATCCTTGGGGTTGGCGATGCCCGCCGGCTTCTCGATCTTTTCGAGCTCAGCGTTGAGCGCGCCGCGGTCGAAGACCTCGCCGGTATCGGTGTCGCGGTACTCGTTGTCCTGGATCCAGTAGTCGGCGTAGGTGACGTAGCGGTCAAAGATGTTCTGCCCGTACTCGCTGTAGCTCTCCAGGTAGGCCGTCTGGATCTCCTTGCCGATGAACTCGGCATAGCGCGGCGAGAGGGACTCCTTGATATAGCTGGTGTACTTGGTTTCCAGCTCGGCAGGGAACTGCTCGCGCTCGATCTGCTGCTCCAGCACGTACATCAGGTGCACCGGGTTGGCCGCCACCTCGGCACTGTCGAAGTTGAACACCTTGGACATGATCTTGAACGCAAAGCGCGTGGAGATGCCGGTCATGCCCTCGTCCACGCCCGCGTAATCGCGGTACTCCTGGTAGCTCTTGGCGCGCGGGTCGGTGTCCTTCAGGCTCTCGCCGTCGTACACCTGCATCTTGCTGAAAATGCTGGAATTCTCGGGCTCCTTCAGGCGCGTGAGGATGGCGAACTGCGACATCATCTTCAGCGTGCCCGGCGCGCACACGGCGTTGCCCAGCGACGATTCGCGGATCAGCTTTTCGTAGATTCGGATCTCCTCGCTCACGCGCAGGCAGTACGGCACCTTGACGATGTAGATGCGGTCCAGGAAGGCCTCGTTGTTCTTGTTGTTGCGAAACGCCTTCCACTCGCTCTCGTTGCTGTGGGCCAGCACCACGCCATCGAACGGGATGGCACCAAAGCCTTCCGTGCCCTTGTAGTTGCTCTCCTGGGTGGCGGTGAGCAGCGGGTGCAGCACCTTGATGGGCGCCTTGAACATCTCCACGAATTCCAGCAGGCCCTGGTTGGCCAGGCACAGGCCGCCGCTGTAGCTGTAGGCGTCGGTGTCGTCCTGGGCGAAGGTTTCGAGCTTGCGGATGTCCACCTTGCCCACCAGGCTCGATATGTCCTGGTTGTTCTCGTCGCCCGGCTCGGTCTTGGCGATGCCCACCTGCTTCAGGATGCTGGGGTAGCGCTTGACCACCTTGAACTGGCGGATGTCGCCACCGAACTCCTCAAGCCGCTTGACCGCCCAGGGCGAGAGCACGCGCTGCAGGTAGCGCCGGGGAATGCCGAACTGCTCCTCGAGCACCGGGCCGTCCTCCACCGCGTCGAACAGGCCCAGCGGCGACTCGTTCACCGGCGAGCCCTTGATCGCATAGAACGGCACCTTCTGCATCAGGTACTTGAGCCGCTCGGCAATGGAGCTCTTGCCACCGCCCACCGGGCCCAGCAGGTAGAGGATCTGCTTGCGCTCCTCCAGCCCCTGCGCAGCGTGGCGAAAGAAGCTGACCACCTGCTCGATGGAATCTTCCATGCCGTAGAACTCGGCGAACGCGGGGTAGCGCTTGATCACCTTGTTGGCGAAGAGGCGCGACATGCGCGGATCGTTGCGCGTGTCGACCGTCTCGGGATCCCCAATGGCGGCCAGCATGCGCTGGGCCGCCGTGGCATACGTCATGGGATCACGCTTGCACTCGGCGAGGTACTCGTCGATCGACATTTCCTCTTCACGGCTACGGGCGTAACGCGAGGCGAAATTGCTGATGGCATCCATACGACCTCCTGTGGTAGCACCCTGCGCATGGGTGCCACGGTTTGCAGTGGGAATCGCTAACGGCTCCGGTCCTTTGTAGCACCACGGCCTGCCATTGAACAGGGTAATAGCGCAGGCATGCCGTGCTTTTTTCCAGGGCCATGCACGCTTGGGTAGAGCATGGCACACTGCAGAAAGTTCAGCCGTCCATCACCACTGCAAGAGGACCCTGCAGATCAGCACCTGTCACCAGGCGCAGGGCTGGTATTGGCGGGTCGGCCCTGGCCGCCGCCCGCAGGCTTTGGGCAGGGGCCTACCCTTCCTGCTGGTGCGCGCGCATGATCTGGTGGCGCTGCCAGTAGTGGCCAACGGTGGCGTTGAAATCGTCTTTCTCTTTCTTCAGGCCGGCGAGCTTGATCTTGCTGGTCTTGGCGCCAAGGCCCAGGGCATTTTTCTCGGGGTGGGTGACGACGAGCGCATTGCCAAAGCTGCTTTCCTTGAACTCCAGCGCCTTCACGGCATCCCAGAACACAGTGGTGCCGTCGGCCGAGGTGCTGATGCCGTCGACGCTGACCGTCACCGTCTCGCTGCCTTTCAAGGCGAACTGCACCGGCGGAAAATACTGCAGCACCAGCGCGCGCTCCTCGTCGGTGGCGGGCTCGTAGCGGTAGGCCAGGCTGCGTTCGTGGTCAGCGGCAAAGGCCTGCTCGTATTCGCCCCACATGCGCTGCTCGATGGCATCGGCCGTGAGAATCTGCTGCGCCCAGGTGGCAACAGGCGCCCGCGTGACGATGGCGCCATAGGCGCTCTCGGGCAGCTTCACACCCACGGCACGCATGCGCTCGGTCATGGCAGGGTGCGAGTCGAACGGGTGGGGCACGTTGGCGGACTTCATCTCCTGCAGGAAGTCGGCCGATGCGGCATAGGGTGGCAGCCCCTGGGCCACGTAGCTGGCAATGCCCAGCGCGGCGGAATCGTGCTTGCGGTTCTGGCCGAAAAGCTCGCTCTCGATCTTGGAGCGGTACTGCGCATAGGCAGCAATCTTGATCAGCGACTGCGCTATCGCCTCGGGCGAGATGAGCTTGGCGGCAATACGGTCGGCCTTGAACTCGCGCTCACGGCTTTCGCGCGCCAGAGCCACCTCGAAGATCATGCGGTACAGGTCGAGCAGCGGTGCCACCACGGCCGTGAGCCCGCCGGTGCGCATGGCGTGGCGGTAGTGGTCGTACTGGCTGATCTTGGGGCCCAGCAGCGCGCTGCTCTTGGTGTCGCCACCGCGCAGGTGGGCCAGCTCGTGGCCGAAGACGGCATCGGCTTCCGACTGGTCCAAGAGGCGCAGCAAGGGGATACTCACGAACAGGGTACGCCCCGTGAGCTGCTGGCCGCCCACGGTGAGCGGCGCCTCGGTGACGAAGAAGTTGGCGTCGATGCCGGCCACGATGTGCCTGGGCGGCTCGGTCTTGAGGCGGCCGGCCATGTGGCGGATGCGCTTCCACAGCAGCGGCGCATCGGCCTCGGTCACGAGTTCTCCGTCCACGCGGTTATTCAGCTGCACGCGCTTGAAGATGCCCTTGACGGCCAGGAACACGCCGCCAGCGACCAGAATCCCCACCAGGATGATGAGCTTGGGCGAATACTTGTGAAAGAAGAAGGCCGTCACCCAGAACGACAGCCACACCGCCAGCGCCCCCTGCACCACCAGCGAGGCGGCGCTGGCCCAGGTGGTCAGGTGCCAACCGGTGACGAAGCTGGTGTACTGCATCTTGCGGTCCACAAAGGCCAGGGCCCCCAGGCCCAGCACCGCCACCAGCAGCACCGCGCCGGCCACCATGCTCCACAGCGAGACCTTGCGCACCAGGTTGAACTGCCACAGCTCGCCATAGGTCTCGCACATGGCCTCGCGGTAATCCGCCACCTGAGGGCTCTTGTTGGTGCAGATCGTGGACGGCGGGTTGGCCCGGTAGAAGTCTTTTTGCGCCTGCTTCTCGGCCGCGGGCATGCCTTTTTCGGCGTCGATGCGCTGGCTGATGCGGGTGATGAACTGGGCGTCCTCATCGCGCTGCGCATAGCCGGTGAACAGGTAGGCCGCCAGCGGGATCAGGAACAGCGAGAGCAGCGAATAGGCAAAGACCTTGGCCAGGCCCACGCGCAGGGCAGATGCAATGTTCATACGGGAAGCGGACTGTTTGGTATGGTTTTTCCGGCCATGGAGCCTGGGGGTTGGCACGCAACACCCCCTTTCCTCACTCCATCGCGGCGGATTATCGGCAAACATCTGCTTTCCGCCAGTCGCACAAGGTAACAATTCGATAGCGCGCCGCGAAGTGCCCTGGGCGATGCACACCACCCGGCCGGGACGGTTGGGCCCTTGCTGGCTGACTTAAAATGGCCGGTTCCACCCTCTCGAACGTGGAGGCAGCCCCCGGGCGGCCCCACCACCAGCCCTACCCCATGAGCTCGCCCCTGCAACAAACCGGCCTCGACAGCCTTTCCAAGTCCTTTGAACCCGCCGCCCTGGAGGCCCATTGGGGCCCCGAATGGGAACGCCGTGGCTACGGTGTAGCGGGCTTTCGGGGCACCGGCGTAGCGCAGGCGGGCGAGCCGGCGTTTTCCATACAGCTGCCGCCACCCAATGTGACCGGCACGCTGCACATGGGCCATGCGTTCAACCAGACGATCATGGACAGCCTGACGCGCTACCACCGCATGCGCGGCTTCAACACGGTCTGGGTGCCCGGCACCGACCACGCCGGCATCGCCACGCAGATCGTGGTGGAGCGCCAGCTGCAGGAGCAGGGCATCAGCCGCCACGACATGGGCCCCACCCCGCCCGAAGCACGCAAGAACTTCGTCGCCAAGGTCTGGGAGTGGAAGGAACAGAGCGGCAACACCATCACCACGCAGATGCGCCGCATGGGCGACAGCGTGGACTGGAGCCGCGAATACTTCACCATGGACGACAAGCTCTCCAAGGTGGTGACCGACACCTTCGTGAAGCTCTACGAGCAGGGCCTGATCTACCGTGGCAAGCGCCTGGTGAACTGGGACCCCAAGCTCCAGTCCGCCGTGTCCGACCTCGAAGTCGAGAGCGAGGAGAAGGACGGCTCGCTGTGGCACATCGCCTACCCGCTGGCCGACGGTTCGGGCAGCCTCACCGTGGCCACCACCCGCCCCGAGACCATGCTGGGCGACGTGGCGCTGATGGTGCACCCCGAGGACGCGCGCTACACGCACCTGATCGGCAAGAACGTGGTGCTGCCCCTGGTGGGCCGCGAGATCCCCATCATTGCCGACGACTATGTGGACAAGGAGTTCGGCACCGGCGTGGTCAAGGTCACGCCTGCGCACGACCCGAACGACTATGCCGTGGGCCAGCGCCACCAACTGCCGATGATCGTGGTGCTGACGCTGCAGGCCACCATCAACGACAACGCCCCTGAAAAATACCGCGGCCTGGACCGCTTCGTGGCGCGCAAGGCCATCGTGGCCGACCTGGAAGCCTCGGGCGCGCTGGTGGAGACCAAGAAGCACAAGCTCATGGTGCCCATCTGCACCCGCACCGGCCAGGTGGTCGAGCCCATGCTGACCGACCAGTGGTTCGTGGCCATGAGCAAGGTGAGCGAGCAGGACCCCACGGGCAAGAGCATCGCCCAGAAGGCCATCGACGCCGTGGCCACGGGCGAGGTGCAGTTCGTGCCCGAGAACTGGGTGAACACCTACAACCAGTGGATGAACAACATCCAGGACTGGTGCATCAGCCGCCAGCTGTGGTGGGGCCACCAGATTCCGGCCTGGTACGACGAAGACGGCAACGTGATCGTGGCCCGCAACGAAGCCGAAGCCCAGGCCAAGGCCCCGGGCAAGACGCTGCGCCGCGACGAGGACGTGCTGGACACGTGGTACTCCTCCGCCCTGGTGCCGTTCAGCACCATGGGTTGGCCCGAGCAGGGCGACGGCCCGACCGACGACTACAACCTGTACCTGCCCAGCAGCGTGCTGGTGACCGGCTACGACATCATCTTCTTCTGGGTCGCCCGGATGATCATGATGACCACCCACTTCACGGGCCGCGTGCCGTTCAAGCACGTGTACATCCACGGCCTGGTGCGCGACGCGCAGGGCAAGAAGATGAGCAAGTCCGAGGGCAATGTGCTCGACCCGGTGGACCTGATCGACGGCATCGCCCTCGACCCGCTGCTGGACAAGCGCACCACCGGCCTGCGCAAGCCCGAGACCGCGCCCACGGTGCGCAAGAATACGCAAAAGGAATTCCCCGAGGGTATCCCCGCCTACGGTGCCGATGCTCTGCGCTTCACCTTTGCTGCGCTGGCCAGCCTGGGCCGCAGCATCAACTTCGACAGCAAGCGCTGCGAGGGCTACCGCAACTTCTGCAACAAGCTGTGGAACGCCAGCCGCTTCGTGCTGATGAACTGCGAGGGCCAGGACTGCGGCCTGAAAGAGCACACCAAGGAAGAGTGCCAGCCCGGCGGCCCCGCCCACGGCTACATGCAG
Organism: Acidovorax sp. Root217; assembly: GCF_001428645.1. Classification (NCBI taxonomy): domain Bacteria; kingdom Pseudomonadati; phylum Pseudomonadota; class Betaproteobacteria; order Burkholderiales; family Comamonadaceae; genus Acidovorax; species Acidovorax sp. Root217. The sequence continues at coordinate 142,689 of NZ_LMIH01000010.1, forward strand.
TTCAGCCAGGCCGACCGCTGGATCTCCTCGCTGCTGCAAAAGACCGAGGCCGAGGTGGCCAAGGGCTTTGCCGAGTTCCGCCTGGACAACGTGGCCAACACGATCTATGACTTCGTCTGGAACGAGTTCTGCGACTGGTACCTGGAGATCGCCAAGGTGCAGATCCAGACCGGCGCCGAGGCCGAGCAGCGCGCCACGCGCCGCACGCTGATCCGCACGCTCGAAGCCATCCTGCGCCTGGCGCACCCCATCATCCCGTTCATCACCGAAGCCCTGTGGCAGACGGTGGCGCCGGTGGCCGGCCTGCAAGGCGACTCGGTCAGCATCGCCCGCTACCCCGAGGCGCAGCCGAGCAAGATCGACGAGGCCGCCATTGCGCACATGCAGCGCGTCAAGGGCCTGGTGGACGCCTGCCGCACCCTGCGCGGCGAGATGAACGTCTCGCCATCGACCCGCCTGCCGCTGTACACCGTGGGCGATACGGACTTCATGCGCGGCGTGGCACCGGTGCTGCAATCGCTGGCCAAGCTCAGCGAAGTGAAGGTGTTCGACGACGAGGCCGCGTGGGCCGCCGCCGCACAGGCCGCACCCGTGGCCGTGGTGGGCGAGGCGCGCATGTGCCTGCACATGGAGATCGACGTCGAGGCCGAGAAGGCCCGTATCTCCAAGGAAATCGCCCGCCTGGAGGGCGAATTGGCCAAGGCCAACGCCAAGCTCGGTAACGAGGCCTTCGTGGCCAAGGCGCCGCCTGCAGTGATCGACGAGGCCAAGAAGCGCATCGCCGACTTCACCGCCACGCTGGGCCGATTGCGCGATCAGCTTACACGCCTGGGGTAAAAATCCCGCGATACTGAGGGCAGATGCGCCCGGCTCCTTGCCGGGCCCTGCCCTCTTTCTATTTCCCTTTCCTGCAAGGAGCCCCATGACCGTTGCATCCGCCATCCGCAAAGCCGTTTTCCCCGTTGCCGGTCTGGGCACGCGCTTTCTGCCCGCCACCAAGGCATCGCCCAAAGAGATGCTGCCCGTGGTGGACAAGCCGCTGATCCAGTACGCCGTGGAAGAGGCCTACGCCGCCGGCATCCGCCACATGATCTTCGTGACCGGCCGCAGCAAGCGTGCCATCGAGGACCATTTCGACACCGCCTACGAGCTCGAAAGTGAGCTGGAGGCCGCCGGCAAGCAGGAGCTGCTGGCCCTGGTGCGCTCGGTGCAGCCTGACGACATGGACTGCGCCTTCGTGCGCCAGCCCCGCTCGCTGGGCCTGGGCCACGCCGTGCTGTGCGCCGAGCCCCTGGTGGGCAAGGAGCCGTTCGCCGTGCTGCTGGCCGATGACCTGATGGTCGGCCCCAAGGGCGGCCAGCCGGTGCTGGCGCAGATGGCAGCGGCCTTTCGCCAGCAGGGCCGCTCGGTCATCGCCGTGCAGGAGGTGCCCGAGGACCAGGTACACAAGTACGGCATCGTGGCCGGTGAATCCGCCGGGGGCCCGCTGATCCGCATCGACCGCATCGTCGAGAAGCCCAAGGCCGACGTGGCCCCCTCGCGCATGGGCGTGGCCGGGCGCTACATCCTCACGCCCGGCGTGTTCGACGAGATCCGCAACCAGCCGCGCGGCGTGGGCGGCGAGATCCAGCTGACCGACGGCATCGCCCGCCTGATGCAGCACGAGGCCGTCTACGCCTTCCAGTACGAAGGCAAGCGCTACGACTGCGGCAGCAAGGAGGGCTTCCTTGAAGCCACCGTGGAGTTGGCCCTGGAGCACCCTCAGGTGGGCGCCCACTTCCGTGAATACCTCAAGGGGTTGAGCCTGTAAGGTACGCCTTCATGCCGCACCGGTTGCGGCACGCCCACAAAAAAGTCCTCCAGCTGCTGCTTGCAGCAGGAGGACTTTTTGCTGTGGAGCGAGGACTTTCCTCGCTCCATTCAGACCATCGCTGTTACCTGCGGCGCAGGACGTGGATGAACTCTTTCGCCTCGTCGGCCCCTTCGGTCGTCTGCTCCACCAGCTCATTGCCCGTCTGCTTGGCAAACGCCTGAAAGTCGCGCACCGAGCCCACGTCGGTGGACACGACCTTGAGCAACTGGCCGCTGGCCAGGTCAGCCAGCGCCTTCTTGGCCTTGAGGATGGGCAGCGGGCAGTTCAGTCCGCGCGTGTCGATTTCTTTGTGGATGTCCATGGTCGTCAGTCCTTTGGCGGCAGGTCCAGGCCGCGGCGTCGCTCTGCATTTTCTTCGGCGGTGAAGAACACCGGCTCGTGCCCGCGCGTGCGCAGCCAGTCGGCCAGCGCATAGCCGGTGCCGGCGGGCCAGCACTTGAGGTCAGCCAGATCGTACATCCGGTAGTCCACCAGCTCGGGCGAGAGCTTCACCTCGCCATGGGCCACCACATGGTAGGCAATGATGACCTGGTTCATGCGCATGAATTCGTACGCCCCCACCAGGGTGGTGGCGGTCACGTCGAGGTTCGTCTCTTCCTTCACCTCGCGCGCGATGCCTTCCTGCGGTGATTCGCCCGCCTCCATGAAGCCGGTGATCAGCGCGAACATCTTGCCTGGCCAGGCCGCATTGCGCGCCAGCAGCACCTGGCCGTTGACCTCCACGATGGCGGCGAGCACCGGCGTGGGGTTGTTCCAGTGCGTCCAGCCGCAGGCCGGGCAGCGCAGGCGCTGCTTGTCGCCACCATCCTCTGCCACGGTGATGAGGGCCAGCGGTGTGCCGCAATGGGTGCAATGGCGGGGTTCGTACTGCATGTTGCTCTTGATTTTATAGCATCAGCCTTCCCGGATGGGGGCGGGCTGTTGCATGGATTGGTTCATCGTGCGGGGCCGGCGGGCCGCGCCACCACAGCGTAGCAGCGGTGGCCGGCCAGCGCCATCACGCGGGGAACACCCCGGTGGAAAGGTAGCGGTCACCCCGGTCGCAGACCACGAAGACGATGGTCGCGTTGCTCACGCGCTGCGACAGCTGCAGCGCCGCCCAGCAGGCCCCTGCCGCCGAAATGCCGCCGAAGATGCCCTCCTCGCGCGCCAGGCGCCGGGCCATGTCCTCGGCATCATCCTGGCTCACATTCACGGTTTCGTCCACAGCACTCGGATCGAAGATCTTGGGCAGGTATTCCTGCGGCCACTTGCGGATACCCGGGATGCGCGAGCCCTCCTGCGGCTGCGCGCCGATGATCTGGATGCCGGCGTTCTTTTCCTTCAAGAAGCGCGACACGCCCGTGATGGTGCCCGTGGTGCCCATGGCGCTCACGAAGTGGGTGATGCGCCCACTGGTCTGCTCCCACAGCTCGGGGCCCGTGGTCTCGTAGTGGATGCGCGGGTTGTCGGCATTGGCGAACTGGTCGAGCACCTTGCCCTCGCCGCGCTTTTGCATGGCCTCGGCCAGGTCGCGCGCATGCTCCATGCCGCCGCTCTTGGGCGTGAGCACCAGGTCGGCGCCAAAGGCCTTCATGGTCTGGGCGCGCTCCACCGACAGGTCTTCGGGCATCACCAGCACCATGCGGTAGCCCTTGATCGCCGCCGCCATGGCCAGCGCAATGCCGGTGTTGCCCGAGGTCGCCTCGATCAGCGTATCGCCGGGGCGGATGTCGCCGCGCTCTTCGGCGCGGCGGATCATCGACAGCGCCGGCCGGTCTTTCACCGAGCCCGCCGGGTTGTTGCCTTCGAGCTTGCCCAGGATCACGTTGCCCCGCGCGGTGCTGTCTGCCGCCCCAATGCGCTGCAGCGCCACCAGCGGCGTCTTGCCAATCGCGTCTTCAATCGTCGGATATTTCATGCGCCCTACTGTGCCATAATTTGAGTCTTCACGAATTCCCTGCCCGGGTGGTGAAATTGGTAGACGCAGGGGACTCAAAATCCCCCGCCGCAAGGCGTGCCGGTTCGATTCCGGCCCCGGGCACCATGGCTTCCGGCCATGGTTCAGGAATGTGTTCCGCAAAGCGCCTGATGCTGAATGCCCGACGTCCCTGCCCAGTCGGCGTTAGCGGCCTTCGCGGTCAAGCTCAACCAAGTTGCCCAGTCCATGCGCCAGACGCTCATCTACGACCAGGGCAAGGAGATGTCCCGCCATTGGGAGTTCGCACAGGCCACAGGTGTACTTCTGTGATCCGCACAGCCCTTGACAGAGGGGCAGTGGCGAGAATACCAAGGGGTTGAGTTTCTGCCCAAAGGTTCGCGCCTGGGCGTCCACGATCAGGTTGCCCTGGACTCCATTGCCAATCTGACAAACAACAGGCCCCCCGAGACACTGGGCTGGAAGTCACCTTGTTAAGCGCTCCAGCAGCTCATGCAGTCGATTTTGCAGTGTCAGGACACGACTGAGGCTGTTTGAAAACGCGCATTGCTCCCTCGATCTGACGATCCGCTCAGAAATCGACCGCTCAAAACGGCCTACAACGTACGATCTCGATGCGAGCAACGGTTGAAGTACCCCCGCGAAAGTCCTGCATCGACGTTTTCACACAGCCTCGACCATTCACTGGCACTGACCGAATCTCAATCAGCTGTGTTGCACTTCAAGTTTGACACCCTTCGGTGATTTCGAAGCGATCCGTACTGCGTTAGTGCTCCAGCACTGCTGGGCACAAAAAGCTTGCGATCCCGTCGCGCAGGTGCCAGCAGTGTTAGGGCTTCCAGTGCCGCCTCAAGTGACACGTCTGTCACAATCCAAGTCAACTATGCGAAGCCCACCCGAGCGCTACCTTCAAACCTTGCGCGATCATTTCACGTCGGCCCCCGATTGGTTCGACACAAGGTCCGACTCGAAAAAGCACGACCGCCCCAGCGCAACCGGTGCCGCACTCACGACCCATATGCACGGGCATGAGACGGCGTTCCAGCGCTGGTTTCACTTCAAGGAGGCGTTCTCACCGGAGTTCGTCGCTGCGGCCATTGGATCGCTCGGGTACCGCCCTCAACACTTGATCGACCCGTTTGGGGGGTCAGGCACCAGCGCTATCACATCGCAGCTGCTCTCCATTGATGCAACCACGGTGGAGGTCAATCCGTTCCTTGCTGATGTCATCAAAGCCAAGGTGAGTCCACTGACCGCCGAGAAGTTGCGCTCGGCCGCGGCTGACTTTCAAGCACAGTTGCAAGATACTCCCGCAGACCTGAGCCGTCTGGCTCACCTGCCATCGACGTTCATCGAATCAGACGAGAAAGATCGCTGGATATTCCCGCGTGACGTGGCAGGGCGCCTAGCACAGTACCTCACCTGTATTGAATTCATAAAGGACGCTGACATACAACGTTTCTTCCGCGTGGTGCTAGGCGCTGTGCTGGTGGACTGCAGTAACGTCTATGTGAATGGCAAAGGCCGTCGCTACCGCCGTGCCTGGAAGCTTAACCAGCCCACGATCGAAAAGCTTGACGAGTACTTTGGCCGTCAATTCAACACATCTTTCGAAGACGTACTACGTTTCGAGGGTCGTCCGCGGTCGCGGGTCACAGTGATCAATGGCGATTCACGAGCGGCGCTACAGCAGGTTCAAGAGCCCGCCGACCTGATCGTATTCTCTCCTCCGTATCCCAATTCTTTCGACTACACCGACATCTACAACGTGGAGCTTTGGATGCTGGGGTACTTCGGTTGCGCTGCCGATAACACCCGCCTGCGTAACGAAACCTTACGGTCTCATGTGCAGATTAGGCGTAACTACGAAGGCCCCGTCGGCGAATCCAGCACGCTGGAGCGCACACTGAAAGCCCTAGATGAACAGCGCCACTCACTGTGGGACAAGAACATCCCGGAAATGATCGGCGCGTACTTCCGAGATTTGGAACTAGTGCTTGAGCAATCCAAACGGCTGCTTGCAAATGACGGCCGCGTCATGATGGTCGTAGGCGACTCCCGCTACGCCAATACACGCATCGAGGTCGCCACCGTGCTAGCCGAGCTGGCTCGAAGTATGGGTTTCGGTCGCGTGGCTACCAAGGAGGTCCGCCAGATGCGCGCCAGCGCACAGCAAGGTGGCAGCTACCAGCTTGCTGAAAGTATCGTCGAGCTCAGCATTTAGTCGCCATCGTCAAGGCTTGTTTGACGAAGGCGCTGAAGGAGTAGTTGGCTGTACGATTGAGCCGGGCAATGCGGTGGCCGTCCCATCGCCGTTTACTGCGGGAGGTGCGCTTGTGGCCGGCGCGAGTAGCGGGAAACGGTCCTTCCGATGCTCTTCGTTCGACGCAGTGATCCAGTACCTGCGCCCTATAACGTTGAGTTGAATGGCGGCGTTTTGCACGGCTTTCTCTATCTCCGGGCGATTGCCGGCGCAGAAGTCGTAAACGCAAAGAAAAGCCCCATCGAGCTTCTCTTGGTCGCGATAGGCGTGCGTCTGCTGAACGCCCGACACAGCCCATTTGACGTTATCGTTCAGTCCGATCTTGGTGGGAGTCGTGGTGCCAGGCTGAGGCGTATGACAGTCGCGCGTTACCTTCAACTCGAACACCGCGCTACTATCTGAATTATGGTCCGGAGTAAATATGAGGTCCGCGCGCCCATTGCCGATCTTGACTTCCTGCTTCACTTTTGCGCGGTCGGCGTACGCGCCCAATAGGTACAACCACAGATCGTGTTGCACGATCGCCTCAGGCGGGCTAACCGTGACGCGCTCTTTCGCGTCCTTCCACCAGGTTACGGTTTGTCGCGCCACCTTCTCATAAAACTCACTGAGCTTGTCATCCAACGTGTTGAGGTTCAAGGCCACCGGCGCATCGTCCAGCAGCTTCTGAAATGGCTGCGTGCCCGCGTCCATCCCTTGCATCCAGATCCACAACTCCGTCGTGCTCATCAATGCGATCGTGAGGCAGTCGCCCAAGCCAGCTTGCACTATGGTCTGTTCCACGTCATTGACGTCCAAGACCTGCTGGGGCTTCGTGAAAGCGCCGGCGTTCAACGCGCCGACGCCGAAGGTTCCAGACAGCGCGTCGGCGACACGGGATCCGAGCATAGGGCGACGCACCCAGCCAAGCTCCTTGCCGATCGTTGCCCAATCAGGCACATAGACCAGCACGACAGGATGCGCGAGTGCCTCTCCTTTGGTCCGCAGCAGTCTCGCATGGTCTGCGAGCCTGCGTGTCCAGGCATCCAGAAATGATTCCTTCGTTCCCACATCAGCGACAGACACGACGGCCGCACCGTCACTTACAACAGCAGCAACAGCCTGCTGGTTCGCCCCCCCCAAGCCAGGGAGAGTGGTGGAGCTTCCATTCATGCTGGGGCCAACGCCTTATCCAAGTAGTCGCAATACAACCTCACGCCGTCCCGCTGGGCGTCTGGGCGCAAAGCGCGAAGTTTTTCGATGAGCAAGCGTGCCAAGCCCATGTTCTTGTTGTCAGAACTCCATTCGGAAAAGTCCACCACCTCACCGTCGAGGACAAGGGCATCACCGTAGTTTGCATCGATCGCGCCGATGTCAGCGCGCTCATATAAAAAACGACCAAAGCAGGCGCAAACAAGTTCGCAAAGCAGCTGAGCGGTTCTTTGTGCTTCCATCGAATGAGCGACGATGGCCTGGCTGATCTGCGCGCCGCGCTCGCCCAGGGCGTAGTGCGCGGCGAGGTGCCCTTTCACACCAAACTCCACATGTTCGATCGTGAGCACGCCAGCGAAGGCCAGACGATCGACCTCACGCTGAACGTCAGGAAAGAACGGATACGCTCCGCGCTTTAGCACCCGACCGCGAACTCGCGTGACGCCGTAAAGATCGGCCAACGTATTGGCCAAATACAGGATGACGTGCAATTGTGCCGTGGATACAGGCGTTAGTCCCATGCGCTGGGATTCGGAAATGCAAAGCACCACCCACGCCTTCCACATGCCAGCGCTTTCCAGGCTCGCCGACTTCCCGTCGGACTCGCCCGGCTTGAGGCCGCCCTGACTCATGGTGCCCTCGCGCCGTCACGGCGCTCGGGATAGATCGCCAGATCTCGTTCCTCCTCGTAGGCGGCGCGAAACCTATCCAACGCGCGGGTGGGCGCGGCAATCCTGATCAAGTCCAGCACGTGGGAATCCCGAGCTTCGGGCGGGATCGTCTCCGGCATCTCACTCACTTGCTCATCAACTACTTGGCCGTAAAACTGCTTGTCCGGATAGGCACCGAAGAGCGCTGGGATCATTTCCTCACGGTTGACGTTGGACGAGGCGATCAGTCGCGTACCGTGGGCAGGGCCAGTCTTGGTGGCGAATCGACGCAGCAGGTCAGCGGCACGCGGCACGAAGACCGAATCGAGGCTGGCCTCCGGCGTCTCCAAAATCAGCATGGTCGGGGCTCCCGGCGCAGCCAATGCCAGCAAGGCCATCCTAAAGGCCAAGTCGATGAACTCCTTCTGTGACTCCGATACCGATTGCCCTGCCTCGCGCACGGTCGCGCCGCCGCGATGAACACCTGAAGTAAGCGCAGGGATGAAATGAGGAAACGGAAACTGCTCAGTGTTGGCCCGCTGCCCCAGTTGCCGATAGCGCGGCGAATACTTGATCTCGCATTGCTCGGCTAGGAATCCACTGATGTATCTCGCGAAGGTCTGCTCGATTTCCGCAGAGACTGCCTGAACTTCCTGATGGATGATTTCAGCCAACTCTCCGAACTGCTTGGCCAACTCGACTCGCTCGACGTCCAGTTGGTTGAGAACCGCTTCGAAGCTCAGCATTTGCTGGTGGAGTTCGTCCCGCTGGGCCATCACAGCCGGGATACTCTGCCCAAGTTTCTTGAGCTGAAGCTCGAGATCGACGATGGAGCCGGTTACCGAGACGAGCTCGGCAGACGTTGTCGAGTAATCCTCTTCAGCAGACTGCAGCGGCGCCGCCATAGCGGCGAGATTGAACTCAGCTGCTGCAATCTCCAGGCGCTGCGCTTCGATGTCTTCGCCAGCAAAAGGATCTGTTGCCGGGCTGTGAGCGTCCTCCAGCAGGCTGTCACATACCGGGCAGATGTTCATCATGAGCTTAGCGGCGACGCGCTGCGTCGCCTCCTTGCCACTGTTGCCGCATACCAAGCATCCCACACCCGCCTCGAAGTGCGCCAAAATGTATCGAGCCGGGCCGTCCAGTGACGGGAAGAACGACTCGTAGAAGGAGTTGAGCTGGGCCGCCAACGATGCACGCTTCTCGTGTATCTCCTGCCGACGGTTCTCCATCTGCTCGCGGAGATCGTCGCGCGTCCGACTCAGTTCGTTTTTACGAGCGGCGAGATCCTTCAGCTGACTACGGCGCTCGTCGAGCGTCTTGACCAGCATTTCGATCTGACCACCCTCAATCGTGCTGTTCTGCTTGTCAAGCTTGCGCTTGCGTCCGTGCACCACCGCGTGCATGTTTCGATACTCGCTGTCCTTGCTGAGAAGGTCGTTGAAGAGTTCAACGTAGTGCGTGCGCTCACCTATAGCCCCGAAGAGGATGCCCAAGATGTCGCCCTGCGCGGCCGGGTCCCATACCAAGCTGCGGCGATCTTCCAAGTAAAAAATAACATAGCGCAGCAAGAACACGAAGTCATCGAACGACGACAGTCCAGCGGCGACCTGCACCGTGTCGCGGTAGGCGGCTTCCAACTCGGCAGCTCGCCCGTGCGGCACTTGCTGCTGGTCCACCCACAGTTCCGTCACATCCAGATTGGCCAGCGAGCGCGTAACTTCGAAATGCCGCTCGCCGAGCTTGAACCAGATCGTCACCTTCGCGTTTACGGCGTCATCGGGAACCCTCTTGCGAAACCAGTTCCGCTCGACAGGAATCAGGCGGCGCTTTTTGTCGCCCAGGGCGTCGTCGCCAGGTACGTCAGAGGCTCCAGACAGCGAGCGGAGCAGGATGTTGAGTAGCGTCGTCTTGCCGAGGCCGTTGATGCCGACGATGATGTTCACGCCGTCCACGAAATGGTGGTCGAGGCCTGGCTTATCGGCGGTCCCGACGTAAAGGCCATATTCCGTGACGCGCACGCGCTCCAAAACCGGGAAGTTAGCCATGTACGCCTCTCAGGGACAAACACTGGAAAGCAACCGGTCGGCCACAGATCAAAGTTGAGTGGCGGCTTGGATTCAAAGCGTGCAACAAGCAGCGCTGAATCGAGAGGTTTCGAGGGGAAAACGAAGCGTGCATGCTTGAAATTTCGGAGACGAATTCTTAATTGCATCGATCCGCTTCATGTTAAGTGCATAAGACACTTTTGGTTTCAATATTTTGGTTTTTCCAGTAGCCATGCCCATTTTTGACGCTACTCCTATGGCCGCCGTAAAAGTACGGTAGGTGCGATGATGAGGAGTGGCAGCGTCCGCAGTACAGTACAGGTACACAAATCCGATTTAGGAAATTTCGCTAGCCTACTGACGTGGAATTACCGTTCCCTTCTCCAACTTTCGCTCAGCTTCGTACCGTTTACCCAGACAGAGCACGTCACACAGCGACTCACCCCCGCCGCAAGGCGTGCCGGTTCAATTCCGACCCCGACACCATGACTTGCTTTGGTTTGATGGCAATAGGCGCCTTGTCGGTGCTGGCATTGGTGTAAGGCCTATCGCCAAATACAGTTTCACTTGTGACTCGAATGCTGCTGCGACGCCCAAATACCGGCAACCGGGAGGTTCTCAATGTTCAATACAGGCCGATGGAATGTGACCGACGCGTCTGGGCGACACGTTGGCGTGGTCGATGGCGACGAGTACGTGCGCGATGGCGAACACCTGCTCTACCGCATCGACGGCAATGAACTCTACTCCGCGGGTCCCGAAGGGCGCCTCTACGGCTTCATCGAGGGCGAGCTGGTGATCGCCCCTGCGACCAGTGCACTGCTGCTGCGGTTCATCAAGGAATAAGCCAACCCCTGCCCCGCTACGGCTTGTGCTCCATGCTGCGGAGCACGTTCTCCCCGGCCTTCTGCACATGCGCGGCCGACAGCCGGGCGGCTGCCTCGCCGTCGCCGCGCTCGATGGCGGACACGATGGCGTTCAACTCCTGCAGCGTATAAGGCAGCCGCTCGGGCTGGGCCATGGAGATGCGGCGCAGCACCGTCACGCGGTTGTTGAGCTGGCGCAGCATCTGGCCGGCGACGAGGTTGCCGCAGCCGTCGACGAGGATTTCGTAGAACTGGTTCTTGGCCTGGAGCAGCCGGGCCCGGTCCTGCGCCAGGGCGGGTTTGGCCAGTTCGTTGAGCTTGGCGCGCAGGGCGCGCACCTGCTCGGGCGGGGCTTTGAGCGCGAATCCCCTGGCGGCCAGGCTTTCGAGGTGGGCGCGCACTTCGTAGATGTCGCGCACCTCACTGGGTGAGATGGTGCTCACTTCGGGCCCGCGGTGCGGGACGATGGTGATGAGCCCTTCGGCCTGCAGGTGCTGCAGTGATTCGCGCACGCAGGAGCGGCTGACCTCCAGGCTTTCGCACAGCTCGCGCTCCGAGAGCTTCTGGCCGGGCGAAAAGACCCCGTCGAGGATGGCCTGGCGCAGCGCGCTGGTGGCGCGCTCGCGCAGCGAGGTTTCTTCACGGGGCACAGGGAGCATGGCGGTCATCGCGGCATCCTAGCGGATCTTCCTGCAAACAGATTGTCCGACAACATACGATTCTTGCCTTCTGGTACAGCTTTATCATATGATTGTCAGACAATCTTATTGTCTTTAAATTGCGGCGCAGGTTTGCGCTGTTTTTTCATTCCTTTGCCCTCCAGGAGTTTTCATGACCCGAGCCCTCGCCCCCAAGAACCCCGCCCTGTTCGACCAGGGCTTGTCCACCCGCCGCGAGGTACTGGGTGCCGCCTACGTCGACGCCGCGATCCAGAATGCGACGGACTTCAACATCGACATGCAGGAGATGGTGACCCAGTACTGCTGGGGCGATGTGTGGAACCGGCCCGGGCTGGACCGCAAGACGCGCTCGTTCCTGAATCTGGCCATGCTCACGGCGTTGAACCGCCCGCACGAACTCAAGCTGCATGTGCGTGGGGCGATCAACAACGGGCTGACGCGTGACGAGGTGAAGGAAGTGTTCCTGCAAACCGCGATCTACTGCGGCGTGCCCGCAGCGATCGACTCCTTCCGCGTGGCGGCGGAGGTCTTCAAAGAAATGGACAAGTAACGGAGACGAACCAAGGCACCACACCGGGGTGTGGCGCCTTGCGCCCACGGGCCCTGCAACCGACCCTGAGGGGCGGATGGGCTAGGGCCTGTTCACACTAATTTCGGGGATCGCGTTGCGCGGCCTGGGGGCTGGATGCAAAGCGCCCGCGTGCAGCAAGGTGTGCACCTTGCAAGCGCGGGCAACGCCGCAGACGGCCCCCAGGCCGGCCAACCCGAAGGGAAGGCCCTTGCCGGCGCGCCACTCGTTGTTGCGCTCCTTGCGTGTGCAAATGCACACGCTGCGTCACGCGCCTAGACTGTCAGGCCGGCAAGGGCCTTCGCGACCCCGAAATTAGTGTGAACAGGCCCTAAGGCTTGCGAGCCCCCGACGCAATCTCGTCCAGCGCCTGCATGGCCTCTTCGCGGCTGGCCCAGCCATCGTTGGTGACCAGCGTGTTGTGGCCGTCCACCACCAGGTTGCTGCAGTAGTACCGGCCCGCCTGCTCGCGCAGCGTGGCCGAGTAGGTCGATCCGTCGTACTCACCGAAAACGTTCTCTTCCTGCGGGTCTTGCATCATGGCCTCCTTGTACCTGCCATTGTGCGATGACCTGCAGCCCCGGTGTGTAGGCGCAGCGCGCAGGGCCTGCCCAAACCGGCAGGCCGCGAGCGCCGTGTGGGTCAGTTGTTCTGCCTGCGCACCAGGTGGCGGCCGGTGTCGGTGATGGCCAGTTGGCCCGATGCGTTCTTGGTGATGAAGCCGTGCTCGTACAAACGCCCGGACATATGCTCCTTCAGCGCCGAAGTGACGCTGATGTTCTCCATCTCCAGGTGCTTGAGGGTGGCGATTTCGTCCACCGTGGGCTCGAAATGGGGGGCATGGTAGACGGGGCTGTAGTTCGCGTTCAATGTCATGACGGCTCCTTGATGAAATAGTGAAGGTATGAGGTGCCTGCATGGCCCGGGGCGTTGCCCCAAAGGCCATACACCCGGTGTGACCCACGCGCACCGCATACGTTCCGTCCATCTTTCCACTCGGGCTGTAGGACCAGGGAGGACGCGGCCCTCACCCCACCATTGCCCGCGCCACCAGCGTAGACCTGTCCGCTGCGGGGCGCAAGCGGGGGAGCTCCTTGATCAGGCACTGCCCCGAGCGGACTGCTGCAGCCATTGCGAAAACGCCGCCAGCACGGGCGACTGCACATGCGCGGGGCTGACGAGGTAGTAGCCGCGCTCGCCCTGCAGCGGCTGGTTGCAGGCCACCACCAGTTCGCCGCGCGCCAGCTCGGCTTCGATGAGCAGGGGCGGGATCAGCGCCACGCCCAGGCCGCAGGTGGCGGCCACGGCCAGCATGGAAAACAGCTCGTAGCGCGGGCCGTCGAGCGCATGCGGCGCATCGACCCCCATGGCCTCGAACCATTGGCGCCAGCCATAGGGGCGCGTGCTTTGCTGCAGCAGCGGCAGCTCGGTCAGCACCGCAGGGGCCACCGGCTGGTAGGCGCGGCCCAGGCCGCGCTGCGCGGCGGCTTCGAGCAGGCGCGGGCTGCACACGGGCACCACGTCCTCGGTCATGAGCAACTGCGCGGTGATACCAGGCCAGTTGGCCACCTGCTCGGCCGTGCCGGCGTACAGGGCGGCGTCGAACGGGGCGTCGGCAAACAGAAAGGGCCGGGTCTGCGTCTCGATATGCACCACGATGTCGGGGTGCTGCTGCGCCAGCAGCGGCAGGCGCGGTATCAGCCAGCGGGTGGCAAAGGTGGGCACGGCCGCCAGCGACAAGGTGCCGCCCTGGCCCTGGTGGGCCATCACGTCGAGCGTGTCGCGCTCGAGCCCCTGCAGCCAGCGCGCGACCTGGCGGCCATAGTGCGCCCCAGCGGGCGTGAGCACCACGCCATGGCGTGTGCGCCGGAACAGCGCCACGCCCAGAAACTCTTCGAGCGCCTGGATCTGGCGCGACACGGCGCTTTGGGTGAGCGACAGCTCCTGCGCGGCGCGGGTGTAGCTCTCGTGCCGGGCGGCGACTTCAAAACAGGCCAGTGCCTGGGTAGAGGGAATATTGCGGCGCATGCTGAACAGGAACTTGGAAACACTTTGAACCTGCAAATTATCAGCTCAAATTGAGCTACCAGTATTCCATACATTCCAAAAACGCATTTCTGGATGAAAAGAACTCGCTTGCTGGCAGGCAGCGACAGGCCTACGATGGCACCCATTCGCAGCACGGCCCCGTACCGTGCCTCCCTCTTTCATCTGCTTCTTCACGGAGACACGCACCATGGCCAAAAACGCCGCCTTCCATTGGGACGACCCCTTTCTTCTCGACCAGCAACTGAGCGACGACGAGCGCATGGTGCGCGATGCCGCAGCAGCCTACTGCCAGGACAAGCTGGCTCCGCGCGTGCTCGACGCCTTCCGCCACGAGAAGATGGACACCACCATCTTCCGCGAGATGGGCGAAGTGGGCCTGCTGGGCCCCACCATCCCCGAGCAGTACGGCGGCCCGGGCCTGAACTATGTGGCCTACGGCCTGATCGCCCGCGAGGTGGAGCGCGTGGACTCGGGCTACCGCTCGATGGCCAGCGTGCAGAGCTCACTGGTGATGGTGCCGATCTATGAATTCGGCACCGAAGCCCAGCGCCAGAAGTATTTGCCCAAGCTGGCCAGTGGCGAGTGGATCGGCTGCTTCGGCCTGACCGAGCCCGACCATGGCTCGGACCCCGGCAGCATGGCCACGCGCGCCTACAAGGTGGACGGCGGCTACAAGCTCAAGGGCAGCAAGATGTGGATCACCAACAGCCCCGTGGCCGACGTGTTCGTGGTCTGGGCCAAGGAAGTCTCCGAAGGCGGCGCCGTGGGCCCCATCCGCGGCTTTGTGCTGGAAAAGGGCATGAAGGGCCTGACGGCCCCGGCCATCCACGGCAAGGTGGGCCTGCGCGCCAGCGTGACGGGCGAGATCGTGATGGACGATGTGTTCGTGCCTGAAGAAAACGCCTTCCCCGAAGTGCAGGGCTTGAAGGGCCCCTTCACCTGCCTGAATAGCGCGCGCTACGGCATTGCCTGGGGTGCGCTGGGCGCGGCCGAGTTCTGCTGGCACACCTCGCGCCAGTACACGCTGGACCGCAAGCAGTTTGGCCGCCCCCTGGCTGCCAACCAGCTGATCCAGAAGAAGCTGGCCGACATGCAGACCGAGATCGCCATCGGCCTGCAGGCCTGCCTGCGCCTGGGCCGCATGAAGGACGAAGGCACGGCTGCGGTGGAAGCCACCTCGCTGATCAAGCGCAACAGCTGCGGCAAGGCACTGGACATCGCCCGCCTGGCCCGCGACATGATGGGTGGCAACGGCATCAGCGACGAGTTCGGCGTGGCCCGCCACCTGGTGAACCTGGAAGTGGTGAACACCTATGAAGGCACGCACGATGTGCATGCGCTGATCCTGGGCCGCGCGCAAACGGGTATCGCCGCCTTCAGCAACTAAGAGCGCCTAACAAAACTCTTCTGGCGTCGTTGCTGCGTCTTGTCGTACTACTCGTACTGCCTGCGACGC
>NZ_LMIH01000010.1:158291-258851 GCF_001428645.1 Acidovorax sp. Root217
AGAAGGAGAAGGCCGCGCGCCAGCGCGCCCTTTCTTCCCGCGGCCGCTGCCCATGCATGGTGCGGTGGCCGTCTGTCCTTTCATGATTTGCAGTTCCTGATCCTATGACCACACCTTCTGTCGGCGCCCTCGATGGCATCAAAGTCCTGGACCTCTCGCGCGTGCTGGCGGGCCCGTGGTGCACGCAGATCCTGGCGGACCTGGGTGCCGACGTGGTCAAGGTGGAGCGCCCCGGCGCGGGCGACGACACGCGCCACTGGGGCCCTCCCTTTCTGAAAGACGCCGAGGGCAACGACACCACGCAGGCCAGCTACTTCACGGCCTGCAACCGCAACAAGCGCTCGGTCACCATCGACATGGCCACGCCCGAAGGGCAGCAACTGATCCGCGACATGGCGCTGCAAAGCGACATCGTGGTGGAGAACTTCAAGGTCGGGGGCCTTAAACAGTACGGCCTGGACCATGCCAGCCTGCGCGCGCTGAACCCGCGGCTCATCTACTGCTCGGTCACCGGCTTCGGGCAGGACGGGCCGTATGCCGAGCGCGCGGGCTACGACCTCATGATCCAGGCCATGACCGGCATGATGAGCATCACCGGCCGGGGCGACGCGGAGCCCGGCGGCGGCCCGCTGCGCGTGGGCGTGGCGCTGACCGACCTGTTCACCGGCGTGTACGCCAGCACAGCCATCGTCGCCGCGCTCAACGTGCGCCAGCGCACGGACGAGGGCCAGCACATCGACATGTCGCTGCTGGACGTGGGCATGGCCATTTTGGCCAACCAGGCCGCGGGCTTTCTGGCCACGGGCAATGCACCCACACGCCAGGGCAACAGCCACCCGAGCCTGGCGCCCTACCAGGACTTCCCCACACAGGATGGCGCGATGCTGCTGGCCATTGGCAACGACGGCCAGTTTGCGCGCTTTTGCGCCGCCGCCGGCCAGCCCCAATGGGCCAGCGACGAGCGCTTTGCCACCAACACCCTGCGCGTGAAGCACCGCGCCGAGCTGATCCCGGCCATGGAGGCGCTCACACGCACGCGCACCACGGCCGACTGGATCACCCTGCTCGAAGACAAGGCCGTGCCCTGCGGCCCGATCAACACCATCGCCCAGGCCTTTGACGACGCCCAGGTGAAGGCGCGCGGCCTGGCTGTGGCCCTGCCGCGCTGGAAGGACGGCGAGGCCGGCGACGGTGTGGCCCACATCACCGGCGTGGCCAGCCCGCTGCGCCTGTCGGCCAACCCACCCACGCTGCGCAATGCGCCGCCGGCGCTGGGGCAGCACACCGACGAGGTGCTGGCCGAGCTGGGGCTGGACGCGGCGCGCATCGCGCAACTGCGGGCCGCTGGCGTTCTGTAGCCAGGGAGCCCCCTCCTCCCCCAAAGGCCTGGCCGTATACGCCAGGCCTTTTTCTTTGCCTGGAGGGGTTTGCCCCCTCCGAACGGGCTACAAAAAAGCCGGACACAAACATTTACAACGGCCCATAATGCAGTGGAATGCCTTGGCACGCCGACTGCCATGGCTGCAGTGATCTGTGGAATCCAAGGAGTCCCGTCATGAAGCTCAGCATCAAGCTCCCCCTGGCCTTTACCGCGTCGCTGTTGCTGCTGTTTGCGGCAGCCCTGTTCGGCATCAGCCGACTGAACCAGGCGCTGGACACCTACCAGACCACCGTGGCGCAGAGTTTTCTGCACGAGCGCATGGCGTCGGACGTGCTCAATGGCTTCAAGGTGCAGGTGCAGGAATGGAAGAACGTACTGATCCGCGGCAAGGACCCGGCCCAGCTCACGCGCTACTGGGCTGCGTTCGAAAAGCAGGAAAAGTCCGTCAGCGACCAGGCCCAGAAGCTGCTGGCCGCCCTGCCCCCAGGCGAGGGGCGCGAGCATGTGGCGAAATTCGCACTGGCGCACGAACGCATGGGCACGGCCTACCGCAAGGGATTCGAGGCCTTCAAGGCGGCTGGCCAGGATGTGGAAGCGGGCGACAAGGCCGTGCAGGGCATGGACCGCGAGCCCTCCCAGTTGCTCGACCAAGCCGGTGAGCTGATCGGCAAGGCCAGCAGCGAGGTGGCCGACCGCGCCGCTGCCACGGCACAGCGCGCCACCACCATCAGCCTGGCCGTGATGCTGGTGGTGTGCGCCCTGGGCATCGGCGGCGCCGTCGCCTTCAGCCGCACGGTGACGCAGCCGCTGGGCAATGCGGTGCGGGTATCGCAGGCCGTGGCCAGTGGCGACCTGACGGTGGCCACCGAGGTGCGCGGCAAGGACGAGATTGCGCAACTGCTCAACGCCCTGCTCGCCATGCAGGACAGCCTGTCGAACGTGGTGAGCAATGTGCGCACCAACGCCGACAGCGTGGCCCTGGCCAGTGCCGAGATCGCGCAGGGCAACAACGACCTGTCGGCCCGCACCGAGCAGCAGGCCATCGCGCTCGAAGAAACCTCGGCCTCGATGGAGGAGCTCAACTCCACCGTGCAGGCCAATGCGGACAACGCCCGCCAGGCCAACCAGCTGGCGCTCAATGCATCCACCGTCGCGGTGCAAGGCGGTGATGTGGTCTCCGAAGTGGTGAAGACCATGAAGGGCATCAACGACAGCAGCAAGAAGATCGCCGACATCATCAGCGTGATCGACGGCATTGCCTTCCAGACCAACATCCTGGCGCTGAACGCGGCGGTGGAAGCCGCCCGCGCTGGCGAGCAAGGCCGGGGCTTTGCCGTGGTGGCCAGCGAGGTGCGCAGCCTGGCCGGCCGCAGTGCCGAGGCCGCCAAGGAGATCAAGAGCCTGATCCACGCCAGCGTGGAGCGCGTCGAACTGGGCACCACGCTGGTCGACAAGGCCGGGGCGACCATGACCGAGGTGGTGGCATCGATCCGCCGCGTGACCGACATCGTCGGCGAGATCAGCGCGGCCAGCAGCGAGCAGAGCCTGGGGGTGTCCCAGGTGGGCGAGGCCATCACGCAGATGGACCAGGCCACGCAGCAGAACGCGGCGCTGGTGGAGGAAAGCGCGGCCGCGGCCGACAGCCTCAAGGTGCAGGCGCAGCAACTGGTGCAGGCCGTGGCCGTGTTCCGGCTGCGCCCGGGTGCCGGTAAAACCCAGGGCGGCAACCCACCCGGGGTGCCCCTGCACCAGGTGCCCCGGCTGGCGGCGGGCTGAGCGTCTTCAGGCCGCGCCGCAAGCGGCCAGGGCCTGCGGAGCCTCAGTCTCCGTGGGCTGGCTCCAGCGCACGCAGGTGGGCCATGGTGGCCAGGCAGGCCTGGGCCACTTCCGTGCCCTTCTTCACGAAGTGCTCGCGGAAGAAGCGCAGGTGCTCTTCGTGCTCATGGAAGTCGCGCGGGGTGAGCACGGCGCTCATCACCGGCACCTCGGTATCGAGCTGCACGCGCATCAGGCCGTCGATGACGGCCGTGGTCACGAATTCATGGCGGTAGATGCCGCCGTTGACCACCAGGGCGCAGGCCACGATGGCGTCGTAGCGCCCGCTTTGCGCGAGCTTCTTGGCCAAAAGCGGGATCTCGAACGCACCCGGCACGTCGAAATGCTCGACCTGGCCAGCGGGCAGGCCGCTGCGAGTGAATTCCGCCACGGCCGCATCGCGGGCCTGGTGAACGATGTCCCGGTGCCAGCTGGCGCAGATCAGCGCCACGCGCTCGCTGCGCGCTGCGCCGTTGTCGCCCATGGCGGTGACTGCACGGGAAGGGAAAGGCTGATTCATGGATTTTCTCGGATCGAAGAAAAGGATTACCAGAATCAGGGCGCGCGCGAACAAGGCGTCTGCACACGGCGTGGCGCACGCGCGGGCAGGCCGCACGGCGGTGCCGGTCCGAAAACCGGCCGCGCCCAGCGGCAACTGGCCCACGCGGGCGCCCACACCAGCGGCAGGGGCCCATGGTTTCGCGATCTCTTTCATCCGGACTGTGACCGTCGGCTCTGGCATCGCACCAGATCTGCTGACCCCGCCGCGCCTGGCGTGCATCCGAAGATCCACCAGCCAGTTGCCACGGGCGCTCGCGGGCTGCTGCGCGGCCCTGGATGGCCCAAGACTGCACAGATACCGCCGGTGGGGAATTGCACCCCGCCCTGAGAACGCTGCCGGACGGAAAGCTTTTCTGACCGGCACCGCCATTCTAGGGAAAAACCCGCGTTCTTGCAGTCGCCTGTAAGACCAGCATGGCGTCAACGCGGCTTTTCGAACCCGCCGTCTATCCAAGCCGTGGCGCTGGCCACCGTGAGCTTGAAGCCCGGCGACACGGGCACGCGCGCCAGCTCTTCGCCCAGCTCGTCCTGCGCACTCAGCGTGGCCGTGGCGCCCTCCTCGTCGGGCACGATGGCCAGCGCCACGCGCAGGCGCTGGCCCTGGGCGGTGGTGATGGCCAGGTTCTTGTTGAGCTGGGCGTGCAGCTGCTGTTCATGCCGGCGCAGCACCTCGCTGGCGGTCTTCACCAGGGTATTGAAGGCCGAGACATCGAGCGGCTTGGGGTTCTTCTTGTCGCGCCCCATGGTCCAGGGCCCCACCAGCGCGGGCTCGGCCTCGCCGTGCAGGGTCATGGACACGGCCCAGCCATCGTCATCCTCGTTCTTGATGACGCGCGCCATCCAGCGCTCGTCGCTCCACAGGCGGGGTTCGTTGATGGGTTCGGGGATGTCCTGGTGATCTGGCATGGGGGTCCCGCAGGGATTCAGAGAGAGAAGAAAGGGCGCAGAGCATAACGGCCTGCGGCCGGCACCCTCGTCATGCGGGGCTATCGGCGAAGGAATTGCCTCCATTTTCCAATAAGCGTTGTTATCGAAGAAGGAGGGGCGGCTGCAGCCGGATCACGGCGCGGCGTCGATGGACGGGGCCGCCGCCTCGCGCAGCACGTCGATGAATGCCTGCGCGGCCGGTGTGGGCGACTCGCCCAGCCGCGTGATGAGGCCATAGTCCGGCATGCGGTCCGGCAGCTCCACCGGAATGCGGGCCAACAGCCCCTTGTGGATGTAGCGCTCCACCAGGGCCGAGGGCTGCAATGAGAGCATGTCGGTCGCCTGCATCATCTCCAGTGCGAACAGGAAAGAAGGGGTCTCGACCACGCCCGAAGCGAGCGCCAGCCCGTTGCGCCCGAAGATGTCGTCGGACACCTTGCGCAAGGCGGTCGAGGCAGGGTACAGGATCCAGGGCCAGTGGGACAGCTCCGCCATGCCCAGGTCGCGAACGCCGCGCAGCGGGTGGTGCACGCCCGCCACCACCTGCAGCGGCTCGCTGGACAGGCGCTCGTACTGGAACTGTGTTCGCTGCGCGTCGTCGGTGAAGCGCCCGATCATGAGGTCGATCTTGCGCTCCCCCAGCCAGGCGATGAGCTGGTCGCTGCTCTGCTCCAGCACCTTGAGCACCAGCAACGGGCGCAGGCGCTGTATCTCGGCCACCGAGGTGATCAGCACATGCGCAGCCGACCCTGTGATGGCGCCTATGGTGAGGTGGCCATGCCCGCCTTGCTTGAGCGCATTGAACTCTTCCACGAATTTGCGGTGCCCGGCCAGCGAGGAGGCGGCATAGCGCAAGGTGAACAGACCCAGTTCGTTGGGCCGCATGCCGCGCGAGAGGCGCTCGAACAGGCGCGATTCGAGGATCTCCTCGATGTCCATCAGGATCTTGGTGGCCGCCGGCTGGGTGATGTGCATCTGCTCGGCCGTCAGGCGCAGGTTGCGCGTCTGGCCCAGGATGTCCAGAAACTGCAGGTGCCGGAAACGCAGCCTCGCGCAGGCCTGGGCCATGGACAGGGGCTTGCCCGGAAACGGGCCTGAAGTCATAAGCATTTGGAATGGATGCTAGCAAAAAAGTGAGTGGACCCGGCAAGGCCCAAAACCTAATCTCTGCCTTGCGTTCAGGAGGGTCCGTCAGAGACCTGATGGCGCCGATGGGGCAGCCCACCGTGTCCAGCCATTCCATATTTGGAGACATTCATGAAGTTCAAAGCCTTGGCCCTGGCGGCCACGATCCTGGCCGCCGTGGCCGCTCCGGTTTCTGCACAGATCAAGGAACACGTGTTCAAGGTGGGCATCGGCCTCAACGATGACCATCCGCAGGCGCTGGCCGTCAAGCACTTTGCCGAGCAGCTCTCAGCCAAGAGTGGCGGCAAGCTGGTGGCCAAGCTGTATGCGAGCGGGTCGCTGGGCAACGACGTGACCATGACCTCGGCGCTGCGCGGCGGCACCCTGGAGATGACGATTCCCGACAGCTCGACCCTGATGTCGCTGATCAAGCCCTTCGGCGTGCTGAACCTGCCCCTGACCTTCAACACCGAGCAGGAAGCCGATGCTGTGCTCGATGGCCCCTTCGGCCAGAAGCTGCTGGCCAAGCTGCCTGAAAAAGGCCTGGTGGGCCTGGGCTTCTGGGAGAACGGGTTTCGCCATGTCACCAATTCGCGCCGCCCGATCACCAAGGCCGATGACCTGGCCGGCCTGAAGCTGCGCGTGATCCAGAGCCCCCTGTTCCTGGACACCTTCAACGCCCTCGGGGCCAACGCCACGCCCATGCCCTTCACCGAGCTGTATTCGGCGATGGAGCAGGCCGCCGTAGATGGTCAGGAGAACCCGCCCGCCACCATCCTGTCGAGCAAGTTCTACGAGGTGCAAAAGCACCTGGTGCTGTCGCGCCACATGTACAGCGCCTGGGTGCTGCTGATGTCCAAGAAGGCCTGGGATGGCCTCTCGGCCCAGGAGCAGAAGATCGTGCAGGAGGCGGCGCGCGAGGCCACGCTGTTCGAGCGCAAGACCATCCGCGCCTTCAGCGAGACGGCCCTGGGCGAGCTCAAGAAGGCGGGCATGCAGGTGACCGAACTGTCGCCGGCCGAGCAAGCCAGGATGCGCGCCAAGCTGCAGCCGGTGCTGGCCAAGTACGGCAAGGAATTCGGGGAAGAGACGACGGGCGAGCTGAACGCCGAACTGGCCAAGGTGCGCGGCACCGCCAAGTGATCGCGGCCAGCGCGGGCACCGCCCCGCGCCAGCGCGACAGCCCTTCTCCCCCTTTTTCAGAAGCCACGCCATGGACAAGACACCCCGCCGCCCGTTTCGCTCGCGCGAGTGGTTCGCCGACCCCGAGCGCTCGGACATGACCGCGCTCTACCTCGAACGCTTCATGAACTACGGGCTCACACCCGACGAGCTGCGCTCGGGCCGGCCCATCATCGGCATTGCGCAGACGGGCAGCGATCTGTCGCCCTGCAACCGCATCCACGTCGAGCTGGCGCGGCGCGTGCGCGATGGCATCCGCGATGCCGGCGGCATTCCGATGGAGTTCCCGGTGCATCCGATCTTCGAGAACTGCCGCCGCCCCACGGCCGCACTGGACCGCAACCTGGCCTACCTGGGCCTGGTGGAGATCCTGTACGGCTACCCCATCGACGCCGTGGTGCTGACCACGGGCTGCGACAAGACCACGCCGGCCGGCATCATGGCGGCTTCCACCGTGGACATACCGGCCATCGTGCTCTCGGGTGGCCCCATGCTTGACGGCTGGCACGACGGCGAACTGGTGGGCTCGGGCACCGTGATCTGGCGCAGCCGGCGCCAGCTGGCTGCGGGCGAAATCGGCGAAGAGGAATTTCTGCAGCGCGCCTGCAGCAGCGCCCCGTCGGCCGGCCACTGCAACACCATGGGCACGGCCTCCACCATGAACGCGGTGGCCGAGGCGCTGGGCCTGTCGCTGCCGGGGTGTGCCGCCATACCGGCGCCGTACCGCGAACGCGGCCAGATGGCGTACGAGACCGGGCGGCGCATCGTCGAGATGGCCTTCGAGGACCTGCGGCCCTCGCGCATCCTGAGCCGTGAGAGCTTTCTCAACGCGCTGTCGGTGGTCAGCGTGGCAGGCGGCTCCAGCAATGCGCAGGTGCACATCATGGCTATGGCGCGGCATGCCGGCGTCAACCTGCGGCCGGAGGACTGGACCACCCACGCCTACGACCTGCCGCTGCTGCTCAACATGCAGCCGGCTGGCAAGTTCCTCGGCGAGCGCTTCTTTCGCGCCGGGGGTGTTCCAGCCCTGATGTGGGAGCTGCACCAGGCCGGTCGCCTGCGGGGCCACTGCCTGAGCGTGACCGGCAAGACCGTGGCCGACAACCTGCAGGGCCGCGAGACCCGCGACCGCGAAGTGATCTTCCCCTTCGCGGCGCCCTTGATGCACAAGGCCGGCTTCCTGGTGCTCAGGGGCAATCTGTTCGACTTCGGGATCATGAAGACCTCGGTGATTTCCGAAGCCTTTCGCCAGCGTTACCTGAGCCGGCCCGGCGAAGAGGGCATCTTCGAGGCCCGCGCCGTCGTGTTCGACGGGGCCGACGACTACCACGCGCGCATCAACGACCCGGCGCTGGGCATCGACGAAGGCTGCATCCTGGTCATGCGCGGTGCCGGCCCCATCGGCTGGCCGGGCTCGGCCGAGGTGGTCAACATGCAGCCGCCCGACGCCCTGATCCGGCGCGGCATCACCACCTTGCCCACCCTGGGGGACGGCCGCCAGTCCGGCACGGCCGACAGCCCCTCGATCCTCAACGCCTCGCCCGAGAGCGCGGTGGGCGGCGGCCTGTGCTGGCTGCACAGCGGCGACACCATCCGCATCGACCTCACGGCCGGCCGCTGCGATGCGCTGGTGGCGCCCGAAGAGATCGCACGCCGCCGCCGCGAACTGCCAGCGCCCCCGGTGCCCAAAAGCCAGTCGCCCTGGGAGGCGCTGTACCGCGAGAAGACCGGGCAGCTGGTCGACGGCGCCACGCTGGACTTTGCCCTCGATTACCGCCGCATCTCAGAAACGACACCGCGCCACAACCACTGACACGGATTTGCCTTCAACCGACTAACGTCGTTGGAAAGCCTTGCCGTGCCAAAGCACTGTCTGCGGCTTCCCGCCTAGTTATACGGCTGTATGCAAATCCGCAGGAGCCCTGCATAGCTGCGCCCGCCCCAGGGTGGCGCAGCACCGATTTCGACCTTCCAAGGAATTCTCGATGAGTGAAACTACAGCGGCCGCCGTGGCCGGTGCGGCGACGCACGCCCATATCCTGCCCGACGACGGCCTGGCCGGCACCCTGGTGGGCCGCGCCTGGGTCGATGGCAGCCCGCCCGGGCCCGCCGTGGTGGCGCTGCGCGCCGATGGCGTCTATGACCTGAGCCAGCACTACCCCACCATGAGCACCCTGCTGGACACGCCCCGGCCCGCCGAGGCGGCGCAGGCGGCCTCGGGCCGGTACCTGTGCAGCGTGCTGGAACTGCTGGCCAACAGCCAGCCCGGCATGCGCGACACGGCACGCCCCTGGCTGCTGGCGCCCTGCGACCTGCAGGTGGTGAAGGCGGCCGGCGTGACCTTTGCGGCCAGCCTGATCGAGCGGGTGATCGAAGAGCAGGCGCGGGGCGACGCCAGCCGCGCCCAGGGCCTGCGCAGCCAGGTGATTGGCCTCATCGGCGACAGCCTGGCCGACATCCGGCCGGGCTCGGACCAGGCCATGGCCTTGAAGGCGCTGCTGCAGCACAAGGGCCTGTGGTCCCAGTACCTCGAAGTGGGCATCGGCCCCGATGCCGAGGTGTTCACCAAGGCCCCCGTGCTGGCCTCGGTGGGCACGGGCGAGGACATCGGCATCCGCGCCGACTCGGCCTGGAACAACCCCGAACCCGAGGTGGTGCTGGCGGTGAACAGCCGTGGCGACATCGTGGGCGCCACCCTGGGCAACGACGTCAACCTGCGCGACATCGAAGGCCGCAGCGCGCTGCTGCTGGGCAAGGCCAAGGACAACAACGCCTCCTGCGCCATCGGCCCCTTCATCCGCCTGTTCGATGCCCGCTTCGGCCTGGACCAGGTGCGCAGCGAAACCGTGCACCTGCGCGTGGCGGGCGCGGACGGCTATGAGCTGCGCGGCATCAACACCATGGCCAGCATCAGCCGCGACCCGGTCGACCTGGTGGCCCAGACCCTGGCCGCGCACCAGTACCCCGATGGTTTCATGCTGTTCCTGGGCACCCTGTTCGCACCCATCGAGGACCGCGACCAGCCCGGTGGCGGCTTCACCCACAAGCTGGGCGACGTGGTCACCATCCAAAGCGCCTGGCTCGGCGCTCTGCACAACACCGTGACCCACAGCGAGACGGCCCCCCCCTGGCGCTTCGGCCTCAGGGCCTTCATCACCAACCTGGCCGCGCGCGGCCTGCTGCAAGGCACGGTGCTCTGAAGAAGCGGTCGTTCAGCCATTCAAGAGGCAACAAATACATGCTCGACACTTTCATCGACCGCTACGTCCGCGCCATCAACCTGCTCATCGCGCTGGCGCTGGCCGCCATGGTGGTGCTGGTCTTCGGCAACGTGGTGCTGCGCTACGTCTTCAATTCCGGCATCACGGTCAGCGAAGAGCTTTCGCGCTGGCTTTTCATCTGGATCACCTTCCTCGGTGCGGTGGCCGCCATCAAGGAGAACGCCCATCTGGGTACGGACATGCTGGTGTCCCGGTTGCCCGTGAAAGGCAAGAAGGTCTGCATGGTGCTTGGGCAGGTGCTCATGCTCTACATCACCTGGCTGTTCTTCGAAGGCAGCTACAAGCAGATGAAGATCAACTGGGACGTGGAGGCACCGGTCACCGGGTTCTCGATGGCCTTCTTCTACGCCTCGGGCGTGGTGTTCTCGGTGTGCGCAGGCTTCCTGCTGGTGCTGCAGTTTCTGCGCGTGCTGACCGGCAGGCTCAGCGAAGGCGAACTGGTGATGGTCAAGGAGTCCGAAGAGCAGGCTGAACTGGAGGCCCTGCAGGCCGAACTCGCACGCGAAAACGCCGCCCCCGCAAAACCGGAGACAAGAACATGACCGTGCTGATTTTTCTCGGCGGCCTGCTCGGCGCCATGGCCCTGGGCATCCCCATCGCCTATGCGCTGCTGGCCTCAGGCGTCGGCCTGATGTGGCACCTCGATCTGTTCGACTCCCAGATCCTGGCGCAGAACTTCATCAACGGCGCGGACAGCTTTCCGCTGCTGGCCGTGCCCTTCTTCATGCTGGCCGGCGAGATCATGAACGTGGGCGGCCTGTCGCAGCGCATCGTGAACTTCGCGCTGGCGCTGGTCGGGCATGTCAAAGGGGGGCTGGGCTATGTGGTGATCCTGGCGGCATGCCTGCTGTCCTCGCTGTCGGGCTCGGCCGTGGCCGACGCTGCGGCACTGACGGCGCTGCTGCTGCCCATGATGATCAAGGCCGGCCACAAGAAGGAGGTGTCGGGCGGGCTGATCGCGGCCTCGGGCGTCATCGGGCCCATCATCCCGCCGAGCATCGGCTTCGTGATCTTCGGCGTGGCGGCCAACGTCTCCATCAGCAAGCTGTTCATCGCCGGCATCTTTCCCGGCATCATGATCGGCCTGGGCCTGGCGGCCACCTGGTGGTGGGTGGGGCGCAAGGAGGTGCTGGCCCTGCCCGAGAAAAAGAGCACGGCCGAGATCTGGCGCGCGGCACGCGAATCGGCCTGGGCCCTGACACTGCCGGTGTTCATCCTCGTGGGCCTGCGCATGGGCGTATTCACGCCGACCGAGGCCGCCGTGGTGGCGGCCGTCTACTCGCTTTTCGTGGCCAGCGTCATCTACCGCGAGCTGCCGCTGTCCGCGCTGCTGCCGATCTTCACCACCGCCGCCAAGACCACCGCCGTGGTGATGTTCCTCGTGGCCGCGGCCATGGTGTCGTCGTGGCTGATCACGGTGGCCAACCTGCCGACCCAGATGGTCGAGCTGCTCAAGCCCTTGATGGGCAACCAGACGCTGCTGCTGATCGCGATCATGGTGCTGGTGATGCTGGTGGGCACCGCGATGGACATGACGCCCACCATCCTGATCCTGACCCCGGTGCTGATGCCCGTGGTCAAGGCCGCCGGGATCGACCCGGTCTACTTCGGCGTGCTGTTCATCATCAACAATTCGATCGGCCTGGTCACCCCGCCGGTGGGCACCATCCTGAACGTGGTGGCCGGGGTGGGGCGCATGAAGATGGACGAGGTGACGCGCGGCGTGCTGCCCTTCATGGCCGCCGAGTTCGCCGTGCTGTTCATCATGGTGCTGTTTCCGCAGACGGTGCTGGCGCCGCTGCGCTGGCTCACGGGCTGACCCGCAGGCACGTGCTCCCGACAGGAGATTGCCAGAATTTCCTGGATCGGGAGCGGCTTTTGGCGTGCAATCCCTTCTCCTGCCAGAGCCCACCTAACTGGAGATACGCGCCATGCCCGATTTCTACATGCCCTTGTCCGGACCCGTGAACCAGGCCTTCCAGTACTGGACGAAGATGACGATGGGCCAGGTCGGCCTGATCAACATCAACATGGGCAAATCCTCGGACCCCGCGCTCGAGCAGAAGATCATCGAGGACGTGGGCAGCTACGGGCGCCAGATAGGACAGTTGAGCGACGCGCTGCTGGCCGTGCTGCAGCACATGAAGACCGAGTCCTGGGATGAAGAGTCGAAGGCGGCCGTGCAGGCCTTCCGCGAACAGGTGAGGCAAGTGGCCAAACTCAAGGAGCGCCAGCGGGCCAGCCAATGACCCAAGCGGTCGCAGCGCTGCAGCGGCCGAATCGAAGCCGACCCGCCAGAGATGGCTTTCAATCCTTGAGCAGGGCCCACAATTTCTCGTGCGCCGCCCACTGCATATCGGGTGTTTCGTCGCCCCCGGTCAGCACCGAGTAGACCCCACCCAGCATGGGGCGTATAACCATTGCATGCGGCGCCAGAATATCCATGGCCTGTTCGGAAGTTTTGCCAAAAGCTTCCGAGATCAGCCCTGCATCCCAGAAGTTGACTGAGCGGATGAATCTGATGGGCCCGCGCTGCGAACCTGGTTCGCTCCGATCCAGGAATGGCTGTTCCGATCCGGCATGCAACCGGCAGGCGCCGAATGCGGCAATGTACTGAGGTAGATAGTCCTGCACCAATGCAGCGTGCTGTTGGGCCGACACCCGTTTGGCGTTGTAGTCCAGGTTGAAAATGTCGTTGGGCGCATAGTTTGGTGCTCGCAGCCCATAAATGGCGTTGACAAATATCGCAGGGGCGCCGATCAAACGTGTAAGCGAGCATATTGCAGACAGGCTCGACCCTGGATCCGGCGCGGCAGGCACGGGCGTGCCACCCAAACCAAAAGGCTTTGGAATAGCGACCA
This sequence comes from Acidovorax sp. Root217, assembly GCF_001428645.1. Lineage (NCBI taxonomy): Bacteria > Pseudomonadati > Pseudomonadota > Betaproteobacteria > Burkholderiales > Comamonadaceae > Acidovorax > Acidovorax sp. Root217. The sequence goes on from NZ_LMIH01000010.1 coordinate 171,425, forward strand.
TCGCGCCCATCAAATTGGAATGCCGCTCCTCGATGGAAACCTTCGGATCAGCCCGTGTGGTGAGTTGGATGGTCCAGCGCATGCGTATATACCTCAGGCAATCGGCGTATTAAACCATCGCTATTGCAGCAGGATGCAGCCGAAGTCTTGCACGGAATCTCCAGGTCGACACAATGCTGCGATCTCAGCATCAGGTCTTTGCCGCCGCTGCGAGCGTCGTACACAGAACTTGGAAGCAAGACGCCGTGGCGCTAAAGTCCGCCGATGACTCCACATCGAAACTTGATGCATGCCCCCTGACCTCCAGCGCGACAAGAATTGGAAACTTCGGTACCGCGAGGCCTTGAAACGCGCACGTGCCTCAAGCCCCCTCTAGCTCGCCACCGCTGGCGAACCACTGCCATGCCAGCCGTCAAGAAACCACCCTGGCCGACCTGCACTGCCACCCCAGGAGCGGCTTCAGGTACTGTTCGTCTGCAGCCGCAACCAGTGGCGCAGCCCCACCGCCGAAACAGTCTGGCGCAACCATCCCCTGCTGTCCGTGCGGTCTGCGGGCACCAGCCCCAACGCACGGCACCCGGTGTCCGAACGGGACTTGCAGTGGGCCCAGACCATCTTCGTGATGGAAGAAAAGCACAAGTCCCGCCTGCTGGCGGAATTCGGCCGCATTCTTGAACACAAGCCATCCATGTGCTCGACATACCCGATGAGTACCAGTACATGGATCCGGATCTGGTAGCGGAGCTGGAACTCTCGGTCGGTGCCATTCTGGGCATTGATGACGACGCAGCATAGCCCCCGCGCTGGCCGGCTGATGATCAGTCTGTGAGCCGGTACGCCAGCACCTTGAGCGAGCGTTCCTGCGACACATCGGCAAACACCGCCGGATTCGCCACGCGTTCCACAAACTCCAGCTCCGGCGCGATCTCGCGCATCTGGTCCTTGAGAAAGGCCGTGTCCAACTCAGGCGCATTCAGGCACAGCAGCGCATGGCCGCCCGGGATCAGCAGGTCGGGCAGGCGGCGCATCAGGCGCGCGTAGTCCTTGGTGGCGACGAAGCTGCCGCGCTGGAAGCTCGGCGGGTCCACGATCACCAGGCCGTAGGGCCCGCCGCGCGTGATCTTGCCCCAGGTCGAGAAGATGTCGTGCGCGAGGAAGCTCGCGCCGGTGGTGAGGCCATTGAGCTGGTGGTTCTGCTGGCCGATGGCGATGGCACCTTGTGCCATGTCCACGTTGACCACCTGCCTGGCGCCGGCCTGCAAGGCCACCACCGAGAAGGCGCAGGTGTAGGCGAACAGGTTGAGCACCTTGAGGCCGTAGCGGTCGGCGCTGCGCGCGGCGGCGTAGTCGCGCACCCAGCGGCGGCCCTCGGCCATGTCGAGGAACAGGCCGTGGTTCTGGCCCCGGGCCACGTGCACGCGGTAGCGCGCGCCCTGCTCGGTGACGACATGGGGGTCGGGCACGGCACCGGCCATCAGCCGCGTTTCGCTGCGGCCTTCGTGCCGGGTCTGGAAGACCCAGTTCAGCGGCTCGCCCGGGTGCAGTTGCTCCCAGCGCGCGGCCAGCGCGGCGCCTACGCCAGCCAGGTCCTCCTCGGCCACGGGCTGGAAGCTGGTGAGCACCCACACGGGCGGGAACACGTCCAGCACCCAGTGCTCGCAGCCGGGGTACAGGCCGCCGCGACCGTGGAACACGCGCTGGGCGTCAGTGGGCAGGGGGGCCATCGTGGCGATGGCGTTGAGCAGGGCTTGCATCGAAAGAAAGGGGAATACGGAGCAGGGAGTGTATGCATTGCGCGCAATGCAAAACGCCCGGCGATGCCGGGCGCTCTGTCATTCGATCCCCTATTTCCGCAAATTAATGTCGTAAACCATAGGCAAGCGTTTAAGCCGCTTTGCCGCGAGCGTCCTTCATTGCAGCAGACACTAGAGTCGTAAACCTGAGATCTCAAACGCCCCGGTTCAAATACATCGAGCCTGGGTAAAGCACGCGGAGGAGCGGAGAAAGGTGGGGAACGTGCTCTGCGAGCGTTTGCACCATCAGTGTTTCAAGCTTCCGGTCCACACCAGATCTTGCCCAAGACCTCAGCCAGACCCTGCACAGGTGTACCCAGACTTGTTCATCTTCTTTGCCTACGCTCTCGCCGAGACAGATCACAAGTTGCCCCAGGGCATCAATGTGCGCAGAAGCAGCAAAATCCTGGAGCGCGTCAGAAACCCACCAGGCGCCGGAACGGAAGAAATCCCGCGTCTCATCGGCGTTAAAGGCAAACAGGAAAGCGCGACCGTCGAGTGAGCGCCAGTCGCACATAACGCTTAGGACGGTGAAAGTATGTGAGTCGTAAGTCTGGCAGAAAAGCTTAGAACGTCTTGCCCAGTTCAGACGAGCTAGTCCTGCACCTGCAAGTGGGACCTTCCCCTCCGCGTACCTTTTGAAATATTCCGGAACGCGAGTCAAATTTTGGGATGCTTCGGGATCGTCTTTTTCGATCCATCTCCTGCTCATTGAGTAATAGGAGACGCCAAGGTCCTGCTGCAGGGCCCGGAAGGCCAAAGCACATTGAAGTCTTTCGCAGAGCGGTGTGCGGCGTCTTCCCATAGCTTCTCTCCAACGGGTCATCTTCGGAGACAGTGCAAATACGGCAGCTTTTTTTGCATTTTGAACGCTAGCGTTTTTTTTTGAACCGGGCAACGATAGCAAAGATATCACCCAACCACGCCGCGCGCCTATCACGGCCTGGCACCCCTGCCATTCTGAGCATTTCAACAACGCCTGCTTTGACATGTACGACTTATCGCGGCAAACGATATGACGCAAAAAAGCTTCGGAGCGCTTATCTACGAATTGCGCCTGAGACTCGATGTAAGCCAACGATGGCTGGCTCTTCGAGTACGCCAACCTCACTCAATTATTTGCGACCTCGAGAATTCGAGGCGCCTGCCTCCAAGTGAAGAGGCAGTACGCGCAATCGCGCAGGCACTAGAGGCAACGCCTGCCGATGCCGAAGAACTGCTGGAAGCAGCCTTTCGCGAACGGGCTGCAATTGGGCTGAAGGTTGCAAGAGCTACACCCCGCCATGTAGCCGAGCTGCTGAGGGAGATTGCAGCACTTAGTCATCAACTTTCGCAGACACAGACCCGCTCACTAAGCCAGCACCTCCAGGAGGTATCTATGAAATAAGAAACGGCAGGACCCCCAATAGGAAGCCCCGCCGCCCGGAGCTCAGACCTAAGTCTTCGCGATTCGCACCCCAGAGACTATCAGATCTGACGCGCCGGTGGTGGATCGTTCGCGCCACACAGGCGAACACACATCAGGGTCAGATCTATGAAAACACCAAATCGTCGCACCCCGTGGGGGGCGAAGGCTATATCACGTCTCCGTGGAAGCACTCGCAACGAAGCCGCATATCACGCGCGATTCACCCGGCACCCGAAGCATCGCGGTTCACCCAGCGAACACCGCACGCAAGCCATCCACATAACGATCGAACAATCGCGTTGGATTTTGATCGATCTCGCCAGGTCATCATCTTGGTCTCCTGCGCCTTTAATCGAAGGTTGCCCCCCCCGCAAGCTCGAAGAATTTCATTCGCCAGCGGTAGTTTGGCTAATGTGGATGGAGATGTCGATCTATGGATGGCCAGAACTACAGTGGCCGAGCACGACCCGCAAAGACGGCACTCGTCTTTACGCGCCGTCGCACCAATTTCGCAAGTCTTTGCGCCGCGCCGCGCTCCATGAATTCGCCTATCTGTCGCGCAACGTCACTGCTGCTCCACGAACAAGTCGTTCAGAAGGCAACCGCAGAAAGTGGAGCTCCCCAGGTTGGCAGCCACCACAGCGACTGCTTCTGACTCAGTTGGCTCAAGTATTCGGAGGATCTGGGTTTCCTACGGTTTGTTCCGTGGCCGGAGTCTATGAAGAATCATCATTTACTGGACTGCGTGCACGACCCCAAAAAAGAGCAGCCCGGAGGTTGAAGTGAGAACCGAAAAACGCTTCACGCCCAAGGTGCTAGATCGGTTTCTTCGCGAGGGGCGAGGAACTGGGACATATCAGTCATACATCCCGCATCACCGAGTCTCCCGCAGCGATCCTGCCAGCATGGGGAGGTCTCATTTGATCAATTGGCGAGGCCGCCAACGCGAGCTGCTTTCCGACGGTGAATGGTCAGGCCTGACGTTTGCTAGCCACTTGAAGAATCTCCTCGACCTAGTCGAGCAGTTTCCATTGAGTATCAGACCTGCGAAATTCGAGCTCTGCCGGTGGGATGTTCGGGCCAGAGATACAGAATGTCCAGGCACCGAAGCACTAGCAAAAAAACTCGGCATCAGGCACCCAATGGTCCATGACAAGGACGACCATGCCATCTGGATCCCAACCACCGATCTACTCTTGGTCTTGCTCAACGGTGGGGGTTTCTTGGAGCTGTTGGCCGTCTCCTGGAAACCAGGATCATTTTCCGACTTGAGCAAGAGAGCTGTTGAGCTACTGCGGCTGGAGAAAACTTACTGGGAAGTACGTGGAGTCAGGTGGTTACTGATCACCTCAGAGACATACGCAAAATCAGTGGCTTTGACTCTGCTCCGGACATCTAGTTGGGGGCTCGCCGACGAATCCCCCGATAGTCACATTCAACTCGCATGCACAGTCGCACGCGCCATGTGCGATTCTTCCCAGACTCTAGTCACCAGCCAACTCGCGCATGAGCTTGGCGGGGATCAGTACCCAGCCCAAAAGGCGCTGTGGCAAGCAGTCTGGCGAGGTGAACTTCCCATTGATTTGCGTAGAGGTTGGCGACCTCACCAGCCGCTGAGTCAAATCAGTTCAGCGGAGTTTGTCTCGCTCAACCCTATCGCATCCGGGAGGACTGCATGGATCTAGCGCACAACCAAGCATTTCACTTGCTCGTCTCTGAGTGCGGCTTAAACGCCGGCCTGTACCGCGTCATCCTCAATGGTCCCTACGAGCACACGGTCATTGTCTTGATGAAGCCGGACGACCCTAATTTCAGGAAGCCGGGTGGTCGTCCAAAGTCCAAGAATCCTAAACGCTTAAACCGTCCAAAGCAGCCCCAACTGATGGGCCAACTGAAGTGGGTTCGCAAGACAGATTTGATGCAGTTGCTTGCAGATCACAGTGTGGTCCCAATCGAACTGAAACTGCCCTCGAAATACCACGAGCAGGATGAACCGCTCAGACACAACGAAGAGTATCAGCATCGATGCGAGGTCATGGCGAGCTTCCTGGACTACGTGCGTTTGGAAGAGTCGCTCCTTGTGCATCGCGGTCTAGGAGGGCTTATAAGAGATGCTATGGACAGGCACGGGGTTAGTGAGAGACACGTCAGAGATCTTTGGTCACTCCTGTGCGTTCTAGGCCTCACTACGAAGAGCCTGCTACTTGGATACGACCGATGCGGCGCACCGGGTGAAAAGCGCTACGTCGACGAAGGCGGTACGCGAAAAAAATCTGGGCGCAAAACACAGGCGCAACGGATTCACCATAAGTATTTCGGATGCTGGGGCGAACCTATGCAACCGGGCATGAGCAAAGCATGGAGCGACATCATCATTGCGGTCGACAAACGCCAGCCAACGCCGAAAAAGTCGATGCGTGAAAGGTATGACCGAATCATCAAAGATGGCTTTAGTAAAAAGTACTGCTTCAATGAAAAAGGGGACATCGAGGTGGTGCCGCCCTTGCCGGGCGAGTATCCAAGTAAAACCCAAGTCAAGCGCGTTCTCACCGAAGAAGTGCAATGGCTGGAGAAGATTCTCCAAAAGACGAGTGCTGGCCACTTCCAACGCAGTCTGCGCGGGTTGTCCGGAGTCAGTTGGCAGGACGCTGCCGGGCCTGGCCATGTCTATGCGATCGACTCGACGATTGGCGACATCTACCTCCGGTCTTCAATCAACCCCGCCTGGATCATTGGCAGACCGATTGTCTATGTCATCGTAGACGTATGGTCAACGGCTGTGGTTGGCTTCTACGTCTGCCTCTCCGGCCCTAGCTGGACGACTGCCCGTATTAGCCTGCTGAACATTGTCGCCCCCACGCAGGTCATGGCAACACTGTGGAATTACGCGATGCGACAGTCGCTGGATCCACTCCCGACCATTCCCTACAGACTGATGTGCGACCGCGGTGAATACCTATCGATAGCAGCCAAGGCGACGGGGGCAGATGTGACGATGAATTTGAGCTACGCCCCTCCGTTCCGGCCAGATCTAAAAGGCGTCGTAGAGGTCATGCATCGAATCATGAAGGACGTTCAATACAACTTCATGCCTGGAGCGATGGATGCACGGCGCAAAGAGTACGACCTCAGAAGGTCGAACCCTTCTGAGGCAACCATGACCGTTCAGCACTACATGCACTTTCTCTCCGAGTGCTTCTTCCGCTACAACTTGACTGCTGATCGAAAGAAGCGTGTTGACGCACACATGATTGCCGATGGCGTCTACCCTTCGCCGGCCGGACTATGGCGGTGGGGTCATGCGGTCGGCATCGGCTACCGAAAAGTGGTGCCGTTCGTCGAATCGGTTTCGCGCCTGCTCCCAGCAGAAGCCGCATGGATAACGAAGCGTGGCGTTTGCTTTGACGGGGACTACTACTCATGCCCAGAGGCCGAGCAAGAGCAATGGTCAACGTACGCGCGCAACCATGGCGTGCAACGTATCACGGCCTATCCCTACCCCGGCTCCAACTCACTAATTTGGACGCCAAACCGGTCGGGGGATGGGATGCTTGAACTCGCCATCTCGGATCACTCTCTGGCAGCTCCAGGACTAACCCGTGATGAGAAGGCTGATGCATTCGCCTATCAACTGCTGCAGTCCGCTGATATCAACCATCAGGCCGTTGTCGAGAGCGTCAAAGCCCTGCAACGTATGGACAACATCAAAGCCCGTGCGGCCAAACAAACACAAGATGCGCTCGCCCAAACTAGGGGTCCTGTGCCAACAATCAAGGAAGCTCGGGCTATGGAAAAAGGCATCGCCGCCGCGTCCGATCTTGGCTCAGCGGGCATCTGTGGTACTCCTGAGGTTCGCTCCGAAGCTCAGCAATGCCACGAGGAAATGATGACCGACATCTACTCCCAAATGAATGCGGCGCCACATGAAATCACATCCTAGCTCATACGATCCCTATGCAGGGAACATGCTGATCAAAGGTTTGGGGCCAATCCTGTCCCCCGAGGAAGCCAGAAGAAAGCTTGTTGACCTGCCAGCGCGTCCGCCTAGCGACATTGGATCTATCCCCCGGCACATACGCTTGCACATGCTGCAGGACCTGCGAAGACTTCATCTGCCGAGCCTGGAGGGCATACAAACGCATCAGACCATGGATTTGATGATACGGCAGAACTACAAGCATACCGATCCAACCCTTCCAAGCACGTGGACCCTCAAGGGCGGGGAAGCGTCGCAGATATGGAAGCGAAGTGGCTCCCCAGCGTTTGGCGCAGCTGTGGAAGGCATCTCAGGCGCTGGAAAAACAGAGGCTATCACGCGAGCTCTGCATCTCTTCCCTAGGATCATTGAACACGAGTCTTTCCCCAAAATAGCCGGTGCTCATACCCAGGTGACTTGGATATCCACTGACGTTCCTCCAGGAGGAAAGCCAAGAGACTTAGCGGTGGCTTTGATGAGCGCATGGATGCGTACAACAGGCAGCGATCGATTCGAGGACTCGCTGCAAAGGAAAAGTCCGCGCTCAGGAATGGCGATGCTTGAAGAATGGCGCCAAGTGGCAAGCTCCCATTTCCTGGGCTTCCTGCATCTCGATGAAGTTCAAAATTTCTTTAAGCTTTCGCCGTTGGAGGTTCGCAGAAGGGTCAAGAGCCGGGACGCAACTCAAGAACTCAGCGTCCAGGAGGATCAGTCTCTGAGATGGCTCCTGAACCTCATGAATGTCTGGCAAATTCCGCTTCTTGTGTCAGGTACGCCTGATGGCATCGGAGCGCTGACAAAACGCCTCAGCACAACTGAGCGGTTTGTCACGTCAGGTTTTCATGCTTTCAAGCACTTCGCCGATCCGTTAAGCACGGCATTCAAGAACACTTTCCTGGCTCCACTTTCAACCTACCAGTATGTCGCCACCCCTCTGCAGATTACCGACGATGTTGCTACCCTCATAGTGGAGAAGACAGCGGGCGTGCAAAGGCTGATCATCGCTCTTTGGGTAGCAGCACACCGAGTAGCTTTCGAGCGTAAAGACGATGATCTTCGCATTGAAGATTTTGAGGTTGCTGCAGACACACTTCTATCGCCGATAGGGCCGGCAGTCATCGCACTGAGAAGCAACAATCCCCTGATGATGGCCCGATACGAAGATCTTACCGCCAGGGACCAGACTTTTTGGCAAAATTTCTGGAGCAAGCGACCATAGTCGGTTGGGCGATCAGCCGTTATTTTCTTGCCCCCACAAATCCCTTAGCCGAGACTCTCAAGCTTCGACTGGTCGCCGCGCGCTTTCTTAATATATCCGCTCGGAATTGCGGTTGGACGAAGCCCTCGTTCATTGCTCTCAGTACACCCCACATGTTCGGTGCGCAATTTCTAATCAACTGTTCCATCGCTTGCACGGAAAGACCGCTCACCTCCGCACTGTCCGCGATCGAACCTTGTTCGAGAAAAAATCGCTCAAGCCCCTTTTTGACCAAATGCACCGCCACCCCATCCATCTCAAGATCAGGGAGTCCCATCTTCTTCAGCATTCGTGCATCTGGAAAACCGTCGCTATCGCGCGAGACTGCGCTGTAGATCCCTGAAGCATTCCGATATGCATTGAGAGCGTCGCGCGATCGCTCATCGCCCACAGTAGCGAATACCCGACCAGCATCCATTTTGATAAGCTTACACTCCACCTGAGCAATCGTCTCATATGCCTGCTCACATGACTCGAAAAGAGCTGCAATAAGCACCAATTTCGAATGCACCTGCCGATCACCATTATTCATCCACCAACCCAGATCTCGATTGGATAAATCGCCAAAAACATTATTTAACCATGTTGCGGGAAACTGATCCCTCACCCGGTCATCTATAAATACGCGCGCTGTATCTTTCCTTCGAATACCCATCCCAAGATTGGCGGCTCTTTCAAAGATTGCAGCATGGACACTATCTCCGTCTAGAGGTTTTTCGCGCTCATAAAGGGCATCGACTAGCAATAGGTACTGTTGTACACCATAGTTCCTCTGTGCTTCGACCACCAGGCCGTCGGACACCTTCCCGCCCTGATCGACATAGAAGCTCGGTGTACGCAATCCGGGCTCGGCCGTATAAATAAATCTAAGTGGGCTCTGATGTTTTTCGCACCAAAGATGTCCAGGTGTCTGGTGTTCCCGGCGCCAGTAACTTATCCCGTGGAATTTGACGTCAGCTTTCATGCACTCTTCGCAAAAATTGGTGGTAACCTTTCTTCGCTTAGAGCTACGCTCAGGCTTCAATGTAGTTTCAGGAAAGCACTCCGCCCCCCGAAACATCGATATACCATCGGTCAGCGGCATTGTGGTATGACGTAACCCGAAATGCCGTGAATCCATTTGAGCAGCACGACTTAATAAATCATGCGTTGTACGTGATCCGCGCTCAATTTGAAAGTGCCTTTCTATCAAATTAAACGCCGAACATGTGTCTATACATCCATTGGCCAACATCAAACGCCCAAGATAGCCACGATCCAATTCCTCAGGAAATGGTGAAAGTTGGACAAGTGTGGACATATCGACCTCCAAATGGTTCTTTCAACGAGGCGGCGGACGTAAAACCGCCAACGAGCGAATGACAGATGCAAGTGCTCGTGCGTGAGTCGCAGAGCCGTCCCATGTGCCTTGCAGCGCGTCGATCAGCTCTTGGTTCGAACGCACGACCTCAGCCGTAACGCCTCCCTCAAACCTTTCAGCAAAAAGGCAAACGTCTTCAAAAAGTCGCGACGTTCTCATGTTCTCGCCGCTCAGAATCCGGCTTACCTGAGACTGGCTTGCTCCAACATGGGCGGCGATCTCGGCTTGAGAGATGCCATGCAACTGGCAGATGCGACGGGCGTTTTCAGCTCGGGCCTTGAGCTCAAATGAATCCATGCGTTAAGCATAACTCAATGCATATCTGCATATCAAGAGCCTAGTTCGACGGTTCGGGTTTTTGATCAAGTGAAGAGGTCACCTGCTCCAGGAGGTCGCGCTACAAGAGCCCGCTCTATCGCCCTCCTCGTCAGAGGCAACTTGTCCAGCTGTCTGCGCTTGGAGTGCAGTTGGGGAATCAGTGGATACAGCTGGTTGGCATGCTTGAGGCGCTCACCATGCTCGGACAGCAGCGTGAGACACGCCTTTTCTACCGCAACGCACAACAGCTCGTCTCTTGCCTTCCAGTCGACAGAGGTTGCATTCTGACGGCGCTGAGGACTCTGACAGGGCTTATGTTCATTCAGCCATGCGCGATCATTACGATACAGCCAAGAGTAGACGGCCGGTTCCATCGCACGCATCCATTTGACGCCCACACCACCGGATGTCTTGAGCAGCTTGGTCCAGATTTTCCTCGCTCGGCCACGTGCCCTCTCGTGCCTCACATCCATCCAAGTTCGGTGCAGACCGACTTCTGCCAACAACAGTCGCGCTATGGTCTGTACGGAAACGCCCGCTTCGGAGGCGACCACAGATTTATCTGCACCACTACGCAGCCGACGAATCACTTGCTCGCGCACATCTGGATGCAAGATCTTTGGCCGCCGATGTATGGCGAGGCCCATCGTCGCTGCCCATGCCAACGCGGTTTGCGTATCGACCCCAATGCGGGAAGCAGCAGCCCTCAACGAAACATTTATGTTGCGTAACAAAAGATAGAGTTCCTCCTTGCGAATGTCTACTACCTCGTCGCTGCGCGACTGAGCCTGTCCTACCGTCGGGGCAACCCGTCCGACGGGATGGAAGCGCGAGAACTTTTCCCATGTTCCAAACAACCAGTGGATCATCACAAGATGGCGCAATGGATGAGTTTTGTTTTGCGGACTGCTTAGCAAGCGGCTTAGTTGTGGAGAGGCTTGCTGGACTGTCCGCGGAAAGCCTGCTAGCTCATCAAGGTCCGGAAAGAAACGCAGGTGGTCCACGAATGAAGCTGAAATCGCTTTTAGACGCAATTGGCCACCCTCCGACACCCATCCGCGGTTCATGAACTCCGCGCGATAGCGTTCATGAAAACGATCCACCTCAAGTTTTGACCGAGTGCCCTCTGAAACTGCCGCTTCAACCAGATCCGCGAAGCCAGCGAATACCTCAAGGTGATGAGTGGCCGATAGTCCGGCGTTAGCGATGCAATCGTGAAGATCATCCAACCGGGGCAGCACCCAGTGAAACCGTCCGACTCCGATTGACTTGGATTGCTGGAGCGGCATTCCGTGCTTAGTGCAAATCCAGACACCTGGATACTGATGCTTCATGTGCCAGTAAGTCCAACCACAACTATGCATGTCTTCCTGCATGCAACCGACACAAGCCTTAAGAGGATGGTTGGCACGGAATCCGCTCGTATAGATTCCAAGCCGGAGTCGGAGGAGCGCTATCCTGCCATGCGAGAGGTATTCGACAGCATTGCTCACCTCTTCTTGGGATAGAAATGGCTGATAGAACTTCAGTAGAGTGAGATTGATTGCTACATGCCGCACGTCGCCATAGACCCCACCCGTGCGCTCGACAAAACTTTGGAGCCAATTGAGGAAGTCATGGTGAGCAGCACTTCGCGCATGTGAGAAGAACTGTCTGCTGGTTGTAGACGCGACTGAGTTTCCCCAGAGAAAATGATGGCGACTCACCAAGCTAAAGAGAGACTCATCTGGCAACCGAAGCAACAGTGGCGCAGCCGGGAAAAGGTCGAGACGCTCCGTCATGGATGAACTCCTTGAAAGACATCATGGCACTGCAGATCAGCGTAGGCCTCGCGAGCGGTTCGTGGGATCTAATCCTGTTGGTGACGTGTGCTTTCGCTCGCGCAATTCAAGGGGCGCCTTCAGCGCAAGCGCATCAGCTTTCGGCAGATGTATGTTCTAGCCACCTGGGTCGTTTGAAGCTTGAGCCTCTTTCAGTCTCTCCATGTACGCACCAGCCTCGGTTCGGTCCATGGCAACCTCTCCGCAGTCGGAGCAGAACCTGCCGGACACGTCTTTGATCATCAGGGTCACGACTCAATGCTCACGCTCTACATCGCGTGTTTCGTGAACGAGACGTTCGCCGGTACAAGCTCCGCATTTCATAGTCCCTGCTTCTCAAACGAAACTGTTGATGATCCATGGCATCCAACATTTTTCCATGACTGATCGGAGGCGCGTTTCGTTCGATCCTGCCTTCCCCGATCTCCTGCCAGCGATGTACCGCCGCCCTTTTTATGCGACCTCATTAAACTGATGGGGCATAGCTGAGGAGGTCGGGCCTCCGATGGCACACCTAACGCAACTTAGTTGTTATTAGCTGTTTTGGCCATGTTAGCTGTGCAGCTAACATGCCAAATTCGCTAACGTAGAAGTCGCGTTCGAAGTATTGCGTCTGGCTTTAGGCTTCGGCGGAGTACTCGGTCCCACGGTGAAACGGTCGCCGGCCACCCCATGTCAAAGGTTCCTGTGTCCAGCTTGAGGAAACAGACAACGCCTGCTGACCACAGCGCCTTTGGGCAGTGCCTCATCGGCCACCGCTTGCACCGCAGCTATCTGTGCTGGCGAGAGAGGGCCATCGTCGGGTTCGTAGCCCTGGCGCACTTCGGCTGGCAACCTGCCCCGGAGATCGTCACGCCCAGAAGATTCTTGAGCATTGAAACAGCTACTGGAGGATGTTTGGGCCATGTCGTTCCAATCAATACGAGGACATCTGGGCAGTTGGTCTAACTAATTGCTGCAGCGCACGCTTGAATGCGCCTGACTTTGCCCGTGATGCCTGAGAACCTCTCGAGTGCTGCAGATGGGCCAGGGATGTCGCCATACGGTTTTCTCCCTGCACCTGCATGGCCGGATGCCCTACCGTCGCGAGGCACCCAACGCTTGCACGCTCACCATCCGGGCACAGATTGAAGACCTATGCACGGTAGATTTTCACCGGCATGATCGCCCGCTGCAAATCGCCGTGCTTGCTTCGAGCTACTCTGTAGGCGCCTTGCCTCAGCTACAGCCCTATAGCCACCTTGGTGGATACAAGTTTCGTTGGCATTCAAGTCCGTGCGCAGTACTCTGATGACATGCGAACACTGTTCCTTGACTTCGATGGTGTGCTGCACCCGGAGTTCTGCCACGAGTCCAAGCACTTCTGCTGCCTCCCGTTTTTCGAAGAGGCAGTGCGACATGCTCCTGATGTTGAGATCGTCATTACGAGCACCTGGCGGCATCAACACCGACCTGAGGATCTGGCTCGGCGGTTTTCTGCGGACATCTCGCATCGGGTCATCGGAGTGACGCCCCACTTTCCGGCGCTCAACGATGTTCCGGATACGTTGGTGAGTTTCGAGCGGGAGGCTGAGTGCAATGCGTGGCTTCGGGCCAATGGGCGGGTTGCAAGCCCTTGGCTGGCCGTCGATGACAGGTCTTGGCTGTACAGGCCCTTCAACCGCGCCCTGTTTCTGGTCAACGGGAAGACCGGCTTGACGGCTCAGGCTTCCAGAGAATTGGTGCAGCGACTGCTGACTCTCTGATCAGTTGCATCATGCTTGCGCGTTCACTCACTTCACGCATATGGCCTGGACCGCACACAAGAATTCCTATTGTGCGCACCGGATCCAACTGCGCTTGAGGGGATGCAGGTCCGAGCACACGAGCAGTTTCATGGCCAACTCCGGCGGGGATTCTTGTGGACTTTGGCAGACTCTGTAAAGCCGATGCGCTGAATCCGACTGGAGAGCATCCGCCCGTTCAGTAGCGGCCCTGGTTTGATGCTGACCATGAACCCCTTGCCAGCATCCATCCGCGAGAAATACACGCGGGCGCCAACCTTCCACCCGATCTCCGGCAAAGGGAAGCGGTAGCGGCTATCGATGCATGCTCGTCCAGACTTGTGGGATCGCCGTTTAACGATCTTGGGATTCAGAGGCATGGCGGTCCTTGTGTGACGTCCCAGCCCACATTCACGAAGTGGGTGGTCTCGGTTGGGGCACCACCTGCCGGTGCAAATGCCCGTGGAAGTTCAAGATTCGGGTAATGGAGTAGTCCACCTTAGCCGGGTAATGGCTCTCAAGGACATTCTGCCCCAGGGTGTCCTGCCTGACTAGAGAAGCCTCCAATGCCTCGAACAGCGACGTCGTCTGTCCTGGGCTCTCATGGTCAGGTTGCGCCGGCACAAGAGTGGATAGGGACAATTGCCTGACGCGAGTCAGGTCCTGCAAGCAACATGGGCAAGAGAACCTCGCATGGGTCTTCCCTTGGGCAGACCCAGAGAAGGCCGGCCCTTTGTCTTTGGTGCGCGGCCAATCTGGCGCATTTGGGACAATCCCTTCATTCTTGCCACCCAACGATGAAACACTTCCAATTCAAATGGGTCCTGCGCGACCAACAGTACGAGTTCTCCGCCCTGGCCCAAACCAGCCGCGGTCAGCAGCCAGAGGTCGAAGCCGAGCTTGTAGAAATCTGGACCTGGCTGCAGCGCCAGAAGCTGCGCCTCGGTCAGTTCGGTTGGGATGCAACCCGCGAGACGCTGACCAGCAAGATCGAGACTCTCTCGGTCAGCCAAGGCGCTGTTGATAGCGATGGCGAGACCATCTTCCATCCCCAGGAAACCCGGCTGGTGTTGACGCTACCCGACACGGTCGCTGTCAATTTCAGGTTCGAGTTCAACGTCGTGGATGATCGTGGGTAGTACTGCAGGCATGGAACCCGTTTCCCCATCACCCAGGAACTGCTGCGGCATCTGCAGCGCGACCAACTACCGCAAGGTGATCGCGCGCGATGCCAACGGTGCAATGCGCACGACGCAGCGGCTTCGCTGCACGGGCTGCGAGCGGGAGTTCGTGGATGTGCAGTCATGGCGCCAGGGCTTGCCATGGGTTCCAATTCCGCCCGAGGCAGACCAATGAGCGCCACCACCTCGTTTCTTCGTGCGAGAACAAGACCAGCCGTTGGCGCTAGCCTTGCTCAGCTCGTAACATGGCCGTGTTTGCAAACATGGCCATGATTGGTCGGTTGAGGAACACCCGGAAGTGACACGGCTCCAACTCCCAGACTTCCTACAGGAGCACTGATATGAGCGCCAAACCAATCATCGCCCTGGACGCGGATGGGGTGCTCCTCGACTACGGCTTGGCCTATGCCTCTGTCTGGGAGCGCGCGTTTGGTCGTCGACCTCTGGAGCGGGACAAGGATGCTTACTCTCCCCTCGATCGGTGGGCCGTCGAATTTCTTGAAGGTGAACGCCTGGCCGCTCTGCGGGCCTGCATGAACGAGCAATTTTGGTCTTCTCTTCCACCTCTGAAGCTGGCGGTTGAAGCATGCCATCGGCTTCATGACGCGGGGTACGAACTGGTCTGCGTCTCTGCGCTTGCTCACCAATTTGAAGGGGCCCGCCTCAGGAATCTGAGGGACACGGGGTTTCCCATTGAGCGTGTGATCGCGACAGGACGCTCAGCAGAGCAACGAAGCCCGAAGGCCGACGCCATTGAGCAGCTTGCGCCACTGGCTTTCGTTGACGACTTCCTACCGTACTTCCGAGGGATCGCGCCGAGTGTTCATCGCGCTCTGATCTGCAGGGGCCTCAATGGGACGCCCAACGTCGGGCCGGAACTCGACGAGATTCATTCCTCACACGGTGATTTGTGGAAGTTCAGCGAGTGGATGCTCGATCCTAGTCGCACGTTGCGTTCTGGGGCAGCGTAGGTCTACACGGCGCCTCAAATCGCGGACGCTGCTGAGATGCTGGGCTGGATGAAGGGCGTAACCAGACGCCTTCTCGATCGGGAACCCAATCCAGCTAGGCCCCGTTTTTGACTAGACTGAACGGTTGAGGAACATCCTGGTGGCCAGCAGGCCCACCGGCGTCCAGTGCAGGGCCGGCGACATGGCCTGGACCAGCAAGTCGCGCTTTTCGGCCGTGCCGAGCGTGGGGTAGCGCTGCTCAAAGATTTCCAGGTCCGTGTCCAGCCCCGCCGCAGCGGGCTCGGACCGCCCACCCTTGGCGGCCTTGAGCCGCTCGGCCACGCGAAAGCTCATCTGCCGCTTGCCCGTACCGGGCGTGGCGCCTGTCTCGAAGGGTGCCCCGTCGGCACTGGCCGGGCCGCGGATCCAGTCGTGGATCACCTGCAGTTCGTAGGGCGAGAACACGCCGAACATCTCGGCACGCTCGCCCTGCAGCAGGTGCCAGAAGCGGCTGTCGGTCACCGGTTGGTTGCGCTTGATCCAGCCGGCTTGCTCCAGTGCGGCCAGAAACTGCGGCAGGTCGTCGGCACTGGAGAGCCAGTCGTTCACGCTGCGACCCGCCACCTTGCAGAAGTCGGAGTGCGCGCCATGTCCCGACGGCGCCTTGCGCGCCAGGATGGCGACCACCTCGCTGTCGATGTCGAAACCGCTGATCACGTCCAGTGTGCTGGCGCCCACGTTGCCCAGCTTGGCGCCGGCACGCACCCGGCGCCAGTAGTCCCCACCATCGTCGATGCGCGGCGCGGCCTCCAGCGCCGCTACGCAGGCGCGCTTGGCATGCCCGGTGTCGGCATTGTCGACCGTGACGTGCAGAGTGAAGTAGTAGGGGTCGATGCCCAGTTCGTTGAGCTCGAAGGAGGTGATGAGAAGGTGCAGGGGCAACTGCTCATATCCCAGGTTGAAGCCCACGATCTCGGGCAAAAACTCCTGCGCATTCCAGCCCAGTGCCACCTGCACCAGCCCTTGCTGGTAAAGCGCGTCGGGCAGGTCGTCCACTGGGTCGAGCCCATAGTTGGCCAGCAAGGCGCGGTACAGCTTCACATGGTTCTTGTCGGCCAGGCCATCACCCAGTTCTTCCACATAGGTGGTGACCAGGTCGGACAGGCGGGAGTTGTCGGCGTGGGCGCACAGACCATACAGCCAGGAGCCATCGACCAGCTTGGTGGGCGCCACATTGCGCAGAAAGTACAGGGCATGCGCGCGGTTCGTGAAATAGCGGCGCGGCGCGCCGGCCTTTCGCTCGTCCAGATAGGCCTGGTACTGGCCGTGTACCTTCTGGATATTGGCCTCCATCCAGGCCGTCAGGTCGGCGGGGTTGTCAGGGAGATCGTCCGCGTGCGCAGCCACGTCCTGCAGGGTGCGGCGCAGAAAATCGGCTGCCGCTTCGCGCTCCGGTGGCGTCGGAATGTGGTTGGCCAGACGGTCATAGAGAGGCGCATGGAGCGCAGCCGGGACGGATGCCATGGGGACGAGAGGGGCGATGGTCGGTTCGGAACGAAGGCGTTCCTGCAGATGAAGGTACATGGCGTATTGTGTGTAGGTATGTCCCTGAGGGTGGGCCATCGCCGCCTGCGCCACCATCGGGCCAGCGCTCCGATCCGCGTGGGCGGCCTCCTACGGCCGGCCTCTGGTGCCTACAAATAGCCCCACCGGTGCAGGTTGCCAAGGGCCTCGTCCGACACCCGCACACCGATGTCTTCGCGGTAGCGCAGGTTGGGCACGTAGACCTTGCGCGCCAGCGCCAGCGCGCTGGCGCTGGCCGCCGCCACGGTAGGCGCGCAGCCTGTGGCCACGCCCACATAGCCGCTGGTGCCGCTGGTGATGAGCGCGCCCTGGCGCAGTTCCACCTCGGCAAAGGCGATGGCCGCGCGCTCTGCCATCGACAGGTCCTCGTCCAGGATCACGGGAATGCCCTTGGAGATTTCCTCGTATCCCTGGGTGTAGGGGAACGGCGGCACCGTCAACACGATGCCCACGGCAAAATCCGGCGCCGTCTCGAACCGCGTGGCCGAGCGGTGCAGCATCTTCTGGAAGATGCCTTCCCACGGCTCCCGGTGCAGGCGCTCGCAGATGGCGTAGCCGGGGTAGCCGAAGCGGCTGGTGAACTCCAGCGGCCAGAGGCTGTCTGCATTGGCCATCAGGTTCACGTTGATGTAGCCGCAGTAGCCGCCATCGCGCAGCACGCCTGCCAGGGGCTTGAGCACCTGGTCTCGCAGCCTGCCGCTGCCGGCATAGCTGACCACGGTACCCATCTCGCCTGTCAGCTCGCCCAACTCACCCGGAAAGAATCGCTTGTGCTCGAAGTCGATGCACGCGGTTTCCAGGAAATCCGCGCCGTTGAAATACCCGCCGACACCGATCTCGATGCCATCGATGTACTCCATGAGCACGAAGTCCGGGGACGGTAAGGGTGCCTCGTGCGCGCTGTAAAAATGGAGCAGCGCGGCCAGGTCGCTGCTGTCGCCCTTCTGCGCGATGTAGTTGCGCGTGCGCGGGCTGTTGGTGCCGTTGAACTTGAGCACGTAGCGCTGCCGCCGCGAGGTGATGAAGTCCGAGGCCTCACGGTAGCTGGTAAACGAGTGGCTGGCCGCGGTGCAGAGGCCCGCCTCGCGCAGCACGGCCTGGCCATACTCGCGCTCGGCCTCCAGCCGGTCGCCCAGGGCGCTGCCGCCGATGACCTGAAAGCCGTCCCTGCGCAATGCATCCTGCTGAGCGCCCTGGTCCGCCGTCTCGAAGAGGATCAGGCCCTCGGGCCCTGCCTCCCTGATCCAGCCCAGCTCCCTTTGCCAATCATGGGTGCGCGTGAGCATGCCGGCAAACACGCCGTGGCTGGCCGGGTCGCGCACGAACACCCGCACCTCGTGGCCGCGTGCCTGCATGCCGCCGTACATGGCAGCCAAGTCGTTGCAGTCACCGATGCCCAGAATCCTCACGCCGGCCGCCTTTGCACCACGAGCCCGATGGCGGCGATGCGGTCCACCCCTGCGTACTCCGGCCGGTCGAGTTCTTCGCCAAAGACATCGGGATCGATCTCGCGGCGCGTGAATGCACAGCCCGTGCGTGCTGCAATGCCGGCGGCCCATTCGGAAAACGCGTCTACCCCCTGCACCACGGCACTGCCGGTGTAGAGGATAAGGCGACCGCCAGGCCTGAGGTGAGCGATAGATTGCTCCAGAATGCGCTGCGACAGTCCTTCGCCGAAATTGCCGCCGCCATGCCGGTAGGTGCGCTTGTCTGCATCGACCAGGTACGGCGGGTTGGAGACGATCAGATCGAAGTCGCCCGTGATGCCTTGGAACAGGTCAGACTGGACGAAGGTGCAGAACTCCACCTGTGCAAGGCGTGCGTTGGCTTTGGCCAGCGCCAAGGCCTCAGGATTGATGTCGGCAAGCACCAATTCATCAACACTGCCGCCTGCAGAGCGCGCCGCAACAATGCCGCCAGGCCCGCCACCGCAGCCCATGTCCAAGATGCGACCGTACGCTCCCAACGGGTGGGCAGCCAGCTCTTGAGCAATCAGTGCCGCAAAACGGTAGGTATCGGGGCCAAAGAAAACGGCATCCGCCTCCGAGGTAGGGAACCGCGAATGGGCGTATAGCTCACCGCCCAAGCTGCTCACGCGCACCATGCTTTGGTACATGCCCGTATCCTGCTGTTGAGTGAGTCCTTCGCTGACAAGCTTGTCACGCAATGGCAGTGGCAGCAACGCGCCATCGAACGGCAAATTCCAGCCGAATATGTCACGCAAATCTCGCGCAGCTTTTTCAACGCGATTGCGCAGCACGCGATGGTGCGTCAATGGCGTGGGAGTAGTGAATTCGTAGTGCCTTGACTTCAGGAAATTGCCCAGGTCTACCAACCGGGCAACGCGGTGATCATTCATGATGTTGAGCGTTATTCAGGGCTGGTCGAAGTAGCCGTTACCATGCGATCGTTCAGCATCCCTTGAACAGATGGACCTCCAGCCGGTGCCCCAAGCATTGAGCTAGGTCGCCTTCGGGGCCAACTTTGATCGGTTGCCTCTGAGAACCCGCCTCCTCCCCAGCAAACGCTTCTGCTGGCTCTGTCAGCCCGACGGAAGCCGATGCGCCGTAGGCGACCATGGATAAGCCGGCACCGATGAAGGTCGCCGCGCGAAAAGTGGAATGCGGGGAGAAGAACATGAAGAACCTCCATAACGCTACAGCGACGATCATGGAATGAAGGACTGCACAAGTGTGTAGGAAAAACTGCAAAGCGAATGACGGCCCACTCGACCCACTTTGCCGCCGGCGGGGTGTGGAAGAGCAACTTGAACGGAAGTCGGTTCGAACTTGAAAAGCAACGAGCGCCACTGAGGCGTGCTCCTGGGACGCGCCCTTTTGCTCCCATGAGGAGGCCCGACTCCAAATCCCATCCTCTTCGGGTTCGACTCGGTAGGTATGGGGATAGGCGCTTGCTCTGCGCGCGAGCGGTCAGGGGTCTGTCCCACAGAAGTGGGCGCCGCTTGCTGACCGGGTAACGAGTGTCGTACCGCCAAATTGAGCGGAATCAGCAACAGATCGACTCTTGCCCGCATGCCCATCCCTGACCGCCGTGCCCACCCTTATGCGCTCGCCGCCGTGTCCTCACTCGCCCAGGCCTTGCCCGGTATGGCAGCACTGTCCGTTGCCACACAGCTTCGGCAACTGGTCGGCATGGGCTTCGCTCGCTTGCCCCGACCGGGCGCGGGTTCGACGCTGCAGCGCTGGCAGGCGCTGAGTCACGTGGCGCAGCACAGCCTGTCACTAGCGAAGCTGTATGAGGGGCACTGCGATGCACTGGCCATTCTGCTAGAGCTAGGCCATGATCGAGGCGAGACCAACGAGACTTGGGCGGTTTGGGCGGCCGAGGTCCCCGGACAGCGGGTGCAAGTTCTGCCACAAGGCGACAGCGGTCTGGCCAAACTGTCCGGCGCTAAGGCCTGGTGCTCCGGTGCACAGGGGGTCAGCCACGCCCTGCTGACCGCATGGCTGCCGGGGCTGGACCAGAGCCAGTTGGTCGCCGTCGAACTCGGCCACGCCAGCATCCGCATGAACACCGGCGCCTGGCAGGCCGTGGGCATGGCCGACACGCTGAGCGCGGAGGTGGCGTTCGATGCCACGCCTGCCACACTGGTGGGCGCGCCTGGAGATTACCTGCGCAGGCCCGGCTTCTGGCATGGGGGTGCAGGCATTGCCGCCTGCTGGTATGGCGGCACGCTGGCCGTGGCCGACTCCCTATATCGCGGTATGCGCGGTCAGTCGTCCGAGCACCCGGCTTTCGCATACCGCGCTGCAGCCTTCGGCAAGGTGGATCGGGTGTTGGCAGGTATGGCCGCGCTGCTGCGCGAGAGCGCCGCCTGGATCGATGCGAACCCGCACGCGGAGGCCATGGCCACGGCACTGCGTGTACGCCAAGCAGCAGAGGCTGCGGCCCACTGCGTGCTGGAGGAAGCCGGGCGCGCGCTGGGCGCAACGCCCTACTGCCGCGACGCGGCGTTTGCACGCGCTGCGGCAGACCTGCCGGTTTTCATTCGCCAGAGTCACGGATACCGCGACGATGCGGCCCTTGCCAGCGCAGTGCTGGCGCAAGAGAACTACCCATGGGCACTCTGAACCATCCCGCTGCAGCCGAGGGCCTCCCCCCGGCCACTCGCCTCATCAGCGAGCCGTGCGTGGACACGCGGTTCTGGGAGTCCTGGCTGCGGGAGGAACGAATCCCTCGATTGTCCACCAGCGAGTTGGTGGGCAAATGGCAGCGCTTGATAGTGGTGGCACCCCACCCCGACGATGAGATTCTTGCCTGCGGTGCCCTGCTGCACAGCCATGTGGCCCGCGGGGGCGCCTGCTTGGTGGTGGCGGTGACAGATGGCGAGGGCAGCCATCGCGCTGCGGACGGTAACGATGCAGGGGCTTTGGCCCGGCAGCGCAGACACGAAAGCGCCGCCGGCCTGCAGCTCCTCGGCGTTTCGACCGAGTCCGTGCTACGCCTGGGCTTGCCCGACGGCGGGCTTACCGGGGAAGCCGGCAACCTGCAAGCCCGATTGGCTGACTTGGTGCAGCCATCGGATGTGGTCGTGACCACTTGGCGCCTGGACGGACACCCGGACCACGAAGCTTGTGGCCGTGCCTGCGCTGCAGCCTGCCAGGCCAAAGGTGCCGCGCTGCTGGAGGCGCCGGTGTGGATGTGGCACTGGGCCGAGCCCTGGGATCCGCAGGTGGACTGGACCCGCCTCGCTGGCGTGGGAATTGATGGAGACTCGCATGCGCGCAAGCTCCACGCACTGGCCTGCCACCGCTCGCAGCTCATGCCCCGCTCGCCCAGCCTGCCCGCAGTGCTGGACCCGGAGATCGTTGACCGCGCGAGCTGGAACACCGAATACTTCTTTGTGCTATGACTGCACCCGCCCCGCAAAACTTCTTCGATCCGCTGTTCGCCCGGGGCCCGGACCCCTGGCATTTCGAGGGTAGCTGGTACGAGGCTCGCAAGCGCGACCTGTTGTTGGCCAGCTTGCCGCATGCGCGATACGAGTCCATTTTCGAACCGGGCTGCGCTGGCGGTTTTGTTTCCGAGTTTTTGGCGCAGCGCTGCGACCGGCTTCTGGCCTGGGACGGAGCAGTGCGAGCAGTGGAGTACACGGCCAACCGGCTCAAGCCCTTCGCCCACGCCCAGGTCGCACAAGGCTGGGTGCCTAACCAATGGCCTGAGGGGCGCTTCGAACTGATCGTGCTCGGCGAGTTCCTGTACTACCTCCAAGAGACCGATATCGAGCGTCTAGCGCAGCGATGCCGCGCCACTCTGCTCGCTTCTGGCTCGGCTGCCACCGTTGCTTCCTGTCACTGGCTACATCCATTCGACAGCTTCCCGTTGGGCGGGGCGCGCGTGCACGAGATCATGCACGGACACCTTCAGATGCCGCGTTTGGCCCAGTGGCGCGATGCGGACTTCTGCCTGGAAATCTGGTCAAGCGCGCGGCAGAGCGTAGCCCAAAGAGAGGGTCGTCGCGAGTAGTAGTAAGTCATCCTGCCCGGTGCCTTGCCCGGGCGCCTTACGTGGCGTTCTTCCAAATCCCGTCATGGCTGATGGCACTCCCTCGTGCGCGCATTTCATCGCCATTTTCGAATTGTCCTTTTTGCTACCATGCGATGCCTGAGAACTCTTCGGGGGTGATGGTATGCCGCTGGAATACTTGCGCGAAATCTCTCGCGGGTCGCTCCCGCTGGAAGTGAGCGACTTGGCACAAATCGACAAGCTGAGGGTGCTGGCAGCGGCCGACATGGTCGTTGCAGATCTACCCGAAGTGGGCAAGGCGGGCTCAGCGATCGTTCGCGAGATCACCGGATATGGCCGCGCCGCGCTTTCTGCGCCCAGCCCGAACAGACCTGCGTAGCCGAGGGATGGAGTAAAGCGCCTGGCATTGATTTTACTGAGCCCTTTTGCATCCGCAACCTTCGTCGCAAGGCACCGTCCCTGAACTCCTCACGCTCAGCGGCCGAATGTCGTGGTAGGTTGGCAGGAGGTGGCGGCTAGCCCTCGTCATCTTTTTTGTCTTCGGTTTTGAACAGTCCCCGGATGTTCATGAAAGCCAGACACACCTGTAGCGCAATGAGCGCCATGGCATGGGTATAAAGGCCCCAAGCCATCCACAGGACATTGCTCGCAAGGAACACCCAGAACCCGACGTTGCGGCGACTGGCGTCGTTGGAACCGACCAGCCATGCAGCCAGCACCGATGCCAAGAAAGCGGGCCACTGTACCCAGTCAAGCCAGTCATCCATGGTTGAAATGTCCCTCGAAGTTCAGGATGCAGACGGCGTCACCAGGGCACCGCTCAGTTGCATTAGCGTGGCGCCAAAGCCTCCAGGTGCCCGAAAATGCTTTCGAGAGCTGGTGGTCACGCGCGCTGCGGCAGTCCACGCGATCGACAGACCCCGCTCCAGCAGGCGGTGTACCAGGGCTACATCCTCGCCCGTGGCCAGTGGTAGGAAACCGCCGGACAGGTGATAGGCGTCGGCCGTGATGCCTAGATTGGCGCCGTGGATATGTCGATGGCCATCGCAGTCCTGGTAAAACGATTGGAAACGTGCGCGCACCTCATCGCTGTGAGCGCCCCAGTCGCGCACCTGGACCGTTCCACAAACGGCGTCTGCCTGCAACCCGAGCTGCTGACTGATCCAATCGGGCGCTACCTCGCTGTCCGCATCGGTGAAGGCAAGCCATCGCGCCCCTGCAGCCAGTGCCGCTTGCGCTCCAATTGCACGAGCCGCGCCAACATTTCGAGCCCTACTTTGTAAGGTCCGCACACGCGCGAACCCTCGGGCAATGCGCGCAGTGCCATCAGAGCAGTCGTCGAGCACTACTATGACGATCACCGGCTCGGTCGCCAAGGTGGGGCATAGAGCTGCCACAGTAAGGGAGCGCAGACATTGCGCAATGTGTTCTTCTTCGTTGTGAGCGGGAACGACAACCGCAATCATCGCCGGACACCTCGCGCTACGAGCAAACGGTTAAAACCGGTCATGGTTTCACCTCGGTTGCGGCGACTGAAATCGAGATGGCTGACGGCGCTGTCTGCGCCCGGGCCCCCGCCTCAACCCGGGCAATTTCCTCAGGAACCAATCCACCTATGAGCAGCCATGTGGCAAAAGCTGCCGTCGCCACCACTTCGGCCCAAAGTAGCCCACGGTTCTCCCATGGCGAAACAGGTTGGGGAAACTCGCCGGCCAAGTTGCGAGAAGTAGTGGCATGGTTCTGTTCGGTCGCCATTTCGGCCTCCTGCGTGTGATGGAAGCAACGCTAACGTTTGCCTTCTGGGCTTCATGTCGGACGGCTCCTTCAGCAGATGTCATGGTGCGGCGCATGCCTGCAAAGCAGCCTTGCCCTTCAAGGGCAGATTTGCAATCAACAGCGTTGTGAGGTGCCGCGGGCGAGTAGCGAGGGTATCGTCAGCGCCGC
This sequence comes from Acidovorax sp. Root217, assembly GCF_001428645.1. Classification (NCBI taxonomy): domain Bacteria; kingdom Pseudomonadati; phylum Pseudomonadota; class Betaproteobacteria; order Burkholderiales; family Comamonadaceae; genus Acidovorax; species Acidovorax sp. Root217. Next base: position 196,267 of record NZ_LMIH01000010.1, read on the forward strand.
ATTGCGCAGCGCAGGGCCAGTCCGATCACCATTCGTGCCCACGGGGACGAAGCCGGCAAGCAAAATTAGCTCCCGGCGGCGCAAGCAGGCCAGCGCCGCAAATCGGATCTCCACGCGTAGAGGTTCGTCAGACGCAGCTCGTTCTCCAATTCGCGGGCGTCATTAAAATTGTCAGACCCGACCCTTGCAGTAGCACATCGGTCGGTTCTGAACGTCAGACCGGAACGCCGGAGCTCGCGGACCCGGATGCATCGTTCCTCGGTACAGCCTTTCGTCGGGCTAGGCATTGAGACTGCAGTTGAATGCCTGTCGGACTGGATGAATCTCGCTCATCGTTCATGTTGCCTTGTGGTGCTGAAGTAAGGCAATGCATGCGCGCTACCCATCCAGGAAAGTTGGCTTCGCGCGTAGGTTTGGTCTCGGGGGGAAACGGCTTCTGCGTTCGGATCGTCCAAGCTGGCTGTCGTGACGTCAATGCACGTCTCCCCATCCTCACGAAAAGTCAGTTGTGTGCGGCACTTGGCGCAGAAGGTGCGCATGCCACGCGGCGTTGACCGGTAGTTGCGCGGGAAGCCTTGCGTGAACCGAAAATTCATCGCCTCAACACTGCACCAGGCGACCACCGGCGCCCCCGTTGTCGCGCGGCACAGCGTGCAGTGGCATAAAGTGGCATTGGCCACGTCTCCCTGCAGCTCGTAACGCACTTCGCCGCAATGGCAACCGCCAGAGCGGATCTTCGATGTCGATGAAGGGCTTGTCATGATCGTTTCAAGTCGGGGATGGTTTTACTGAGGATCTGGGATGCGCGGGTGATGGCCTGCTTCTTCTTCCAGTAGTCAAGCCAAGGGTCCTCCTGCTGGAAGCTCAGGTATTCACGGGCGGTCGCGATGGTCCACTGCGCCCCGCCCTTGAGCTCCCTGATCTGCTCCCAGGCCACCGGCATTGAGACACCCATGCCTGGCCGTGACCGCGCCGAGAACGCGCACGCCGTCGTTTGCCCGTGCCCGTTGCGCAGGTAGTCGATGAAGATCTTGCCCACCCTGTTCTTGCCGCCCATGACGGCCACGAACTTGGACGGGATGACCTTGGCCATGTGCTTGACCACGGCCTGAGAGAACGCCTTCACCTCATCGAACTCGAGCTTCGGGGTGATAGGGACCACGACGTGCAGGCCTTTGCCCCCGCTGGTCTTGAGCCAGCTCTCCAGCCCCAGCTCGGTCAGCATCACCCGCGTGAGTTCGGCCGCCTCCTGCAGCATGGGCCAAGTCACGCCTTCGCCCGGGTCCAGGTCGAGGATGAACCGGTTCGGCTGGTTGATCCGCGCGATCTTCGAGTTCCAGGTGTGAAACTCCACGGCATTCATCTGCGCCGCGGAGATCAGCCCTTGCGCTGAATCGACCGCCAACAACGCTGCATGCTCAGGCCACAGGGCAGGGTCCAGGTCCTTGACGCCGGGCATCTTGCTTTCGGAATGCTTCTGGAAGAACAACTCTCCGGTGATGCCGGTGGGCGCGCGCACCAGCGACACCGGCCGGTTTTTCAAGTGCGGCAGCATCCGTTCGGCAATGCTCTCGTAGTAGCGCACCAGGTCGATCTTGCGCAGCCCGGTCGTGGGATCGATGACACGCTCCGGGTTGCTGATCTTCAGGCTATTGGCCTTCGACTTCGTTTTTGGCGTGGCGGCCGCGATGGAGCCTGCGTTTGCGGGCGCCGCCTTGGCTCGCTCCCGAACGATCTCGCTGGCTGGCTTGTCCGTGCGGATGCCTCGGAAGACCGCATGGCGGATATGCTGGTCGGGCGTCCACTCGCCGAAGGCGACCTCCACCACCATGGTCGGCCTCACCCACCTCTCGCTCCCGGCCCTGCGCTTGGACCAGCGTCCCGGCTTGACCTCAGCCGCACTCACCGGCGGCGTTTTCACCTCCAGTTTGGACAGGCGGGTGTGCAGCTCCCTTCCCGCAGCCGAATCCCAGCCCGTACCAACCGAACCCGCATGGCGCAACTGCCCGTCATCGTGGTACCCCAGGAGCAGGCTGCCCACCTCCTTGGTGGCGTTTGCGCGTTCGGTGAAGCCCAACACCACGAATTCCTGACGATGCTGGCATTTGAGTTTGACCCAGGTATCGGTGCGACCTGACACATAGGGTGCGTCTGCGCGCTTGGCCATCACGCCTTCCAAGCCCATTTGGCAGGCAGCTCCCAGTAACTGAACAGGCGCCACGTCGAACGACTGGCTGAAGCGCACGGTATCGCTCTCACGCTCGTCAAAGAGCTCTTTGAGCACGGCCCTTCTCGCTGCGAGCGGCACAGCGCGCAGGTCCATGTCGCCGAGGAAGGGCACGTCGAACACAAACAGCACGATGTCGGTAACCTGGGCGCTGTCTATGGCGTTCTGCAGGCGGTTGAAGTCCGGAATACCGGCGTCGTTGAGCACGGCAATTTCGCCATCCAGCCAGGCGCTGGTCAGGCCCAGCTGGGCAACAGCATCGGCGATGGGGCGCAGCCTGTCGGTCCAGTCATTGCCGTTGCGCGTGAAGATGCGCACGTCGTCGTCGTCGTCGTCGCCGTCGATGCGGGCCATTACACGGTAGCCGTCGAACTTGGTCTCGATGACCCAGTCCCCTTCTGGTACGGAGGACACAAGAGTGGCGAGTTGAGGCGCAAGCTTGGCGGGCAGCTTGGCTTTTCGGGCCGCCTTGAGTGCGGTGTCGGTGTCCGCTGCGCTTTTGCGCCGGGGTGCTGTAGCTTCCCTCGGCTCCCGCTCCTCGATCAATCCAAGGGGCTTGTCCACCACGCTATCAGGCAGCGCGGTGATCACGTCGTACTCGGTGCCTGGCCTTGCCCATGCGTCGCCGCGCTTCTTGAACAGCATCCACTGGTCCTGCTTTTTCTCGCCGGGCTTGGAGATGCGCACCAGCTCCCACAACCCGGCCAGCTTCTGGCCGTGCAGCTTGAACATCACCTTGCCCTTGGCCAAGCCGTCGCGCGGATCACCCACGGGATCCCATGTGCCGCGGTCCCATACGATGACCTTACCCGCGCCGTACTCGCCCTTGGGTATGGAGCCTTCAAAGGTGTTGTAGTCGATCGGGTGGTCTTCGACGTGGATCGCCATGGACTTGGCGGCCGGATCGTACGATGGCCCCTTAGGCACGGCCCAACTGACCATGACGCCATCGAGCTCCAGCCGGAAGTCGTAGTGCAGGCGCGAGGCCCAGTGCTTCTGGATGACGAAGTGCAGCGCATCCGATGGGACTGCCTTCTTGCCGCGCCTAGTGGGCTTGTGCACACCTGCAGGCTCTGCGGTCTTGCTGAAGTCGCGCTTCGCGTTGTATTTGGCGAGGGGGGTGTCCGGCGCCGATGCCGGCGGGGCCTTTGACATCTTCGCTGGCGCCGGGCTGGCTGCCGCTAAGGTCTTGCGGCGTGCGGGAGCCTTCTTCTGCACCGCCAGTTCAGCCCACACGGGGGCGTGGTCGCTGGCGCCTTCCCGACCACGTTCGTCGCGGTCTACACCGGCGTCCACCACCTTGAGCATTGGCCCTGCCAGGATATGGTCGATGCGCAGGCCGGCATTCCGCTCCCAGCGCTTGCGGCGATAGTCCCAGAAGGTGAAGGGCACCCCCTTCTTGTGCACCTGTGCGAGGGCATCGGTCCAGCCCTGGGCCAAGATGGAGGCGTATACCGCACGAGGCTCTGGCTGCAGCAGCGCGTTGTCGCGCCAGGTGTCGGGCTTGTAGATGTCGGCATCGGTCGGCACAACGTTCCAGTCACCCAGCAGCACCACGGGGTAGCCACAATTCCACAGCTCCTGCGTGCGCAGCCGCAGGCGCTCGAACCAGCGCAACTTGTAGTCGAATTTGGGGCCGGGCTGCGGGTTGCCGTTGGGGAGGTACAGGCAGGCGTAGAGTACGCCGTTGATGGCGGCTTCTAAGTAGCGTGCCTCCTTGTCCGCCGTGTCGCCGGGCAGTGTGGTGATCACCGGCAAGGGCTCCTGCCCGCGAGACAGCAGGGCCACACCGTTCCAGGCGCGTTGGCCCACCACCACGGCGCTGTAACCCGCCGCTTCGATGGCTGCGGTGGGGAACTGCGCTGTGGGGCATTTGAGTTCCTGTAGCGCCACCACGTCTGGCTGCGTGCGCCGCAGCCAATCGACAAGCAGGTCTATGCGCTTGTTGACGTGGTTGATGTTCCAGGTCGCAACGCGCACCGCATGCTCACCGGCTGCCCTTCAGGTGCGCTTCGACTGCCTTGGCGTCGTTGCCCACAGCCTTCACCGCGGCCTTGAGCTCGTCGGCGGTCACACCGAACTTCTTGGCCCAGTCGCGCACTTCGTAGTCTTCGCTCAGGCTGATGCGGGTGCGGTCCTGGCCCCCGGTCTTTGTCTTGTCATCGGACATGGTCGTCTCCTTTGGGTTGGTGATCTCTGGCCGTCAGGCGGCTTTTCTTTGAGGGGCGGCTTTCGCTGGTGCCTTCTTGGCAGCTGCTTTCTTCGCGGGGGCCTTCTTGGCAGGGGACTTCGCATCTTCCTTGGCGCCGCCCTTCAGGCTGCGCTTGAGCAGCGCGGTCAGGTCGATCACCTCGCCACCAGACTGTGGCGCTTCCTCTTCGGGCTCCACCACGGTCTTGCCTTCCCCGGCCTTGGCCTTCTTCTCGACGAGCTTCATCACCTGGATGCGGAACTCGTCCCTGAAGTCGTCGGGGTGCCATTTGCCGGACATCTCGGCGACGAGTTGCTTGGCCATCTTGAGGTCGGCGGCACTCACGCTCTTTGCGCCGGCAGGCGGCAGTTCCAGGGAGTCGAGGCCCTTGACCTCGTCGCCCCAGCGCAGCAGATTGAGTACGAGTGCCGGGCCCGAAGGCACCAGCGCGGCCAGGTGCTGCTTCGTGGCGATGACGACTTTGGCCAGGCCGATCTTGCCGGTGGAGATCAGCGTCTCACGCAGCAGCGCATATACCTTGTCGCTCTTGTTGACCGGCGCCACGAAGTACGGCCGCTCCAGGAAGATGAAAGGCATCTCGTTGGCGTCGATGAAGCGCTCGATCTCAATCGTCTGCGTGGTCTTGGGGAACACCGCTTCGACTTCTTCGGGGCTGATGATGACGTACTTGCCGTTCTCGTATTCCACGCCCTTGACGATGTTGTCCTTGTCGATTTCCTTGCCCGTTCGCTTGTTGATGCGCTTGTAGCCAACCGGATCCATGGTGCGCTTGTCCAGCCAGTCGAAGTCCACGCCCTCGCTGGTGGCGGCTGTGTGCAGGCCCACCGGGATGTGGACGAGACCGAAGGTGATGGCACCTTTCCAGAGGGTGCGGCTTCCAGTTGCCATGCTGATCTTCTCCACGCGCGGGGATCCCGGGTGGTCAAATTTTGCGATCCGCCCCTATTTGCCCACGTAGGTGCTTTCTCACGCGTTTCGTAGGCCATCGCACCATCTATCGGTTAGGTGTAGCCAGGGACAACGCGTTATGCGACTTGCAGAATTTATCACCGAGAACCACACCGCCATCCTGAATGCGTGGATCGATTTTGCGCGCAATCAGTTGCCCCGCTGCGCAGGACCTTGACGATGTCGGGCTGGAAGACCACGGCAAGAAAATCCTGGAAGAGCTGGTGCGCAACATGGAATTGCCTCAGGATGAGGAAGAACGGCGCAGAAAGTCTGAAGGAAAGAGCCAACTGGCCTCCACCTCGGCGGGAGTGCCCTCTCGAAGCCATGCACGGCAGCGTGAGCGACAGGGGTTCGAAGTGGGTCAGATGGTGGCTGAATACCGTGCACTGAGGGCCACGGTTTTGAGGCTCTGGCGCGCATCGGGCCGAGGGGCGCAGCTGCAGGATATAGACGAGGTGATTCGGTTCGATGAGGCAGTTGACCAGGCACTTGCTGAGTCCGTCGAAGTGTTCATTGCAGAACTGAACAAGGCACGCGACCTTTTCCTGGGAGTACTGGGGCATGACCTACGGGGGCCCCTCAGCACGATAGCGGGCGCAGCCACGGTGGAGCTGCGCAAGTGGCCGGGCGACGTACGCCACGCGCCGGTCGTCCTTCGCAGCGTGGCCCAGATGAAGGCTCTGCTTGATGACCTCATGGAGTTCACAACCCATCGCCTAGGCAAAGGGTAACCCCGCGGCGGGTGTGTGTTGATCCGTTGCACCTGGGGCAAACCGCCGCGCAACGTAGCAGCGCCACTGGGTTGCCAGAAGTCCGCCTTGGCGTTCGCTACTTCAGATCAAGCATCTCGCGCACCTTGCCAACGAGCGTCTCCAACTCGAAAGGCTTGGTCATCACCTCCATGCCTTGCGGAAGCAGGCCATTTCCCACTGTCGCCTTGTCCGCATAGCCGGTGATGAACAGTATGGGCAGATCGGGCCGCGTGGTGCGTGCCATGTCAGCGACCTGACGCCCATTCATTCCTCCCGGCAGACCGACGTCGGTCACCAGCAACTGTATTCCCGCCACCGATTTGAATATGTGCAAGCCTTCGGTGCCATCCTGCGCACCCAGGGCGTTGTATCCAGCGTCCTTGAGTGTTTCCAGCACCAGCGTCCGGATCGTCGGCTCGTCCTCGACCACGAGTACCATTTCTCCCGAGCTTTGTACCATTGGCTCGACAGGTATGTCTTCTTCATCCGCTTCAACCGCGCCCCTGTACCTGGGCAGGTAGATAGATACCGTAGTGCCTACACCCACCTCCGATTCGATCACGACCTGTCCACCCGATTGGCGGACGAACCCATACACCATTGAAAGTCCCAAGCCTGTACCCTGTCCCAGCGGCTTGGTGGTGAAGAACGGATCGAACGCACGTGTCTTCACATCTGCATCCATGCCGTATCCCGTGTCACGCACCTGCAAGCCTACGTAGCTCCCTGCCTGGAGATCGAGCTCGCGGGCACGTCGCGAATCGAGCACCTCGTTTGATGTCTTTATGAGCAAACGCCCACCGTCTGGCATGGCATCACGTGCATTGATGCACAGATTCAGCAGTGAGTTTTCCAGCTGCGACGCGTCGATCATCGACGCCCATGCCTCTGCCGCAAAGTGGGTTTCCACTTCGAGGGCTGGTCCCAGAGTCCTTTGAATCATCTCGACTACGCCGGAGACGAGTTGGTTGATGTAGATGGGCTTCGGATCGAGGGTCTGTCGCCTTGAAAAGGCGAGCAGCCGCTGGGTGAGCGATGCAGCTTTTCTTACGGACTTCATCCCAAGGTCGATGTAACGCCGGGCGTCATCCAACTTGCCCGCATCCAGGCGCTTCTGCAAAACCTGCAAGCTTGCGCTGACGCCGCCTAGCAAATTGTTGAAGTCATGGGCGATGCCACCAGTAAGCTGCCCCACGGCCTCCATTTTTTGAGATTGTCGCAGGGCATCCCGGGCAGCTAGAAGTTCGGCCAGAGCAGCTCGCTCATCGGTAATGTCGCGACCTACGGTATAGAAAGTGCCGTTCGGTGGATCCAACTCCGGCACTGCCGACCAAGCATAGGAGATGGGGACACCGTCGGCCTTGAGCAAGCGAACTTTGAAATGGTGGACAGGGCGACCTGCCACCAGTGCTTCAATGACGCTAGCGGTCTCCTGCAGATCGTCAGGATGGATGATTTGAGCGAACGGCGTCGCCAAAAGCTCAGCCTCAGAACGCCCGAGTTGGCGGCTCCACGACGGATTGATGGACAGCAGCCGTCCCTCAAATGAAGCCACCGCGAAAAGATCGCGGCTCATATCCAGGATTCGTGTTCGCTCCCGGTCGGCCATAGCGAGCTGCCGTTTTTGCGACTCCTCTTGTGCGGTGGTTTCGATGCAAACGCCGAAGAGCCCGGCCACTGCCCCGCCCGCTTCAGAGCGCACCGGGGTGTATGAAAAATCGAACACCGCGTTTTCCACCGTGCCCTGGCGGTCAAGCCCCACATGGAATCCCCTGAGCGCAATTGACTCACCTACAAGCACACGCTCGAAGTGCGGGCCCAGGTCTGCCCAGGCTTCAGCCCAGACCTTCCGCGCAGGCATACCCAAAGCCCGTGGGTGTTTGCTGCCGGCTATCGAGATGAACGCATCGTTGTGGATCCATGTCTGTTCTTGCCCCCAGGCCAGAAACATGGGTTGGCGGGAACTGAGCACTAACTCCAGCATGGCAACAAGAACTGGAGACCAGGAGGCATACGGCCCCAGCGGAGTCGCCGACCAGTCAAACTCGTCGATCCGCTGCCGCATTTACTGGCGTGGCGTGAGAGGTAAATGGATATTCGACACGGTATAAGCAGTGGACGCATGAAATGTGGAGACTCGCCAACAGTAGTCTTCACCAGCTAGAGCGTTTCAAACCTGAGCTGAACCCCTCGCACTGTTGTGGTCCATCGCCGCACACGCGTGTAGGCTTCATACGGGGTATGGAGCCCTACGCAGGAGTTTACGAGCGCAGAGCCTTCGTGGTAAGAGATCGTGCGCGACCCTGTAACTTGCCAGGAAAATACCGGATCTTGGCATCCGGCTACAGCACGCCTAATTCGCGGCGCGTTCTGACATGCAAGTGCGACCCACGCTGGCATCCATGGGGCTGTACGGCTTTCAATCTTGCATATGCACTCAACCCCGAACCCACACAATCCCCACGTCGCGGCAGCGAGCTGGAGCGACTGTGTCGCCCTTTACGTTCCCGCCGGACTCCGCAGCCCGCTTTTCAAGGCCCTCGGTGCCGGCCCACAGGCTGCGTGCAGCCAATGAACGAAGTACTGCTCCCCGCCCTTAGCTTTGCGCTGGTGGGTCTTCTGCTCGTGGTGATGACGCTGACCAGTTCCTTCATCGCGCGCGTTCCGCTCAGCTCGGCCATCCTGTACTTGGGCGTGGGCGTGTGCATCGGCCCCTGGGGCTTGGAGCTGCTCACGCTCGATCCGATCAAGGACGCGGGGCTGATCGAGCGCCTGACCGAAGTCGCAGTGCTGATCTCGCTGTTTACTGTGGGCCTAAAGCTGGAGCTGCCGCTGCGCGACGCGCGCTGGCGCATTCCGCTGCAGCTGGCCACGGTGTCGATGCTGATCACCGTGGGAGCGATTACGGCCGTTGGCGTGTGGCTGTTGAACTTGCCGCTGGGCGCTGCCGTACTGCTGGGCGGGATTTTGGCGCCCACCGATCCGGTGCTGGCGTCGGACGTACAGGTCTCAGACCCGCAAGACCGCGACCGACTGCGTTTTGGTCTGACGGGCGAGGGAGGGCTGAACGATGGAACGGCCTTTCCCATAGTGATGCTAGGCCTGGGGATGCTGTCGCTGCACGACCTGGGCGACGGCGGCTGGCGCTGGTGGACGGTGGACGTGCTCTGGGCCGTGGTGGGCGGCGTGGGCATCGGCTTTGCGCTGGGCGCCGTCGTGGGCCGCGCCATCCTGTACCTGCGCATCCGTCGGCGCGAGGCGCTGGGGCCGGATGAGTTCATGGTGCTGGGCCTCATCGGGCTGGCCTACGGGGTGGCGATGCTGTGCCACGCGTACGGCTTTTTGGCCGTGTTTGCGGCGGGGCTAGCGCTGCGGCGCGTGGCCGCGCAGCCGGTGGCAGAGGTGGCGCCGGGGCTTGTTGAAAACGCCAAGCCTGCCAAGAAGGAGCAAAAGGCCAAAGACGATGCGCAGGCCGCCGAGCGCTCGCCAGAGACGCCGCCCATCGAAGAGTTGCCCACTTACCTGATGGAGTCGGTGGCGCGTTTCAACTCCCAGCTCGAACGCCTTGCCGAAGTGGCTGTGGTGCTGGTGGTCGGTGCTTTGCTCGCCGTGGTGGACTTTGGCGCCGAAGTGCTGTGGTTTGTGCCGCTGCTGCTGTTCGTGATTCGGCCGCTGTCGGTCTACGCCGGGCTGGTGGGCGTGCGGATGCGGCGCTCACAGCGCCGGCTGATCGCCTGGTTCGGCATCCGCGGCATCGGCTCGGTGTACTACCTGATGTACGCGATCACCCACGACCTGCACCCCGTCATCGCCCAGCGGCTGCTGGCTATCACGCTGGCGGTGATCGTGGTATCGATGTTGTTGCACGGGGTCTCGGTCACGCCACTGATGCGGGGTTATGAGAAGCGCAAGGAGGCAAAACGTGCGGTGCAGGAGTGAGGGCTGGGTCGGTGGTGCGTTCTGAATCGTGCTCGACCAATTTGGCGCAATCAGCCAAGCAGACCAGCGGCCCCTTGAGGCGATGCTTCAGTGCGGGATGCCGGAGAAGGTTTTCGGTCACTGCGTGCTTGTAGAAGATCCTGGTATGAGGGTTCACCTTTTACAGGAACACGCAAGTCCAAAGCGTCTTGATCATGTCCGTGAGATGGATAGGCGCAATGCTCGTTCATGAGAGCGGATCTTGAAGTCTTTCATGCTGCAGCCGGCCACACTCTTGCAGAGACGATGTGGCTGAGACCGTTCATGGGAACCAAAGCCCCAATTACCCACCGCTCACGGCGAGGCGGCGGATACAGCGCTGTCACACGCATCAACGTCGTTATGCTGCAGGAGCGGCACCTTCGCCAGAAAAGGAGAGAGCCCGAAGGCTCTCTTGCTGGTCAGCGAAGGAAGATCGCGATCAGGATGATGATCGGAATGGGGACACCGAGGAACAACAAGAGCAGAGAGCGCATGGGAAACTCCTTGGGGGTTGGTTGATTGCGGGGATTACAGGTCGCGGTGGCGACCGCCGAAGGTGGCCGCGAAGCTGGCGACGAAGGCGCCGACCAGCAGGGACACGAAGAGCCACAGAGCACCGTAGGCAGAGGCCTTGCGCGCCGTGTCTGCCGCTTCGGTGGCCTTGGCCTTGGCCTCGGCCAGCTTGGCCTGGGCCTTGGTGTAGGTTTCCGTCACGCGCTTTTCAGCGTCCTGCTGCGAGATCCCTGTGCGCTGGGCCACTACCTGGGCGACATACTTCACGTCATCTGCGGGCAGTGGGGCACCAGCGCTCAGGCTGTTGGCGAAGATGCGCGCCACTTCGGCGGTGGAGGTGGATGCAGATTGCGGGCTCGACGCGGCCGGCGCGGCGGTAGCGTCCGCTGCAATGGGTGCCGATGCGGCTGCAGCCGGATCGGCCGCCGCCACGGTCTTGCGGAACAGCGAGTCCACCAGGTAGCTCGGCGACGAGTCGCTTTGCGATGCCTGGCCGGCAGCTGCAGCGGCGGCCCCCGTACCGGCAGCTGCAGCGGCGGCCCCCGTACCGGCAGCGGCTGCGGTGGTGGCTGCGCCACCCGCCACGGCCCCACCCGCCTGCACCCCGCTGCCCACGATGGCGCCGATGGCCGAGGTCAGCATGGCCGCCGTCACCAGCGTGGCCACGGACCAGGCCAGAAAGCCGTGGGCCGTATCGCGGAAATAGGTTTCGTCGGTGTGCACCCCCAGCCACTTGACGCGCAGCCGCCCCGCCAGGTAGCCGCCCATGCCTGACGCAGCGATCTGCGTGAGCGTGATCCACAGGATGGTGGAGATACCGAAGGTGGTGGCGGCGATGCCTGACTGCGCCCACGGTGATACCGACGACAGCCCGAGCCCGGTGCCCAGTACCAGCAGGATGAGAGACAGCGATGCGGCGCCCGCAGCCCCCGCGAGGATGGCTGCCCAGCTCACGCCGCTTGCGTCTCGCAAAGAAACTTCGCCCTCCAGTGGTTGTGCGACCAGTCGGTCGGAGCCCGGTTCATAGGCGGTGGTGGTCATGGCTTTTGCCTCCTGTTGAGATGCCCCTAGGGTAGGCAGCGGGCAACGCGCGAGGTGTTCCGTTTTGGTGCGTACCCATGTAGGCAAAACGCCTGTGAATGGAATCGGTTGGATACCGGCGTTTCAGGCTGCTACAGCGCGCCTTGCCCTGGCTCATTGCCCCATCTGTGTGCGGGGGCCACCCTGCGCCCTGTCGGCCTGCGAGGCCGGCATGCCCTCCTCGTCGATGGAGTGCACCTCCTTGTTGGAGCCAGCGACCTTGGCGCGCTCGGCCAGACGCACATAGAAGCTGGCCACGTCGCGCAGGTCCTGTTCGTCCAGGTCCTCGATGCCGATCATGCGGTTGCTCGCCTCGCGGTTGGCCGCCAGCAGCTCGTTGAGCTTGAGGTGGATGGCCACACTGTCCTTGTTCTGGCTCTGCTGGATCAAAAACACCATCAGGAAGGTGACGATGGTGGTGCCGGTGTTGATCACCAGTTGCCAGTTCTCCGAGAAGTGGAAAATGGGCCCGGCCGCCGCCCACAGCGCCACGGTGATCAGCGCCGCGCAGAAGATGCCGGGCGACCCCGCCCAGCGCGTCACGCGCGAGGCGAAATGGTCGAACGCCGTCTGCAGTGCCGAGCGGTCCGCATACGAGGGACTGCTCGTCGATGGCATCGAGCCCAGGGCATCGGTGCCATCGCCCTGGGTCAGGACTTGCTGGTTCATGGAATGCCTGCCCCTCAGTCCTTGAGCGCGGAACCCGGCTCGGCCATCTTGCGGTGCTGCTCGGCCAGCACCTGGGAGGGCGTGACTTTGGCCATGATGGCCTGCAGCTTGTTCTTGAGTCCGTGCACCACGTCGGCCTCGCCGTCCATCATGGCCGTAAAGCCGACCTTGGCCACATCCGCCGGGTCGGCCTTGCCATCATCGGCGCCCACCTGGGTGTCCAGCATGTCGGCGCGGGCGAAGAATTCGGTGTCGGTGGCGCCCGGCATCAGGCAGGTGACCGTGACGCCGGAGTCCTTGAGCTCGTTGCGCAGTGCCGCGGCGAACGAGTCGATGAAGGCCTTGGTGCCGTTGTAGACGGCCTGGAAGCTGCCTGGCATGAAGCCGGCGATGGATCCGGTGATGAGTATGCGCCCCTTGCCGCGCCGGCGCATCGGGTGCCCGATCCTGTGCAGCAGGTACAGGGTGCCGGTGATGTTGGTGTCGATGACATGCTGCACATCGGCAAAATCCTGCTCCAGAAAGCCCTTGCCCAGTCCATGCCCGGCATTGGCCAGCAGTGCATCCACCGGGCGTCCGGCGATGGCCTCGACCAGCGCGTCCACACCCTGGCGGCTGGCGAGCTCGGCCTGCACCACCTCGACGTTGGCCCCCAGCATGCGCAGGTCGCTGGCCGCCTGGTCCAGCGCCTGGTCCGCTGCAATCACCAGGTCGAAGCCGTTCTCGGCACAGTTGCGGGCCAGGTGGAAACCGATGCCGGAGGAGGCTCCAGTGACGACGGCAAGGGGGCGATAGGGGTTGGACATAGTACGACTCCTGAAACGAGCCATTGTGGAATTGCGCCCTTGCACGGCTCGTCAGGAACCAGCCCAACGCACAGGGTGCGGAGTCCTACGTGGCGCGATGATCTGGAAGTGCAAAGAGGCCCTGGCGCCATGGCCTGGTAGCTCTGGTGAACTGGCTTTTCTTCGATGGGCGGCTTTCACTGGAGCCCGCTAGGCAGCCGCGTGCTTCGCGGGAGTCTTCTCGGCAGGTGCTTTAGCGCCGTCTTTGGCGCCGCCCTTCAGGCTGCGCTTGAGCAGTGCGGTGAGGGCTATCACCTCGTCACCGGACTGTGGCGCTTCCTCTTCAGGCTTCACCACGGTCTTGCCCTCGCCAGCCTTGGCTTTCTTCTCCAAGTGCTTCATCACCTGGATGCGGAACTCGTCCTTGAAGTCGCCGGATTCCACTTGCCGGACATCGCGGCAACAAGCTGCTTGGCCATCTTGAGTTCGGCGGCGCTCACGCATTTAGTGCCCAGGTGGGGGCCAACCTGGGGCTTGGCCTGTACGTAGTGCGCGCGATTGCGACCGTTCACGGAGCTACGGTCGAGGTGACATCCGATGCCAGCGCCACCGAGTTCACACAGCGTAGCTTCGGTTCTCCACCCCTGCCGACCATGGGCGAATTGCTTGTAGCAGCTAGATCAATGCGCTCACTTGTGCGCGCAGCACTCTCGAACAGTTGCGGGTGTTTTCTATGCACTCCCGTTTTAGAAGTGCAGCAGCGCCGCATCTGACGCCAACGCATTGCGCTGGCCATCTCCGCCTATTCGGAAGTGGGCATTGGGGGCCTTGGCAATTTCCAGCCAGGAAGTGAAGTGCTTCCCCGGCAGGATCAAGGTTCCCACTGCTTCGTTGCTGCGAAGCTCGAAAGTGCCGATCGGCCCTTGGTCCTGGTTTGAGAATCCGACGAGGAGAGATGTCGCGGCGGTGCCTGAGCGCGGACCGATCAGTTCGATGAAGCCGGTCGCTTGCGGAACCTCGAGCGCATCTGCCCTGAAGGTTTCCAGGCCGCTTAGAACCAGGGCCCGATAGCTTCTTACCTTGATGATGACAGGGCCCTGCCATTGCGTGGCCAGATTCAAAGCCACATGTGCGAAATCGAGGCCGCGCTTGCTGTTGGGGTGAGTAAGGTTGCTCATAGTTGCTTTGGCTATGCGCCATGTTTTTGAGAATATGTCGATGGAAATCAGCTGAACCTTCAACAAAAACGCACCATATCTTTGCTTGCAGTACCTCCTTTTCGCCGCTGCACGGCTCTTGATTTCTTCGTAGATCTGCCGCTGATGAGACCGCGGTAAGCCCCGCCAATCGAGGGGGGGCATACTTCAGTCATGCACGGCACATTGCAGCTACACGCGATGCACTTTGGTCAAGGTCGTCCGGGCCCATTCATCCAGCGAGCAAGCCCAGTTGCGGCGCCACAGATAGCGGTCCGGGCCATGTTGCTCGGCCAGAGGCATGCGGTGTGTGAACACGAACTCGATATCGAGCTGTGCCCCCAGGGGCAATTTCAGCGCACGCCGGGTGGCGACCAAGGCCGACTCCCATAGCGCAGCGCCCTCCCGTTCTGCGGCGGACACCATGCCATCGGCAGACCAGTGGCCGTGCCAAGTCTGCAAGGCAACGTGGTCTCGCCAAGCCATAAGGGGCTCCACGCCGCCCAGGGCGCAAACCATCCGCACGGCGTCGAGCGCTCCCAGGGCGGTGCGTTCATCCGGATACGGCGCGTCGGTAACTAGTTTGAGAAACATGGTGTGTACTCAGTAGCAGACAGGACGAGCTTCTGGTTGGACAAGGCGATGGTCGGGCCCCCTGCACTGGATGTAAGTCAGACAACATCCTGTGTTCGAACCGGACGCTCCCCATCGACTACCCTGTGTAGTAGTGAAGGCGAAACCCTTACGCCTTTCTAATAACCAAGCCTGGGAGAGACCGACATGACGACGCCGAAAGACGAGCTGCCAGAGCGCATGGCAGAACTTTTTGACCGCTTGGCCGAACCCTTTCACACGGAGCTGATGGAGCAAAGCGCCAGACTTTCCGCTCAGCGCTACCTGCTGGAGATGCTGTATGCGCAGCAGTTCCTGAACCAGCCCGAGGCCTTCGAGGAGTTCATGGAAGGCGCCATCGACATGGCGCGCACGAGTTCCCGGCGTACAGAGCCCATGTCCGAAGACGTGGCGCTAGAGTTGCAGGCCCGGGTAGCCACCCAGCTGCAGCGATTTCGGGAGTCCGTGGTGCAGCGGCTTGAACAGGGCTTGGGGGAGTAGGCTAGCAACCCGCAGCTCAGCCAAGAAAAGGTGCTTGCGTGCGTGAGCCGGTGCCGAAGCTCAGCGCCCGGTCGTCCGTTGCCGTTCGGATCGCTGACTTCCAACCCAAAGACCGATGGCCAGACCTACTAGGCCAAGCGCCACGAGGTTGGCGGCTGCACTGTGGGTAGCGTCGCGCTGACCCCCGTCGATAGCGGTGTCTCGCGAGGGCGAGAAAAGGTTGCCATCGGAGCGCGCCGCGGGCTTGGCACGGCGCAGTGCCCAGCGCGTGACCCGTTCCATGGTGGCACCCACCCAGGTAGGCGCCAGCACATGGGCCAGCCGCCCCGGTCCCGCACCCGCACCGAGCCAGGTCACCGCGCGCGGTCGGTCTATCAGTGATACCACGGCACTCGCCACCCTGCGCGGGTCCACCAAAGGGATGCGCGGCTGGATGTTGCTACCGGTGTAGTTGGCGCCGTGGGACAACCCCGGCGAATTCACGAATGTGGGGGCCACGTCGCACACGTGGACGTGCGGCAGGCTGGACACCTCAGCGCGCAGCGCTTCTGAGAGGCCGCGCAGACCGAACTTGCTGGCGGTGTAAGCCGCAGCATAGGGGGCAGGGATCCATCCGCCCACCGAGATCATATTGATGAGCGTGCCGCGCCCACGCTCGCGGAAGTGGCGCAATGCCACATAGGCCCCATTCATATGGCCCATCAGATTGGCCTCGACCACGCGCCGGTGCGATGCCAGCGGCGTCTCGTCAAATCGGCCAATGGCACCTACCCCAGCGCCGTTCACCCACACGTCGATGCGCCCATGCGCCAGCAGTGCCGCCTGAGCCAGGCGATCCATGGCATCGGCGTCGGTGACATCCGTCGGCACGCCGAGGGCGCCGTGGGCGCCTGCGGCCATGCAGGACATGGCCACAGGTGACAGGGTCTCCTGGTCACGCCCGGCCAAGATCAAGCGGGCACCGCGGCTGGCAAATTCAAGTGCAGTGGCATGCCCGATGCCGCTAGAGGC
The DNA here is from genome assembly GCF_001428645.1 of Acidovorax sp. Root217. Classification (NCBI taxonomy): domain Bacteria; kingdom Pseudomonadati; phylum Pseudomonadota; class Betaproteobacteria; order Burkholderiales; family Comamonadaceae; genus Acidovorax; species Acidovorax sp. Root217. The sequence continues at coordinate 212,736 of NZ_LMIH01000010.1, forward strand.
CCCCGTGATCACCACCACGATGCCCCGATGCGCTGAGACAGATGCTGGCGCTGAAGAAACTACAGCATTGGGGGAGATTTCTACAGGTGTCGTCATGGCTCTGGCTCGGGTTGGTACGGGACTGCGATCACGCCTGAGGCGGAGCTTGCAGGCATCGCCTGGGCCGTGGCTCGCGATCGCGGTTCATCGTTGTAGTGCGAGGGTGCACGAAGCGCTGTAGGACCAAGCCACTAACAGGCACATACCGACAGCAGCCATCGGTTAAAAAGCTGTCTATCGGCACCGTCCTACTCTGAAACACCTTTGCCAGTTTCAGCATGCGTGCAGGTGGCGCCTTGCTACCCTTCTAAGGAGACAACTATGACCCATTCTCACCAAGGTTCCAACCCTGTTTCACGCCGCTGGATCGCTGTGCCACTGATCGCGGCTTCCATGCCTGCGATGACAGCTTGTGATCGCAACAAGACCCCGCAGACTGGTACCACGCCTAGCTCATCGATGGGCCCAGCATCCGCGCCGACGCCAAGCTCTGCAGACAGCATTCCCTCCGGCTCTACAAGCAGCGGCAGCATGGCGCCCAGCGGAGGCACAGCGGCAGGTGATGCGGGTACCGGCTCCGTTGGAAGTACGACATCAGGCGCTGCTTCTGGGAGCCCTGCTGGCAACACAAACGCTGGTAGCGGCAACCCTGGCAGCGATGGAGGTGCCGGCACAGGCGCTGGAACTGGACCAGGCGCGGGTGCAGGTTCCGGAGCAGGCAGCGGAGGAGCAGGTACTGGCGCCGGAGCGGGCACAGGCAGCGGAGCTGGCACTGGCACTGGCGCAGGTACCCGCTGATTTGCTCGTGGCGCGATTTATCGGAAGCCATCGTGTCGGATGAGCGGCAGTGGCGCTTGGGCACCAAGAGCTAGCGTATTGGTTCGAGCAGCTCAAAACAATGCTGAGCAATTGTCTTTCTGCCAAACCCTCAAGGCTATCTCGCGCGCGTGCACGAGGCGGTGAAAGCTCTTGGCTTGGCATCTTCCCGCGCACTGTCTTGATACGCCGTCAAAGCGTGAGTCCTCCAATCAGGTAATGGAGGAGGACTTTCGCACAGAGCACTTGAGCACCTGCGACATTTGCCGCAGCGCAGCCTCTTTGAACTCCTCGTTCTCCGCGGCCGTACAGTCGCGCGGCACCCACACCTTATAGCCACGCATGTACGCATCCATCGCCGTAAGGTGCACGCACATATCGGCAGCCAACCCGGCAACAATCAATTCGCGCGCCTTGAGCTGCTTGAGCAGGTGCTCTAGCGGAGTGCTATGGAACGCAGAATGCAGCGGCTTGAGGATGGTGAGGTCGTTGTCCCCAGGCTCCAGCAGCGTGGCCATTTCCCCGCGCGCCCCAGGCAGAGCCTTGCAGGCGGTAAGAAGGTCTTTGAATTCCGAGCGCCAGATCCCGTAGTTGTCGTTGGCGTAAATGGCCGTCACGCCGCTGGCGGCCAAGCGCTTTTTGAGCCGCGTTGTGGCTTGCGCGGCCTGCAATGCGGCCGGCACCAGCTTTTCAGCCCCAGGAAACTGCATGGGATTGATGAAGTCCACCAGCAGCAGCACCCTCGGGCTGGGCCGAAGATGTGGTTTTCTGGCCTGTTGAAAGTAGCTTCGCTGCATTCCTCAACTCACTTCACTCTCGTTATCGGTCTTTGCCAGGCCGCGCATGTTCATGGCGGCCAGGGAGATCCTGGACCAGTGCCACGTCCTGTCCCGTCACCGATGGACGGAAGCCCCCAGCAGCGTTGTAGGTTGGGCAGTGATACCCAGATTGGCTCTATGAATGTGGAGGTGCCCATCGCGGTAGAACGAATGGCAATGGGCGCGCACCTCATCCGCTTGCGCATTCCAGTCGCGCACCTTCACCGTGCCGCACACCGCAGGGGCGTTATGAAGGTGACCCAATAGATGCGGACAGCACATCAACGGTTCACTCCACAGGAATCACGAAAGCTTGCAACTGGTGCAGCTTGCCATCCTTGAAGCGCCACACATCGCAGTAGGAGTGCCGTACGAACTCGCCGGCGTCGTTCTTCAAAGTGATTTCGCCAATGGCGGTGAGCCAGTCGCCGTCGGCCACCATGTGCTGCACCTGGAATATTGGTGGCTCTGGATACGCCGTTGGCATCCATTGGCGCACGGCTTCCTTGCCCCGCAGCGTTTTATCGCCCACGAATGCCCATTCCGTATCCTCGGTGCAGAGTGCGAGAAATCCCTCAAAGTCGAGTCGCGAAATGGCCGCGTTGGCTTGTCTCAAAGTTTCCTTGTTGGCGTCCTTCATGCATGCTCTCCTGGCTTTGATTGGTTTCTCCCCCGGCACGAAATCTCAGAAACCACGGTGAGCCTTGCCTCACGCGCAAATCGGAGGCCGGCTGCGGTGGCGCGGTGCTCAGCGCGTAGGGTCTTTGCCTGTGATGGCGGTAATCGTGTAACCCAGTTCGGCGAGCCGTTCTTCCGCTGTGGCGCCCTCCCGGCCGTCCGGTATAGAACCGCCCGCCTTTTCCATCGCGAGAGTGCAGAGGCCTCGGGCCAATGCAGAGCGCGAGGGCTCAGTTTCGAAGAGGTCCGAGAGATAAATTTCGGTGCCTTCATCGTTTTCGGCCGTGATGGTCCATAAGCGCTTTGGCATTGCGGCATATCCTCCATTGGAATCTCGACGCTACCCAGGGCGGTAAGTGGCCAGGGTAGAACCGGCGCAGTCATCGCCGTTGGCAGATCAGGCCTGAGGCGTTTTATCCTTGGGATCCGGAACGCTGGGGCCGTTACCGTCTGACAAGCCCGCACTAGGCGCTTTGCCAACATCGCCTTGATCACCTGTATTGTGGTCTGGCATAACCCAAGTTCCACCAGTGCGCCTGGTGTTACCGCGCGGGTGGTCCTCACTCCCATCGTCAAAGTTCAGTTGTTCGGACGTCGTGGGCGGCGAATCCACGACACCACGATCGCCTTTGTTCAAGCCACTTGGCGGCACCTGTCCGGCCTGGTTGCGATCAGACTGATTGCCGTCGTTCTGCGACGACAACTGAGTTTGGTGTTGAGACATAGCATTTCCTGATGAGGCGCCGACCGTAGGGTGGGCGAACACATTCATGGTGCGCCGCAGACGAATGTATGGGTGTCGGCATCGTGCGAACTGCCGCGTAGGAAAGGGCGCAGCGGGCGGGGCCCTCTGTAGGAGATCCCTGCCGGGAAGTTGGCATGTCTGCCTAGTCTCACCTGCGTTTGCAGGCCGTACTTTGACAGTTTGCCAACCCAGCCCGGCAGGCCTCAATCGAGCAGTCTGCGGGTGACCCCAAGGAGACCATCATGAGCGAGCTTCGTACCAGTCCACTTGATCCCGAGAACAAACCTGGCGCTGGCGCCGTCGTCGGAGGCGCAGCAGGAGGGATTGCCGGTGGAGCCGCTGCAGGCGCCCTGGCAGGCGGTCTGACTGGGCCAGCAGGCGCTGCCATAGGGGCAGTGGTGGGCGTCGTGGCAGGCGCCGTTATGGGCAGCAAGGCAGTGAATCCCGCAGCGGAAGACACCTACTGGCGCGAGAACTTTTCTTCGCGTCCTTATGGCAGCGGATCGACCTACGAGGAGTATCAACCTGCCTTTCAGTATGGCGTGGATTCCTATGCCAGGTACCCGAATCGCACGTACGAAGACATCGAACCCGAGCTTGGCAGAGACTGGGGCGGAATCCGCGGGCGGTCTTCACTTGAATGGGAGAAGGCGAAGCACGCGACCCGCGATGCATGGCACCGGGTGAGCAACGCTGTGGAGCGGGCAGTTCCCGGTGATTCCGACAAGGACGGTCGCTAAGAACTGCATGCGGGGCATCTTCAATGCCTCTTTGCTGTCCTCAACTTTTGGAGAAACCCATGCAAGAAAAACCCAATGATCCACATCCTCTCAGCGACCTCGCCTACGACTGGATCACCTTGATTCAGAACAAGGCCCAGGCACTGATGGCCTACGACCAGTACATCAAGGACGCCGAAGCAGCAGGCTCGCCAGAGTGCGCCGCATTCTTTAAGAAGGTCCACGACACCGACAAAGCACAGCTCGCCGAAGCGAAACAGCACCTGCTGGCGGTGCTTCAAGGCAAGATGGGTGATACCAAGTAGGTCTCAGCAGCGAGTGCACCAGAATGCACCGTGGGAGGGCTGTAAAGGCTGCATAGAACCATCCCGGCTGTTTAAGCTTGCCCAAGATGCAAGCCCATCAGCGCAGGCAGTTACGGATCAATGAGCCCGCGTAAGTCCGCTGCTGCGGCCTTGCCTCAACGCTGCCAGCTAGCCCGGGTACTCCGTTCGCGATCGCCGATCTGCTCGAGGATCTGGCGTTCGCTGAGCGTGAAGTGCTTCTTCTTCATGAGTGCAACGTTCGCCAGCATCGGATGGGCCCCTAGCGGCCCCATGTCGCCATCGAGCCCAGGCTCGCTTCGACGAGAAATCTCGTTTTCCACGGCTGGCCTAGCGATTCGAGCCTCGGGAGGGCGGGATGTCGTTGATAGCGTTTGGTCCGGCTTTGGTGAAGAAGTGCTCTAACCACTCGGTGTTGAATCTCGTGCAGCAGCCGAACTACGCAGCCGAGTAACGGGATGGCTTGTTGTCCGACAGGGTCACCTAGCGCCACTCATAAGAATCGATGTCCCAGATTCGTCAAAAGAGCCGCCCCATGCCGCATTCCATTTCCCTGACAGTCAACGACCGAACCCGCAGGTTCGACATCGAGCCATCGGTCACGTTGCTGGACCTCCTTCACGACAAGCTCGGCCTCACGGGGGTCAAGAAGGGTTGCGACCATGGCCAGTGCGGTGCTTGCACTGTGCTGGTCAATGGCGAGCGCATCAACTCCTGCCTGACCCTGGCTGTCATGCGGGATGGCTCCCAGGTGACCACCGTGGAGGGCCTTGCCAGGGACGGCCAATTGCACCCCTTGCAGCAGGCGTTCGTGGCGCATGACGCTTTCCAGTGCGGGTACTGCACGCCTGGCCAGCTGTGTTCCGCCGTGGGCCTGATGAAGGAGGGCCATGCCAGTACGCGCGACGAGGTGCGCGAACTCATGAGCGGCAACCTGTGCCGGTGCGGTGCGTATGTGCAGATTCTCAGCGCGGTGAGCGAAGTCGCATTGGGCGAGCGAGGAACGCAATGAAAGGCTTCACCTACTTGGCGGCCACAGACATGGCGCAGGCGCTGGCGGCGAGCCGCGAGGGCGCGTTCATTGCCGGGGGCACGAACCTGCTCGATTTGATGAAGGAGGGCGTGGCGCACCCGCGGACGCTCGTTGACATCAACCCGCTGCCGCTGAGCGCCATCGAGGAAACGCAGCACGGCGGGGTGTTGCTTGGCGCGCTGGCCCGCAACGCGGCCACGGCATACCATCCGCTGGTGCGCCACAGGTATCCCATGCTCTCGGCTGCCATCCTTTCGGGCGCGTCACCACAGATCCGCAACATGGCCACCGATGGGGGCAACCTGCTGCAGCGCACCAGGTGCTATTACTTCTACGACACCGGCACGCCCTGCAACAAGCGCGAGCCCGGCAGCGGCTGCTCGGCAATAGGCAACCTGGCGCGCCAGCACTCCATCCTGGGCGCTAGCTCTCAGTGCATCGCCACCCACCCTTCAGACATGTGCGTCGCGCTCGCTGCGCTGGACGCGGTGGTGCACGTCCAGTCCCCCACTGGTGCTAGAAGCATTCCATTCGCCGAGTTCCACCGGCTGCCCGGGGACCGTCCCGAAATCGACAACACCCTGCAACAGGGCGAGTTGATCACGCACATCGAGCTTCCCCCGTCCCCCCAGTTTGCCCGGCACAGCGCCTACCTCAAGATCAGGGAAAGAGCGTCGTACGCCTTCGCTCTCGTGTCGGTGGCTGCGGCACTTCACCTGGATGAGGGTGGCCGGATCGCCGAAGTACGAATCGCCGTCGGCGGCGTTGCGCACAAGCCCTGGCGCCAAACGCAGGCGGAGGCCTTGCTGCAGGGGAAAAAGCCCGAGCGCACGGTATTTTCCGAAGCGGGTGCGGCCCTGCTGGCTGGCGCGGTCCCGCAGGGCAGCGGACCCGGGAGCAACGCTTTCAAAATCCCCATGGCCCAGCGCGCCGTGGTGCGCGCCCTTGAAATGGCCCTGGCCGGGCAAACCAGCCTGTTGCCAGGCAGCACCGCGACAGGAGATGCCGCATGACATTTACGATCAATCAGAGTTCTCAGCAGCCCATGGCGGAAGCCGGAACGGGCTATGTCCAGATTGGAGACTCCATTTCGCGCACGGACGGGCGTGCCAAGGTCACGGGCCAAGCGCTGTATGCGGCAGACCACTTCGTGCAGGGCATGCTGTTTGGCGTGGTGGTGAACAGCACGATCACCCGGGGCCGCATTGCCCGCTTCGCGCTCGAACGCGCCATGGCCGTGGCGGGCGTGCGCGACATCCTGACGCATGAGAACCGGCCCAAAACCCGGTCCATGGACATCTTCTACAAGGACATGACGGCACCGGGTGGCTCGCCGTTCAAGCCCCTGCACAGCGATGCGATCCTCTACAGCGGGCAACCCATCGCCTTGGTGCTGGCGGAAACCTTCGAGGCAGCCCGCGAAGCCTCCCAGCTGGTGGAGGTCGAGTACGAAGTCGAAAAGCATGAAGCCGACCTGATGGCCGCGCTTCACCGGGCCCACGAGCCCAAGGGGTTCAAGGCCGGCTATGTGCCCCCACCCAAGCCCAAGGGGGATGCGGACGCCGCGTTTGCGGCGGCACCAGTGAAGATCGATGCGCAGTACTACAGCGGAGCCGAATACCACAACCCCATGGAGATGCACGCCACCACAGTGATCCGCGACGAGGAAGGGCACCTCACCATCTACGACAAGACGCAGGGATCGCAGAACAGCCGATGGGTGGTATCGCGTGTGTTTGGCCTGGGTAAGGACAAGGTCACGGTCAAGAATCCATTTGTCGGGGGTGCCTTCGGATCGGGACTGCGGCCGCAGTACAACCTCATCCTCGCGGTCATGGCTTCGCTCCATGCCGAGCGGTCCGTACGGCTCGTGCTGACCCGCCAGCAGATGTTCACCTTCGGGCACCGGCCGGAAACCGTGCAGCGCGTGCGGCTCGCCGCCGACCACGATGGAAAGCTTCAATCCGTCATCCACGAGGCGGTTGCAGAGACATCGCGCCTGGAAGACTACGTCGAGGTGGTGGTCAACTGGTCGGGCCAGCTGTACACGAGCGACAACGTTCGCCTGGAGTACAAGCTCGTTGACCTAGACCGCTACAGCCCCATCGACATGCGCGCACCCGGCGCCGCCCATGGCGTGCACGCGCTCGAAATCGCGATGGACGAACTCTCCTACGCGCTCAGGATGGACCCCCTGGCGCTGCGGTTGAAGAACTATGCCGAGCGCGACCCGTCCAGGGACCTGCCACATTCCACCAAGGAGCTGAGGGCCTGCTATGCACAGGGCGCCGAGCGCTTCGGCTGGGCAAAACGCCCGCTGAAGCCACGCTCCATGCGGGAGGGAAACGAATTGGTCGGCTGGGGCATGGCGACGGGTGTCTGGGATGCGATGCAGATGTTCGCCCGCGCCCGGGCAGTGCTCCACTCTGACGGCAGACTGGAAGTAAGCAGCGCTGCGAGCGACATTGGCACGGGCACCTACACCGTGATGGCGCAGATTGCCGCCGCGGCCCTTGGTCTGCCGCTAGAGAACGTGACCTTCAAGCTCGGAGACTCCACCCTACCGGTCGCGCCCATCGAGGGGGGCTCATCGCACGTGGCCACGGTGGGGTCGGCCGTGGAAGGAGTGTGTGAAAAGCTGCAAAAGAGGCTGTTCAAGATTGCGCGCGGCCTGGACGATTCGCCGTTTGCCAAGGCGCGCTTCGCAGACGTGGAGTTCTTTCGCGGCACTCTGCGCTTGAAGGGGGTGTCAGGAGCGCAGCTGCCCCTTTCGCAGATCCTTGCAGCTGCTGGCGGCGAGCCTCTTGAAGAGAAGTACCTGATGCTGCCGCACATGCTCAAGCAGCGCAAATATTCGAGGGCTACCCACTCTGCGGTGTTCTGCGAGGTGCGGGTGGACGAAGAGCTGGGCACCGTCCGTGTGACGCGCGTGGTGAGCGCCATTGCAGCCGGCCGCATCATCAGCGCAAAGACGGCCCGCAGCCAGATCTACGGCGGCGTGGTGTGGGGCATCAGCCAGGCTCTTCATGAGGAAGCCCATTCCGACAACTCACTGGGTCGCTTCATGAACCACAGCTTTGCCGAGTACCACATCCCGGTGCAGGCGGACATCCACGACATTGACGTGATCTTCGTCGATGAGGATGACCGGATCGTGAGCCGGCTTGGCGCCAAAGGGGTGGGTGAAATCGGCCAGGTGGGCGTCGCTGCTGCCATCTCCAACGCCATCTTTCATGCCACCGGCAAGCGCGTGCGAAGTACGCCGATGACGCCGGACAAGGTCATGCAGCTCGACGACCCAGCGCAGCAAAGCGACTACCCGTTCAGCGCACCCAATCCGAACGCTTGAATGGGCCAGAAAGAAGGTCGCCGTGGTACGGTAATGGCAATAAGCATCATCAATAGGTTCCTGCACTACTGGCACAGTTGCCTATGGGCGCTTACATCCGCCGCACCACATCTTCGGCAGTGTGATCGAGTGCCGGCAGAAGCGCCCTTAAACCTCAGTATTCGAGCGAGGGCCGCCTTTGGCCTTCAACGTCGCGCGTCCAAAGCCAGTTACTTCAAGCACCAGTGCTGTTCCGGGTTGGTCCACTTCGGGCAGCTGAGCCAAAATCATCCCGGCTGCGGCGAGGACGCGCACCTTGTCGATTTCTACCTCACCCGCGACTTCGAGCGGAAGCGCTCCAGTCACGATTTCACGCAGCAATTCCAAAGGCATGGCAAGACCCGTTTATTTTTTCGCATCCTAGCAGGCGCCGTGCGCTGAAGTTCAGACCATGCAAATCGACCACTGATGCCGCGAAGACCAGGGAGCTCATGACATTCATGAGGTCTATCTGTTGCGATCACCCCAACGCGCGCCTGATCTGGGTTGGCGGCATGGATGGCGGCACGAGGCACGTTTTAGGTGGGCGGCGAATGTACGCGCCGTTAACTCAGCCTGAGGATCGGAGGTTGGCGTCCCGACCGAAGCGGAACGCCAGGGTTCCAACGTGGCTTCAGCAAGCCTGGAAAGTGGGGTGACGTATGTACCCTGTGCCCCGGGGTGGGGCCGCGGCTGGGGAGTTGGTAGCCCTTCACAAGGACGATTGCGAACAGTCTATTGCTTGTCCCCGGCGCGGGTCTAAACCGTCACGCTCGGGGTCACAAAAGTGCGCAAATCCCGCTCAAGAAATCGACTCATTTCGTCTGCGGTGATCGGCTTGCTGAGGTAGTAGCCCTGAATTTCATCGCAGCCATTGGCGCGCAGATAGCTCAACTGCTCCAGGGTCTCAACGCCTTCGGCGACCACTTTCATACGCAGGCTGCGCGCTAAGGCGATGATGCCCGCAGTCAGTGCGGAAGCGTCAGCGTCAATCGGCAAATCCTTGATGAAGGAACGATCAATTTTGAGCGTGCTCAAAGGGAAGTTGCGCAGGTACGATAACGAGGAGTACCCCGTGCCGAAATCGTCGATCGCCAGGGAGACGCCGAGAGTGCGTAGTTCGCGCAGTCTAAGCGCGGCCTGAGCGGGATTGTCCATGACGCCGCTTTCGGTGATCTCGAGTTCAAGCTGAACGGGCAGGAGACCGGCTCTTGCGAGGACCTGCGCCACTTCGTCGGCCAATAGGGGGCGGTTGAGCTGCCGTGCCGACAAGTTGACACTTATTTGGATGGGGTGGCCCTGATCATTCCACGTTCTCGCATCCCGGCAAGCGACTTCCAACGCCCAGTGCCCCATGCTGTCAATCAGTCCGATTTCTTCCGCGATAGGGATGAAATGCAGAGGAGAGACAAGGCCCATCGTTGGGTGACTCCAACGCATCAGGGCTTCCACACCCGTGACAAGCCCGGTAGTCAGATCGAGCTTGGGCTGGTACACGAGGAACAGCTCGCCTCTCTCCAGAGCGCGAGGCAAACTACTCTCCAGCGCCAATTGCTGGGTGCCCTGTGCGCTCATTTGCGAAGAGTAAAAGTGATGGTTTCCTGGACCCAGTCCTTTGGCTCGATACATCGCCGCGTCGGCATTCATCAACAGGGTCTCGACATCCTGCCCGTCGTCTGGAAACAGACTTATGCCGATGCTTACTGTGGTTGGCAGCTCGCGCCCGTTGACTTCGAAGGGGCGGCTGAACAAGCTCACGACTTTCGCCAGCGGTGCGAGCACCTCGCCCGCGTTGTCCAGCCCCTCAAGCACTAACACGAATTCGTCACCGCCGAATCGAGCCACGGTGTCGGTGAGACGAACACCCTCCTGCAGGCGTTTCCCACAAGCTCGCAGGAGCACGTCGCCGGCACTGTGGCCAAGGCTGTCATTGATGGATTTGAAACGGTCGAGGTCCATGAACAGGACTGCGACCTTGGTTCTCCGCTCTGCCGCGCGCTGCAAGGCCTGAGCCAATTGCTCCTGAAGCAACGCGCGGCTTGCTAGGCCGGTCAACTCGTCATGGTGAGCCGCATGCCGCAACGCTGCCTCGGCTTGCTTTCGGCGCAAGTACTGAGCCAACTGACTCGCAATCGACTGCATGAAACCCTCTGTCTCGCGGTCGTTGGCGATCGGAGCGCGGCTGAAGAATTCAAGCGCAACGAGCTGCGTCCCGGCAACGACCGGGATGAGCACGGCCGCATTCAGGCCGCAGCGCGCGGCGAACTGATCCCGAGCCTGTGATGATTCGGCTAAGTGGATCACGCGCCAGAGGGGTTTTCCGGCGGCCCATGCGGCGTCGAGGGTTCCGTCTGGTCGCGTTCCGGTGTAGACGCGCATGTCCGCACTGAACTCGTGCGATGACGAATCTTCCAACGCCGCCCAGGCGCCCAGGCATCGAATTCGGGAGTTGGCATCCACACCCCAGCACACCGCGGCCGCCCAATCCATTTGTGTGCCAATCGACGACAGTATGAAAGCCATCGCGTCCTCAGGCTCGGCGTCTGCGGCCAGATGCTGCGCGACGTCGTGTGCCAACGCGAGACGCAAGGCAGACCTTTTGTTAGTAGTCTTGTCGCGCACTGCGGCGCGGACGGTGGTTACGTCGTTCTGCACGGACCCTCTCAAGGTGACGTGGATCCACCGTTCGTCCCCGTCACGTGCGTTCACGCGATGCTCCAGCTCGAGAGGGGCATCGCCCTGCGCGGCTTGTTGGATCGCCTCGTTAAGCGCAGTCCGCTGAACCCCTGGCACGAGCGCCATTAGGCGAGCCAAAGTGGGGTTCTCGTTGGGTGAGGTGAACCCATAGATACGGCGCGCCTCTTCGGAGAAGTCCATCTTGCCCGTCTCCGGATCCAGCACCCAATTGCCAAGCTTCGCCAGCTCCTGGGCTTCTGCAAGCCGTTGCTGGCTGGCGCGAAGTCGTTGCGAAAGCTCCTTCCCGTCCGCTAAGGACTTGTTCTTAGTCTGCAGGAGGAACAGCAGGTCGACGACGGGATCGTGTACCGCGAAATCACTGAGCGACAGCCCGAGCCGGCCTATGTCGACCATTTCCGCCACCCAAGGCGAGCCAAGGAAAACCAGTCGCCGATCCTGCACGACAAACTGACCTCGCAGGCGCAACGGCCCCGCGAGATGCTGCAATACGAATAGCGATTTCCCATGCAGGCGGATCGCGTCGTAGTCCAGACGTTTTAGGACGGGACGAAGAACCGTGAAGTGTCCGTCGAGCGCGGCGCCTTCTATCAATGCCGGGCAGAGGCGGCGCAGAACCGCTCCGGTCTGCAGCACTCGCAGTTGCTCGTCCAACGCGACGTGAAAAGGGAACGCAGCTGCGAACTGTTCAGGTGTTAGCGTGAGTTCAAGGGCGGACATCACTGTGCGAGCGATGGGTCAACGTCAACATAGTCGATGCGGAAGATGTCATGGTCGTCCGCCCCCTTAAAGGCAGTCTGCTGAACGCTGATGCCCTGAGAAAAGCGCTTACCCAGGCCCTTCAGAAGCCCGACCACCATCGGCGCCAATCCCACGCGCTCACTTCGATAGTGCAACAGCAAACCCGCGCTGCCTTCAATCTCTTCTACCGTGAATGAGGGCGGCCTCAAAGCTGGAAAACTCATGCCCACATGGCTGTGAAGATTGTCCAGGTTGTTGAGGAACGCTCGGAGATCCGAACCGAACATGGCAAGCATCTCGCCATAGCCCGATTCCGCGGTATAGAGAACCCAGTGCTTACCGAATGCTTCAAGTACCTGCGCAGCCTCGAGGCCCAAGACCTCCGAAGCGGCACCGACGAGCTTAAATGTCGTGTCGTCGGGGTAGCCGTCCATCGCAATAAACATGTCATGGTCGATACCAGCACCTTGGCGAATCCTTTCCCACGCTGAATTGCCAAACCCCTGTACGACGAAATCCTCGAGTGCCTGATTGACCAGTCCATACATCGCACGACTCCTTGATCACATGGCACCGCAAGGCGCGGAACGGCGTCTTCCACTAGAACACCGTTGCTCGCTGACTTGACGCTAGCTTCGGTGCATGTTCCGTGCTAGCTTTTCAGGAACGCGGTCTAGCGTGGCACCCACATCGAGATAAGCGCCATATCCCGTTAGAGACCTGGAGGAATAGTAACAAAAAGATTCTATTTGCACGAGGCGCTCACTGAATGATGGGGCTATTGCGTCGGGCTAGCACCTCGCACACATGCTCGACGCTGATGCTGCAACGGGGCGCGACGCTTTCGAGCATCAGCTCGATGGCCACCGGCACCCCTTCTAGACCGGCGTAAGGCACCAGGTAAAGCATTTCGGCCATTGCTGGTAAGTCGCTAACGCTCAACATGGCACGGTGGCATTTCTGGCGCGCGAATTGCCCGAGGAGGCTTCACGACTCATGCAAGCCCTGACACGAACCGACGTCGCACGCAGAGCTCTAACTTTGGAAGGCATTGTCTGACTTCCATTTCTCAAGGAGCTGAAACAATGTATAGCCAGTGCGAGCTCCTGACTCGCTATACCGGAGAAGACTATGAATCTTGACAGTTTCAAGCCCAATGCATCGTGGCCTTTCCGCGTCGCCGGCCATGTCCGGAATACCGCAGCTACTACGCTGTCAGAGGACGAAGATGACGACACTCCAGCGGAAAAGTTAGACCCTGTAGAGCAAGAGTTGGTGGAGGAGCAGAGGGAGCGCGATCGCAAGGCGTCCCTCGCAGTGGACCCTAATCGCAAAGACCGTCCCCTGCCGTAGAAAACGATGGTTTTACCGCGGCACCAGCTGTCATTGGGGGTTCGAGTTCACCCCGTCGAACTCCACAGGATGGTTGTTCCCGGACGTTCGATATTCAGTGGACGCCGTATCTCCAGCATCTAATGCGCGCGGGGAGAATCGGCGCGGACCTCATTTATCGTGCGCCCTGAGGTGAACCAAGGTCCAGTGCCGTTTTTCCCCAACCAGCCTGGATGCCGCGCCCCACCTCTCGCCATTCTTTGGCCCGAAGAAGTGGAAGCCTATAAGCAAGCAAAAAATATCGAGGGCGATGGCTGCGCCCACAATCACCCCCGCCCCCTTGCACACGCACTTAAATGGCGGTGCGAGGCCTGCGGTCGAATCGGACGGGTCTGTGGGCTTCACTTTTGGTGCAATCAATCAGGAACCTGCGCAGCGCAATCAAGGATGGCGGCGGCGATTGACAACATCCAGTATGAACATGTTGAGCTTCTGGATGTCGTCACGATACCGTTCTGCCTGCTCACCCGAGATGACACTACCGACCAGGTCGATCTGGTCGAGAAAGCTTTTTGCCACGGCAGAAGGTGTGGGGTGAGATTCGACTAGGGCCTGACCCAGCGCAATCAAGGCAGCAATTGTGGAGTGATTGCGTTCCGCCTCTGCTGCCAAGCCTGCAAGCATTTGGGATTGGCGCGCAATGGCCGCCTCCAAATCTTGGATGGACGCCAGTTGCGAATGCGCTTCACTTGGATGTTGTTCCATAGGTCCTCGGTCAACTCCACTCACCGAAATCGCCTTGCGCTCCCGGCATCAATGCTTGTGCGCTTTCTTGAGACCTTCAGCGTGTTCCTTGTGTGCCTTCAATGTGGGCAGTGTCTTTGAGGCAAATGCCTTGACCTCTGCGTCATCGGCGCGCTTACTGGTGTTCTCAAACAGGGCAACATCCATTTTGTGGTCATCAATGCCCACCTCTTTCACAAATTCCTTGTCGAAGTCCTTTGCGCTTGCAATCTTCTCCAGCCTTTTTTGCTTGTCGGCGGGGACCGCCTCAGGCAGCACGGCTCCCTTCGACTTCGCCAGTGCCTTCAGCTCTTCATTGGCCGCACCATGGTCTTTGACCAACATTGCGCCGTAGGACTTGACTGCTTCAGATCCGCCCTTTTGCTGCGCAAGCTTTCCGGCCTCCACTTCGTAAAGCCCTCCACCACCAGCCTTGGTGAAGAACTCTTGATCTTTCTTGCTAACTTCCGCATGAGCGCCAAGGGACAAAACGGCCACACATGCGGCGGCTGCAACTCGAACTGTATTCATGAGTTATCTCCGGTGAAAGGACGCAAGGAAGGGCCCGAGTGGGCCCGTCTGTTAAACCATTGGCGGGTCAGTTTCCCGCTCTGGGTGCCGATGTCGCGCTATCCCCTGGATGAACGAGTTGAAGTCGGTGGCCGATGCTCCAAGGAACATTCCAGGATCCGGGTCGCCTGACGGCAGAGTTGCTGGAATCTGCGCCTTGAGCATCAGAGCTGCCGAGGCCGGCATCACCAAGATGGTTTTGCAGTGGCGATGCTGATCCTTGATGAATTCCGCAGTGTGACCATCCCCCGCCAATGCCTGCACACCTGCTTCACCATCGGGCAAAGCCAGTGCATCGAAGAGGAACCCGGGCTCATTCTCCAGTGAAGCGTCGGCATTAATCGCCACACCGTCGCTGGTCTTGACCGGGCCAATGCGTGGCGCAACGAAGCGCGGTACGGCGCCTTGGGCGAAAAGGGCTTCGTGCAGCGCGACCGCGCTTTTGCCAACAATGCCATCAGCAACAAGAATGGCAACTTTGCGTCCCTTGATGCTTCCGTCACCTGGTCGAGCGAGAAGGGACAAGGCCGGCGATTTGGAAACCTCAGGCTTTGGTGCTTTAGCCAGCGCCCGGGGCATTGCTTCAGGCAATGCTGCCATGCCAAGACCCGTTGCCACCTGCTGCGCGAGGTCATCGGACACATTGCGCAGGGAGGCAACCATGCGCTCACGGATCGCTGGCACCGTCACCTTGCTCAATTCAAAGCGGAACGCGGCCGCAATGTGGGCTTGCTCCACAGGAGTCTGGCTGTTGAAGAACAGAGTTGCCTGGGTATAGTGGTCCGCGAACTTTTCAGGTTTCGCGCGTACCTTGCCTTGGGACTCCTTGGCCTGAATCCTGGCGGGCACGGAGACAAAGCCTTGAGCTGCACCGGCTTGGAACGGACAGCCGCCGCCCAGCGAGTTAGGCTCATACGCGACCTTGCCGCGATGGATGGCCTGGCGGTGCATGCCGTCACGCTGGTTGTTATGCACCGGGGCGATGGGTGAGTTGATGGGCAGCTCGTGAAAGTTGGGGCCGCCCAGGCGCGAGATCTGCGTGTCCACATATGAGTGGATGCGCCCCGCAAGCAAAGGGTCGTTGGAGAAATCGATGCCCGGCACCACGTGCGCGGTGCAGAAGGCCACCTGCTCGGTCTCGGCAAAAAAGTTGTCGGGGTTGCGGTTGAGCACCATGCGGCCGATGGGGCGTACGGGGATCAGCTCTTCCGGAATGATCTTAGTCGCGTCCAGGATGTCGAAGCTGAACTTGTCCGCTTGCTCTTCCGTGAATACCTGCACGCCGAGCTCGTATTCGGGATAAGCGCCCGCCTCGATACGCTCCCACAGATCACGGCGGTGGAAGTCTGGATCGGCGCCGGAGATCTTGACCGCTTCGTCCCACACCAGCGAATGGGTGCCTGCCTTCGGGTTCCAGTGGAACTTGACGAATACCGACTCGCCCGCGGCATTCACGAAGCGAAAGCTGTGAACGCCAAAGCCCTGCATGGTGGCGTAGCTGCGCGGAATACCTCGGTCCGACATGGCCCACATCAGCATGTGCGTGGACTCGGGCATCAGCGAAACGAAGTCCCAAAAGGTGTCATGCGCGCTGGCAGCCTGGGGCATCGCATGGTGTGGCTCAGGCTTGACAGCATGCACCAGGTCCGGGAACTTCATCGCGTCCTGGATGAAGAACACCGGCATGTTGTTGCCCACTAGGTCCCAGTTGCCTTCGTCAGTGTAGAACTTGACAGCAAAGCCGCGCACGTCGCGCGCCGTGTCCTTGGAGCCTCGCTCACCCTGCACGGTAGAAAAGCGCACAAACACGGGGGTGATTTTGCCGGCCTCCTTGAACGGCGCGGCGCGCGTGAGGTCCGTCAGGGGTTCGTAGCATTCGAAGAAACCGTGCGCACCAGATCCGCGCGCGTGCACGATGCGCTCGGGGATGCGCTCATGGTCGAAATGCGTGATCTTCTCGCGCAGGATGAAGTCTTCGAGCAGCACCGGGCCGCGCTCGCCGTACTTGAGAGAATTTTGGTTGTCGGCGATTGGCACACCCTGGTTGGTGGTGAGCACCTGGCCGGCGGAATCGACGCGCACGCGGTCGAGCGGTGCGATGGTCGCATTGACGCCTTCAGGGGCAACCGTCCCAGTCTTGGCACTGCTGTTTGCTTCCGACACGGTGCTACCTGATGGCAGCCGCGAGGCCGGCTCCACAGTAGCACCTGGCGCAGGGCTCACCCCGTTGGTGAAACCATGCTCTCCTGCTTTATTGGCGTTGTATGGTTTCGCGGAGGCGAGGTCGTTGGTTTCTCCCGCCTTCGCAGAGAGAACGTCAGCAGCTGGCCCGAGAGCGGAAGGCGCGCTGTCCGTATTTCTGGCAGGTGCTGCAGCAGTTGATGGAACAGGCGCGGCAGCGCCCTTGGCAGCACGCGTAGGATCTTTGGGCATTGTGTACCTTCGTCACTGGGTTGTGGGGAAGGCACAGGTTAAGGTCCTCGCCGTGACGGTGTGTAGGACTTTGGCTCAACCGATCAGCACAAAGAAATAGCCCGGCGGAGCAGCCAAGTTGCAACTAAATGATGGTCAGCCCGAGCGACTTGTCAGCGTCACCCGTTTTGTTGCGGCTGGCAAACTGCGCGTATTGAAGGGTGGGCAACTGGCGTTGTCCTACGAGGGCCTGAACCCAAAAGCTGCAGTCTCGCTCTAAATCAAGGATGTTGCTATGACTCAGCCACTCTTCAAACTTCCGAACAGCCGGGTCTCGGACACAACGCGTGAATGTGCTGTGCACAAGGACCAACGCAGTATCCAAGGCGGATGCGAAATTCGACCTTCCGTCTGGATATGCGCCGAGTGCTGGCAGGCCAAACTTGGAATCATCAAGGGCAGGCGCAGCCAGTCTTCCAAATAGCCACGTCAACGGCTGGGCCTGGATTTCGGAAGTGATGCGCCAGCGCGGTCAGCCTTTGTCCCTGACTAGTTCCAGCACCGCCATGGCGAATTCCTGAGGTGCTTCTTGCGGTAGGTTGTGGCCGACGCCGTCCAGGATTCGATGGTCGCGCAGAGCGCTGAAGCGTGCTGCATGTACCGACGCATCCGCAGGCGGACCCACCCCGTCGTCGGCGCCATCCAAGGTGATAGATGGAACGGTGATGACGGGTTGCTGGGCAAGCTTCGCTTCGATGTTTGCATAGGCCGGATCACCAGGCACCAAGGCGTAGCGGTGCCGGTACGAGTGGATTACCACTTCGACGAAATCCGGGTTGTCGAAGGCGGCAGCGCTCTGCTCGAAAGTCGCATCGTCGAAGCGCCAGGTCGGTGACCACAGTTGCCACAGTAGCTTGGAAAATGCACTGCGGTTTTGCTCAAGCCCAGCTCGACCGCGCTCGCCATGGAGGTAGTACTGGTACCAGAGCCGCAGCTCTTTTTCAGGTGCTTCCGGCTCCATGGCCCTGGCGATGTTCTGGATGTTGTAGCTGTTCACCGAGACCAGACCCGCGCAACGCTCGGGCCACAGCGCGGCGACCACACACGCGGCCCGGCCACCCCAGTCGTAGCCTGCAAGCACAGCCCGCTCAATGCCAAGGCCGTCGAGGAACCCGAGGAAATCGGCTCCAAGCGCAGCCTGCTCGCCGGATCGCAAGGTGGACGCGTTCACAAACCGCGTGCCGCCATACCCGCGCAGGTAAGGCACCAGCACGCGGCAGCCTGCATCCGCCAGCAAAGGAGCTACTTCTCGGTAACTGTGGATGTCGTACGGAAAGCCATGCATCAATACCACAGGCGGCCCGGCGGTGTTGCTTTGCTCGAAGTATGCGATGTCGAGCACGCCGGCCCGAACGTGACGAAGTGGTTCCATGCGTTTCATTGGTATTTCCTCGCGCATCGGTCGCCGGTCAACGGCTAGAAGGGGATGTCATCGTCGGAGTCGGAGGAACCACCAGCTGCTGTGGATCCCGAGGTGGTCGCCGCCGCGGGCTCTTTGGCCGAGCCCAGCGCCTTCTCCAGCGCCTGCTCCACAGCATCGATGCGCGCTTGGCACACTTTGTACGCAGCTACTGATTCCTCGACTATCCGCAGCAGGTCGTCGATGTTCGGGTCGCTCTGCTTTCGCAGGGTCTGAGCGTGCTTTTGCAGCACCCCATAAGATTCTTTAAAGGTTTCGCTCATGTCTTATTGTCCTTGCGCAGCGTTGCATCTCGCGTGCCGTCTCTGAATTGGATAGTGATCTTTCCGCTGGCATTTTTCGCACTGGTGATTGCCTGGCCGGTAGCATCGCGCACCAATGCAAAGCCTCGACCCAAAGTCTTTTCAGGTCCTTGGCCAGCAATCTCTCGCATGAGTGCCTGGGATCCGGTTCTGGCCTCCACTACAGCTTTGCGGGCCTGCGTACCTATGTCTTCAAAAGCTCTTGCAGTGGTGTCTTTCGTGTAGCGCAAATCTGCCACAGCGCGGTCGATCACAAAGGTTCTGTCCGCCTTGATCGTAGCTCTCGCCGTTTGCAGCGTTTGCCGTGCTTCGCTGCTGATTTCAGCCAGAAGCGCGGGCACCCGGCTGCGTGCCTGGCCCAGTTGCTGCGTTGCCAAGCGACGCACATCGGCCATGTCGCGCTCAGTCTGCTCTGCACCCGTTCGCACTGCCTGGATTGCGTCGAGCTTCAGTTGCGCCAGCATCTCGGCAGAGCGTTGCCGGCTGAGAGCGATCTGCTGCCGCGCACCAGTCTCGATGGCGGTGTAATGCTCCACAACAACGCGCCGCGTGTTGCCCATAGCGCGCCTGGCTTCCCCCACGAGTTCGGCAAACAGGCCCTTGGCTTCCTGAGCTCGCTGCAGAATGAGTCGCTCAATGCCCGCGATGACTTTGGAAGGGGTGTCAAAACGGATATTGGCGACCTCGTCGAGCACGGTGTTGTCTCGCTCGTGCCCTATGCCAGTCAGCACGGGAACATCCAGTTCGCAGACGGCGCGCACTAGCGCATAGTCATTGAGCCAAGCCATATCGTTGATGGCCCCACCACCGCGGATGATGGCCACGGCGTCGGGGTGCAAGCCCTCTTGATCCATGCGCTCCAGCGCGCCAAGCAATTCCATGCGGATCTCTGCAGCAGCACCATCGCCCTGAAATCGACTGTGGACGTATACGAAACGGCAGATTCCACCGGCCTCAAGCCGCTTCGCCTCAGCTTGGAAGTCGCCCAAGCCGGCTCCCCCCTCCGGTGCCACGACCAGGACCAAGTGGTAATCCCACGGAGTTGGCAACTGTCGATTCAGTTCGAACAAGCCCTCGTGCTGCAAGCGCTCGCGTATTTCACGCTTGCGGGCTTCCAGGTCACCCAGCGTGTAGTCAGAGTCGATGGCATCGATCTCGATGCTGAAACCGAACTGCGGCTTGAACACGGGCCGTGCACGCACCAGCAGCTTGATACCTGGCCCGATCTGGGCACCGGTCGCCAACTCGAACTTGGGGAGAATCTGGCTGGCCGTACCGGCCCAGATGACGGCATTGGCCTTGGCGGTGATGACTCCCGAAACGTCGCGCTCGGAGACCTCAAGGTACACATGGCCGTTGCGAATACGCGTATCTACCACCTCAACAAGCGTCCAAACCCCGGCTTTGAAAGCCTGCGCTACCGCCCCCGAGACGCCTTGCAGCAACTGAGACAGCGATACCCCCTGTTTTTCAGGGACCGCCAAGCCCCTGGACACGGTCGGGGAAGGCGCCAGCAAATCACGCGAGACTACGGGTGCTGGCACATCTGCAGCACGCAACCACTGCGCGAAAGGCGTAAGGTCTCGGCCCTCGGGCACGAACCACTGTCGGCGAGTCGGATCCCAACGTGCGCCCAGCGCCTTGACGCGGTCTTTGTCCGCGAATGATGAGACAAGGTAGGTGTCGGTCATGCCGCTGCAGACAGCGGCGGGGACGCATCCGATGCGCCTTGCCGCCAGGCATCCAGGTCGGTGAACTCTCGCGTGCATCCCGAGCACAATAAACGCTCGCCGTAGCGCATCAAGCCTTGGGCATCGCGCTCGACCACCCTGCGGTAGTTGGTAGATCCACAGTAGCCACAGCGATTCATGGGGGCAGGCTGATCGGTTTCCATCGTTGAGCTCTTATACAGAAATCTGCCTTTCAGGCACTTCGGGCATTGCAGCATCCTGACCTTGCACCAGGGTTTCGTCCGCACGCTCCGCTTAGTCATCGCAAATTTTTTCCACGTTGGTGATTCTTTTGATCCTCCAGCGCAGACGCTGATTTCCCCGCTATCGATTTGGGTGCGAACCGCCCGCAATGGCCTTCAACCGCCGTCGGAACCCTCTTTTCATGTCAGTAAGTCTGTCCATATACTGTATTTAATTACAGTATTTTGCCATGCCTGCCGCCCACGCTTCCCAGTCCTTCGACACCCAGAGTCTGCCCATCTCGGTGCGGGAGTCAGTGTGGCTGGGCGACGACCTGGTGCAAGACGGCCACCCGACAATCTCTACAGGTTTTGAGCTGTTGGACGCTTCCCTGCCCGGGGGTGGCTGGCCCACACGCGCCCTGACCGAGGTCCTCACGGCCCAAGCACCGCTGTGCGAATGGCGCCTGCTGGGCCGATGCTTGCCCAGGTTGGTCCAGAACGGCGGCCAAATACTGCTCGTAGCCCCGCCCCAGCAGCCCCATGCCGGTGGCCTGGCTCAGCTCGGAGTGCCCGCCGACCAGATCGTCTGGATCCAGGCCAAGACTCCAGCCGAACGCTTGTGGGTGACTGAGCAATTGGTGAGGTCCAATCCCCGCGGCGCGGTGCTGTCCTGGCTCCCTCAGGTCCGCGCGGACCAGATTAGGCGCCTGCAGGTGCACGCCCAGTCCTGTCAGTCGCCCGTCTTTCTCTTTCGGCCCTTGAACGCGCAGCGAGAGGCCTCGCCGGCGCCACTGCGCACCCTGGTGTCGCTCGGCACAGGCTGGAACATCGACGTGCGCATCCTCAAACGCCGTGGCACGCCATGCCCCGGTGTGCTGGAACTGCAGGCCATCCCCGGCCGCCTGAGCCAGGTGCTGCCGCCGCGACTGCGTCGCCTGGACACCGATTTCGCCATCCCCCTGCGCAGAGAGGAGGCCACCGATGATCGGCATCTGGGCCGCACTGCTACCTCACAAGACCAGCACCGAGTCCTGCACCGCCATTGACCTGCCTTCCCTGGCTGTTTGGGCGCTGCAGTTCTCTCCGAGGGTGGCCGTGCGCGAAGAAGTGGTCTTGGTGGAGGTCGGGGCCAGCGCACGCCTGTTTGGCGGCCTGTCGCACTTGCGAGGGCGCATCGAATCGGAAGCCAGTGAGTTGGGCGTTGAAGCCTTCGCCTGGGCCCCGACGGGCACGGCCGCACTGGCGCTGGTGCGTTCGCGCGTGGTGGATGGCTTTGCAGGCCCGCTGCCATCCATTCTCGACAAGCTGCCGCTGGAGACGATCACTGCGGTGGCGCGCCATCAGGGCACGCTGCACCGCCTCGGATCACGCACGCTGGGCGATGTGCGCAAGCTGCCCCGGGGTGGCCTTGGTCGGCGGTTCGACAAGGAGCTGCTTCACAGCCTGGACCAGGCCTACGGACTGCGCCCGGAGGTCTGCGAGTGGCAGCAACTACCCGAGACCTTCAGTGCCCGCCTGGAGTTCATGTTCCGTGTCGAGAATGCGATGGCGCTGATGTTTGGCGCCCGTCGCTTGTTACTCCAGATGTCCGGCTGGCTCGCTGCCAGGCACATGGGCGTCACCTCGTTCACGTTGCGCTGGGCCCATGACGCGATGCGCGCCAAGACCGCAGGCACTGGCGGCGAGATCACCGTACGCACCGCGGAGGCCACGCAGAACGTGGACCACCTGGGCCGGCTGCTCAGCGAGCACCTGGCCAAGGTCGAGCTGCTGGCCCCCGCCGGTGACATTGAGCTGCTTGCTTCCGAGACCATCCCCATCAAGCAGGAGAGCAAGTCGCTCCTGCCTGAGACCATCCGCCAGGGCGAAGCCACGTCCCTGGTGCTGGAGCGCGTGCAGGCCCGCCTGGGCAAGGATCGCGTAGTGCGCCCAGTCCTAAACGCTGATCACCGCCCCGAATGGATGCAGTGCTGGCAAGGTGCGGAGATGGCGCGCCCCCGCGCTTCGCTCGCCTGCCACGAGCTGCCACTGCCCGCGTGGGTGCTGCCCGAACCGCTTCGCCTGGCCGAGCGGGAGCACCGCCCGATCTACCAGGGGCAACTGCAGTTGCTGCTGGGCCCGGACCGCGTTGAAGGTGGCTGGTGGCACCGAGAGCCTACGGCGGCTACGAGCGCACCTGCCGGCCAGCTCAACGTGCAGCGCGACTATTGGATCGCCTTGAGCCGGCACGCCGGCGTGCTGTGGATCTTCCAACGCCGCCTGGCCGAGGATGAGACAGGCTGGTTCCTTCACGGCCTGTACGCCTGAACGATGCATCGACCTTCAGGCAACAGTCATGGCGCTTCCCTTCTACGCAGAGCTGCGCTGCGTTTCCAATTTCACGTTCCTTGTCGGTGCCAGTTGGCCTGACGAGCTGGTCGAGCGCGCCAAGGAGCTGGGCTACAGCGCCATTGCCATCACCGACGAATGCACGCTGGCCGGTGTGGTGCGCGCGCATGTCGCAGCCAAGAAGGAGGGGCTGCAGTTGCTGGTGGGCTCGCAGTTCAAGGTGCAGGCCGCCCTGCCCTTCACGATGGTGATCCTTGCGCAGAACCTCGATGGTTACGGCAACCTGTGCCAGTTCATCACGCGGCTGCGGCGCACCGCAGAGAAAGGCACCTACCTTCTTGAACGCTCAACCATCGAAGGCGATGCTCTGGCCGACTGCCTGGTGATGGTGACGCCAGACCGGACAGGGACGGACGAGCAGCTGGAGGAGCTGGGGCGCTGGACCTTGACGCACTTCATCGGGCGAACATGGATTGGCGTGGACCTGAACCGCCGCATCGATGACGAGCTGTGGCTGCACCGCATGCGGGAGTTGTCTGCGCTGACTGCCATACCGCTGGTGGCCATGGGCGATGTGCACATGCACCGGCGCAGCCGCAAGCCACTGCAGGATGTGATGACCGCCACGAGGGTAGGACGGCCCCTGACCGAGTGCGGCTACGAGCTGCAGCGCAGCGCCGAGCGCCATCTTCGAAGCCGCCTGCGCTTGGCACAGACCTACCCCGATGAATTACTGGCAGAGACGATTCGCGTGGCCGAGCGATGCACCTTCAGTCTCGACGAACTGCGGTACCAGTACCCTGACGAACTGGTACCCGAGGGCCACACCCCCTCCAGCTACCTGCGCCAAGCCACCTACGAAGGCGCCGGCCGCCGCTGGCCACACGGCATCACCGCCAAGGTGCAAGCGCAGATCGAGCACGAGCTGGAGCTGATCTGCGACCTGCACTACGAGCACTACTTCCTCACCGTGTTCGACATCGTCAGCTTCGCGCGCTCCCAGCACATCCTCTGCCAAGGCCGTGGGTCCGCTGCGAACAGCGTGGTCTGCTACTGCCTGGGCGTGACCGAGGTGGACCCTGATCGCATGTCGACGCTGTTCGAGCGCTTCATCAGCAGGGAGCGCAACGAGCCGCCGGACATCGATATCGATTTCGAGCATCAGCGGCGCGAAGAGGTGATCCAGTACCTGTACACAAAATACGGAAGGGACCGAGCTGCACTGGCCGCGATTGCGGTGACGTACGGACCCAAGTCAGCGATACGCGATGTCGGCAAGGCACTTGGCTTCAGCCTGGAAACCGTGGATGCCCTGGCTAAAGGTCACCAGTGGTGGGACGGCGAAGGTGTGCGGCTGGAGCGCTTCGAGGAGTTGGGGTTGTCCGAGAACGACCTGGCGGTGAAGCAGCTTATCTTGCTGACGAGCCAGCTGATTGGCTTTCCGCGGCATCTATCACAGCACCCCGGTGGTTTTGTGCTCACGCGGGGTCTGCTCAGCCGCATGGTTCCGATCCAGAACGCGAGCATGGAAGACCGCACGGTCATCGAATGGGACAAGGACGACCTGGATGCAGTCGGTTTGCTCAAGGTCGATGTACTGGCCCTGGGCATGCTCACGGCCATCCGCAAAGCCCTGACCCTGGTGGGCCGGCGCAAGGGGTACGACTTCGGGATGCAGGACATTCCGGTGGAGGACCGTGAAACGTACAAGATGATTTCTCGGGCGGACACGGTTGGCGTTTTCCAGGTGGAGAGTCGTGCGCAGATGTCGATGCTGCCAAGGCTCAAGCCACGGTGCTTCTACGACCTCGTGATCTCCGTGTCCATCGTGCGCCCCGGCCCGATCCAGGGCGGTATGGTGCATCCGTACCTCAACCGCCGACAGGGCCTGGAACCTGTGATCTATCCAAGTGAGGATTTGAAGCAGGTGCTCAGCCGCACCCTGGGCGTGACGCTGTTCCAGGAACAGGTCATGCAGGTGGCGATGGTCGCTGCCGGCTTTACAGCAGGCGAGGCAGACGACCTTCGGCGGGCCATGGCGGCTTGGAAGAAGCGCGGGGGGCTGGAGAAGTACCAGACCAAGCTCATCCAGGGCATGAGGGCGCGAGGATATGACGAGCCCTTTGCCCAGTCGATCTACCAGCAGATCAAGGGCTTCAGCGGATATGGCTTCCCCGAGAGTCATGCGGCCAGCTTTGCGTTGCTGGTATACGCCAGCTGCTGGCTCAAGCGGCATGAGCCAGCAGCCTTTCTGACGGCACTGCTCAACTCGCAGCCGATGGGTTTTTACACGCCAAGCCAGCTGGTACAGGATGCCAAGCGACACCGCGTGGAAGTGCGGAGGATCGACGTGATGCACAGCGCCGTCGAATCGACGCTGGAGGACTTGCCCGCAATCCCTGCCGTGCGGCTTGGCCTGCACATGGTGGCAGGCCTGCACGCTACTTCGGCCGCGCGCATCGTCGAGGCCCGTGAAAACGGCCCATTTGACAGTGCGGAAGACTTGGCCATGCGCGCGCGACTGGAACAGCACGAGATGAAGCTGTTGGCAGCAGCAGATGCGCTGCTCAGCCTGTCGGGCCACCGCCGCCAGCAAGTGTGGGACGCTGCAGGCCTGCACTGGACGCCGGAGCTGCTGCAGGACGCACCGATCAACGAGGAGTATCTGGAGCTGCAGGAGGCCCCGGAGGGCGAGGAAATCGTATGGGACTACGCATCCACCGGGCTGACCTTGCGCCGGCATCCGTTGGCGCTGCTGAGGCCACGGATGGCCGCGAAGAAACTGCTGTCGTCGCGCGATCTTCGCCATATCCCGGACGGCAGGGTGATCCGCACGGCTGGCATCGTGACGCTACGGCAGCAGCCGTCCACAGCCAAGGGCACGATCTTCGTATCTTTGGAAGACGAGTTTGGGACCGTGCAGGTGATCGTTTGGTCATCGGTACGAGATGAGCAGAGGCAAGTGCTGCTGGAGTCGCGGCTGCTCGCGGTCAAAGGGATGTGGCAGCGGCGGGGGCAGGTGACCAATCTGATCGCGGACAGGCTGGTCGATCTAACGCCTTGGTTGGGCAGGCTCGGGCGGTTGGGAAGCCGCGACTTCAAGTAGCCTGACCATCACGAGTCGGTTGCGCTCAGTAGGGCACCAGGCGGTTCCAACGTGTCGGCGACAGAGCTATAAGATGTCACACGATGAGCCAATTGTCATTCGCGTAGATGGCTGTCACGCCATTGGCGACAATCCGATTCTTCAGTCATGCTGTGGCATGCGCCGCCTGCAGTGCAGCCGGTACGAGGTTTTCAGCGCCAGGAAACTCCATGGGGTTGATGAAGCCCACCAGCAACAGCACTCTCCGGCCTGGCTGCAGATGTGGCTTCTTGGACTGCTGAAAGAAGCCGGGTTGTGTGGTCATGGTTGTGCCCTTCTTACTTCGGCTCGCTCACGTCACCGGTTTTCGCCAAGCCGCGGATGTTCATGGCTGCAAGGCAGATCTGCAACGCAATCAGAGCAATGGCGTGCGAGTGCAGGCCCCAGGTTACCCACAGAGCATTGCTGGCTAGAAACACCCAAAACCCTGCGTTGCGGCGACTTGCCGCCTTGGACCCTACGAGCCAGGCCGCAAGCACTGATGCGGTAAACGCAGGCCACTGAACCCAGTCAAGCCAATCGCTCATGGTGGATCTTTCTTTCAGGGACAAGGGTCACGCCAGATTGGGAGAGTCTGATTACGCAGCTCGTACAGCAAAACATGAAACGCTAAGCTTTTGCCTGCGCGCGTCCGCGTCCAGTAGCAGCCTGAAGTTCTTCAATGCGCTGGGAGGCTTCCGCCTTGGTCAGCGAATCGTCTGCTGCCTCGCCGGCCTCTTCTGCAAGCGTGTGCAGATACGACCGTTGCGCTCCGGTCATTGCCTCATCGCCTGTGACCCAATTTATGGGGTCCTTTTCCATGTTGCCTTGGTCAGCTAAGGACTGCGTGGATTTGTCGGTCATGCTCTTGCTCCAGTGGGTTGTAGGAGCCTTCAGCATGCGACGCCGCCCTTGAACTGGTTGTAGGAAATAAGCTCGATACTGTTATTTCATACAGCTATCGATGACAGCGACACCTCCATCGCTAGCGGGTAGCTCTCCACGTTTGTCGACATGCACCGACGTCACAAAGGAGCCATCCAGATCGCCATCACATTGCCTTCAAGAGCTGACGTCTTTCGGAGTTTTCCTACATTGCAATCAGCATAGTCGGATCGATCATGGCGCTTCGCATTGCTACAGTGCTTGCGGTTTCCAGGTGACAACAAGAGTAGTTATGAGGGATCAAATGCTGCATGCAGATTTCGCAAAAGCAAGGGTTGCGCAAAAGAAGGTCAAGGTCGCACTGGTGGATGACCATGCGGTCGTGCGCAGAGGCTTGCGCGAATACCTCGAAAGCCATGAAGACATTCACATCGTTGCCGAAGCTGGCACCGGGCGTGAAGCGATGAACCTGGTCCGCGACCACAGCATTGATGTCCTGGTGCTGGACTTGACCATGCCTCAGTTCAGTGGGTTGGATGCACTGGCCAGCTTGAAGGCGCGCTCGCCGGACACGGGCATCCTCATTTTCTCGGGCCTGCCGGTGTCGCTATACGCCATCACGCTCCTGCAGCAGGGGGTAGATGGATACCTCAACAAGGATTGTGATCCCGACGAGGTGGTACGAGCAATACGCGTGATTGGAGATGGTCGGCGCTACCTTACCAACGATGTCGCCGAGTTGCTTGCGCAGGAGGTCTTCAAGCCCCGCCTAGGTTTGCCCCATGAGACGTTGAAGACGCGAGAGCTTCAAATCTTTCTGAAACTCGCTCAAGGGGAGGACGTAGCCTCCATTGGGAAGCTTCTCAACCTCAGCACCAAGACTGTAAGCACCTATCGGACTCGAACCTTTAAGAAACTCGGGCTCGAGAGCAACAGCGAGGCGACCTACTACGCACTCAAGCACGGGCTCATCGATTGACCAGCCTGACCGGTATGGGCTTGGCTTGATAAGCGCGTATACGCACGAGCAAACGCGTGCTTATGTCTGTTACGGCTCAGCTATTTGGCATCTGCTTGCTGAACGCGATCAACGTTGGTCGTGCTTCGCGCGCCTTTGAGATGCATTTCAATATCCGCTGCCTTGTCGCCTACCTTGGCGATTGCGTCCCTGAGTTGCTCTTCAGTGGTGTCAAGCTCACGTGTCCAACGAGCAAGTGAAGCAGCGTCGTCTACATCAATGCGGTCTGGTTGGGAGTTCGATTGCGTCATCGGATATGTCCTATGTAGTCGGTTTGTTCCTTAACATGCTAGGCACATGCTCCGGCGTCTGGTGTAGGCGAACAGCACCTCTGCTGCGAAGGCAGACTCGAAACACGGGCTCCTCGCCGCCCATGGATCCGGCCTATGCGGTGGCTGTGCCGGCCTTGTTCCCAGCGCATGGACAAGGCACTCGTCTTGGCGCAACGTGGGCACTGTAGGGCCACGCGGTACATGGATGTCGCATGGCCGCTTTGCAGTCATAGCATCCGCGAGCCATGCCTCCCACGGCCACTGTCCCAAATTCAGTTCCAGATATACCCATGCAGCTTCGCATCGCGCTTGTCATCGGTATTGTGCTGTTCGCGGGCATCGCACAAAAAGATTCAGTCGCACCCGTACACCTGGTTGCGCCCTGCTTGCAAGTATCAGCGCCTGATCCGCAAAGGCAAGAATCCATCCACTGGCGCCGCGTTGAAGACAACTGCATCAACGGCACCTAAGTTTGTAGCCGGCGCCAAGTTCAAGGCCGCCGTATCCCAAAGCGTCAAAGCGCAACGCCGACAAAACTGCTGCGGCTGTGGCCTAGTGCCTGTACAGCCAACTAACCGTCAAGGCTTGAGTCTTTTGGCGGCCTTCCATGTGCGGTGCCGTTTCAAGTGTCGTGCCAGATTCATACACAATGCGCCCATGAATACTTTCTCGAATGCATTCCGCGCCGAAGTTGTGCGCATGGCCCGCAAGGAACTCAAGCCAGAGATCCAGGGTATGCGAAAGGCACTGACATCCCATCGCTCCGAGATAGCCGCGCTGAAGCGTGACGTGAAGGCGCTGACGTCGCAGCTCAAAGCCGCACAGCGACAAGTCAAGACTCCAGCGAAGGCGGCCGTGGAAGAAGAGGCACCCGCGCGCAAAAGCGGCCGCAAATGGGTTTTCAAACCAGAGGCGTTGGCAGCCAAGCGCGCCGAATTGGGCCTCACGGCCAAGGAAATGGGCAAGTTGCTTCAGGCAGGCCACCTCTCGGTTTACCGATGGGAGACAGGAAAGGCATTTCCTCGCGCAGCGCAACTGCTGCGGATCCACGAGGTTCTCAACCTTGGCAAGCGCAAAGCCTTGGCTTTGCTGGCCGAGGCCCAATAGCTTTTTCGCGCGGCTTCAGTGGCCTCAGACCATCTCGCTGGCCTTCCAGACCTTCGATCCCGAGAAGATGCATCCGGCTTCTCATTGATGAAGTCCGACATCACGCGATGAAGCGGCAAGGCTTGCCCGTTGTGCACATTTTAGTTTTAGGCAGCGGTTGCGGGTTGGGTTTTCACACAGCCTCGGCCAGAAGCGGACGGTCGGTGTACCGTCTTCACAGAGAATCGACACAGAGGCTTTTGAAACCTGCAGAGCTGCCAAATGACGTCTGAGCGTTGAATGTAGGAACGGCTGTTTACTGGGGCGCCGGATAACATCCAGTGCTTTCACATCCACGTCGGAGCGCCATCTGATGAACAAACTTATCCTGACGTTTTCGGTGGCTACCTGCGCGGTGGCCCGCCGTACAGCGGTTGTCTTTGCCACCGGCGCGGTGGCGGCGTGCATGATCTCTCTGGCTCCTTCATCCGCGCTGGCTCAGCAACTTAAGATCGGTTACGTGGACTTCGAGCGTGTGATGCTCCTGTCGCTCCCCGCCAGGGCTATGGAGGACAAGCTGGCTGCCGAAATCCTCCCTCGACAGAGGCAACTTGATGAGTTGGGAGCTCACCTCAAGGCCGTGGCCGACCAACTGGATAAGGAAGGACCCACGCTGTCCGAACACGATATCGGTCGCAGGCGGCGCGAACTGATCGATCAGGAACGCGACCTCATGCGAAAGCTCCGTGAGTTCAATGAAGAGGTAGCTCAGCGCCGCAACGAGCAGAAGTCCGAGCTATGGGAGCTGACACACCGTGCGATCCGCCAGATCTTCAAGCAGGAAAAGTACGACCTGATACTGCAGGATGCCGTTATGGCTGCGCCAACGGTGGACATCACTAACGAGGTGATGAAAGCGCTCGCGACTGCTGCCCCTGCGGCGCAGTGATAGGTGCTCACGACGAACGCCACTTATTTTGGGCGAGCTTCGCAAACTTGACGATTGATGACAGGCTCTTTTATCAGCGGACTGGTGCCGACAGCTCGATGAAAGGCTGCTTGGGGCCCAAAGCTGACTTTGCGTCAGCTAGCCTTGGGGGCCGCTTCCAAACGGCGAAAAGGGGGCCAGATTCAAAGCCGAAGTGCTTTCGCTCCCTGCCAGGGTGATCTCGGTCCATTGCCATGCGTCGCATGCTTCGCAGGGGCTTTCCCGCACCTCATGCGCCGGCAATGAACCCGTCAAGCGCGTGGGCAGGGGCAGGGAGGGCGAGTTTCAAAAAGCGGGCAGCCCCACCAGCGCGATCTCTGCCGCGCCCACCGCGTCAAGGTGCCCTTCCATCGGATACTCCGTTGCGCCGGGGGGCGCCACCGGGGTACGGTAGGCCTGGCCCCCGATCTGCAGAAGTTCGATGCTGCGCAGCGTGTCCACGTCGCCGCTGGCGGTATCGCGCACCAGCACCTCCTGCTGGCCAGTGGCGTTGGTCTGCAGGGTGAAGCGGTACTGCTGGAGTGTGCCGATAAACACGGCCATGTCCGTGCCCTCGCCCCCGTCCAGCATGTCGCTGCCCCCGCCACCGATCAGCACGTCGTTGCCCGTGCCTGCAATCAACGTGTCGTTGCCGCTCTCGGCGCTCCAGCCAGCCTCGGACAGCACAGCGTTCTGGACCAGGCTGAGCTGGGCACCGGAGGCGGTCTGTGTGGTGATGGATGCCATGACCTGGGGCAGGTGCACCAGAAAGTCCAGCGCCTGGGCCCACGTCCCTCCCTGCCCGAGGAAGTCAACGGCAATCTTCAGGTTCTGGGCGGTGGCCTGCGGCCCACCCAGTGTCTGGGTGATCAGTGCCTGGGCCTTGTCGGCGGTGCTGGCATTTGCAGGCAGGGTGCCCTCAAACCAGTTCCATGCACCTTGCAGCAGATCGGACCGACTCCAAGCGGTGCCGGTCAGGGCGTTCATCGCCTCCAGCGTCGGGAGCTGACCGGTGAGCGCCTTGAACAGCAGGCTGGTGGTCTCCAGCTTGCCGTAGTCGTGGCCTAGCAGCGCCAGGCGCGGGTCGATGACCGCAGCGCCCTGCAAATTAACCGACAAGGATGCCTGCGGCAGTTCGCTGAGCAGCGCCTGGCTGGCGACGTAGCCCACGTGCAGTCGGCCATCGCCCGCCAGCGCGAACTGCCAGGTGCCCGCATCGCTGGGGCCGCCGATCAGCACGTCGTTGCCGGTTCCCCCTTCCAGGTGGTCATCGCCTTTGCCGCCGACGATGACATCGTTTCCGGCGTCCCCGTACAGGCGGTCGTTGCCGCCCTGGCTGCCGACCACGTCATCGCCGCCGCCTCCGTGGAGGACATCGTCGTCCGCTCCCAGCACGATCCATTGGCTGGAGCCATCGCCGCTGGCAACGTTCTGGCCCTGGCCACCCACCACGCGCACCGCGCCGACGACGGCAATGAAGTCGATGTTGTCCACCTGCACCAGGGAGCCGGCCGGCAGCGCTCGGGCGTCCAGGATGACGGCCTGCTTGCCGTCTGCGGCCAGGGTGCTGCCGCTGATGACGAGGGGAACCTTGGGGTCGAAGCCTGCGCCCGTCGTGACCTTGATGGTCTGTACGGTCAGGGGCTCGCTGGGGTCCATGCTGGCGTAGAAGACCTGCCCGTTGTTGGTCAGCTCGGTGTTGCCCGCTGCCAGACGTTCGATGCGCAGGCCCAGCTCGGCCAGGGCTGCGGTGCCGGTGACGGCGATGGGCAGTCCCTCGGCCTGCAAGCCCACCCCCACGGGCACGCCCACCTGCACGATGGGGTGGCCATCGGGCCCCTTGACCAGGGGGATATCGGCCAGCGCCGGGTTTGGTGTGGCTACGCTGTCGGGCCGGGAGGACGGCACCACGGGGATGGTGATGACGACGCTGCCGCCATCGCCAGGTGCGCTGGTCACGGGCACCCCATCGACCAGGTTCGACGCGGGCGGCTCGGGGGGCTCTGGCGCGACGGGGGCGACGCTGACCAGCCGCGCGCCCGCCGCGCTGGCCTTGCTGCCATCGTTCACCACGAAGGAAATGGTGCGCACATCCTGCAAGGGGTCGGCGGACGTGTTGCTGTAGGTGACCGCGCGCAGTGCCGCCTGCCACTGCGCCAGCGTGGCGATGGCACCGCCCGACGCGAGGGTGAGCGTGCCCGTGGCGCTGTCGTAGCTGGCGGCAATGTTGCCGAAGGTGGCCGCATTGCTGTTGACGAACTGCAGGCGGTCTTCGGCCGCATGGTGGTTGTTGGTGATGCGCACCGTGGCCGCGGCCAGTGTGGCGTTGTCCAGGTCCGACACCGCCAGCCCGCCATCGATCACCACCCCGCTTTGGCCTTCGGTGTATGCCGTGGTGCCTGCCGACGTGGAAAGCACCGGGGTCTGGTCGACGGCCGTGACGGTGACTGTGCGGGTGGCCAGCGCGCTGGGCGTGACGCCATCGTTGGCCTCGAAGCTGATCGTGCGGGCAGCCGTGCCGGGCGTGACCGCGGTGTTGGTATAGGTCACCCCACGCAGGGCGCTCTGCCATTGGGCCAGGGTTGCCGTGGCGCCAGCGGAAGCCAGTTCCAGCACCCCCGTGCCCGCGTTGTACGTGCCGGTGATGTTGCCAAAGAGGCCTGCGTTGCCGTTCACGAAGGCCAGCACGTCCTGTCCCGCGCTGAAGTTGCCGGCAACCTTCACCGTCGCGGTGGCCAGTGTGGTGTGGTCCACATCGCTCAGCGTCAGGCCGCTGTCGATGGCCACCGGCGTCGACGCCGTGTTGTCGCCAGCGGCAAAGGCGGCGCTGCCGCCGCTGGTGGTGACGATCGGCGCATCGTTGACCGCCGCCACGGTGACGGTGGACGCCAGCGACACCAGGGTGGTGTCCGCGCCTGCGTTCGCGGTGCCGCCGTCATCCTGCACCTGGTGGAGGGTGACCACCCGCGTGCCGGCCGTGGGGTGCTCGCTGCCGTTGCGATACGTGATGCCATTGAGCAGCGTCTGCAGGGCCGATGCGTTGACGTAAGGGCTGCCCTTGGTGAGCGTGACCGTGGCCACGCCACCCGATACGCTCACCGACACCTGCATGCCGTTGGTGGCGGTCGACAAGGTGTTGGCGTGGGTCAGTGCGACGTTGGTGCCATCGATGCGCAGCACCTCGCTGGCCCCATCGCTCACCTGATTCACCGTAAGAACCAGCGACTTGAAGCGCTGGCCGCTTTCCACCGCACTCAGGGCGCTGACGTTGAACAGCGCCACGCCGCTGCCGTTCTCGGTGTAGGTGGGCGAGAGTGCACTGCCGGTGAGCGTGGGCGCGTCGTTCACTGCCTGCACCTGCAACGCGATGTTTGCTCCAGCGCTGGTGGCGTCCACGCCGTCATGCAACGTCACCTGCACCGTGCGGAGGTATGTCAAGGGGTCGTTGGCATCGGTGTTGTTGTATTCGACACTGCGAACCAGCGCCTGGGTCGCTTGCGCAGTGGCGTTGCTGTTCAGGCTGATTTCCAGGGGGCTGTTGAGAGAGCCGCCGCTGAAGGTGCCGATCGCCACGCCGCCATACAGCACCGTATTGCCGGAGACGCCGATCTGGCCCGCACCGGTACCCTGGTTGACTATGGCCAGCGTGTCCTGGGCCCACACGTTGTTGGTGACGATGCTGAAACTCAGCTTGCCGCCGTCGAAATTGGCATTGTCGGTATCGGTCACCACGGCATCGCTGCCAGCGTCCAAAAGCACCGGGCTGCCTTTTTCGGTGAAGGTGACCGCGTCTCCGTTGATGTTGCCGATGACGGGCGCGGCATTGATGGGGCCCGCCATGGACACTGCGATATCGTCGACAGCGATCGAAATGTCCGTCTGGCCATTCGTGCGAACGATGCGGATCTCGTCCAGCGCAGTCCATGGTCTCCCTGTAACGGACACGACACTTCCACCCGAGAGAGGTGACGCTACCTGAAAATCGATTTTTGCCCCAGCTACCTGCACACCGTTGCGGTAGCCCACAAGGGAGTAATCGGTGCCACTGCTAGCGAAATTTTCCACAGTGATGGATTGAAGGGAGAACTCCTCGCCGGTGGTGGACTTGAGCACCGCTGCCGCATTGCCAAAGGTGTTGTCGTACGGACCCGAGAACACCATCGCCTTGTCGTTGTTGTTGTCGGCCAGTGTGGTGGTGCTGGATTGGTTGGTCACCGCCATGAGGCCCTGAGCGTCGTTGTTGCCATCACGGCCCAGAATCGACAGCGTCCAGCCATTGACTTGAAAGCTCTGTCCCTGGGGTACTGTGGTTTGCTGGCCATCGTCCAGGACCACTCCATCGAAGGTTTCGTAGGTCGGTGCGGCGAGCAGCGTGCTGAAGCCAGCCAAGGCGGCAGCGTCTGGCAGCCCGGCGGCCTCGATGGCGCCCGTGCTGCGCTCCAGATTCCAGTTGCCGCCCAGGGCCGCCGCGCCCGTGTTGTCGCCCGAGGCTGCAACATCGGCAGCGGTGATGGCCGCAATGCTGTCCAACAGGGCTTGTCCCTCACTGCCTGCCCCCACCTTGCAGCCATAGAACAGCAGATCGCCCTGCTCCGTCAGCGCCTGGCCAATCACCCGCAGGTCATCGGCGTGCGCGGAAACGGTGGCGGACGTGAGCCATGCGGAGCCTGCCTGCACGGCACCGGGGCCGCCGTGCGAGAAAAGCGAGATCGACTCGAAACCTTGCCGCCCAGCCACGTAGGCTGCCATCTGGGCCAATCCGTCCTGGCTTGCATCGAGCATCACCACCTGCGTGCCTGCCGGCAGGCTTTGGGCGATAGAGCTTGCGTCCTGCACCTGGCTGTCGATGAAGACCAGGTGCGCACCGGGCGGGACTGCGGCCCCCGCATTCCCGGCTGCATCGCCACCGGCGAGCCGCGTGACACCGGCGGTGGACACCAAGGCACTGCCCTGAATTGGTTCAAACTGTGTATTTGCCAATGGAATCGACGACATAAGTCTGCTATCTCAGCGCCTGCGTGGCGCGCAAGTATGAATATTCTCGGCGGGCATTTTGGCCAGTAGCGGCGAGCGTAGCAAGCATTGAATAGTCATGGCTTGAGTGAGCGCCTTTACGCTGACGGGAACATCACGTTGGGAGCTCTAACGATGGCAAGTCTCCATGAGTGCCTTCGCGCTGTAAGCCAGCGACTGTTTCGCGCCTCGACAGGGATCAACACGCTGCAAGCTGCGAGAACGGTGGCAACCATCCCTCTGCACTCCCATGGAGCCTGCCAGTCCAGGATGCTAGGGTGGCGTGCGGGCCGAACTTGACTGGGCGTTACCGCACTCTTGTCCGGTTGTTCCAACCCAGGAAGTCCAAGGGTGCAAGACGCCCGCCACCCGGTGTACGGGCCAGGGCACTGGATCCACGGGCTGGGCAGCCATGATCCAAACGGAAGCGGCAGATGGCCCAAATCCGTTGCGCGATCAGTGGCTTGTGCGACGGCCGCCGATCCCGCAACCGACCACCATCGACGGTAGCGGGCGGCCATCCCATCTTGACCGCCAGCTTTCGATAGCCGTGAACTTCCGCTCTGGGCCGAGGCTGTGTGAAAACGTCGATAGACGACTTTTGCAGGGGTGCTTCAACCCTTGCTCGCATCGAGATCGTGCGTTGTAGGCCGATCTGAGCGGTCGACTTCTGAGTCGACTGGCAGGTCAAGGGCGCAACGCGCGTTTTCACACAGCCTCGGCCCAAAGCGGGTGTTGCACCGTGCACAGAAGCAGTCGTTCGACAATTGACCAAACCGGCATGCCAAAGCCCCGTCCGATTGACGGAAAGGTCATGCCTCATCCAGGAAGGCGAAACACAAAGCCTTGGTTTTGGATACGCTGCAGGGCATGGAGCATCTACTGGTAGCAGGCAATCTCGACGAGATTCCTGTCCGGGTCTCTGATGTAAACCGACGTCATCGGGCCTCTTGCCCCTGTTTGTTCGACCGGCCCCACTTCGATTTCAACGCCGTGCGTCGTGAGTTCTTGAACGACCTGCGCAATTGCTCCTTCGCAGATGAGGCACATGTCGCCTGTTCCTGGCGCAGGGATGTCGGCGTGGGGCAGGTACTCCGCGCGAAACGGGTGCAGATTGATCTTCTGGCTTCCGAAGTGCAGGGCGTTGAAAATGCCTTCAAACATGACATGCTCCATTCCGAGAACGCGCTTGTAGAACTCGACTGTCCTGGTAATGTCGCGCACGGTGAGGACCAGATGATCAATGCTCGCAATTCTCATGGGTGGACTCCTTCAGGCGATTGTGACCGACGGACTACTGCGCAGGCCTGATGTTTGAGATAGTCAGAGCGTCACCACATTGAGCTCGTCACCGAGCACCTCCCTGGCCAGGGGTACCAGGTGATCATGGTGAGTCAGGAAGATCACCTGCATCTTCCTCGACAGCTCACCGAGCACCTGAAGCCCGGCCGCGGTGCGCCGGTCATCGAAGTTGATGAACAGGTCATCCGCGATCAGCGGCATGTTGAGACCTTGTTCGATCTGCAGCTCCAGGGCCGCGAGGCGCAGTGCCAGATACAGCTGGTCCCGGGATCCTTCACTCATTCCCGATACTTCAACCTGGGCGCCGTTGGGGCGGATCCCGAAGAGCTTGGGTTTCTCGTCAGCGGAGTCAACGAGCAGGCGCTCGAACGAACCCAGGGTCAGGGTGTTGAAGGTTGCAGAGGCTTTGGCCAGCATCGGGCCTTGCCTCGTTTCTCGGAATTTCTCCATCGACCATTTCAGCAGGCGCGCTGCCGTGTGCAGCTTGAGGTAACGCTCGGCCGCATCCGCCATGGAAGCGACCGCCTCCTGGCGGCGTGCGTCGGCCTTCGCTGCGGCGTCTGTGCCGTCCAGAGCTTCAAAGGCCTTGCGCTGGGTTCCGTGCTGGCTGCTCAACTGGGCGATCTCTTCCACCAGTTGCGCGGACTGTGCGCCCAGTCGCTCGATCTCGGCCATCAGCTCGTCGGGAGCGACGCCTTGCGCCTCTTGGCGGAGTTGGTCCAGGCCAAGTCCATCACCGCCGTGCACCAGGTCGGACTGGGCTGCACTGACTTTGGCTTCAAAGGCTCGGCGCTGTTCGGACTGCTCGGCTGCCGCGGCGAGCGCGTTGATATCGTCAACACCTGCCGTGGCCATCAATGGCGCCAAGCGCGCGTTTTGATTTGCTTGGTGCTGCTGGACCTCGGCGAGCTCGGTCTCGACCTGGGCTTGCCTGGTCCGCAGTTCGCGTTGCGTCTTCTCGGACTGCCTGGTGTTCGTGAGACGCGCGAAGAGTTCCTGGGCGATCACGTCGGCATCCTGCTCGACCAAGTCCAGGGCGACACGCTGAGCAAGGGCCTCTGCGGACGCTTTCAGATCGGCGAGGTCCATCTGCATCGGTTCAATGCGCTCACTGCGAATACTACGGATCTGGGTCAGCAACCGTTCAACCTCCTGGATTGCTTCGAACTCCGCTTCGATCTGGCCAGCAGTCGCCGCACTCTCGTAGCCTGCGGCTTTCACGGCCGCCTGCCAGGCGGTCTCCCACTCACTCCACGCTGACTGCGCTTGCTGGACCAGGTTTTGCAGTCTGGGAACGCTGTTCTGGGCGTCGGCCACCTGCTGCTCCAGCGCGCTGCGTTGGCCTTGCGCCTGGTCGACGGCGGCCAGCAGCTTGCGTGCTCGCTGCAGGCCGTCGTGGAGGGTGGGCATCTCGGTCTCTTCCGCGGCACTGCCCAGCATCGACCAGAGGGCAGTTGCGAGTTCGACACCGGCGGTCACCACATCCTTGTGCTGCTGGTCGAGTTGGCCCAGCTCGGCACTGATTTCCAGAATCGTCCTGCGTTGGCGCAGCCACGCCGGCGCCATCTCCAGCGGCAGTTGCGGCAGTCCACTCGCCTCCGCCAGGGTTTGCCATTGGCGCGTTCGGGCCTCGATCCGGTCATTTGCCGCCTGCAGCCGCGCCTGCTGCCCTTGCAGCTCCAAGCGCACATGCTCGATGCGTTCGGCCCTGGACCGGTGGGTCGCTTCATGCTGGACACGATCAAGCCGGGTGTCAGCGAGCCCATCGGCCTTGTTCACCCATTGCTCATAGGCATGGGCCTTGGCGGTGAGCTCGCTTGGCGCGGCCTTGATCGCCCGCCATTCCTGGTCTCGTGACTGGCGGGCCTCGTCTACCTGTTCTCGGGTCACCGGTTGGAAGTCCTGGACGAACTGTTGCAGCTCCAACTCCAGCCGTTGCAACTCCTCTGCTTTCGTCGCTGCCGCGTCTTGCAGCGCCTGGGCCTCTGCGACTCCAGTGCGGCTCTCATCCAGCAGGCCCTGCACAACTGTGTCCTCGGGCACGAGCATGCCTGCGAGAGCGTCCGGCTCTGCTCGCCACTTGCCAAGGCCGACCAGAGCAGTCGCAAGGGATGCTCTCTGTGCATCCGCCTTTTGACCCAGTTGGGAGACTGCTCCGGCGTGGTCGCCAAGCTTCAGCGCCTTCTCGACGGTGCCCGCCAGCCCTGGATGTACCTCGCGCGCAACCAGCCGCTCCAGCGCTTGCTGCGCCTGCTCCATCTGCTGCTCGCGATCGGTCAGCGCGGATTGGGCGCTGCGCAGTTGCTGGTTCAATGTGCCTCGCTCTTTGAGCAGGCTCACCAGGCGGCTGCGCGTGGTCGAGGCTGGCAGGCGCTTGCGCACAGCGTCTTCGGTATCGGTCGCCCAACCCAAACCGCCAGCGAGCTCTATCACCCGAGTCCAGTGGGTCTGGATCTCTTCGGCGCGCTTGACGATGTCCGTTCTGTGGCTGCGGTACTGCAGCCTGCGTTCGTTGAGGTCGGTGATATCCGCGTCGAGAGTCAGCAGGGTCTGGTCGACGAGGATGCCCTCCAGCTGCGTGCGCAGCGCGGAGCATTCCTGCTCGAGACGCTGGCTGTCTGACTGCGCCAGGGCCATGGCCTGGGCCGCATCCCGAATGATGATGGTTGCGTTCTCGGGCAGCAGCGCAACTGCATCGGTGAGGCCGAGTGTTTCCTTCTGGGTCTGGGCGGCATCCAGCGCCTGCAGCATGGGCCGTACGCGGCGAATGCGTTCCAGTTGGTTCAACTGCTGGCGGGTGTCCCGGTCGCGCTGACGTGTGTCGGCAAGGGCCTGCTCCGTTGCGAGCAAGGCGTCGTGCTGGGTTTTCCAATCTTTGGTTTTGAGAACGGCCTGCTTCAGCTCTGCGCTCGCAGCTTCATGGCTCTGGAGTGCTTGGTAGTAGATCCGAGAACCGGCTTTCTTCGGGCCCCACAAAGCATCCGCTTCCGCTTCTAACTTCTGCAGGACGTTGGCGAGGCCTTCAATGCCAGCGGCCGACTGAAACAGCAGCCGCCCGACGTCATCCGATGCCGACAGGATGCCAGCACCGCCTTCGACGAGGGTGGAGTGGTCCAGCGCATACATGCGCTGGAAGGCGTTGAGCTGCATCCCTCCCAGCCAGGGCTGCAGCACCGCATCCGCCAGCGCCACGTCGTCGGGCGAGCGCACGGTATTCTTGTTGCCCTTGGTGCGGTCGTAGGCCAGTTGCTGGCCCTCTGCGGTGCCCGAAGCCAGTCGCTCCAGCACGCCGCCGATACGCAACTCCGACATCGGGTGGAGGAACCCTAACGACGTTCGGACGGGAATACCAAACAGCCAGTCTCCGATGGCCGAGCGGACAGTGGACTTGCCGGCTTCGTTGGGCCCTACGATGAGGTGAATGTCCCTGGGCTGCTGGGGCAGCGACACGTGGCGGTCGGTGAATTTGCCGTACCGGATCAGCTTGAGTTCGCGGATGCGCATGGAGGTGTCGAGCTGGATAGGTGGGTCAGGCAGCGGCGCTGGCGCCAGCTACCCGTGCCATGAGTACGGGGGTGGCCTGGCGGACCCGCTCGGCAATGAGCGATGACTCCGCCTGGCG
The DNA here is from genome assembly GCF_001428645.1 of Acidovorax sp. Root217. Lineage (NCBI taxonomy): Bacteria > Pseudomonadati > Pseudomonadota > Betaproteobacteria > Burkholderiales > Comamonadaceae > Acidovorax > Acidovorax sp. Root217. Next base: position 253,141 of record NZ_LMIH01000010.1, read on the forward strand.
AAGCTCTGCGAGTTCGAGGGATGCCTGCAGCACGTCGTGCGGAAGCTTCTCCAGCATGGCCTGCCAGTCGGCTTGGAGCGACTGCAGGAACTCCGGGTCGGCATGGGCTGAGGCTGCCAACTCCTGCAGTGCGTTGAGCGCGTCCTGGGCTTCGCCCTCCAGGCCGGCGGCCTGTGTCGCTGGCGCCGTAGTGTCGACGCGCACTTTTTCGATCCAGATGCGGTCAGGGTCCAGCGCCACGGCCTGGGCGATCATCTCCTGGCGCAGCTGTCCCTCGTCGCTGGCCAGGGCCGCGTGGGCCCCGGATTGGCCCGTGAAGCTCACGCGGACCGCCAAGGGCAGGCCAGCAGGCGAGCTGGTGAGCAGGTCGTCCAACGCCTGGCCCGCCAGCCGGACGGCGCTGCGCAGGTTTTCGCAGGCACTGACATCCACGATCAGGGCATGCCAGCGCAGCACGTCGACTTCGATCCGCTCGATCTCGGTGATCTCGCCTCCTTCGGCGCTGACCAGAAGTGCTCCGCGCGGGCCAGCCTCCTTGATATGACGACCCTGCAGGTTTCCTGGGTAGGCAATGGTGGTGTCGCCGCGCTCGATCCGCTGCTCATGCACATGGCCCAGGGCCCAGTACTGGTAGCCCTTGGCCTGGAGCTCGGCCACGGAGCATGGGGCGTACTTGGGATGCTCGGTGAGGCCCTCGAGCGCGGTGTGCAATACGCCAATGTTGAGCCATCCGGCAACGGGCATGGGGTAGCCGGGGAGCAGATTCTCCGTGGTGGCGGCCACCTTGAAGCTGCGCCCATGCAGGGCAACCTTGAGCGCCTCGATGCGAAAGGTCTCTGCCTTGCGCGATCCGAAAGCGTGGACGTTGTCTGGGAGCTCCAGGCCCTTGGTCATCTCGCTGTCGGCATCGTGGTTGCCGTAGAGCAGGTACACGGGGATGCCGGCCTGGCGCAGGCGGCCCATCTGGCGTACGAAGAAGAGGCCGGTGTTGAAGTCCTTCCAGTCGCCGTCGTAGACGTCGCCGGCGATGACCATGAAGTCCACTTTCTCGTCGATGGCCACTGCGACCAGACGCTCGAAGGCATCGCGGGTTGCGGTACGCAGGCGCTTGGCGGGGGCATCGGGATAGGACGACAGGCCGCGCAGGGGGCTGTCCAGGTGCAGGTCTGCGGTGTGGATGAATTTCACGAGCGAGTCTCTTGTTGATTGCCCACGGCCGGACTGAGCGACTGCCTCACTTGCGCGGGACGATCTGGATGGTGCCGACGCCCGAATCAGGCGGTGGAGCGATCCAGTGGACCCAGACGCCGCGCAGCCACGCACCTAGGTAGATCACGCTCACGAGGAAGATGCCCCACTGGTCGGCCTTCCAAGCGGCATAGAACCAGGCAGGCTGGCCAAGCATGCCGAAGATGCAGGCCCAGCGCCGCAGCTTCTCGCTACGGGCCTGGGACAGCCAGGCTGCGAGGGCGCCGAACAAGGCGATGGCGATCTGGTCGAGTTCCATGCAGTGATTGTGCATGACTGGATGGAATTACAGCACTGAAATTCTGAGCAATACATGCCAATCCACCGCTTGTCAAAAGGGACATGCATGGCAATGTACTCATTGCGCAATTTGGCTGGCACAGCACAATCTCAGACGGTATGAAAGCATCACGTTTAGCGTTGCAAACCCTGAATGCCGCTGCATTCTGCATAGGCCAACAGAATTGAAGGCCAGCCGTCGGGAGGAGTCATTTTGGACAAGAATTCGAGTGCAAAGTCATTGCATCTTCATTCCGTCGAGTCATTGCTCTTCGAGTTGATAGGTGGCGGTTCCGTTAGCGTGGGTTCGGATGGCGAGGTTTTCTCGCTACCTGATGCCTCCAGCCGAGCGATCATGAATTGGTATGCAAAGAACCGGCTGAAGTGGGCAAGCAACGTTCAGCAGCTCGACATCGAAGCAATCGTGGCAAGCCCAAGCCTTGCTCTACCAGAGCCCGTTGCGGTGACCGTGCCTGCAGCAGGTCCCAAATCCTCATACACACTCACCCGTCTGCAGGCACATCGCTTTGCAGGGATTCATGTTTATGGGACAAAAAAGGAAGCGCCAAAAGACTTTGACTTTGAGATTTCGCCAAGCATCACAATCCTTGAGGGGTTTAATGGAGCAGGCAAGACGTCCCTTCTGAATGCAGTTGTGTGGTGCCTAACTGGCATGCTGCTCCGCCCGCAGCGTGCCCCAGAAAGAAGTGACCAAGAGTTCAGCTTCGAGTTGCTCCATGAAGGGGACAACGAGGTCTCAAACTACAAGTCGTCTCCAGTGACGCCGCTTCCGCCAGCCTCGATGGAAAAACTAGAGCAATCATCAATCCCAATTGACACTTGGGTGGAGCTCACGCTTCGAGAGACTGGCACTGGCAAGTTGCACCAAGTACGGCGCACACAGACCAGGACACCAAGGGGGAAAATTGAGGAGACTCCTCCCAACTTCGCCTCCTTGGGGCTTGATAGCCACGCATTGAGAATCGGCACGGTAATCCCCGCCTTGCTTCCGTTTTCACAACTTGGCTCTCAATCTGAACTTGGCAAAGCAGTAGCGCAATTGACTGGACTCGCACCCTTCACCGACTTGGCCAAACACGTGAAGAAAGTGCGTGAGCGCATTGGCGGTGAGGAGACCAAGGCTCGCAGAAAGGATATTGAAAAAGTTGACGCGCAATTTTCTCGTAGTCTTGAAGACTTGAACGACATCGCTGCAAAGCATCCCGAGTTGGAGATCGCCGCTGAGTTGCCCTCTCCAACCGTAGGTTCAGCGACAGAAGCAGCCTTGAAGGAAGTTGAGGAGAGACTCCAACTCAAGAAAGCATCTGCACTTTCGGCGGCGCAAAGCATACTTGGCGCTGATTTCAATCCCGAAGCGCAAGGCCAAGCTCTGGAGCATGATGTCATTGAGGCTCGTATTTCCATAGAGGCGCTCAAGACTTCAGAGTCTGCGCGCCGCCTCTCCTCTCTACGAAAGCTCACAACAGAAGAAAAGTCCGACGCGCGAAGCCTCATCGCCGAAGCCCTGTCCCAAGCACAAGTACTTCTGGAGCTTTCTCAATCATCGGATAAAGCTGCACGCCATCGAATCTATGCTGCTATCGCGCAATGGTACTCAGATCACGGAATGACAGATCCGGACCTCGCGACCTGCATAGTGTGCGGAGGAGATCTAGTTGACGCTATCGACCCTGTGACTGGCCTGTCGGTCCAATCTCACCTCAGCGAAGCGCTGGAAAAGGACTTCAATTTTGTTTCTCAAACGCTAGAAAGATGGTCCAACTCAACGGTTGCCCATTTCTCATCGGCACTGGGTGAAACATTGGCCGCGGAGCTCAAGCGCGATTTGAGCGACAAGCCGTTCCAGTTGATTCGCCAGGCACTCGTCGACGAAACACTGAGCAGTGAGGCCTTCCAAGGTCCGTTATTTCCTTTAGTGCAAATTGCCACAGCTGCATGCGATGCCAGGCGAGACATTGTCCCCGGCCTGGAACTCACTACGGTAGAAAACCTGTCTCAAAAACTTCCTGAGATGCCCACGCTGCAGCGCTCCATCATTCGACTAGACACAGCGCTTCGCACATCTGATTGGGCACAAACCAATGGGACGTTGATCCACAACTTTACTAGGGAGGTCGTTGGGCTAGTGTCCCAAGAATCTCCCTTAGTCCCGACTTCACTCCGGGGTCGCCTGAGGGACTTGGAGAAGCTCATCGAGAGCGTCGAGCCTCTAAATACGGCTCTTCGCGCCTGCGGAAGATTGAAGGCAGACCTAGAAGAACGGCGTGCCCTGGAAGCGCGGTTGGAGGCATACAGCGTCGCAGATGCATCGCTCGCAGAGTGTTTCAAGCTGGGAGCTCTTGCTGAGAAGCAGGTTGATAGCCTTCAGAACGAGCTCCACTCCGTGACCGAAATTTGGCGAAAAACCATCTACCAAGCTGGCTATCCCAATGCCAACCACGATCTAAAAGCAACCAGCATGAAGCCTGATGGTCAGCTGGAGTTTCGCATCGGCAGCGATGGGGCATCTGCACCAGCTCAGCATGTGGCCAATGCCTCTGCACTCCGTGCAACCCTAATCGCTTTCTACTTCGCCTACTGGGACTACATGCGCAAAGAGCGAGGCGGTCTGAACCTCGTCGTGCTCGATGACCCACAGGAATTGCTTGACGGTGACAACAAGGAAAGACTCGCTGGTGGGTTGGTAAAGCTGGTAGCCCATGGAGCTCAACCTTTCCTCACAACTCACGATAAAAAGTTCGCGGGCCATGTCGTCCGGGAATGTCAGGCAGCACAAGTACTGGTCGAGCACCGTGATGTCCATCCTGCTACTTGGCAGCGGCCAACTTTAGCTACGGCGCCAAGTGTGCTGGAGGTCGCTCAAGCCAAGAAAAACGCGGTCGACTCCCATTGGACAGTCCCGGCGTTTGCGCAGGACTATGCAGCAAAATGCCGCGAGTTCATCGAAGCACGATTGGGTGACTTTTTTGACGATATCGGAAAGCCAGCCTCAGCCTCACACAATCTCAAGCCTACCCTAGGTGATTTTGCCAACGACCTGAAGAGCGCCGTCAAAGCCGGTTCGATCGACCTCTTCAAATCAAAGCATGTGGTAGCACTTTCGAAGGATCCAGCGCTGGACCCGAAGTCCACCACCTGGTCGCTACTTAACAATTCTCACCATCACCTTAAAACATCCATAACGCCCACTCAAGTCTCGACGGAGCTACAAAACCTGGACCGGCTTTGCGATCTGGTCGAGTCGGCACATCAAGACTTTAGGACCTTCTGCAGGCGCGAGCCTCATAAGCATCCGACTCCAAATCTTGAACCACTCTATCTGGAGCAGATTCCAAAGTTCAATCTTCCTATTCAACCGAGCTTGAAGGCGTTCGTGCTCGGGAGCGCTTACGGAGGCTCCCAGGAGACCGAACTGGAGACGCTGTCATCGGATTGGTTTGAGGACAAAGCGGCTTTTTTCCTCCGGACAATGAACTTTGGCTTCGCTTCTACTGTGCAGAGCGTGGCCATAGTTGAGGCCACTGCAAGCGAAGTCTCGGATCGAAGCCTTGTAATCGCCAGGCGCGAGAACGTGATTTTTGCAAGGCGTCTTCATCGGTCTAAGCACAGCAGCTATATCGGGCTTGCGACCGAAACACCTGATCCTCGATCTGGGCGTAACACGGTCACCGTCAATGCATCTGAGGTAGCTCTTCATCAGGTGAAGGGCATGCTTTTCCACGTGGATGTCAAACCTACACAGCAAGGGAACGGAGAAGCCGAGCAAGTCGACCTGGGGACACTCCTCAAGAGAGTCAAAAGTGCTTACCAAGTGAAAAAGGAAAGTGCGGTGCCACTCGCCTTGGAGGGGCAGACTGCGCTCGGTGGTGAGACCCTGGGTCTGTCAACCTTCGACCAATGGCTGGATCACTATGTGGCGTTGAAGGTTTCAGATGAGACGATGCTTTTCAAGCGAGTCGGGAAAGCACTTCCAGGCGATCTAGGACATCTCAGGCAATTCGAAACTATCGGTGGACTGGGCGTTTCCGATGTGTTTTCGGTTGGCAAACCCCATCCAGGATTCGCACAAGTCGAGTCGGCAGTTCTGATTCTTGGAGTCCGGCGGATTCAAAACTGAAGTGCAACACCTGCCACCCTGTAAGGTCCGCAGATGCACAACCCCT
>NZ_LMIH01000011.1:0-164 GCF_001428645.1 Acidovorax sp. Root217
CCAGGCGGGTGGCGACCTGGGACAGGAGCTGGTCGCCCATGTCGTGGCCCAGGGTGTCGTTCAAGTCCTTGAAGTTATCGAGGTCGATGAACAGCAGGGCGCCGAGGTTCTTGCTGCGCTGGCAGGCGGCCAGGGAGCGTTGCAGGCGGTCCAGCAGCAGGCGC
>NZ_LMIH01000011.1:268-87801 GCF_001428645.1 Acidovorax sp. Root217
ACGGCACACGCCCAGGATGCCCGTCACGCGGCCATGCAGGTCGCGGATGGGCGTCTTGATGGTCTCGAAATACCCCTGGTAACCGTCTTCCGCAAAGGTCAGCTGCTCTTCGTACACCAGGGGCTGCCAGGCCTGCATGGCACGCCGGTCATACGCGCGGAACTGCTCGGCCGCCGATGCAGGGGACAGATCGTAGTCGGTGCAGCCGATGATCTCGCGCTCGGGCTTGCCCGCAAAGCGCTCGAACACCGGGTTGCAGGACAGGTAGACACCCTGCGCGTCCTTGAGGAAGACCATGTCGGGCATGGCGTTCACCACCCGGGCCAGGTGGGCCTTCTGCTGGGCCAGCTCGGTCTCGATGCGCTTGAGCTCGGTCAGGTCGTAGGCGAAGACCACCACGGCCACCACCCCCTGCTCCGTGATGGATTCGGGCACCAGGGTGGTGTGGCGGTACTGCGGGCCGTCCAGTGCGTCGATGCGGTTTTCAAAGACGGCCGTCTCTCCGGCAAATGCCTTGTGCAACTGGGGCTGCATGCGCGCCATGACCGCTGCGGGGATCACGTCCGGGAGCAGTTGCCCCTGCAACTGCTCGGGTGTGCGGTGCAGCCACCGGGCCTGTTGCTCGTTCACATAGAGCACGCGGTACTCGCGGTCCAGCCGTGCCACGCCGCCGGGCACCTGGCGCAGCATGTTGGCCATCTGCACCTCGTGCGCGTGGGCCGCCTGCTCGGCCTCGCGCTCGGCGGTGATGTCGCTTTGCACGCCATCCCAGATCACGCGCCCGCCATCCAGCGGTCGGGGCGAGGAACTCAGGTGTATCCAGCGCACCGCCCCCGAAGACACACGCATGCGAAAGGTGGCCTCCATGGGCCCCATGCTGCGCAGCGACTGGTCCCTGGCCTCCTCGAGCGCGGGGAGGTCTTCTGGGAGGATCTGCTGGTACAGCACGCCGGGATCACGCAGCACATCCTCAGGGCGCAGGCCGTTCAGGCGCTCGATGGCATCGCCGATGTGCACGAAGTGCATGCGGCCATCGGCCTCGCGCACCACCTGGTAGAGCACACTCAGCGGCAGGTTGCGGCCCAGCAGCTGCAGGCGCGTTTCGCTTTCACGCAACTGGGCTTCGGCCTCGTACAGCCGATCAAAGGGCTGGCGCATGCCCGCCACGAACACGGCTTGGTACAGCAGGGCATAGCCCACCACACGCACGCCAATGGCCAGCAGGCTGGCCCAGCCGACCTGCGCCACGCCGGAGAGCCCCACCATGAGTTCCGCGACCGCGAAAGTGGCAGCAGCCCATGCCAGCAGGCGTCCCCGCGTGCGGTTGTCGCCCTTCGCATCGCCGTGCAGCCGCACGGCAGCCCCTACCAGGCCTGCGCACAGCAATCCGGCCATCAACGCCGGCAACATGCCGCCCGAGGCCGCAGAAAACCACTGCGGCAGCGGCCCCGCAGCCGCCCACACCAGCACCAGCGAAAACGCACCCGCAACCACGGCCCACACCTTGGCAGGCCCGGGCAGGGAGACGCGCAGTGCCGTGAGCACCAGCGCGGCGCACTCGGCCACGCGCACCCAGGAGCCAAGCCACAGCGCCATGTCCGCCGCCAGGGTCGAAGCTGGTTGCGGCGTGGCATGGGCCAGCACGCCATGCAGGAAATTGCAGACCGCCGCCACGCCGAAACCGGCGACCAGCACATTCGCACGGCCCTGGCCATGCGCGTCGAGCGTGTGCAGGGACACCGAAACCACCAGCAACGCCAGCAGGATGGCCACCAGCTCCATGAAGGGCTCCAGCCCATGCTGCAGACCCACACCCTCTCCCAGGATGCCGCTCAGTGACACCATCACCAGCGCCAGCACCGCCACGGCCAGCACCACCGTGACGGCGGGAGCCTCCGAGACGAGCGTCCGCGGGGAACGGTGGACTGGGGAGTTCATAGGAGCTGTGGGGGGTAGGGCGTCCGCTGCACCTCACCAGTGTATCGGCCTGTAAGCGCCAGCGACGATTTCTGCCGCAACGCGCGGTATGCGCGCCACAACCGTGACCTGGCACCGGTCATACCCACCTGCTCCATGCCCGGGCGATGCGAACACCTCCGCCCAGGTGCCATCAGCCCTCAGCCTTCGAGCAGCTGGCGCAGCACGAATGGCAAGATACCGCCCGCCTGGTAGTAGTCCACCTCGATGGGGGTGTCGATGCGCAGCGTGACCACCACCTCCTGACTGCTGCCGTCAGCCCGGCGAATCACCAGGGTGGCGTCGCTTTGGGGCGTGAGCGCGGGGTCGGGCAGCACGTTGATGGTTTCGTTGCCGGTCAGGCCCAGCGACTCCCACGAATCCGTGCCCTTGAACTGCAGGGGCAGCACGCCCATGCCCACCAGGTTGGAGCGGTGGATGCGCTCGAAGCTGCGCGCCACCACGGCCTTGATGCCCAAGAGCTGCGTGCCCTTGGCGGCCCAGTCGCGGCTCGATCCGGTGCCGTACTCCTCGCCCGCGAAGATCACCGTGGGCGTCTTTTGCGCCATGTACTGCATGGCTGCGTCGAAGATGAACATCTTCTCGCCCTGCAGCGGCCCCTCGCTCTGGAACACGGTCACGCCGCCTTCCTCGCGCGAGCCATCGGCCGTGGGCGGGAGCATGAGGTTCTTGATGCGCACGTTGGCGAAGGTGCCGCGCATCATCACGTCGTGGTTGCCCCGGCGTGCGCCGTAGCTGTTGAAGTCGGCCTTCTGCACGCCGTTGAGCTGCAGCCACTGGCCGGCGGGCGAGGTGGCCTTGATGGAGCCTGCGGGCGAGATGTGGTCGGTGGTGATGGAGTCGCCGAACAGCGCCATGATGCGCGCGCCGTGCACAGCGGAGGCCGTCGCGGCGCCCTGCTCGAGCGTGAATTGGGCGAAGAACGGCGGCTCGGCGATGTAGGTGCTGGCCGGCCAGGTGTACGAGTTTCCGCTCACGCCCTTGATCTTTTCCCAGAGCTTGCCGGGGTCTGTGGCAACCTTGGCATAGTTCTCGCGGAAGGCCTTGCCGTTCATCGCGAACTTCATGAGCTTGTGCACTTCCTCGCTTGTCGGCCAGATGTCGCCCAGGTAGATGTCGCGGCCACCCTTGCCCTTGCCCACGGGCTCGGTCATCAGGTCCTTGAGCACCGTGCCGGCGATGGCATAGGCCACCACCAGCGGCGGGCTGGCCAGGAAGTTGGCCTTGAGGTTGGGGTGGATGCGCGCCTCGAAGTTGCGGTTGCCCGAGAGCACGGCCGCACAGATGAGGTCGTTGCTGGTGATGGCGTCGTTGAGCTCGGGCGTGAGGTCGCCCGCATTGCCGATGCAGGTGGTGCAGCCGTAGCCCGCCAGCGCAAAGCCCAGCTTCTCCAGGTAGGGCAGCAGGCCGGTCTCGGTGAGGTAGTCGGTGACGATGCGCGAGCCGGGGGCCAGCGAGGTCTTGATGTGCGGCTGGACCTTGAGCCCCGCCTCCACCGCCTTCTTGGCCAGTAGGCCGGCGGCCAGCAGCACGCTGGGGTTGGAGGTGTTGGTGCAGCTGGTGATGGCGGCGATCAGCACGTCGCCATTGCCCACCGTGGGGTCGGCGCCCTTGGTGGGCATGGTGGCCGCTGCGTCGGCATGGGCCGTGGCCAGCGCGGGCTTGTTGCCCTCCATCTCGGCCAGGGAGCGCGGCGCGCCTGCGGGAGCAGGTTTGTCCTTGGGCGCCAGCTCTTGAACCATATCCTGCCCACGGTGGATGTGGTGGCGGGTGAGCAGCAGTTCGGCCGGGCGGTTGAAGCCGTTATCGGCATTGGACTTGCTGAACAGGTCGGCGAACTGGCTGCTGACCTTGCCCAGCTCGATCCGGTCCTGCGGCCGCTTGGGGCCGGCCAGGCTGGGGGTCACGCTGCCCAGGTCGAGCTTGACGACCTGCGAGTAGTCGATCTCGCCGGCCAGCGGCACGCCGAACAGGCCCTGGGCCTTGAAGTAGGCCTCGAAGGCCTCGATCTCGGCCTTGGTGCGGCCCGTGCCCTGGAAGTAGTCGATGGTCTTCTCATCCACCGGGAAGAAGCCCATGGTGGCGCCGTATTCGGGTGCCATGTTGCCGATGGTGGCCCGGTCGGGCAGCGCCAGGGTGCGCGTGCCCTCGCCGAAGAACTCGACGAACTTGCCTACCACCTTGTGCTGGCGCAGCAGCTCGGTCACGGTGAGCACCAGGTCGGTGGCGGTCACGCCCTCGCGCAGCTGGCCGGTCATCTCGAAGCCCACCACGTCGGGCGTGAGGAAGTACACGGGCTGGCCCAGCATGGCGGCCTCGGCCTCGATGCCGCCCACGCCCCAGCCGACCACGCCGATGCCGTTGATCATGGTGGTGTGGCTGTCGGTGCCCACCAGGGTGTCGGGGTAGTGCACACCTGCCTTGGTCTTGTGCACGCCGCGCGCCAGGTACTCCAGGTTCACCTGGTGCACGATGCCGAAGCCCGGCGGCACCACGCCGAAGGTGCTGAAGGCCTGCATGCCCCACTTCATGAACTCGTAGCGCTCACGGTTGCGCTGGAACTCGAGCTTCATGTTCAGGTCGAGCGAATTCTTCTTGCCGTAGTAGTCGACCATGATGGAGTGGTCCACCACCAGATCGACTGGCACCAGGGGTTCGATCTTCTTGGGGTTCTTGCCCAGCCTGGCAGCCACGCTGCGCATGGCGGCCAGGTCGGCCAGCAGCGGCACGCCGGTGAAGTCCTGCAGCACCACGCGCGATACGACGAAGGGGATCTCGTCCTTGCGCTCGGCCTTGGGCGCCCAGTGCGCGAGCTGGTGCACATGCTCGGCCGTGACCTTGCGGCCGTCGCAGTTGCGCAGTACCGATTCGAGCACGATGCGGATGGACACCGGCAGGCGGTTGATCTGCGGAAACTGCTTGGCCAGGGCTGGCAGGGAATAGAGCTGTCCGGTCTTGCCGGACGCGGTCTTGAAACTCTTGAGCGTGTTGGCAAACGCGTGGCGGGCGGGCTGGGGCGACGACTTGGTCGATGTGGCCATGGCTGACTCCTGTGTAAGCGACAAGGCCTATTCTGTCAGTCCCACGCGGCGGAGCCAACGTTGGGGGTATGCAGGGAGGCGGCAACTGCCGCCCATCGCCATGGGAAAGGGGCCTCACAGGGCCCCTCCGGTACACGCGCAAGAGCGCCAAGCGCTATTCAATACAGAGCATTCAAGCCATTGCAGGCAACGGCAAGCGGCGCATGCCAAACCATTGCAGCTCGGCCAGCAGGCCCACCGAAACCACATGCACGACCAGATAGGCCTGGCCCCACACGCTGGGCGCGATGGCCGATGACAGCAGCAGTGCCAGGCTGGCGAGGGCCCAGGCGGCATTGCCCACGATCAACAGCCACAGCAGGCTGCGGGGGGTGTTGCGCTGGCTTGCAATCGCCATGGCCAGAACCGCATAGGCAAGGAGCGCCAGGCCACTGGCCGAGACCAGCCCCACCGGCAGCCCGAGCCACTCGGCGAGCGTCTCGGTCAGCGCCAGGTGCAGGGCGGCCAGCAGCACGCCCGTGGCGGCATCGAACCAGACCACGGCACGCAGGAACGAGGGAGAGGACAGAACGGACATGGTGGACTCCTTGGGATCTTTTCGGGTTGAAGGAGCCTCCATGGTCGCGGCCGGGCTGCACCGCGTCGATGACATGCCAGGTAATGGCCGGCATGCCAACTGGCCCTAGGATGGAGGGCATGACCAGCACCCACCGCCCCCCACGCCCCACCCTGCCCCACCGGCCTGCGGCCGGGGGCCACCGCAGCCTTCCGGGGCCTGCCTCGTTCGGCGACCATCTGCGCACCTGGCGCCAGCAGCGCCACCTGAGTCAGCTGGAGCTGGCCGACGAGGCGGACATCTCCACCCGCCACGTGAGCTTCATGGAGACAGGCCGCACCAACCCCAGCCGCGAGATGGTGCTGCGGTTGTGCGAGCGCCTGGCCATCCCGCTGCGCGAGCGCAATGCCCTGCTGGTGGCGGCCGGCTATGCGCCCATGTACCGCGAGCGCGCGCTGGACGACCCGGCCCTGGCTGCCGCGCGCAAAGCGGTGGAACTGGTGCTCAAGGGCCACGAACCCTGCCCCGCGATTGCACTGGATCGCTGCTGGAACATCGTGGCCACCAACCGCGCTGCCCAGGCGCTGCTGGCCAACCACGTGAGCCCTGAACTGCTGAAGGGGCCGGCGAATGTGTTCCGCCTCAGCCTGCACCCCAAGGGCCTGGCACCGCACATCGCCAACCTGGCCCAGTGGCGGGCCCACCTGTTCGAGCGCCTGCGCCAGCAAATACAGGCCACGGCGGACCCCGTGCTCATCGCACTGCAGGCCGAGTTGCTGGAATACCCCGCGCCCGAGGAATCGAGCTCCCTGGTGCTCGACGGGGAATTGCTGGGTGTGGTAATGCCCTTCTGCTTTCAAAGCGCCCGGGGAACACTTTCGTTTATCAGCACCACCACCATATTTGGAACCCCGGTGGATGTGACCCTGCAGGAACTGGCCGTGGAATCATTCTTTCCGGCCGACGAATTCACGGCCCAGGTATTGCGCGAGATCGCTGCAGCCCCCATCTGACCCGGCGCCAGCCACGGGCGCGCCCCCAACACGGCCAGCCGGATCGCACGTTTATGGTGCGTACCACGCAAAAAGCCCGCAAAGGCGGGCTTTTTCATGCAACGCGGCAACAGGCCGCTGTCCAATGGATTCAATCGATCAAATGGCGAATTTTTCGCGGTTCTCGTTTTGAATCCACTTGGGGGCTTTGCCACGGCCCGTCCAGGTCTGGCCTGTGGATGGATCGCGGTACTTGGGAGCCACCTTGGTGCCAGCGCTTGCGCTGCGTGCACGGCCACTGGGGAACACGTCCTGTGCGGTCAGGCCGAACTCCGCCACCAGCGCACGCACCTGCGATACGGCGTCCGACAACTCGCGCTTGCGGGCTTCACCGATTTGCTGTTCCAGGGCGTCGCGTTGCTTGAGGAGTTCTTTGTAGCTGGTTGTCATGGTATGTGTGGCTGCTAGGTGGACAAGGAAGGCCCCATTATAGGAATAATGGGCAAAATTTTCAGGGTTTGCGAAAAAATTCGTGACAAACCGTTGAAACCCCTCACCAGTGAAAATCATTTCACAGCCCCAGGTAATCAGCCGGACCGATCGGCCAGGTCCATTTGCGCCAATACACGGTCGATTCTCTTGCCCTCCAGGCCAAGCACCTCGAATATCCACCCGGCACAGGCAATGCGTTCGCCCACTGCCGGCAAATGGCCTGATTCAGCCATCAACAATCCCGCCAGTGTGTTGTAACGGCCGCGCTCCTCTCCCGGTAAATCGCGAATATCGAGCCGCGCCTTGAGTTCGCTGACGGGCATCAGGCCGTCGAGCAGCCACATGCCGTCCTCTTGCTGGGTGGCCCAGGCATCCGTCGCAGCCCCGGGCTGCAGTTCTCCGGTAATCGCCTCCAGCAGATCGCGTGGTGTCATGATGCCCTGCACCACGCCATATTCGTCCACCACGAAGACCATGCGGCCCGAGCGTGCGCGGAACTGCTCCAGCAGTTCCATGCCGCTCAGGGTTTCGGGCAGAAAGGCGGCCGGCAGGGCGTACTGCTCGATGGCGCCTGGGGCCTCCACGCCCAGCTCCAGCAGGCGCGCTACGCTGATCAGGCCCACCACCTCATCGAGCGAGCCCCTGCAGACGGGGTACCAGGAATGGGCACCATGGTCACCACCGGTGCCGGCCATGCGCAGGCCTTCGGCCACGGTGAGCCGGGCATCGAGCCACTGCATGTCCGTGCGGGGCACCATCAGCGAGGTCAGCGGCCGGTCGTCGAGGCGGAACACATTGCGCACCATCTGGTGCTCGTGGTGCTCGATCACCCCGGCATCGCGCCCTTCTTCCAGGCTGGCCACGATCTCTTCCTCCGTCACGGCGCGGCCGGCGTTGTTGTCGATGCGCAGCAGGCCGAGCACGCCCTGGGTGGACAGCGACAGCAGCCGCACGAAGGGCTTGGCCACCAGGGCCACCCAGGTCATGGGCCGAGCCACCAGGCGGGCCACGGTTTCGGGGTAGAGCTGGCCGATGCGCTTGGGCACCAGCTCACCGAAGACGATGGTGATGAAGGTGATCACCGTGACCACCAGCGCCGTGGCCGTGATGCCGGAGGCGCGCTCGGGCATGCCCAGCGCCAGCAGCCAGCGCGCCAGGTCATCGCTGAACGCGGCTTCGCCGATGATGCCGTTGAGCATGCCGATGGAGGTGATGCCCACCTGCACGGAGGACAGGAACTGGGTGGGGTTCTCCAGCAGCGTGAGCGAGGCCTGCGCCCCCTTGTCGCCGCCCTCGGCCATGGCGGCCAGGCGCGACTTGCGGCTCGATGCCAGCGCCAGCTCGGACATGGCAAATACGCCATTGAGCAGCGTGAGCAGCGCAATCAGCAGAAAATCCATGATTCAAGGCATAGGAACACGATGGCACTTTACTGTATTGGCGATATCCAGGGTTGCGACAGCGCGCTCGGGCGCCTTCTGGACGAGATCGGCTTTTCCGCGAGCCGCGACACGGTCTACCTGCTGGGCGACCTGGTGAACCGGGGCCCGGAGTCGGCTGCCGTGCTGCGCCGCTGCATGCAGCAGGGCGATGCGCTGCGCCCGCTGCTGGGCAACCACGATCTGCACCTGCTGGCCGCCGCCCATGGGGCACGCAAGCCCTCGCGCAAGGACACGCTGGAGCAGGTGCTCAAAGCCGATGACCGTGACGCCATGCTGGACTGGCTGCGCCGGCAGCCGCTGATGCGCACGCACCTGCATGCCGGCGAGCGGTTGGCGATGGTGCACGCCGGCCTGCTGCCCGCCTGGACGGTGGACGAGGCCCTGGCCCTGGCGAGCGAAGTGCAGCAGGTGCTGCGCGGCCCGGGGCTGTCGGACTTTCTGCATCAGATGTACGGCAACGGCCCGGACCGCTGGGACCCCGCGCTCACGGGCATGGACCGCCTTCGCACCATCGTCAACGCCATGACGCGGCTGCGCTTTTGCTCGGCCGATGGGGTGATGGATTTCGAAAGCACCGAGGGTGCGCAAAAGCCCCCCGAAGGCCTGATGCCCTGGTTCGACGTGCCAGGCAGGCGGGCGGCAAGTACGCTGCTGGCCTTCGGGCACTGGTCCACGCTGGGTTTGCTGGACCGCCCGGACACCCTGGCGATGGACACGGGCTGCGTATGGGGCGGCTGCCTGAGCGCCATGCGCTTTGGCGCCACGCTGGCCGACCGCGAACTGCTGCAGGTGCACTGCGAGCAGTCGCAGCAGCCGGGCTGATGGCGTGACCGGCCTTTGCTTCAGTCGGTGGTGACGGCCTGTGCCTGGTCTTCAGTGGCAGGAGCTACCGCCTTGAACAGCGCCGCCACCTTGCGCTTGGGCTTGATGTTGGCCGACACACTGCTACGGGGCGCCGACTTGGCGGACTCCCAGGCGGGCGCGGCATCGGCCGCCGCGCTGGATTCGTAGGGCTTTTCGAAGAACGGGTCGCGCGATGCCACCGCAGGACGGAAGCCCCGGTGCTGTTCGCGCGGCTCGCGGGTTTCACGGCCCGGACGGTGCTCGCGCTCCCGTTCGCGGCGCGGAGCGGCGGAGGCAATGGCATCGCGCCCGTCACCGGTCTCGCCCGCTTCGCGCCAGGCACGGCGGCCGTCGTTGATGCGGCCGCGCGGCTGGTCTTCGTCGTACTCGACGGCTTCAAGCTCGATCTTTTTCTTGATGAGCTTTTCGATGTCGGCCACCAGGCGGGCATCGCTGCCGGACACCAGCGTGACCGCCAGGCCCGAGGCGCCGGCACGGCCCGTGCGGCCGATGCGGTGCACGTAGTCTTCGGCGTTGAAGGGCACGTCGAAGTTGAACACCGCCGGCACGTCCTTGATGTCCAGGCCGCGGGCGGCCACGTCGGTACACACCAGCAGGTCGACTTCGCCCTTCTTGAAGGCCTCCAGGGCTTTCAGGCGCTCGTCCTGGCTCTTGTCGCCGTGCAGCGCGGTGGTCTTGAGGCCTTCGCGCTCCAGGCTGCGCGCCAGGCGGGCGCAACCGAGCTTGCTGTTGACGAAGATGAAGGCCTGCTTGATACCCCGGGTCTTGAGCACCTGGTGGATGGCTCGGCGCTTGTCATCGTCGTTGGCGCTGTAGAAGCGCTGCTCCACCGTGGAGGCCGTCTCGTTCGGGCGGGCCACTTCGATGGTGATGGGGTTTTGCAGGTAGCTGCTGGCCAGGCGCTTGATCTCGGGCGAGAACGTGGCCGAGAACAGCAGCGTGGTGCGCTGCTTGGGCAGGTAGGACAGGATGCGCTGCAGGTCGGGCAGGAAACCGATGTCCAGCATGCGGTCGGCCTCGTCGAGCACCACGTACTCGACCTGGTTGAGCACCGCGTTCTTGGCTTCGATGTGGTCCAGCAGGCGGCCGGGGGTGGCCACCAGCACCTCGACACCCTTCTTGAGCTCCAGGGTCTGGGGCTTCATGTCCATGCCGCCGAAGACCACGGTGCTGCGCAGCTTGGTGTACTTGGCGTACAGCGCGATCTGCTGGGCGACCTGGTCGGCCAGTTCGCGCGTGGGCAGCAGCACCAGCGCACGCACGGGGTGGCGGGCCGGGGAGGTGGAGCTGCTCTCGTGCTTGAGCAGGCGCTGCAGCAGTGGCAGCGAGAACGCCGCCGTCTTGCCGGTGCCGGTCTGGGCTGCGCCCATCACGTCCTGGCCGGTGAGCACGACCGGAATGGCCTGCTCCTGGATAGGCGTCATGGACTCGTAGCCCATTTCGGCCACGGCGCGCGAGAGCGGCTCGGCCAGCGATAGATTGGAAAAAGAACTTGTCATTTAGCCCTCTATTGTCGCACCGGTGGCCCAAACACACCATGGGGGTGGTAAGCAAGGGTGTATTCACCGAGCCATGCCGCCAGAGGACTGGCTTTGATGCTTTTAATTCGATAGCACCAAAACAATAACCATCAATTCACAGATGGCAATTTTCAGGAATTCACTCCAGCACCGCGCGCAGCTGGCGCGTGGTCACCGCCAGACGGCGGGCACCGATCTGGGCGATGTTGTTCATCACCGTGAGCGCCGCTTCGGGGTAGCGGTGCGCCCAGGCGTCGAAGTGCGCGCGCGACAGCCGCGCCAGTTGCGCAGGCCCCAATTCGGCCCCGGCGCTGGCGGTACGGGCGGCGCCGTTGAGAAAAGCCATCTCCCCGAAGGCCATGCCCGGCCCCACGGTGGCCAGGCGCAGGCCGCGCTCGGGCGGCCACTGGGTCACGAGCGTGATGTGACCCGACTGCACCACCAGCAGGTCGCGATCGGTGTCCCCGGCGTTGAACACCACCCCATGGGCTGCCATGGGCAGTGGCTCCAGCAGGGCCTCCAGCGCCAGCCGGGCCTCGGCGGCCAGGCCTTCACCGATCTCGCCGAGCACATCCTGCTCGGGATAAACAGGCCGCTCGTGCTCGGGCCGCTCGGCCAGGATGGCGGCTTCCGCCCATTCCAGGGCCCGGTCGCCATCGGCGAAGGTGCGAACGCCGGCGCCCGCGTGCTCGGCCGCCACAGGGTCGAGCGCCGCCACGGCGCAGGCCACGCCCTGCTGCGAGAGGTCGCGCACCAGCGCACGCAGCTGGGCCAGGGCCGTGCTGTCCCAGGCCGGCACGCGGCTGGCATCCAGCACCACCCAGCGGTGGCGCGGCTGCAGCATCAGGCGCACCTGCTCGGCCAGGTGCGCGGCGACACCGAAGGACATGACGCCCTGCAGCTCGAACACCGCCACCTGGTTCATGCGCGGCGCCAGCCAGGTGTCGGAGCCCGCGCGGCGCAGGCGGCGCGAGCGCAACTGCCCATCCAGCCGCACATGGCGCAGCACCTTGGACGCCGAGTCACGCAGCAGCACGAAGGTGGCCACCACCAGCCCGGCCACGAGGGCACCCACGCCACCCAGCACGGCGAACACCAGCGCCACCAGCCAGCTTTGCGCCCAGGTCACGCTCGAGCGGCGCGCGTAGCCGGGCGACCACAGCAGGTTGGGTACCTGCATCAGCCCGGCCAGCACCAGCCCGCCGGCCAGGCAGGCCATGGGCACCCAGTGCAGCCACCAGGCGCCCGTGAAGGCCACCGTCAGCATGATGCCGGCATGCCAGCGCGGCGCGCTGGCCGAGGCACCGGCCTGCGCCAGCACGATGCGCGAGCGCGAGGCACTGGTGGACGCGGGGATCATGCCCGCCAGGCCACACAGCACGCCCAGCAGGCTCTCGCGCCGCAGCGCCTGGTTGGGGTTGCCGCGCAGGCCGTGGTCGAGCTCCAGCTCCTGGTTGAAGACCAGGATCTCCAGGCTGTTGACCAGCGCCAACAGCAGGGCCAGCACCACCAGCGCAGAGCCGTGCAGGTGCGCCAGTTCCAGCCAGGGAATGCCCGTCCAGTCGGGCCACAGCGGCCCGGCAAAGGCACTCTGGCTGACGGCCGGTGCGAACACGTTGCCCATGCCTACACCCCACAGGCCCGCCACGGCCACGGCCAGTGCCACCAGCACCACGGCCGTAAGCAGGCCCGGCAGGCGCGGCCAGCGCCGGCGCAGCAGCACCGCCAGGCCCACTACCGCGAGGGCGGCCACGGCGTGCCACAGGGTACGCAGGTCCCAACCCCAGCCGGCGCCCGCCCCCAGGCCATTGCGCAGCTGCCCCACCACCATGGACAGGCCCACGCCCGCCGCAAAGCCATGGGTCACCGAAATCGGCAGGAAGCGCGCCACCGAGGCCAGGCGCAGCACCCCCAGCAGCCACTGAAAGCCAAACGCCAGCGCCACGGTGGCACCGCTGACGGCAAGCACCTGGCGCGCCGTCAGGCCCAGGGTGCCGGCTGCGCCGTAGGCGGTGGCCACCACGGCGGCGAACAGCAGGGCCACCACGGTGGTCGGCGCATAGACGACCCCCGGGCGTGGCGCCAGCACGGTGAGCAGCAATCCGGGCAAGGCGGCCGACCACAGGGCCAGGGCCGCCAGCGAGTAGCCGCCTGCCAGCGGCGCGAAGGCCAACAAGCCCAGGCCCACCGCATGGGGCACCGTGACAGCCGCCGCAGACCAGGCCGCCGCCGCGCCCGAGGGCGGCTGGCTGGCAGCGCCCGGTGAGGGCCCCTGCCGGGCTACGGGCGGATGGGACAGCGGCTCGGCGGGCATGGCGTGCGCAAAAAAAGAGGGAGGGGCCGTTCAGCCCCTGCGGGCCTCACGACGCTGCTCTGCACCCATGTCCATCACAGATTGCGCGCCGCGAAGGTGTCGCAACCCTTGACGCTGCCGTTCTGCAGGCCGGTATTGAACCAGCGCTGGCGCTGCGCGCTGCTGCCGTGGGTGAAGCTCTCGGGCACCACGCGGCCACCGCCGGCACGCTGCAGGGCGTCATCGCCGATCTTGGCGGCCGCGTTCATGGCCTCTTCCACATCGCCCTGCTCCAGGATCTTGCGGGCGGCCTGCGCGTGGTGTGCCCACACGCCAGCAAAACAGTCGGCCTGCAGCTCCAGCCGCACGGACATGGCGTTGTACTCGGTCTTGCTCACGCGGCCGCGCATCTGGTCCATCTTGCCGCTGATGCCCAGCAGGTTCTGCACGTGGTGGCCGACCTCGTGCGCGATCACGTAGGCCTGCGCGAAATCGCCGGGCGCGCCGAGGCGGTTCTTGAGGGTCTCATAAAAACCCAGATCGATGTACACCTTCTGGTCGGCCGGACAGTAGAACGGCCCCATCGCCGCCTGGCCCGCGCCGCAGGCTGTGGGCGTGGAGCCGCGGAACAGCACCAGCCGGGGCTCCTGGTAGGTGCCGCCGCCCTGGCGGAACACGCCCTGCCAAACGTCCTCGGTATCGGCCAGCACGGTGGAGACGAAGCGCGCCATGGTGTCGTCGGCCGGGGGGCGGTGCGCCGGGCCCTGCTGTTGCTGCTGCACCTGCGCGGGCGGACCACCGCCGCTGAGCAGGCCCAGGATGGTCAGCGGGTTGATGCCCAGCACCCAGCCGCCCACCAGGGCGATGACGATGGTCCCGATGCCGATGCTGCGCCCGCCAAAGATGGGCGAGCCGCCCCCACCGCCACCGCCCTCGTCCCGGCGGTCCTCTACGTTGTCGGACTCGCGATTGCCTTCCCATTTCATCGTTGTTCTCCAGCGCCCCCACCGGACGGAGGCATGGACAGCATGTTACGCGCGGCGCGCCCTCCTCGGGAGCCAGCACAAGTAGGAGAGCAGCGCGCTACCATGCAGTCTGTTTCTCGTACGTGAGCGCCCCACCCCATGCTGCACCACCCCCACAACCCCCACGGCGCAAGCAACCCCGTCATCCTGCTGACGGGATTCGATCCCTTCGGTGGGGATGCCATCAACCCCAGCTGGCTGCTGGCCCAGGCACTGCAGGGCCAGCGCATCGGCGGGCACACCGTGGTGGCCGCGCAACTGCCCACTGTGTTCGGGCTGGCGCTGCAGCGGCTGACGGCACTGCACCGGCAGCTGCAGCCGGCGCTCACCGTATGCCTGGGGCAGGCGGGCGGACGGGCGACCCTGTCGATCGAGCGCATCGGCATCAATGTGGACGATGCGCGCATCCCCGACAACCAGGGCGCGCAGCCCATCGACGCGGCCGTGGCCCCCGGTGGCCCGGCCGCCTACTTTGCCAGCCTGCCCGTCAAGGCCATGCTGCGCGCGGTGCAGCAGACCGGCGTGCCCTGCGAGGTATCGCAGACGGCCGGCACCTTCGTCTGCAACCATGTGCTCTACGGGCTGATGCACCACCTGGCGCGCGAAGGCGTGGCCGGCATGCGCGGTGGCTTCGTGCATGTGCCCTGGCTACCGGGACAGGGCACGCCCCATCTGGCGCTGCGTGACATGGTGCGCGGCCTGCATGCCGCGCTGTGGGCGGCCGTCCTCGCCCGGCAGGACATCGTCCTGGGCGCGGGCGCCACCCACTGACCGCCGGGTACGCCCTGTGCCACCGGCCGCGCATGCTGTGTACAGTCCCGGTATGTGCCCCGCCCCGCTTTCTGAACCCTCTTCCACCCTGGGGCCCCAGGCCACCGCCGACCTGCTGGACTGGACAGCGCTGGCCGATGAAATAGCCGCCCTGCTGGTGGACGACGGCATCCAGGTGCCGCCCCGCAGCGTGCTGGCGCTGGCAGGCGGCGCCAGCCTGTTCGTGATGCCGGCCAGCGACCGCACGGTCGCCATGGCCAAGCTGATCACCCTCACCCCCGGCAATGCGGCGCGCGGCCAGCCCACCATCCAGGGCGATGTGGTGGTGTTCGACGTAGCCACCGGCCAGCGCCGCGTGGTGCTGGACGGCCCCACCGTCACGGCGCGCCGCACGGCCGCCGTCTCGCTGCTGGCGGCGCAGCGCCTGGCGCCGGTGCCGCAGGGCCCGCTGCTGGTGGTGGGTGCCGGCGTGCAAGGCCTGGCCCATGTGCAGGCCTTTGTGGAAGTGCTGGGTGTGCGCGAGGTCTGGGTGGCATCGCGCAGCGCGGCCAGTGCCGAGGCCCTGGCGCAGGCGGCCCGCGCCCTGGGCGCCCAGGCCCGGGTCGTGCAGGACGCCGACGCGGCCATGGCCCACTGCCCTCTGGTGGCCGCATGCACCCCGGGCACGGCCGTGGTCCTGAGCGCCCAGCCCCGGCCCGATGCCTTCATCGCGGCGGTCGGCGCCTACACCCCCACCATGGCAGAGCTGTCGCCCGGACTGTGCCAGTGGATGGCGCAGCATGGCACGGTGGTGGTGGACACGGCCGATGCCGGGCACGAGGCCGGCGACCTGCTGCAGGCCGGGCTGGACGTGGCGCGCCTGCCTACGCTGCAGGACATGGTGCGGCAAGGCGCGCGCCCCCGCACCGGGCCCGTGCTGTTCAAGAGCTGCGGCGGGGCCGGCTGGGACCTGGCGGCTGCCCGCCTGGTGCTGCGCGCCACCCGCACCGCGCATTCGGACATCGGCGCAAACACGGGATCAGGAGCACATTCCCAGCCGGGGAGCGGCAGCCCATGAGCCCCCCCACCCGCTTTCGCGGCCAGAGCCTGCGCACGCAGATCTCATTGGTGTTTGCGCTGCTGGTGATCGGGCTGGCCGTGCTGCTGTCCCTGGGTTTCGGCGAACTGCTCAAGCGGCGCGCGCAAAGCGATGCCGGCCATGCCTTGCGCACCGTGGCCGATAACGCCAGCCGCCAGCTTGCCAACGGGTTACTGGAGCGCAGCCGGGCCGTGCAGGTACTGGCCGATGCACCCGGCATATGGCAAAAGGGGCTCGATTCGCCCGAAGTGCACCAACTGCTGGCGCGCACCCAGGCCATCGACCCTTACAGCCTGTGGATCGGCGTGGCAGACGCCCAGGGCGTGGTAAGGGCCGCCACGAAGGGACTTCTGGAAGGCCAGAGCGTGCGCGAGCGCCCCTGGTTCATCGCCGGCCTGCAGGAGCTGCACGTGGGCGACGTGCACCCGGCCAAGCTGCTGGAGCAGTTGCTGCCGCCCAACGCCTCGGGCGAGCCCTACCGCTTCGTGGACTTCGCTGCCCCCATCCACGCGGGGCGGGCCACCTTGGGTGTGCTGGGAATGCACGGCAGTTGGGAGTGGACCCGCGAGGTACTTGAAAGCCTGGCCCCCGTCGGTATCCAGGGTGCCTCGGTGGACCTGTTCGTCTTTGACCGCGCCGGCAAACTCATTTTCTCGCCCCAGGAATACCGCAGCCAGCTCGAAGCCGGCGGCCAGCATCTGCCCGTGCCGCTGACCGTGGCCACGCGGGAATCAGGCGCCCTGTCTGCGACCGTGGTGCCCTGGGCCGATGGCAAGAACTACCTTACCGCCAGTGTGCGCATGGAAGCGCGCAACGCGGCAAGCGACCTGGGCTGGCACATCGTGGCCCGGGAACCGGTGGAAATCGCCTTTGCCGACGCGGACCGCGCGGTGCACATGGCCCTGGCAATCGGCCTGCTGGCGGCGGTGCTGGCCGCAGCCATTGCCTGGATCGCGGCCCGCCGCCTGAGCGAAGACCTCTACGCGCTGGCCGATGCCGCCAGCCTCGTGGAATCGGGCAAGCCCGGCGCCACCATTCCCCTGGTCACCCACAACCGTGACGTGCACCAGCTGTCCGCCGCGCTCAGCAGCATGACGCAGCGCCTCATGGCGGCTCACGAAGCCATGGAGGACCAGGTGCGCCTGCGCACCCTGGAGCTGGAAGCCGCCAACCGCGCGCTGGACCTGCAGGCACGCACCGACGCACTCACCGGCCTGCTCAACCGCCGGGGCTTCGACAGCAAGATGGAGTTTGCGCTGGCGCTGGCGCGCCGCAGCGGCCGGCCCCTGAGCCTGGTCAGCGTCGATGTGGACCATTTCAAGCGCGTGAACGACAGCTTCGGGCACGACGCAGGCGACGAGGTGCTGCGCCGGCTGGCACAGACGCTGCAGCAGCGCCTGCGCGCGTCGGACGTGATTGCGCGGCTCGGTGGCGAGGAGTTTGCCGTGGTACTGCCCGACACCGCCGTGGAAGGCGCACGCGCGATCGCCCAGTCGATCGTGGACGGCATGGCGGCGCAGGAAGATCCTCTGGTGGGGCGGATCACGGTGAGCGCTGGCATATCCAGCCTGCGCGAGGGGCCCGACAATGCCCACGAGATGCTGCGCCGCAGCGACGCGGCGCTTTACGAAGCCAAGGGCCAGGGACGCAACAGGGTGTGCGTGGAGCCCGAGGCCGGGCAGGCGCTGAAATAGCCCCCCAGCCGGTCGGCAAGCCCATCGAGTTCGCCGTCATGGTGCTGGCGTGCGATGTTCAACTGCTCCTGCGCATAGGGCGGGTGGCCCAGCATCATGGCCGTGTTCACGCAGTGGCCACGCTTGGCCATGTGCAGGATGAACGCATCCAGCACCTCACAAGGCCAGTAATGGATATCGGCCTCACCCAGGTCGGCATGGCGGGCTTTCGGAAGATCGGGCAGGCTGGGCAGGTCAACACCCGCCGTGGCGCGGGGTGCGGACGGTTCAACAAAGTCAATCATGTTGGACTCCTTCACACGGACCCTGCGAACATCCGCAGGCATGCATCCATGCTATGGAACTTACCAACGCTTGCACTTCAGCCGAAGTGCCCTACCCCTGTAGGACGGGACCACCGGGCGGTACGCCCGACCTTGCAGGCGATCAGGCCTTGGGCAAGGTCACGCCCACTTGGCCCTGGTACTTGCCGCCCCGGTCCTTGTACGAGACTTCGCAGACGTCGTCTGGATCGCTCTCGAAGAACAGCACCTGCGCACAGCCTTCGCCCGCGTAGATGCGTGCGGGCAGCGGCGTGGTGTTGGAGAACTCCAGCGTCACATAGCCTTCCCACTCGGGCTCGAACGGCGTGACATTGACAATGATGCCGCAGCGCGCATAGGTGCTCTTGCCCAGGCAGATGGTGAGCACGTTGCGCGGGATGCGAAAGTACTCCATGGTGCGCGCCAGCGCAAAGCTGTTGGGCGGGATGATGCAGCTGTCGCCGTGGAAATCGACAAAGCTCTTCTCGTCGAAGTTCTTCGGGTCCACCACCGTGCTGTGGATGTTGGTGAACACCTTGAATTCGGGCGCGCAGCGGATGTCGTAGCCATAGCTGCTGGTGCCATAGCTGATGATCTTGCGGCCTTCGGCCTCGCGCACCTGGCCGGGCGCGAAGGGTTCGATCATGCCGTGCTCGGCCGCCATGCGGCGGATCCATTTGTCGCTTTTGATGCTCATTGGGTTAACTCCTGCGCCGTATTCTAGGCAGGACGCCCTTGCGGGCCCTGCACGTCACCCTGTGGACACGGCTTTTTTGCATGCTTCCTTCCAGGAAGCACACCCCCACTGCCCGGCGCGCCGGGCACTTCACCCCAGCTTTTTCTCGCGGATGTGGCGCGCCAGGCCGCAGTAGCCTTCCTTGAAGAGGATTTCACTCTCCAGCCTGGCGGGCAGCAGCTTCTCCTTGAGGTCCGCTGCCGCCTGGTTGCCCTGTGAGCGGCGAATGAAACCGATGGCCTCCTCGAACTTCGACACCTCGGAGCGGCAGGCTTCCTGCGCCCGCTGTGCAGCGGTGCTGTCGCTCGCCAACTGGGCCCAGGCAGCTCCGCTGGCCAGCAGGCCCGCCGCCAGTACAAGAAAGGAAACGGTGCAGGACAGGTTATGCAACATGGTCCCAGACGCTGGGCCGCCGATCAGGTGCCTGCAGCCTGCACATCCGGCAACGACTGGCTGATCACCGTGCGCTCGACCAGCCGGTCATCGCCCAGCACGATCATCGCGAACAGCAGCTCGTCCAGATTGTTCGCATGGGAGGTCTTGCGCGCCAGCAGCGGGGTGGCGGCGGGGTTGATGACCACGAAGTCGCCCTCGCAGCCCGGCTGCAGGTTGCCCACCACGCCAGCCAGGCCCAGCGCTGCCGCAGCGCCTGCGGTGTGCTGCCACCACAGCTGCTGGGGCGACAGGCTCAGGCCGGGCTTGGTCTGCCCTTCGCGGCCCACGTAGTAGGCGGCCAGCATGGTGCGAAACGGGCTGAAGCTGGTGCCCCCGCCCACATCGCTGGCCAGGCCGTAGCCAAAGCCGACGCGGTCGGCGCCTGCATAGTCGAAGAAGCCGCTGCCCAGGAACAGGTTGCTGGTGGGGCTGACGGCGGCCGCCGTGCCGGTGTCGCGCATCAGCGCCCGGTCGTCGTCGTCGAAATGGATGCAGTGGGCATACACGGCGCGCTCGCGCATCAGCCCGTAGTCGCCGTACACCGCAAGGTAGCTGCGCGAGGCCGGGAACAGCTCGCGCGCCCAGCGCACCTCATCGAGGTTCTCGGCCACGTGCGACTGAATCCACACGTCGGGGTAGCGCGCCGCCAGCTCGCCCGCGCCCTGGAGCTGCTCGTGCGTACTGGTGGGCGCAAAGCGCGGCGTGATGGCATAGCCCAGCCGGTCCACACCATGCCAGCGCCGGATCAGCGCCTCGGTGTCGATCAGGCTTTGCTCCGTCAGGTCGCGCACGCCGTCGGGCGAGTGGCGGTCCTGCAGCACCTTGCCGGTAATCAGGCGCAGTTGCTGGCGCTGCGCCTCGGTGAACAGTGCGTCCACGCTGGCGGGGTGCGAGGTGGCGAAGGTCAGGGCGGTGGTCACGCCGTTGCGCAGCAGCTCTTCGACGAAGAAGCCTGCGACCTGCGCGCCATAGGCCGGGTCGATGAAGCGCGACTCGTGCGGAAAGGTGTAGTTCTCCAGCCAGGGCAGCAGCCCATCGGCCGGGGCGCCGATCACGTCGGTCTGGGGGAAGTGGATGTGCATGTCCACGAAGCCCGGCGCGATGATGCGGCCCGGCAGGTGCTCGACCGCGCCCTGCCCGTAGGCGGACGCCAGGGCCTGCCAAGGGCCGGCAGCCACGACACGCTGGCGGCCCTCCCCATCGGGGGCAATGGCCAGCAGGCCGTCCTCGTCGTACAGGGCCGAGCCATCGTCGGCAAAACGCAAAAGGGCAGAACGGTAGACACGCATGGGCGCAAGCTTAGCGGCAGAGGGGGGCCGTTGCATATGCTGCCGCCTATATTGGATATGCGCCCTCGGGCAAGGCGGGTTCAGTGGGCCAGCTTGCCCTGCACGCCTTCGACCAGCCAGTTCATCTTGAGGATCTGCGCATCGCCGAGCACCTGGCCGGCGGCGATCACCTCGTTGCCCTCGTTGTCGCGCACCGGCGCCTTGCCGGCACGGAAAGGGTGCAAGGTACCGGCGCCCACGGCCTTCTGCGCGGCCAGCACCTCCTGCTGCACGGCGGCAGGCACCTTGGGGCCGAAGTCGCCCACGCGGATCATGCCCTCGCGCACGCCACCCCACACGGTGCCGCTCTTCCAGGTGCCGGCCTGCACGGCGCGCACGCGCTCGGTGTAGTACCGGCCCCACTGGTGGGTGACGGCGATGATCTGCGCGTCGGGCCCCGCGCCGCGCATGTCGGAATGGTAGGCCACGGCCATCTTGCCGCGCTCCTGCGCGGCGGCCATCACGGCGGTGGAGCCGGTGTGGAAGGCGATCACGTCCACATCCTGGTTGAACAGCACCATGGCTGCGTCGCGCTCCTTGGGCGGGTCGAACCAGACGTTGAGCCAGACCACCTTGACCGTGGCCTTGGGGTTCACCGAGCGCATGCCGAGCGTGAAGGCATTGATGCCCTGCAGCACCTCGGGAATGGGAAAGCCCGCCACATAGCCGGCCACGCCGGTCTTGCTCATGCGGCCCGCCGCGATGCCGGCCAGGTAGCGGCCCTCGTAGTAGCGCGCATTGGCCACCGCCACGTTGGCAGCGGTCTTGTAGCCGGTGATGGACTCGAACTTCACGTTCGGATAGTCCTGCGCGACCTTGAGCGTGGGCTCCATGTAGCCGAAGCTGGGCGTGAAGATGATCTGGTGGCCCGTGGCCGCCAGGTCGCGGATCACGCGCTCAGCGTCGGCCCCCTCGGCCACGTTCTCGACGAAAGTGGTCTTGACCTGGTTGCCCAGCGCGGCCTCCACCGCCTTGCGGCCATCGTCGTGCTGCTTCGTCCAGCCTGCTGCGGTGATGGGCGAGACATAGACGAAGCCGGCCTTGATCGGCTCGGTTTTGGGCGCTGCGGCCGCTGGCTGGCCAGGGGATTGAGAAAAGGCGGGGGAGATGGAAACGGCGCTGAAAAGCGCACTCACACAGACCGCACGCAATGCGGTGGCGAGGTTTTTGTACATGGTAGTCCTCTACATGGTCCCGATGACAGAAAAAGCAAAAGGCTGCCGGGACAGCAGCCTTTGCAAGGGCGGTATTGTAGCCAGCGGGCCGCGCCGGCGCTGGCGCGGCGCTTTCTCAGCGCAGTCGCAGCGCGCCCGATGGCGCACCCAGGCGGAAGGCGCCCACCACCTCGGCCAGGCGCGCGGCCTGGTCCTTGAGGCTCTCGGCGGCGGCGGTGGATTCCTCCACAAGCGCCGCGTTCTGCTGCGTCATCTGGTCGAGCTGGCTGACGGCCACGTTCACCTGGCTGATGCCCTGGCTCTGCTCCGATGCGGCGGCGCTGATCTCGCCGATGATGTCGGTCACGCGGCGCACGGAGCTCACGATCTCGCCCATGGTGCTGCCGGCGTTCTGCACCAGCGCAGCGCCCGACTCCACCTTCTCGACCGACTGGCCGATCAGGGTCTTGATCTCCTTGGCCGCTTCGGCACTGCGCTGGGCGAGGCTGCGCACTTCGCTGGCCACCACGGCAAAGCCACGGCCCTGCTCGCCGGCCCGGGCGGCTTCCACGGCGGCGTTGAGCGCCAGGATGTTGGTCTGGAAGGCGATGCCGTCGATGGTGCCGATGATGTCGGCGATCTTCTTGCTGCTGGCGTTGATCGCGTCCATGGTGCTCACCACCTGGGCCACGACCTCGCCGCCGCGCTGCGCCACCTGGGCAGCCGAGGCGGCCATCTGGTTGGCCTGCACGGCCGAGTCGGCGCTCTGGCGCACGGTGCTGGTGAGCTCTTCCATGGAGCTGGCCGTCTCCTCCAGGTTGGCGGCCGTCTGCTCGGTGCGCGCGCTCAGGTCCTGGTTGCCAATGGCGATCTGTGAGCTGGCGGTGGAGATGCTGTCCACCACGCCACGCACCTGCTGCAGCGAGCCGTTCAGCGCACTGCGCATGGCGTCCAGCGCGCGCAGCAGGTGGCCGGTCTCGTCATTGGCGTAGCCGGCCTGGGGTGCACCGGTCAGGTCCATGCCGGCGATGGATTCGGCTATGGCTTCGGCCTGGCGCAAGGGGCGAGTGATGCTGATGGCCAGCAGCCAGGCCAGCAAGGCGCCGAGCAGCAGCGAGATGGCGGTGCACACCTGCAGCAGCAGGGTGGTCTGCGCGCGCAGTCCCTCGGCGCGCTTGCCTGCGGCATCCAGTTGGGCGCGTTGCGCGTCCACCATCTGCTGCACGCCGGCCAGGTAGTCGCGCGAGGTGGGCTCGAAGCGCTCGGTGAACACCTTGTTGGCGTTCTCCGCATCGCCGGCCTGCTTGAACTTGCTCACCTCTTCACGCGCGGCCAGGTAGCTCTTGCGCAGCTCGCCCACTTTGGTGAAGAGCTGCTTTTCCTCGGCTGTGTCCATCTGCGCCTCGATGATCTTCTGAAGCTCGTTGGTCTCACGGATGGAGGTGGCCGTGGCCGGCGCGAAGTAGGGGATCAGCGCAGCATCGCTGCTCTTGGCGATGGCGGCGGCACGCTGCACACCCGAGGTGGTGTGGCGCAGCCAGTCGGCCCCGGCACGCTCGGTCTTGATGTTGTCGTTGACCATGGTGTCGATCTCGGTGCCAAGCTGGCCCAGACGGACGACGGCCACGATGGAGCTGAGCAGGAACAGCGCGAGGATCGCCCCAAGCACCAGCGCGAGGCGCTTGCCGATGGACAACTGATTGAGAAACATGGAGAGACTCCGTTATGGAAAGGCGCAGGGGTAGGCACAAAAGAGATGCGGTCTCCCAAAGGCCGCATTCTGGGCAGTTGCCGACCCCGGAGGGGGCCAACAAATGCTTACAAAAACCTGTAATTCTAGGGTTTACCCGAAATCCATGTGCAACTGATGCGCCAGACCCAACAGCAGCGTTGTTGTTCTGCACACAAACAGTGCACAAAAAATGCGGCCTGCGCTGCCTTGGATACTCCTGCCATTCCTGGATCAGTAGTCGTGTTCCATGAAGCGTTCGAAGCGCTCCTTGAGCTTGTGCTCCCACACGCGCTTGTCGGCGTTGCCCGCAAAGCTGGCCTCGAAGCTGTTGAACGCCAGCTGGTAGGCCTGGCGCACCGTCATGCCGGTGGCAGCGAACACCTGGGTGAAGTTGTCGTTGATGTAGCCGCCGAAGTAGGCCGGGTCGTCCGAATTGACCGTGGCGGCCAGGCCGGCATCGAGCAGCTTCGCCAGGTTGTGGTCGGCCAGGTTGGGGAAGACGCACAGCTTCTGGTTGGACAGCGGGCACACGGTGAGCGCGATGCGGTCCTGGGCCAGGCGCTGCATCAGCGCGGCGTCGTGGACGGCCTGCACGCCGTGGTCGATGCGCTCGACCTTGAGCACGTCGAGCGCACTCCAGATGTAGGCCGGTGGCCCCTCCTCGCCGGCGTGGGCCACCAGGTGCAGGCCCAGCTCGCGGCAGCGGGCAAACACACGCGCGAATTTCTCGGGCGGGTTGCCCACCTCGCTGCTGTCCAGGCCCACGCCGACGATCTTGTCCAGAAACGGCTGCGCCTGCTCCAGCGTCTCGAAGGCCGACTCCTCGCTCAGGTGGCGCAGGAAGCACAGGATCAGCGTGGCGCTGATGCCAAGATCGGCGCGCGCATCCACGCAGGCGCGGTGCAGGCCGTTGATCACGGTCTCCATCGCCACGCCGCGCTCGGTGTGGGTCTGCGGGTCGAAGAACAACTCGGTGTGCAGCACGTTGTCGGCCGCGGCACGCACCAGGTAGGCGCGCGCCATGTCGTAAAAATCCTGCTCGTGCAGCAGCACGCTGGCGCCCGCGTAGTAGATGTCCAGAAAGCTCTGCAGGTTGGTGAAGGCATAGGCGCTGCGCAGTGCCTCCACATCGGCGTAGGGGAGCGACAGGCCATTGCGCTGCGCCAGCGCGAAGATCAGCTCGGGCTCCAACGAGCCCTCGATGTGGATGTGCAGCTCGGCCTTGGGCATGGCGCGCAGCAGCTCGGGGATGCGCGCGGCGGGGATGGGGGGAACCTTGAACATCAGCAAACTCCAAAGGTGATGCCGCTCGCGCGCAGGTAGCGGCGGTAGGCGGATGATGCCTTGTCGGCGGCGGTATGCAACTCGGCACGCAGGTCCAGCGGCAGGCATTGCGGTGTCTGGGACTCCAGCACCGGCTGGTCCTGGGTAAAAATGGTGTGCTGGAAGGCCTGCAGCTTCTCGTCGGGCGATTCGAAATCGGCCACGGCCAGGCGGAACCACACGCGGCTGGTCTCGGGCGTGAGCGGGCACACGAACAGCGCGATGGACTCGCGCCAGCCGGCCACTGCGGTGGTACCGGCCTCGGGCACCTTGGTCAGCACTGCGGTGTAGGGGCCCGTGACCTCGTAGGTGTACTCCACCTGGGCTGGCGCCGTCGAGTGCAGGTTGGACTGCGGCTGCCAGGCCTTGCAGCCCGTGGCGCGCAGGCCCGTGGGCGTGGGCTCGACGCGGTAGTCGTCGATGGCCGTGGCCTCGCGCGTGCCCAGCCAGCCGTCGTGCACGAAGCCAAAGTGCGCCATGTCCAGGAAGTTCTCGACGATGCGCGGGGCGCTGGTGGCCACGTCGTAGGGGCCGCAGTTGAGCTTGCGCAGGCGGGCATCGCCCTCGGCCTCGAAGGCGGGCGGCACGGCATCGCCCGCTTCGAGCTGCACCCACACCAGGCCGTTGGCTTCGACCACGCCATGGCGCCGGGCGCAGTGCGTGGCGGGCGGGGTGAACTGCGGCAGCGCCGGCACGTGCACGCACTGCCCGCCAGCCGCGAACTGCCAGCCGTGGTAGGGGCACTCCAGGCGGCCCTCATGCACCCGGCCCAGGGACAGGCGCGCACCCCGGTGAGGACAGCGGTCCGTGAAGGCCTGAACCTGGCCCTGTCCGTCGCGCCAGAGCACGAGGGCGTGCTGCAGCAACTGCACTGCCAGCGGAGCCTGCTCCACCGCGTGCGACAGGGCCACCGGGTGCCAGAGGGTGGTTTCGATCATGGGAATGGTTCTTGTGGTTCGAGGGCCCGCGTACAGCCCTTTTGGACATTCTGTACGGCCCCAACGAAAAAGGGAACGTGCCGCGCACGTTCCCTTTCCTGGACCAGGCCGCCAGGGCCTGGTGACGGGGCTGCTTACTTCTTGTCGCCGCCGGGAATCTTGCCTTCCACGCCCTTGACGTAGAAGTTCACGCCGCTCAGGAACTTGTCGTCGGCGACGGCGTCCTTGGCGACCACTTCCTTGCCATCCTGGCCCACGATGGGGCCCTTCCAGATCTGGAAGCTGCCGTCGGCCAGGCCCTTCTTGACCGCTTCGACCTTGGCCTTGGTGTCGGCAGGCACGTCTTCGGCGATGGAGACGATGTCGATCGCGCCTTCCTTCACGCCCCACCAGCTCTGGCCCGTGGCCCACTTGCCTTCCAGCGCGTCCTTGGTGGCCTTGATGTAGTACGGGCCCCAGTTGATCACGGCCGATGCCAGGTGGGCCTTGGGGCCGTAGGCGGTCATGTCGCTGTCCCAGCCGAAGGCGCGCTTGCCCTTTTCCTGGGCCGTCTTGAGCACGGCGGGCGAGTCGGTGTTCTGGAACAGTACGTCGGCGCCGCCGTTGATCAGCGAGGTGGCGGCTTCGGTTTCCTTGGGCGGGCTGAACCATTCGTTCACCCACACCACCTTGGTCTTGACCTTGGGATTGACCGACTGCGCACCCAGCGTGAAGCTGTTGATGTTGCGGATCACTTCAGGGATCGGCACCGAGCCCACCACACCGAGGGTGTTGGTCTTGGTCATGGCGCCGGCGATCACGCCGGCCATGTAGGCGCCTTCGTAGGTGCGGCTGTCATAGGTGCGCACGTTGTCGGCGGTCTTGTAGCCGGTGGCGTGCTCGAACTTCACGTCCTTGAAGTCGGGGGCGATCTTCTGGATCGACTCCATATAGCCGAAGGTGGTGCCGAAGATCAGCTTGTTGCCCTGGCCGGCCAGGTCGCGCAGCACGCGCTCGGCATCGGCCGATTCGGGCACGCTCTCGACGAAGCTGGTCACTACCTTGTCGCCGAATTCCTTCTCGATGGCCTTGCGGCCGTTGTCATGGGCAAACGACCAGCCGCCGTCACCGACGGGGCCGACATAGGCGAACGCGATCTTCAGCGGCTCGGGCTTGGGCGCGGGCGCAGAGGCCACGGGCGCCGGGGCGGGCGCAGGCGCCGCAGCGGCCGGCTCTTCCTTCTTGCCACAGCCCACCAGTGCGGCAGCGGCTACAGCGGAGAGTGCAGCCACCTTGAGCAGGGAGCGTTTCTGCAGATCAGTCATGTCGGTTCCTTATAAGAAAGAAGGAGGGTTGCAAGGTTGGGGACGAAAACGGTGATTATGGGGTGATCTACCGAGCGGTAACCAAAGGTTTTTGGGGGAGGTGCGGCCCGAAAGGCTCCAGCGCCCGGCAGGATGCAAGATCCAAGCCGAGCACGTGCCCCACGGGAAGGCATGCGCCCGTATTCACGAACCCGGGTAGAAAGGTTTGCCCAGCGAGGCGGGCATGTTGATGCGGATCCACGCCGGGTTGCGCGATATCAGGGCCAGCACCACGATGGTGGCCACATAGGGCAGCATGCTCAGCAACTGGCTGGCCACCTGCACGCCCGTGGCCTGCAGATGAAACTGCAGCATGGTCACGCCGCCGAACAGGTAGGCCCCGAGCAGCACGCGGGCGGGCCGCCAGGTGGCGAAGGTGGTCAGCGCCAGCGCGATCCAGCCGCGGCCCGCCACCATGCCCTCCACCCACAGGGGGGTGTAGACCGTGGAGATGTAGGCCCCCGACAGGCCGCACAGCGCGCCGCCGGCCACCACGGCCGCCAGGCGGATGCGGCGCACCGGGTAGCCCAGCGCATGGGCCGACTCGGGCGACTCGCCCACAGAGCGCAGCACCAGGCCGGCGCGCGAGCGGTACAGGAACCAGATGAGGGCTGCCACCAGCAGCATGGTGAGATAGACCACCGGGTGCTGCTGGAACAGCGCGGGCCCGAGCAACGGCACCTCGGACAGGCCGGGGATGGCGTACTTGGGCATCTCGGGCAGCTTGGCCTGTACGTAGCTGATGCCCAGGAAGGCCGAGAAGCCCACGCCGAACAGGCTCAGTGCCAGCCCCGTGGCGTACTGGTTGGTATTGAGCCAGATCACCAGCACGCCGAAGATGGCGGCCAGCACGGCACCGGCGGCCATGCCGGCCGCGAAGCCCAGCCAGCTGTTGCCGGTGTGCACCACGGTGGCGAAGCCGGCAATGGCGGCGCACAGCATCATGCCCTCGGCGCCGAGGTTGACGATGCCGGCCTTCTCGTTGATCAACAGGCCCAGCGCCGCGATGGCCAGGACGGTGCCCGCACTCAGCGTGGCGCCTATGAGCAGTGCATAGGATTCCATATCAAGCTTCCTTCCTGGCCGAGAGATTCACGCAGAGGCTGTGGTGGTGGTTCATGCCTTCACCCCTTTCGTACCGACCCAGCGCACGCGGTAGGCAATCAGCGTGTCGCAGGCCAGCAGCGTGAACAGCAGCAGGCCCTGGAACACGCCGGTGAGCGACTTGGGCAGGCCCAGGCGCGACTGCGCCAGCTCGCCGCCGATGTAGAACATGCTCATCAAAATCGCCGAGAGGATCATGCCCACCGGGTGCAGCCGCCCGACGAAGGCGACGATGATGGCCGCGAAGCCGTAGCCCGCCGGTACATAGGGCGTGAGCTGGCCGATGGGGCCGGCCACTTCGAGCGCGCCGGCCAGGCCTGCGGCACCGCCCGAGATCAGCAGCGCCACCCACAGCGCACGGCGCGACGAGAAGCCCGCGTAGCGCGCAGCCGCCGGCGCCAGCCCGCCCACCTGCTGGGCAAAACCGGCGCGGGTGCGGAACAGAAACACCCACAGCGCCGCCGCGCCGGCCAGGGCCAGCAGCAGGCCGATGGACATGCGCGAGCCCTGCATCAGGCGCGGTATCTGCGTCACGCGCTCGAAGGTCTTGGTCTGCGGGAAGTTGTAGCCCATCGGGTCCTTCCACGGGCCATAGACCAGGTAGCCCAGCACCAGCGTGGCCACGTAGACCAGCATCAGGCTGACCAGGATCTCGCTGGCGTTGAACTTGTCGCGCAGCAGTGCCGTGAGCCCGGCCCAGGCCATGCCGCCCAGCACGCCGGCCAGCAAAATGGCCGGCACGATCCAGGGGCCGGTGGTCTTGTCGGCCAGCAGCGCCATGCCGCCGGCCGCCACGGCGCCGATGACGAACTGGCCCTCGGCGCCGATGTTCCAGACGTTGGAGCGAAAGCACACGGCCAGGCCGAGCGCGATGAGCAGCAGCGGCGTGGCCTTGACCATGAGTTCGCCGATGGCGTAGGGCGTCTTGATCGGCTCCCAGAAGAATATCTGCAGCGCACGCACGGGGTCCTTGCCCAGTGCAGCGAAGAGGATGATGCCGATCAGCACGGTGAAGGCCAGCGCCAGCAGCGGCGAGCCGAAGGTCCACAGCCGCGAGGCCTGGGGGCGTGGTTCGAGCTTAAGCATGGTGGTGCTCCCCGCCAGCGGCCACTGCGGCCTGCGCCAGGTGGCCCTGCACGTCGGCATGCCACAGCCCGCTCATCCACTCGCCGATGCGCTCCACGGTGGCCTCGGCGCGCGGCACCGAGGGCGAGAGGTGGCCCTTGGCCACGACATGCAGGCGGTCACAGATTTCAAACAATTCGTCCAGCTCCTCACTGACCACGAGCACGGCGCAACCGGCATCGCGCAGCGCCAGGATTTCGCCGCGGATCTGCGCGGCGGCGCCCACGTCCACGCCCCAGGTGGGTTGCGAGACGATGAGCAGGCGGGGCTTGGCGTCGATCTCGCGGCCCACGATGAATTTCTGCAGGTTACCGCCCGACAGCGACTTGGCCGCCGCATGCGGCCCGCCCGCCTTGACGTGGAAGCGCTCGATGATGGCGCGCGCATGCGATTCGAGTGCACCCACCTTGATCCAGCCGCTGCCCGCCACCGAATTGGTGCGCGTGAGCAGCAGGTTGTGCGCCAGGCCCATGGTGGGCACGGCGCCGCGGCCCAGGCGCTCCTCGGGCACGAAATGCAGGCCCAGCGCGCGGCGGCGGCTGGGGCCCATGCGGCCGGCGTTCTGGCCGGACACCTGGATGCTGCCCGGCGCGGCGCGCTGGTCTTCACCCGACAGCGCGTAGAGTAACTCCTTCTGGCCGTTGCCCGAGACCCCGGCGATGCCGACCACCTCACCGGCCTTGACCTCAAAGGACAGATCCACCAAGTCCACGCCGAATTGGTCGGCACGCGGCAGCGACAGGCCCTGCACGTTGAGCACAGTGGCACCGGTCTGCACGTCGCGGTGCTCGAGCGCTGGCGGCTCGGCGCCGATCATCAGGCGCGAGAGCGAGGCATTCGACTCCTCGGCCGGGTTGCACACTCCCGTGACCTTGCCGCCGCGCAGCACGGTGCAGGCGGTGCACAGGGCACGGATCTCGTGCAGCTTGTGGCTGATGTAGAGGATGCTGCAGCCCTCGGCCGCAAGCTTGCGCAGCACCACGAAGAGCTTTTCCACCGCCTGGGGCGTGAGCACCGAGGTGGGCTCATCGAGGATCAGCACCTTGGGGTTGGTGAGCAGCGCGCGGATGATCTCCACGCGCTGCATTTCGCCCACGCTCAGCGTGTGCACCGGGCGCAGGGGGTCGATGTCGAGGCCGTACTCGGCCGCCTTGGCGGTGATGCGCTGCGTGACCTCGGCCAGGTCCTGGCTCTTGTCCAGGCCCAGCCAGACGTTCTCGGCCACGGTCAGTGTATCGAACAGGCTGAAGTGCTGGAACACCATGGCGATGCCCAGGGCCCGCGCCTCCTGCGGGTTGCGCACCTGCACGGCCTGGCCGTTGAAGTGCACGCTGCCTTCGTCGGGTTTGACCGAGCCGTAGATGATCTTCATCAGCGTGGACTTGCCCGCGCCGTTTTCGCCCAGCACCGCGTGGATCTCTCCCGGCTGCACCGTGAGGGAGACACCGCTGTTGGCCACCACGGCGGGATAGCGCTTGGTGATGCCCGTGAGCTGCAGCCGGGGCGCCAAGCCCGGGGCATTGGAAAGAGGTGGTGAACTCATGCGGTGGATTGTCTCTCAGTTTGGTGGGTCGTTATAGGGATAAAACTGCCTGCCATCGCTTGTTCAGCATGACCTTAAAGCTATTCTTTTCGTAGCGATGCAGCCACCGCCTTCACGCAGTCGCGCAGCCACACGGCGGCTGCGGAATGGTGCGTGCGGGCATGCCATAGCTGGTAGTACATGAGGCGTGGAAACTCCACGGGGGCCGGCAAAATGGCCAGCGGCAGGTGGTCCACATAGCGCTCGCAGTACTGGCGCCCGGTGGTCAGCACAAGCAAGCTCGATGCCACGATGGGCGGTATGGCGCTGAAGTGCGCGCAGCGCGCCGTGATGTTGCGCGCCAGGCCCAGGCCATCGAGGTGCACGTCGATCACGCCGCGTGCGCCGGGGTGGGTGGGCGTGGGGGCGATGTGTTCGGCGGCCAGCCAGCTCTCGGCGTCCCAGCCGCGGCGCACCGCAGGGTGGTCGCGGCTGACCAGGCACACCACCTCGTCGCCGAACAGGCGGCCCATGTGCAGGTCGTCCGGGGGCTGGGGCCAGTTGCCGATGACCACGTCCACGTCGCCCTGCGCCAGGTGGGCGTGGTAGTGCGTGTCGCCCGAGAGCGGCAGGATCTCGATGGGGCACATCGGCGCCTCGACCTTGATGCGCGCCACGAGCTGGGGCAGGAACAGCGGGTCCAGGTAGTCGCTGGCGGCAACGCGGAAGGTGCGGGTGGCGGTGCGCGGATCGAAGCCGCGGGCATCGGAGAACAGCGCCTCGGCCGAGCGCAGGATGGCGCCCGCAGGCTCCACCATGCGCAGCGCCGCGTCGGTAGGCATCATGCTGGCGCCCGACCGCACCAGCAGCGGATCGCCCGCCAGGTCGCGCAGCCGCTTGAGCGCGGCCGACACCGCCGGCTGGTGCATGCCCAGGCGGACGGCGGCCCTCGATACGCTGCGTTCAGTCAACACGGTGTGCAAGACCCTTATGAGATGGAGGTCTATCTTGTCGAAAAGGGCGTGGTCTCGCATACAGGGGCCTGCATTCTTGTCATACGCCATCACGTATGCCGCTGCGCGCGTTGGATGCGCTGCGCTGCGCGGTGTGGGGAGTGGAGGCGTTGTGGGGTGGGCAAAAAGTGTCGGCGCACTGTACACCGCACAGCCCCTGCATCGTGCCCCTGGAAATCCCTGTGCGGCCGCGAGAGGCCCGGGTCAGGCCCCGCGCAATGCGGCCGCAGCTTCTTCGCGCAGCAGGCCGTGCTCCACCGCGACTGGAGGACGCGCCTGTGCCAGCAATTGAGCACAAGGCGTTGCCAGTTGCGGCCCACCCAAGGCCTGGGCGATGTCGTCCTGGCTGGCCGCATAGACCACGCGCGCAATACCGGCCCAGAACATGGCACCGGCGCACATCGCACAGGGCTCGCCGCTCGCGAACACGGTCGCACCGCGCAGGACATCGGGGCCGAGCGCCGCAGAGGCCTCGCGCACCAGCACCATTTCGGCATGGCCGGTGCAGTCGCGCGTGGTGTTCTGGTTGTTGCGGGCAGTGAACAGCACCGCGCCCTCGGCCGACGCCAGCGTGGCGCCGAAGGGGTTGTCGCCCGCCGCAAGCGCAGCGCGCGAAGCCTCGATGGCCAGCCGCATGGCGGCGTGGTCCTGCGCGCTGAAGGCGGATGCATCCATGGCGCTCAGATCTCGTCGATGGCGGTGCTGCGCGCCTGCGCTGGCGTGTCCGCGCCGATGGCGAAGCGCTCGCCGGTCTTCACGTAGAAGCTCGCGCCAAAGCGCCCCACGGGATGGAAGTCCTGCAGGCGCACGCGCCAGCGCTCGGTGTCCACCAGGCCTTCGCGCACGCCCAGCCACTGCACGCGGCCGATGAAGACGTAGCGGCTGGCGGTCTCCAGCGTTTCGTGCAGCACGCACTCGAAGGCCACTGGTGCCTCGGCGATGCGCGGCGGCGCCACGCTGCGCGAGGGCACGGGTGTGAGGCCGGCGTGCACCAGTTCGCTCTGGTGCGGCGGCAGGCTGTCGCCGCAGGCGTGCATCTGCGCAGCCATGGCCTCGTCGGTGATGTGCACCACGAACTCGCCGGTGCGCAGGATGTTGGCCGCCGTGTCCTTGAGCAGGCCGTCCTTCAGGCGGTTGATGCTGACCATGACCACCGGGGGGTCCTCGCCCAGCATGTTGAACATGCTGAACGGGGCAGCATTCACCGTGCCGTCTTCGCCCAGCGTGGTGATCAGCGCGATGGGGCGCGGCACGATCAGGCTGGCCATGAGCTTGTAGCGCTGGTAGGCGTCTATCTGCGAGAAGTCGATGTCCATGGCGCCGCGATTGAATAAATCGTATACGAAATTTTAAACCATGCCGTTGATTCATGGCGGCATCGCACAGATCGTATACGATTTTCGCAATCAGCCCTGCGGCAGCTCTTCCGGCAGGGACAGGCGCGCCTCCAGCGCCAACAGGTGGCGGTCCATGGCATCGGCGGCGGCAGCGCCATCGCGCAGGGCCAGGTGCTCGACGAGCTGCTCGTGCTCCTCGTGCTCGCAGCTGGATTCGCCGGGCGCCTCGTACAGCGCCACGATCAGCGAGCAGCGCGTCATGAGTTCGGTCAGGATGCGCTGCAGCTCGGCATTGCCCGACAGCTCCGCCAGCGCCAGGTGAAAGCCCCCCGCCAGCGCCACCCAGCGCGCATGGTCCTGCTGGTGCAGGGCCTCGTGCTCGGCGCGCATGCGCTGCTTGAGGCGCTGCACCTCGCCGTGCGTGATGCGCGCGGCCACCATGCGCACGATGCCGGCCTCGACCACGCGGCGCGCGGCAAAGATGTCGCGCGTCTCCTTCGGGCCGGGGCGGGCCACCGTCGCCCCCTTGTTGGGCACGATGTCCAGGATGCGCAGTTCGGCCAACCGGTGCAGGGCCTGGCGCACCACCGTGCGGCTCACGCCGAAGCGCTCGCACAGTGCAGGCTCGCCCAGGCGCTCGCCAGGGCGCAGCCGGCCGTGCATGACGGCGTCGAGCACGGCCTCGTACACCGGCTGGTCAAGGGTTGCGGCAGGTGGGCGGGGAGGCGTTGCAGCGGGCATGGGCAGAAAGGGTGCGCGGTGGTGTGCAGTGATGCGGGGGGAGGCGCAGCAGTGTAGCCAGCAGCCACTGTGCCACGGCAGCCGGCCGGTGCCCACGGGGTGTGGCGGTAGCCGCCTTTTTTTGCCCCCGATGGGCGCGCAGTCATAGCGCGGCAGGCATCCTCGTTATACGCTCTGGCATATGCGGTCCCTGGCAGGCGCGCATACGCTCTGCTTCTGACCGATTTGCCCGTTTTTGAGCACCCACGCATGACGATGACCCACCGACCTCTTCGCTTCATCCGCCGCGGCCAGCCCGCGGCGCTGCACGACGTACCACCCGACCGCACCTTGCTGGAGGTGCTGCGCGAGGACCTGGGCTGCACCGGCACCAAGGAAGGCTGCGGCGAAGGCGACTGCGGCGCCTGCACCGTGGTGCTGGGCGAAGAACGACATGGCAAGCTGCACTACAGCGCCGTGAACAGCTGCATCCGCCTGGCCCATTCGGTGGACGGCATGGCGCTG
Source organism: Acidovorax sp. Root217 (assembly GCF_001428645.1). Classification (NCBI taxonomy): domain Bacteria; kingdom Pseudomonadati; phylum Pseudomonadota; class Betaproteobacteria; order Burkholderiales; family Comamonadaceae; genus Acidovorax; species Acidovorax sp. Root217. The sequence continues at coordinate 34,651 of NZ_LMIH01000011.1, forward strand.
TGGACGGTGGAAGACCTGGCCGAGGACCCGCTGATCCGCCCCGCCGGCCCGGCCCCGTCGGCCGAGAAAGCCATCACCCTGCACCCAGCGCAAGAGGCCATGGTGCAGTGCCACGGCTCGCAGTGCGGCTTTTGCACGCCGGGCTTCGTGATGAGCCTGTTCGGCATGTACCAGAACCATGTCTGCCACGGCCAGCCGATCACGCGCGAGCTGGCGCAGGAAGAACTCTCGGGCAACCTGTGCCGCTGCACGGGCTACCGCCCCATCCTCGACGCGGCCCAGCAGATGGCCTCCCTGCCCCCCGTGGCCGTCGATGAGGCGCAGGTGTTGCGACAACTGGCCCAGTTGCAGGCACCAGCGGCCGACGGCACGGCTTACCTGGCCCCCACCACCCTGCCCGCCCTGCTGGCCGCACGCGCCGCGCACCCCGGTGCCCAGGTGGTGGCCGGCTGCACCGACGTAGGCCTGTGGGTCACCAAGATGCACAAGCAGTACGCGCAGATCCTGGACGTGACGCGCACTGCCGAGCTGCTGCAACTCGATGAAGACACGCAACGCATCACCATCGGCGCAGCGGTATCGCTGACCGATGCCTTTGCCGCCCTCACGCGCCAGTGGCCGCAGCTGCATACCTTTGCCACACGCTTCGCAGGCCTGCCGGTGCGCAACTCGGGCACGCTGGGCGGCAACGTGGCCAACGGCTCGCCCATCGGCGACTCCATGCCGCTGCTGATCGCGCTGCGTGCGCAGATCGTGCTGGCCAGCACGCGCGGCGAGCGCATGCTGGCGTTGGAAGACCTGTACACCGGCTACCGGCAGAACGTCATGGTGGCCGATGAGCTGCTGGTGCGCATCGTGGTGCCGCGGCCGGGTGTGACCGAGGCGCTGCGCGCGTACAAGATATCGAAGCGCTTCGACGATGACATCTCGGCGGTCTGCCTGGTCATCAACCTCGACATCGAGGCCGGCGTGGTGCGCCGCGCCAGCATCGGTGCGGGCGGCGTGGCAGCCACCCCGGCGCGCGCGCAGCAGACCGAAGCCGCCCTCACCGGCCAGCCCTGGTCGGCCGAGACGGTGCAGAAGGCGGCCGATGCCCTGCAGGCCGAGTTCAGCCCCATCTCCGACATGCGTGCCAGCGGCGCCTACCGGCGCACCGTGCTGGCCAGCCTGCTGCAGCGCTTCTGGCTCGAAAGCCAGGGCCAGGACGCGGTGAGCGTGGAAAACTTCCGACTGGAGGCCAGCGTATGAACCAGCGTGACCCCTCTCCCGTGAGCCGCGACGCTGTGGACGACCCCGTGGTGGCAGCCGCCGACGCACACGCTGACCAGCCCGTGGCTGCGCCCCTGGCACCCACGCCCCCCGCCACGCTGCGGGCCATGGGCCATTCGCACATCCATGAAAGCGCCCGCGCCCAGGTGGCGGGTGCGGCCCACTACATCGACGACCTGCCCGAGATCAAGGGCACGCTCTACGCCTCGCCCATTCTCTCCACCGTGGCCCACGGGCGCCTGAACGGCGTGGACACCAGCGCCGCCCTGGCCCTGCCCGGCGTGCGCGGCGTGGTGCTGTCGGCCGACGTGCCGGGCGACAAGATACTGGCCGCCTTTGCGCACGACGAGCCGGTGTTTGCCATGGACACGGTGCAACACATCGGCCAGGTCATCGGCCTGGTGGTGGCCGACACGGTGATGCAGGCGCGCCGCGCCGTGCGCGCCGTGAAGCTCGACATCACCCCGCTGCCGGCCGTGCTCACAGTGCAGGACGCGCTGGCGGCAGAAAGCTATGTGCTGCCGCCGGTGTTCGTGCGCCGGGGCGATGCGGCAGCAGGCCTGGCCGGCTCAGAACACCGCCTGCAAGGCACCTTCGACGTCGGTGGGCAGGAGCACTTCTACCTCGAAGGCCAGATCGCCTACGCCATGCCGCTGGAGCAAAAGCAGTGGTGGGTCTATTCGAGCACCCAGCACCCGGGCGAGGTGCAGCACTGGGTGGCGCATGCCCTGGGCATCGACAACCACGCGGTGCGCGTGGAGTGCCGGCGCATGGGCGGGGGCTTTGGCGGCAAGGAGACGCAGGCCGGGCACCTGGCCGTGTGGGCCGCCGTGGCCGCGCACAAGCTGGGCCGCCCGATCAAGCTGCGCCTGGACCGGGACGAGGACTTCATGGTCACCGGCAAGCGCCACCCGTTCGCCTACCGCTACGACGTGGGCTTTGACGGCACGGGCCGCATCACGGGGCTGAACCTGCACATGGCGGCCAACTGCGGCTTCTCGGCCGACCTGTCGGGCCCGGTGGCCGACCGCGCCGTGTTCCACAGCGACAATGCCTACTACCTGAGCGACGTGGAGATCGCCTCCTACCGCTGCAAGACCAACACCCAGAGCCACACCGCCTTCCGCGGCTTCGGCGGCCCGCAGGGCGTGATCGTGATCGAGGCCATCCTGGGCGACATCGCGCGCGCCCTGGGTCTGGACGCGCAGGACGTGCGCCTGCGCAACCTCTACGGCCGCGATGCGGCCGAGGGCCGCAACGTGACCCACTACCAGATGACCGTGGAGGACAACATCCTGCATGAGCTCATGCCCCAGCTGGAGCGCGACGCGAACTACCGCGAGCGCCAGACCGCCATCACCTCCTGGAACGCGGCCAACCCCGTGCTCAAGCGCGGCCTGGCGATCACGCCGGTCAAGTTCGGCATCAGCTTCACGGCCACCTTGTTCAACCAGGCCGGCGCGCTGGTGCACGTGTACACCGATGGCAGCGTGCAGGTGAACCATGGAGGCACCGAAATGGGCCAGGGCCTGCACACCAAGGTGGCGCAGATCGTGGCCGACGAGCTGGGCGTGCCGCTGCACCGCGTGCTGGTCACGGCCAGCGACACCAGCAAGGTGCCCAACGCCAGCGCCACCGCCGCATCGAGCGGCACCGACCTGAACGGCCGCGCGGCCCAGTTCGCCGCGCGCCATGTGCGCGACAACCTGGCGGCCTATGTCTGCGGGCTCGATGGCTGCGGCGCGGGCGCCATCCAGTTCGCGGGCGGGCAGGTGATCTCGCCCAAGAAGGTGCGCGCCTTCGACGACGTGGTCAAGGAGGCGTATGCCAACCGCATCCAGCTGTGGAGCGACGGTTTCTACCGCACGCCCAAGATCCACTACGACAAGACCACGCTCACGGGCCGGCCGTTCTACTACTTCTCGTATGGCGCGGCCTGCACCGAGGTGGTGATCGACACGCTGACCGGCGAGAGCCGCGTGATCGCCGTGGACATATTGCACGACGTGGGCCACAGCATCAACCCGGCCATCGACATCGGGCAGATCGAGGGCGGCTTTGTGCAGGGAATGGGCTGGCTCACCACCGAGCAGCTGGTGTGGAACGACAAGGGCTACCTGGCGACGCACGCCCCCAGCACCTACAAGATCCCGGCCACGGGCGACATCCCCGCGCATTTCCGCGTGAACCTCTGGCCCGAGGCCAACCGCGAGGACAACGTGGGTGGCAGCAAGGCCGTAGGCGAGCCGCCCTTCATGCTGGCCATCAGCGTCTACGAGGCGCTGCGCAATGCCGTGGCGGCTACGCGCAGCGGCGGCGAGGACGACCGCGCGCCGGTGCAGCTCACGGCGCCCGCCACGGCCGAGAACGTGCTGCGGGCGCTCGGAAAGCTCAGCGGCTGAGGGACATCAATACGGTCCCAGGGCCATCCGGCCCGATGAGGTCATGTCGCGCGCATGCCGGGTTTCGACCCGGTTGCGTCCGGCGCGCTTGGCGTCGTAGCAGGCCATGTCGGCTGCATTCAGCACCGAGGCCACGTCGTGCAGGTGGGCGTCGAGCACCACCAGGCCGATGCTCACACCCAGTGTGAAGCTGCGCCCCTGGTATGACGGCTCCCAGGCCTGCACCGTGGCGCGCAGCTGTTCGGCCACGGCCTGGCCGCGCGCCAGCGGGCAGCCGGGCAGCACCACGGCGAACTCGTCGCCGCCCAGGCGCGCAGACCAGCCCACCTGGCGCACCTGGGTCTCGATGAGCCGGGCCACGTGGCGCAGCACGTCGTCGCCCGCATCGTGGCCCGCCACGTCGTTGACCAGCGTGAAATGGTCAAGGTCCAGGAACAGCATCACCCCGTCGTCGGGTGCATCGTCCACCGCCGTGCCCGCCGCACCGGTGGCTCGCGAGCGTGCCGAGCGCTCGGCCAGCAGCAGGGCCAGTCGGTGGTCGAAGGCCGAGCGGTTGTGCAACTGGGTCAGGGCATCGTGCGTGAGCTCCCAGGCCTGCTGGTACTGGGCCTCGCGCGCGGCGGTGATGTCCTCCAGCATCCACACCGTGCCTCCGCCCAGGGCCTCCGAATTCACCTTGCGGCCCTGCACCCGCGCCCAGACGGGGCTGCCGTCCTTGCGCACGAAGCACACGTCCCCATCGAAGGTGCCATGCGCCGCGAAGGCCGACTGCACGCGCTCGCCCAGGCGGGCATAGTCGGCGTCAGAGCCGTACAGCGTGCGTGCCGGCCGGCCCTGCAGTTCACCCTCGGCGTAGCCCAGCGTCAGGCAGGCCTGCCGCCCCACCACTTCCAGCACGCCATGGCGCGTGATGACAATGCCCACCGAGGCGTTCTGCAGGATGGCCTGGAACTGCCCGTGCAGCAGCGCGTGCAGGTGGTCCTGCTGGCGCCTTTGCTGCGCCAGCCCGTCGAACACCCGCACCAGCGCGCCCACCTCGCCCCGGCCACCGGGCCACTCGATGGCGCCCCGGGCATCGTGGCGCAGCAGCTGCTGCGCGCCCCGGCACAGCTGGGCCAGGGGCTGGGCCATCCAGGCCATGGCCGTGGCCAGCAGCAGCACGCCCAGGGCAATCACTGCGGCGGCCAGCCACCAGGCATCGCGCTGGGCACCCTGCAACGGCGCCAGCAGCGCCTGCGAATTGCTGACCCGGGCCACGAACCACTGCGGCAGCGGCATGCCGGCCACGCTCACGATGTGGTCGGGCTGCACCTCGGTGACCCCGCGCCCGACCACGGGCTGCGCGCGGCGCAGCCACTCGGCGAACACCGGGGCCAGGCCGGGCTCGTCGCGCACCTGGCCCATGATGCGCGCGGGGTCGGTGTGCGAGAGGATGGTGCCGTCGCGGGTGAAGACCACCAGGCGCGAGTCATCGCGCGCCGGCAGCGCCATGGACTGCGGCAGCAGGCCCTGCGACTGCAGCCTGAGCGCCCCCGCGACCACGCCCAACACGGCGCCCTCCTCGCTGTGCAACGGCAGCGTGAACAGGATGCGCGCATTGCTGGTGCGCCCGGCAATCAGCTCCGACACCTGGGGTTTGCCATCGATCAGCGTGCGGCGCAGGGCATCGCGCTCCGCCGGGTCCAGGTCGGCCGCCTTGATCAACTGGCCCGCGCGGATGTTGAGTCGGAGCTCGCCATCCTTGCGGGCCACCTGCAGGGCGTCGAAGAACCCCACCGCAGGCAGGCCCTGCTGCAGCAGCCAGTCCAGCGACGACGGCGATTCGAGCATGGCCGGCGTGATGCCCTGTGCCACCGTGCGCAGCACCTTCTGGCTCTGCTCGATCTTGCTGGCCAACAGCCGCGCCACCACCTCCACCTCGTCGGTCTGCTGGCCGACCACGCGGCGCATGGCCTCCTGGCCTGCGGCACGCGAGACCAGCCACACCGACGCCGCGCTCGCCAGCACCACCACCAGCGCAGCCACCGCCATCAGCCGCAGCACCAGGGAGCCCGGCAGGCTCAAGGCAGGCTCTTGCGCGGCAGCGACGGGGTTCGCGGGTGGCGTCATGCGCTGTCCCGGTGGGGAGTGCTGCAGGTGCGGACGATGAGGGAGGCGGGCATGGGAACTGTGGGAAACAACAGGGCTTCCAACGAATATACGCAGCACCCGCCCGTAGGGGCTTGGGTGGAACCCTCACATGCCCCCAAGGAAAAACCCTGAGAGAAAACACCCCCTGAGTCGCTTCGCGCCTTCACCCCTCTCTCGACTCGCTGCGCGAGTCGGGAGGGGGACGCTCCCGGTGCGGCGGGGCGGCCCTTGCACGGGAGCACTGGTTTTGCGGCGCGCCAGTTTCATGGACTGCGCCGCCAGCAGGGGGTTAGCGGTCCTGGCTCAGCCGCCTGCAACCGACTGCAGCGCCATCGGCTGGGGCAGCCTGAGCACGTTGCCGGTGCCGGCCACCAGGCCGTGCTCGCGCAGGTGGCGCATCACGCGCGAGAAGGTCTCGGGGGCGATGCCCAGTTGCGCGGCAATGAGCCGCTTGCGCTGGTGCAGGGTGACGCTCATGGCGCCGCCCGTGTCCGGCTCGGCGTTCTGCAGCAGCCACTGCGCGCAGCGCGCCTGGGCGTCCTGCGCGAGGCGGCTCACCGCCAGGCCCGACTGCTGCAGGTAGCCCGTGGCCATGTCGCGCAACAGAGCCTGCGCTGCCGGGGGCAGCGCCTCGCAGTGGCTGCGAAACACGTCCACCGGCAGATGGCGCAGCTGCACCTGGGTCTGCGCCACCATGTCCACCGCACAGGGCTCACCCAGCAGCGCCGAGGCGGCGTCAAGCCAGAACGGCGCCTCCACCACACCCAGTTGGTGGCGCATCTGGCCGCGCTCGCACACCCCGAGCAGTACACGCCCGCGCTCCAGGTGCACTGCGGTGTCCAGCGTCTGGTGGCGGTGCCGCAGCACGTCACCGGCCGCAGCGACCTGGAACTGTGCAGGCAGGGAAAGAAGCGAAGAGGGCAGCATGGCCCGAACTGTGCCGCGCCGGGGCAGCGGGCACATTGAGCAAGATCAAACCGGCGCCATGCATGCCGCATGCCTGGTCCCTGCCCGCCAGGGGTCTGTCCGTTTTCTGTAAGCACTTGTTCATCAGGGGCATGGAACTTGCGAAGTCCCCGCCGCTGCTCCCGCCTGTGCACCAAGGTGCACCCATGGCAGGACTGCATCCGAAGCACCGCCTACCCGGTGCCCCCTCACCCCAGGAGTACACAATGAAAACAAACCTGATTGCCCTCTCGCTCGGTGGCGCCCTGCTGTGCGCCACTGCTGCCACCCACGCCCAGAGCTCAGTGCAACTCATGGGCCTGACCGACGTGTTCGTCGGCTCCCTGCGCAACGCGGGTGATGCCGGCCGCGCCACGGTGCTCAACAGCGGTGGCATGACCACCTCGTGGTTCGGAGTCAAGGGCACCGAAGACCTCGGCGGCGGCCTCAAGGCCAACTTCGCACTGACCTCGTTCATCAAGGTGGACAGCGGAGTGCAGGGCCGCTTCGTGAACGACACCTTCTTCTCGCGCGATGCCAACGTGGGCCTGTCGGGCGGCTTCGGCACGGTGACCGTGGGCCGGGGCCTGGCGCCCAACTTCCTGCCCTCGATCCTGTCGAACCCGATGGGCGATTCGTTCACCTTCGCGCCGCTGATCCTGCACATGAACGTGCCGCTGTTCAACGGCACCGGCTGGACGGCCACCACGCCCTCGGACACGGGCTGGTCCAACGAAATCATCTACAGCACGCCGAGCATGGGCGGGCTCACCGTGAACGCGCACTACCAGGTGGGTGAGGTCGCCAATGACAACGGCAAGAAGAACATTGGCCTGAACGCGCTGTACTTCAACGGCCCGCTCACGCTGACCGGCTTCTATGAGCGCGACCAGGTCAGCAACCCCGCCGTGCCCAACACCTACCTGGGCACCACCAAGGCCGACTGGATGCTGGGTGGCGCCTACGACTTCACCGTGGTCAAGGCCTTCGCCAGCTACGGCCAGGCCAAAGCCGACAACACCACCAACAAGGCCAAGACCCTGCAGTTGGGCGTGGCCGTACCGGTGTTCAGCACTGGCAAGGTGCTGGCCTCGTGGGCCCAAACCGAGATGACGGCCACCGATGTGTCGCGCAAGACCTTCACGCTGGGCTACGACCACTTCCTGTCCAAGCGCACCGACCTCTACGCGATGCTGATGAACGACCGCATCACGGCGCGCACCACCGGCAACAGCTTTGGCCTGGGCGTGCGCCACAGGTTTTGAGCTATAGCACCAGGATCGCCCGGAAGTCGTTCACATTGGTGTGCGTGGGCCCGGTGACCAGCAGGTCGCCCAGGGCCGCGAAGTAGCCCCAGGCGTCGTTGCGCTGCAGGGCGTCTTCGATGTCGGCGCCCGCCGCGTGGGCGCGGTGCAGGGTGTCGGGCACCACGAAGGCGCCCGCGTTGTTCTCCACGCCGTCGATGCCGTCGGTGTCGGCCGCCAGGGCCCAGACCGATGGCTCGCCCTGCAGCGCCTTGGCCAGCCCCAGGCAGAACTCCCCGGCGCGACCGCCACGCCCGCGCGGGGCATCGGGCGCGCGCGGGCGCACCGTGACCGTGGTTTCGCCACCCGAGAGGATGACGCAGGGCTTCGTGAACGGCTGGCCCCGGCGCGCCACCGAGCGCGCCATGGCCGCATGCACCTTGCCCACGTCGCGCGACTCGCCTTCGATCTCGTCCGAGAGGATGACGGCATCCACGCCCGCCGCGCGCGCCGCCGCAGCTGCGGCCTCCAGCGCCTGCCAGGGCGTGGCCACCAGGTGCACGGCATGGCCTTCGAACACGGCGTCGCCGGGCTTGGGGGTTTCCAGCGCACCGTCGCGCAGGGCCTGCAGGGTCTGGTGCGGCACCTCGATGCCGTAGCGCACCAGGATGGCCAGCGCATCGGCGCAGGTGGTGGCATCGGGCACGGTGGGGCCGCTGGCGATGACCGAAGGGTCGTCGCCCGGCACGTCGCTGATGGTCAGCGTGACCACGCGCGCTGGCGCGCAGGCCGCCGCCAGCCGCCCGCCCTTGATGCGCGAGAGGTGCTTGCGCACGCAGTTCATCTCGGCGATGTCGGCCCCGCTCTCCAGCAGCGCGCGGTTGATGCGCTGCTTGTCATCGAGCGTGAGGCCCTCGCCCGGCAGGGTGAGCAGCGAGGAGCCCCCGCCCGAGATCAGGCACAGCACCAGGTCGTCGGCGGTCAGGCCCTCGGTCAGATCCAGCAGGCGCTGGGCAGCGGCCTCGCCGGCGGCGTCGGGCACGGGGTGCGCGGCCTCGACCACCTCGATGCGCTGCACCAGGCCTTCGGGCCGCGGCGGCACATGCCCGTAGCGGGTGACCACCAGGCCCGACAGCGGCGCATTCTCGGGCCACAGGGCTTCGAGCGCCTGGGCCATGGCGCCACCGGCCTTGCCGCCCCCCAGCACCAGGGTGCGCCCGCGCGGGGGCGCTGGCAGCCAGGCGCGCATGCCGTGCAGGGGCTGGGCGCTGCGCACGGCAACGTCGAACAGGCCCCGCAGAAAGCCGCGCGGATCGGTGTGGAAATCAGGCAACAGACCGGGTTGGGGAAGAGAGATGTCGGGCATGGTGCACATTGTGCGTGGGCTTGGGGGCACAGGTGTAAACCCGGAGCCGTCGTAACGCAACTGTCACACCCGCCCGGTATGGTGAGCCCCTTAGAAGTGACAAATTGCAACCATGGCGCATCCCAAGCAAGAACGTCTCGACCGCATGCTGGCGCTGCTGTCGCCTGCGGCGCGGCTGGGGTCGGGACCGCTGGCGCGGCTGATGCGCGATGGCGGCCTGTACTGCGTGTTCCAGCCGCTCGGGGACCTGCGCGAGGGCAGCATCTTCGCCCATGAGGCCCTGATCCGCGGCCCCGAGGGCTCGGCCCTGCACACGCCCGACGTGCTGCTGGACCTGGCGCGGCGCGAGGGCCTGCTGCTGGATTTCGAGCTGGTGTGCGTTTTCACGGCGCTGCGCGACTGGGGCGACCATGGTGCGCCCGGCCGTCTGTTCGTGAACATCAGCGCCGATGCGCTGGTGCATGCGGTGGCCCTGTGCGGCGAGCGCCGCCTGGGCGAGGCGGTGCGCGGCTTCGGCGTGAGCGCACGCATGCTGGTGTTCGAGATCACCGAGCACGAGCGCGTGACCGACATGCCCGCGCTGCGCGAAGCCATCCGCGAGGTGCATGCCTGCGGCGCACGCCTGGCGCTCGACGATTTTGGCGACGGGCGCTCAAGCCTGCGCCTGTGGTCCGAGGTCAAGCCCGACTTCGTGAAGATCGACCGCTATTTCATCCACGACATCAGCGAGCACCCCGAGAACCTGCAGATGCTGCAGGCCATCAAAGGCATTGCCGACGTGTTCGGCACCACGCTGATCGCCGAGGGCATCGAGACGCGCGACGACCTGCGCGCCCTGCGCGACCTGGCCATCCCCTACGGCCAGGGCTGGGTGCTGGGCCGCCCGGCGCGCACCCCGCGCGAAGCCATCGACGGCCCGGCGCTCGACGTGCTGCAGGACCGCCGCGTCGCCGTGCTGCCGCACCTGGGCCAGACGGCGCGCCCGGGCATTCTGCGCAGCCTGATGGTGGTGCAGGCGCCCACTGTGACACCGGCCACCAGCAACGACGAGGTGGCCGCCCTGCTGCAGGAGCGGGTGGACCTGCATGCGCTGGCCGTGGTGGACGGCACGCGCCCCGTGGCGTTGATCAACCGCCAGCAGTTCATGAACCACTACGCCACGCTGTACTTTCGCGAAGTGCATGGCCGCAAGCCCTGCATCGTCTTTGCCAACAGCACGCCGCGCGTGGTGGAGCTCGACTGCGACGTGGACCAGCTCGTGGGCATACTCACCTCGCAGGACCAGCGCTACCTGAGCGACGGCTACATCGTCACCGACAACGGCCGCTACGTGGGCCTGGGCACCGGCGACCAACTGGTGCGCGCGGTGACCGAGACACGCATCGAGGCGGCTCGCCACGCCAATCCGCTGACCTTTCTGCCCGGCAACATCCCCATCAGCATGCACATGCAGCGCCTGCTGGAGAGCGGCACCGAGTTCGTGGCCTGCTATGCGGACCTGAACAACTTCAAGCCCTTCAACGACCACTATGGCTACTGGCGCGGCGACCAAATGATCCGCCTGGTGGCGCGCCTGGCCACCACGCACTGCGACGCGCGCCGTGACTTCGTGGGCCATGTGGGGGGCGACGATTTCATGCTGATCTTCCAGAGCAGCAACTGGCTGCAGCGCTGCAAGAACATCGTGGACGAGTTCGCGCGCGAGGCGCTCACCCTGTTCGACGACGGCGCACGTGCCATGGGCGGCATCCACTCCGAAGACCGCCACGGCGTGCGCCGCTTCTTTCCGTGCACCACGCTGGCCATCGGCGCCGTGCGCATACAGCCCGGCACCTACCGCCATGCCGAAGAGGTGGCCAACCTGGCCGCCGTGGCCAAGCACGAGGCCAAGCTCGCATCCACCGGCGTGGTGCTGCACGGCGGCGAGCTGCCCGGGCCGCCGCACAACGCCCTGCGCGCTCTGCAAAGCGTTCTGGCGGCCTGATATCAGCGCAGCATCAGGGCACCTTCGCGCCGTCCTGGAACCAGCGGCCGATCAGCGCGCGCTCGGCGTCGGTCATCTGCGTGGCATTGTTCATGGGCATGAGCTTTTGCACCACGGCCTGCTGGTAGACCGCCTGGGCGTGCTGCTTGACCAGGGCCGGTGAATCCAGGCGCATGTTCTTCATCTGCACCTGGGCGCCATGGCACAAATAGCAGCGTTGTTCGAGCACCGTCTGCACGGCAGCGAAGTCGCTGCCCCCGCCGGCCGCAGCGGGTGCCGCAGGAGCAGGCGCAGCCTGCGAAGCCGTGGAGGCGCTGGAGGCCGCAGGGGCCGCCACCGCCGCCGGCTTGGCGGCAGCCACGGGCGCGGGCGCTGGTACCGGCGCGGGCCGCATCCAGACAATCGCGCCGACCAGGGCCACCACGCCCACCAGCGCATAGGGCAGCGGGTTCGGGTTGCGGCCGAGCTTGTAGCCGTGGCGCATCACGAAGAACTGGCGGATGGCGGCGCCCGCAAACATCATGATGATCAGCACCAGCCAGTTCTGCGGGTGGCTCCAGGTAAAGCTGTAGTGGTTGCTCAGCATCGCAAAGATCACCGGCAGCGTGAAATAGGTGTTGTGCACGCTGCGCTGCTTGCCGCGCTTGCCATGGATCGGGTCCACGTTCTGGCCGGTGCGGATCTGGCGCACCACGGTGCGCTGGCCAGGGATGATCCAGAAGAACACGTTGGCGCTCATCGAGGTGGCGATCATCGCGCCCACCAGCAAAAAGGCCGCGCGCCCAGCGAACAGGTGGCAGGCCAGCCACGAGGCGATGCACACCAGCACCAGCACCAGGCCGCCGACGATGGCGTCGCCGTTCTTCTTTTGCCCGAAGATGCGGCAGATGCCGTCGTACAGCAGCCAGAACACGACCAAGAAGGCCAGCGCCGCGCCAATGGCTGCGGGCGGCGCCCAGTCCATGCGCGACTTGTCGATCAGGTAGGTGCCCGCGCTCCACAGGTAGGACAGGGTGAACAGCGCAAAGCCGCTGAGCCAGGTGCTGTAGCTTTCCCAATAGAACCAGTGCAGGTGCTTGGGCAGCTCGGGCGGGGAGACGGCGAACTTGACCGGGTGGTAGAACCCACCGCCGTGCACGGCCCAGAGCTCGCCGCTCACGCCCTGCTTCTTGAGGTCCTCGTCTTCGGGCGGCGTAAGGCTGCTGTCCAGAAAGACGAAGTAGAACGACGAGCCAACCCAGGCGATGGCGGTGATGACGTGGACCCAGCGCAGCAGCAGGTTGGCCCAGTCGAGAAGGTAGTTTTCCATTTTTTCTCAACCTTGGCGGTGTGGGGGGAACACACCGCTGTACAACCTGCTCACCACTGCGGGCGCTCTGAGCAGAATAGGGGGTCGCGCACCATGGCAAACCAGGCTTGCCGGGGCACCGCTGCGACCCATGGGACCGGTGCCGCAACGGCCAGCCAGGTCCCGGGTGAAAGTGTATGCAAAAACTGTTCTCAATTCCAGTCCGTAGAGAAACAATCAGGCCTGGGAATACCCTTGAAGCGGATTTGCGACAACCTGGACTGCCGCCACTGATTGCAAGAGTTGTGCCGCCACCGCCACGGCAATCACTTCGGGCTCCTTGCCGGGGATGCCCGGCACGCCGATGGGGCATGTCACATGCGCCAGCTCGCGCGGGCTGAAGCCCCGCGCCGTGAGCCGGCTGGTGAAGGTGGCCCACTTGGTCTTGCTGCCGATGAGCCCAATGAACGGCAGGTCGCCGCGCTCGCGTTGGCGCTTGAGGCACGCGGCCACCACGTCCAGGTCCTCGGCGTGGCTGAAGCTCATGATCAGCACGCGCGAGCCGGATGCCAGCGTGGGCACGGCCATCTGCACGGGCTCGGAATGTTCGCAGTGCACGTTGGGCGGCAGCGCGGCGGGGAAAATCCAGTCACGGCTGTCGATCCAGGTCAGCGCAAAGGGCAGCGGCGCCAGCGTACGCGCCAGGGCATGGCCCACATGGCCGCCGCCGAACAGCGCCACCGGGTGCAGCTGTGCCGTCAGGCGCCGGGCCAGGACCGGTGCGTCCTGCACTGCCACACATTCGAATTCGAGGTACACCACGCCACCGCAGCACTGGCCGAGCGCCGGGCCCAGGGCAAAGCGCATCGGTGCCGGGTCGTTCGGGTCGCCAGGGTCCGCCAGGCGGCGGCGCGCCTCGGCGATGGCCTGGTGCTCCAGGTGGCCGCCGCCGATGGTGCCCACCAACCTGTCTGCGAACACGGCCATCCACGCGCCCGATTCACGCGGCACGGAGCCTTGGGTAGACTCCACGGTCACCAGACACGCCGGTTCGGCCGCAAGGCCTTCCAGCAACAAACGCAAGTTCTCCACTGCCGCCGTCCTTTCGTTACACCACCAGCCCACCATGCCCGATACCCCGCCCAATCAACGCCCCGGCAAAGGCCGCCACTGGCTGCTGGCGGGCATCATGGCCGCTGTTGGCGCCTTGGTCGCTTCCTGCAAGTCTGCGCCCGAATCCACACCCGCACCAGCCACGCCAGAGAGCCGCCCTCCCACCAGTACCGACATCCAGGGCGTGAAGGGCCCGGTGCCGGCCACCGCGGGCTCGGCCCGCCCCTCGGCGGCCGCCACGCCCCGCGCCTACCGGCAGGACGGCGCCACCCACCTCTACGGCCTGAACGCCGAGCGCATCTTCAAGGGCAAGCTGCAACCCCAGCTGTACGCCATCGGCGTGATCGAGGTGGACATCGACCGCACCGGCAAGGTCACGCGGGTGAACTGGCTGCGCGCCCCGCGCCATGCACCCGAGGTGGTCAAGGAGATCGAGCGCACCATTCGCGCCGCAGCCCCCTTCCCGGTGCCCACCCGCATGGGCAAGGTGACCTACACCGAAACCTGGCTGTGGGACAAGAGCGGCAAGTTCCAACTCGATACCCTCACCGAAGGCCAGCTCTAAGAGCCTCTGTAGGTCGAGTAGCTCCACGGGCTCACCAGCAGCGGCACGTGGTAGTGCTGGTCTTCGTGCGCAATGCCGAAGTCCAGGCTCACCTGGTTCAGAAAGTTCGGCTCGGGCAAAGTGACGCCTTTGGCCTTGAAGTACCCCGCCACGTCAAAGCGCAGCCGGTAGGTGCCGGCACGCACGCTGGCGTTGTCGAACAGCGGCGCATCGGTGCGGCCATCGTGGTTGAGCACCAGGCGCTGCAGCAAGGTGGCGGCGTCGCCATGGGTGGAATACAGGGCCACTTCCATGCCAGCGGCGGGGCAGCCGTGCATCGTGTCCAGAACATGTGTGCTCAAGCCCATAGGGATTCTCCTGAAGGATGGAGGCCGTAAAAACGCGACCTGTAGACTAAAAGTGTATACACTTTTAGCCAATCCTCCTATCATGTCGCCATGGAATCTTCATCCACCAGTGCCATCGTCGAAGCGTTGACCCGCGCCATCGTTGAACACCGCCTGCAGCCGGGCACCAAGCTCGCCGAGCAGAAGCTTGCCGACCACTTCGGCGTATCGCGCACGCTGGTGCGCCAGGCGCTGTTCCAGATGGCGCAGAACAAGCTCGTCACGCTGGAGCCCGCGCGCGGCGCCTTCGTCTCCACCCCCTCGGTCGAAGAAGCGCGCCAGGTGTTCGCCGTGCGCCGCATGCTCGAAACCGAGATGACCCGCGCCTTCGTGCGCAGCGTCACCCCCGCCAAGATCAAGGCCCTGCGCGCCCACGTCGCCAGCGAGAAGGCCGCTATGGGCACGGCCGACGCCAGCAGCCGCACCGAACTGCTGGGCGACTTTCACGTGCGCATGGCCGAGCTCATGGGCAACGAAGTGCTGGCCCACCTGCTGGGCGACCTGATCTCGCGCTGCGCGCTGATCACGCTGATGTACCAGTCGGCCAGCGCCGCCGAGCACTCGCACGAAGAGCATGGCGAAATCGTGACGGCCCTGGCCGCGCGCAACGAAGACCATGCCGTGGCCCTCATGCAGTCGCACCTCGAACATGTCGAGGCCAGCCTGACATTCGACCGCAAGCGCCCCGCCAGCGACCTGGCCATGGCGCTCGCCCCCGTCACCGCTTCGCAAGTCCACTGACACCATGACCTACGACTCCACCCTGCCCTACCCCCGCGACCTCGTCGGCTACGGCCGCAACCCGCCCCATGCGCAGTGGCCCGGCCAGGCGCGCATTGCCGTGCAGTTCGTGCTCAACTACGAAGAGGGCGGCGAAAACGCCACCTTGCATGGCGACGCGGGCTCCGAGCAGTTCCTGTCGGAAATGTTCAACCCCGCCAGCTACCCCGAGCGGCACATGAGCATGGAGGGCATCTACGAATACGGCTCGCGTGCCGGCGTGTGGCGCATCCTGCGCGAGTTTGACAAGCGCGGCCTGCCGCTCACCGTGTTCGGCGTGTCGAGCGCGCTGCAGCGCCACCCCGAGCTGACCCAGGCCTTTGTGCAGGCGGGCCACGAGATCGCCTGCCACGGCCTCAAGTGGATCCACTACCAGCACATCCCCGAAGAGGTGGAGCGCGCTCACATGGCCGAGGCCATGGCCATCATCGAGCGCATGACCGGCCAGCGCGCCACCGGCTGGTACACCGGGCGCGACAGCCCCAACACCCACCGCCTGGTGGCCGACTTCGGCGGCTTCGAATACGACAGCGACTACTACGGCGACGACCTGCCCTTCTGGATGAAGGTGCAGCGTACCGACGGCAGCGTGGCGCCGCAGCTCATCGTGCCCTACACGCTGGACTGCAACGACATGCGCTTTGCCCTGCCCCAGGGCTTCTCGCACGCGGACCCGTTCTACCAGTACCTCAAGGACACCTTCGACGCCCTGTACGCCGAAGGCGACCCCGCTGGCGACAACGCGCCCAAGATGATGAGCATCGGCATGCACTGCCGCCTGCTCGGCCGCCCCGGCCGCATCACGGCGCTGCAACGCTTTCTGGACCACATCGCCCAGCACGACAAGGTGTGGGTGGCACGCCGCGTGGACATCGCGCGCCACTGGGCCCAGGTGCACCCCTTCAACGACACCACTGTCACCACCAAGGCCTGACCACCATGGCACTCACCCTTGACCAACTCAACGCGGCCACCCCGGCCGACGCCCTGCAGTGGCTGGACGGCGTGTACGAGCACTCGCCGTGGATCGCAGAGCAGGCCCTGGCCCAGCGCCCCTTTCGCTCGCTGGCGCACCTGCGCCACGCGCTGGCCCACGCCGTGCGCACCGCGCCGCAGGCTGCACAGCTGGCGCTGATCCGCGCCCACCCCGAGCTCGCGGGCAAGGCCATGGTGGCCAACAGCCTTACGGCCGAATCGACCAACGAGCAGAGCAAGGCCGGCCTGGCCCAGTGCACGCCCGAAGAGTTCGCGCGCATCCAGCAGCTCAATGCCGACTACAACACGCGCTTCGGCTTCCCCTTCATCCTGGCGGTGCGCGGGCCGCGTGGCGCGGGCCTGCCACGGCAGGAGATCATTGCCACCTTTGCGCGCCGGCTGGACAACCACCCCGACTTCGAGCTGGCCGAGGCGCTGCGCAACATCCACCGCATCGCCGAGATCCGCCTGAACGACAAGTTCGACGCCGAGCCCGCACTGGGCAACGACGTGTGGGACTGGCAGGAGACCCTGGCCCAGCACTCGGACCCCGGCTTTGCCGAGAAGGGCCAGCTCACCGTCACCTACCTGACCGACGCGCACCGCGCCTGCGCCCAGCGCATCAGCCACTGGATGCGCGACTGCGGGTTCGACGAGGTCGAGGTCGACGCCGTGGGCAACGTGGTGGGCCGCTACCACCCTGCCCCCGGTGCAGCGCAAGGCAAGTACCTGATGACCGGCTCGCACTACGACACGGTGCGCAACGGCGGCAAGTACGACGGGCGCCTGGGCATCTTCGTGCCCATGGCCTGCGTGCGCGAGCTGCACCGCGCCGGCAAGCGCCTGCCCTTCGGCATCGAGGTCATCGGCTTCGCAGAAGAAGAAGGCCAGCGCTACAAGGCCACCTTCCTCGGCTCGGGCGCGCTCATCGGCCATTTCAACCCCGCCTGGCTGGACCAGAAGGACGCCGACGGCGTGACCATGCGCGCCGCCATGGAGCATGCCGGCCTGTGCATCGCCGATATCCCCAAGCTGCAGCGCGACGCCGCGCAGTACCTCGGCTTCATCGAGGTGCACATCGAACAGGGCCCGGTGCTCAACGAGCTGGACCTGCCGCTGGGCGTGGTCACCTCCATCAACGGCGGCGTGCGCTATGTGGGCGAGATGATCGGCATGGCCAGCCACGCCGGCACCACCCCCATGGACCGCCGCCGCGACGCCGCCGTGGCCGTGGCCGAGCTGGCCCTGTACATCGAGCAGCGCGCCGCCAAGGACGGCGACTCGGTGGGCACCATCGGCCTGCTGAACGTGCCCGGCGGCTCCATCAACGTGGTGCCGGGCCGCTGCCAGTTCAGCCTGGACCTGCGCGCCCCCACCGACCCGCAGCGCGATGCGCTGGTGAAAGACGTGCTCGACCAGCTGGGCCAGATCGCCGCGCGCCGCGGCATGCGCTATACGCTGGAAGAATCGATGCGCGCCGCCGCCGCCCCCAGCGCCGCCGCCTGGCAGCACCGCTGGGAGCGCGCCGTGGACGCCCTGGGCGTGCCCGTGTTCCGCATGCCCAGCGGCGCCGGGCATGATGCGATGAAACTGCACGAAATCATGCCGCAGGCCATGCTCTTCGTGCGCGGGCTCAACGCCGGCATCAGCCACAACCCGCTCGAATCCACCACCAACAACGACATGCAGCTGGCCGTGGACGCCTTCACGCATGTCCTGAACCAGATCGCCGAGGAAACCCCCGCATGACCGCCACCACCGCTCCACTGACCTCCACCTACAGCGCCCTGGATGCGTGGATCGACCAGCACTTCGACGAGGAAGTGCACTTCATGCAGGCGCTGGTGCGCGTGCCCACCGACACGCCGCCCGGCAACAACGCGCCCCACGCCGAGCGCACGGCCGAGCTGCTCAAGGACTTTGGCTACGAGGCCGAAAAGCACGCCGTGCCATCCGGCGAGGTGCTGGCCTACGGCATGGAGTCGATCACCAACCTGATCGTGCGCCGCAAGTTCGGCACTGAGGGCAAGGGCCCGACCATCGCCCTGAACGCCCACGGCGACGTGGTGCCCCCCGGCGAAGGCTGGACGCACGACCCCTACGGCGCCGAGATCGTGGACGGCAAGATGTACGGCCGCGCCACCGCCGTGAGCAAGAGCGACTTCGCCAGCTTCACCTTTGCGCTGCGCGCTCTGGAGGCCGTGGCCAAGCCCAGCCATGGCGCGGTGGAGCTGCACTTCACCTACGACGAAGAGTTTGGCGGCGAACTCGGCCCCGGCTGGCTGCTGCAGAAGGGCCTGACCAAGCCCGACCTGATGATCGCGGCCGGCTTCTCGTACGAGGTGGTCACCGCCCACAACGGCTGCCTGCAGATGGAAGTGACGGTGCACGGCAAGATGGCCCATGCCGCCGTGCCCCACACCGGCGTGGACGCACTGCAGGGCGCCGTGCACATCCTGAACGCGCTGTACGCGCAGAACCAGGAGTATCTGAAGGTCACCTCCAACGTGGCCGGCATCAAGCACCCCTACCTCAACGTGGGCCGCATCGAGGGTGGCACCAACACCAACGTGGTACCCGGCAAGGTCACGTTCAAGCTCGACCGCCGCATGATCCCCGAGGAAAACCCGGTGGAGGTGGAAGCCAACATCCGCAGCGTGATCGAGCAAGCAGCGGCTGAGCGCGCCGGCATCTCGGTCGACATCCGCCGCCTGCTGCTGGCCAACGCCATGACGCCGCTGGCCGGCAACAAGCCGCTGGTCGATGCCATCCAGAAGCACGCACAGGAGCTGCTGGGCGAGCCCGTGCCCGCCCTGGGCACCCCCCTGTACACCGACGTGCGCCTGTACGTGGAGCGCGGCATCCCCGGCGTGATCTACGGCGCCGGCCCGCGCACCGTGCTCGAATCGCATGCCAAGCGCGCCGACGAGCGCCTGGACCTGGAAGACCTGCGCCGTGCGACGAAGGTGATTGCGCGCACGCTCAAAGACCTGCTTTCCTGAGCCACCGATACCCGCCTTGCATGGCGTGAGTATCTGATTGGCATAAGCCAGTACAGGCGCGCCATGCGTGCCAGTCCTACACTTGCTGCGGGCGCATTCCAAAAGGAGTGCGCCCGTTTGTCATTCCAAGACCCGGATAGACATAAAGATCAATAACAGAGGAGCACCTACCAATGAGCATCCGCCACACCTTGCTGGCCAGCAGCGTCGCACTGGCCCTGGCCAGCCTGACCGCCTGCGGCAGCACCACCCCAGCCGTTACGGCTTCGGCCCCGCCAGTGGCCGCCGTGCAGCAGACCGCAGCGGCACAGGCCGCCAGCGCCGCCTATGACTTCGACATGGACGTGTTCCACCCCGTGGTGGCGCGCAACGGCATGGTTGCCACCGAGCAGGAGCTGGCCTCGCAGATCGGCCTGGACATCCTCAAGGCAGGCGGCAACGCGGTGGACGCGGCCGTGGCCGTCGGCTTCGCGCTGGCCGTGGCCCTGCCCAATGCGGGTAACCTGGGCGGCGGCGGTTTCATGATGGTGCACGACGCCAAGACCGGCAAGAGCGTGGCCCTGGACTTCCGCGAAGTGGCGCCCAACAAGGCCACGCGCGACATGTACCTCGACGCCAAGGGCAATGTGGTGGACGGCAAGTCGCTGTTCACCCACTACGCCGTGGGCGTGCCCGGCACCGTGGCCGGCATGGAGCATGCGCTCAAGACCTGGGGCACCCTGCCACTATCGCGCGTGATTGCCCCCGCCATCGAGCTGGCCGACAAGGGCTTCCCGGTGAGCGAGACCCTGGCCAAGATACTGGACCAGGAAAAGAAGAACATGGGCAAGTGGCCCGCCACCCAGGCCATCTTCTGGAAGAACGGCGCGCCCCTGAAGGTGGGCGACGCGCTGGTGCAGAAAGACCTGGCCCAGTCCATGCGCCTGATCGGCCAGCAGGGCGCCAAGGCGTTTTATGAAGGCGAAATCGCCCAGAAGATCGCCGCCGAGATGGCACCGCACGCCGGCGCCCTCACGCTGCAAGACCTGCGCGAATACAAGGTGGCCGAGCGCGTGCCCACCCGCGGCACCTACCGCGGCTATGAGATCGTGACCATGCCGCCACCCTCTTCCGGCGGCCCGCACCTGGTGCAGATCTTGAACATGCTGGAGCCCCTGCCCCTGGCCCAGTGGGGCCCCAACAGCGCCCAGACCATCCACTACATGGCCGAGAGCATGAAGCTGGCGTACGCCGACCGCTCCGAGTACCTGGGCGACCCGGACTTCGTGAAGATCCCGCTCAAGGGCCTGACCTCCAAGCGCTACGCCGAGTCGCTGGCCAAGGGCATTGATGGCAACACCGCACGCAGCGGCAAGAGCATCAAGCCCGGCCAGCCCCAGCCGTACGAAAGCGACCAGACCACCCACTACTCGGTGGTGGACAAGGCCGGCAACGCCGTGGCCGTGACCTACACGCTGAACACCAACTTCGGCAGCGGCATCGTCGCCAAGGGCACGGGCATCATGCTCAACAACGAGATGGACGACTTCTCGGCCAAGCCCGGCGTGGCCAATGCCTACGGCCTGGTCGGCGGCGACGCCAACGCCGTGGCCGCCAAGAAGCGCCCCCTGTCGTCCATGACCCCCACCCTGGTCTTGAAGGACGGCAAGCCCACCCTGGTAACCGGCAGCCCCGGCGGCGCGCGCATCATCACCACGGTGCTGCAAACGGTGGTGAACACGATTGACTTCGGCATGAACCCCGCCGAAGCCGCTGCTGCACCGCGCGTGCACCACCAGTGGACACCCGATGAGCTGCGCGTGGAAAAGGGTCTGTCGCCCGACACGCTGGCACTGCTCAAGCAGCGCGGCCACAACATCGCGGTGAAGCCGTCGATGGGGCGTACGCAGACGATTCAGTTGCGTGGCGGGGCGTTGTATGGGTACTCGGATCCGCGCAATCCGGATGGGAAGACGTTGGGGTATTGATGCACGGCCTGACTTGCCCGCTCCGCAGGCCCGTCATGGTTGATCCATAGCTCAGCCAACAAGGCACCAACGAACAAAGGCCGCGCCCTGTGAGGGGCGTGGCCTTTGTCATTGTTGTGCCTGTGCCGGGTCTATCGCCTCAACACACTGGCCCAAAAATCATCGCCGTAGCGGACTGCGCAGAACGCAAACACCAGGCAGAAGCCCATGGTGATGGCCAGCATCGGCAAAAAGCCGGAGAGCTTCAGGTTTATGGCACGAGCCTGCCCAAAACCCCTGCCATACTTGGATCTGGTGTGGTTGATTATCCTATCCGTTGGTTTCACCTGACTCCCTTTGCGACAGCCCCGCATGCCTGCCACTCTCACGCCGTCCGCAAAACTGCTGCAACTGCTACCCGAGGCGGTGGTGCAGACCAATGCGCTGTGGGAGATCACTTACCTGAATCCGGCGTGGACAACGCTCACCGGCCATTCGGTGGAGGCAGCGCTCGGCAGGTCTCTGCTTGAATTTGTGCATCCCGGCGACATTGGCACCATGCGCTCGGGCATGCCGGTGTTCCGGTTGCGATTTGCCGACGCGAACTATCGCTGGGTGCGTCTGAAACTCCACCCGGAGACGGATGCAGCGGAGCGGGTGATCAGCCGCCAGGGTGTCCTGATCGAGATCACCGAGGTCACCGAGCAGGTGCTGGTTGAGATTCGCCAGCGCTTTTTGCGCTTGCTGGAAACCATTGATGGCGTAGTTTGGGAGGCTGAAATCGGCGTGGGCAATACTTTCCTTAGCCCGCAGGTCGAACGCTTGTTCGGTTTCTCCGTGGAGGAGTGGCGGTCTGACCCGGGCTTTTGGCGGGCGCATGTGCATCCCGATGATCTCGCGCAGGCCGTGCTTATCGATGATGCCGCCTACAACGCGACGCACAGCTATGCCTACGAGATGAGTTATCGGCTGATTGCAAAATCCGGCAAGGTGGTGTGGGTGCGCGACCTGTGCCGCGCAGTGGTCGAGCCGGGGCGGCCGAACCGCATGATCGGCCTGATGATCGACGTCACCCAGCAGAAGAACACCGAACTTGAGTTGTTGCGCTCCGAAAACCGCTATTCGCTGGCGACCCTTGGATCCAATGACGGCATCTGGTACTGGGACTTGCGAACTGACGCCCTGCATGTGTCCGGGCGCTTTCACCAGATCGTCGGGCTGGGTAGCGGCGATCTTGTACACGACGGCGGCTGGAGCTTTCTGGGGCAACTCATCGATCCCGAAGATCGCGTGCGCGTGCAGGCGGCCTACCGCAGGCATCTGTCGGGGAACAGCCCGAACTTTTCGGTGGATTTCCGCGCGTTCCACGCGGATGGACGGCTGGTGTGGGTCAATTGGCGCGGGCTCGCCGAGTTTGAAGACGGCGTTGCGGTGCGCATGGCGGGCTCGTTGAGCGATCTGGCGGACCGTGGCAGTTCCTACGATGCGCTGACCAGCTTGCCCGGCCGGCCGTTGTTCCGCGATCGCCTCGCGAACCTCATGGCGCTGCAGCAGAACGAGGCTGCGAATGGTGATGGCGTGCCAACACGCGATGGAGCCACCATGTTCGCCGTGCTGCTGCTGGATCTCAACGGGTTCAAAGCCGTCAATGACAACTACGGGCACCATGTGGGCGACCGGCTGTTGCAACAGGTGGCGCGGCGGCTCGAATCCTGCGTGCGGGCGGTTGATCTGGTCGCCCGCATGGGTGGCGACGAATTCAATGTGCTGTTGGAGTCCATTGATCCAGCTGAAGCCAGCAACCGCGCTCAACAGATCGCCGCCGCCCTCGCAGCGCCTTATGTGGTCGGCGAACACACCGTGATCAGTGGCGCGAGTATTGGACTTGTCAGCAGTGCATCCAGGCTGGCGACGGTGGACGAATACCTACGCGCCGCAGACACCGCAATGTACCAGGCCAAAAGCCAGTCATCGGGCGTGTGCGTGTTTCAACAAAAGGTGCCAGAGACGACTTCCTGCGCGGCTGATCAGCAGCGACCGAAATACGCACCATAGGGTCACCGCACAGCATTGGTGTGGCAAGCCTTCCCCACATCGAACCAGCCCGGCGGGTCATCGGCTTCGGAATGCAGGTACTCCTGCAATTTGGAAGGATCGGCCTGGTAGCGCAGAAGGTCTTCAGGGGATACCGAGGCAAACAGCTGGCCATTCCCATGGAGGTTTTTCTTCCCTTTGTTGCATGAAGGCCTGGGCGGGCTTGCAAGCCAGCCCCAACGCCTGCCCGTCATTGTGGCCAACGCGGCTGCCGTACCCCAAGGTTTACGTCACTGTGGTGCTGCAGACGTTGGTGAACACGATTGACTTCGGGATGAACCCCGCCGAAGCCACCACCGCACCGCGAGTGCACCACCAGTTGACGCCGGATGAACTACACGTGAAAAAGGGCCTGTCGCCCGACACCCTGGCATTGCTCACGCAGCGCGGCCACAACATCGCGGTGAAGCCTTCTATGGGGCGTACGCAGACGATCCAGTTGCGGGGCGGGGCTATGTATGGGCACTCGGATCCGCGCAATCCGGATGGGAAGACGTTGGGGTATTGATTAATGGGCTGACCCGTCGGACGGCCCATTGAAAAAATAGAGCTGCACCCGCTACTCGGTGCAGCTTTTTTTATTTTCCGCATCCAGCACCCTATAGATATGTTTCATTTCATTGAGACCTCTCACTAGTCTGCCACAATAAATCCTTACGAACCTTGCCACCTGGCATCGACGCGAAATCTACGGCGTGGTGGGCAATATAAACAGGTTGCTTGTCTGCGATGACAAAAGAGAGGCGGGCTGCGATTTCGTAGAAATCCAGCATCTTTTCCAGAATTACCTCTAAATTCTGATCTGCATTCATTATGTGGGCGAGCCTTGCCATGGGTGGATTGGCGTTCAAGAACTCATTAGACCTTAGCCCATATGCATACATAATCAGCGTTGTCTTCTCCATTCGCTGAAGCACATATCTAAACTGGGAAAATGCCTCCGGCGATGCCGTCGCCAAGGTCAATAGTGCAATTAGCGCCCTAGCTCTTATGGGCGATTCTGAGTCGCCATCAAGTTCCGTATCCCCGAAATAGCCGCGTGCCTTGGCAAACCGTGCGACATTGATGAGGCGTTTCATCTTGCGCGGCGAGTCGATGATTTCCGAGTAACGCTTCAGGGCTTCAATCTCTGAAGTGCCCAAGGCAACCATGGTGGGAGTAGGCGAAAGCGACGGGTCAGCAGGGTCCTCCGGGAACTTGTCTCCTGTCGCTGTCCTGTTGCTAACTCTTGCCTGCATTGCATCGGCCCGCTTGCTGGCTGAAGTTTCCAAGGGATTCAGATGCTGGATGAGCCGTTGACCGGACTCAATGGTGACGGTGGGGAGCCAGTAGGGAATTTGGAAAATCTTCTCGAGGTAACTCGCAGCAGACGTAAGAGGCCCTTCGCTCTCAAGCTCCTTAAGCATCCCCTTGTACTCATGAGCGAGTGAACTACCTACCCACTCGACATCAACGGCCACAAACACAACGAAAAGCTTGAAAGCCAGCAGCATGTGAACCGCTTGGAGAACTTCGACCACCTTCGCTGGCGGGCAACGGTCAACATCATCAATGTACAAAACAATGCGATTGAACGGCATCGCTGTCGGGTCAATGGGTGCGATCAGGTCACGCAGTTGCTTAATATCCGAATCTTTCAGCAGTTGCTTTTTCTGAGGCGGCTTATTCGCCAAATTTCCACCATCAGGAGTGGAAGCGGGGTGCGATTCTGCAACCGGCACTTGCGCAGATTCGATGAGCGCTTCAATCTGAATTTTGAATTGATCAAAGTCCGACAAAACATCACCGAAAATTTTTTCCGTCGTCGGTGGACTCAAAAGTGCAGAGAGTTGTTCGAAATCTTTCCGTATAGTAGATATTATTCCAAGGTGCTTTGCATAATCACCTTCGGCTGCTCGCGCTTGAATGAATTGGATGAGTCGATTTGCTGGACTTTGGCCATGAAGACTTTCACGCACCTTCGATAGTTGGTTCGATGTCGCTTGAAGTGAGTCACTGGCGGCATCCACATCGGCCTTTGCCTTTGCAGCTTGTGCTCGATGCCGCTCTGCCAGCTCTTCATACTCCGCATTGTGTGCAGCCACATGACTTTCCAAAAGGGCTTGGGCGGATTTAAGCTTTCCAAGCGCAGCAGCCACAGGCTTGGCGATTAAGTTGACCGCAGCGGTCAATGCCGTTGCAGCGGCTGCGACTCCGATAAGTAAGTTCCTGGTCGACGAAACGAAGGTTTCGAAATGACCTAAGAGCCAACTCAAACCCCACGCGACGGCCACGGGGGCAATGGCTACTACAACGAGGAACAGCATCGCCCGCCAGACAGATCCCAGATTCTGCGCAATAGCCTTGGCAGCCTGTGCTCCTTGAATCCCATCTCGCATCAATGCGATTCCAGCCTCCGTCAGTTCATTTGTTGCAGTTACGACTTCGGGGATGCCTAGGCTCTTGGCGGCTTCCTTGAGCTTCGTCTTCGCAGCGTCAATCTCTGCGTCCCCCGACTTCTTAAGTGCGTCTTTCATAACTCGCACGAATAGGCTCCCAGAACTGATGTCCTTCGCCCGAGCCATTGCAAGATCCCTCTTCGCGACTTCGAGAGATTCCGCCGCCGAATTGTGCTCGCGCAGCGCGTGAACAAGAGACGCTGCGGCATCCAGCGTGAGACTGCGAGCTGTGTTTAGACGACCGAGAACGTCGTCGCGCTTCTGGGGACTGGTCTCATTGGCCAACTCCTGAAAAATATGGCCAACTAGGCTCGCCCATAGATTTGCCTCTTGGTAATGCCAGGCGTTGAATCGGATTTGGATGACGCTACGCTGGAATTCGCCACTTTGGGCTGGAATAGGCTTCTTACTTGGTGGGGGCGAGAGCTTTTCAACCTCTTTTTGGATCATTTCCATGAAAAAGGATTTGCCTGCACCCCACGGTCCGAGGAGGCCAATCGCTAACGGAGGAGGGGTGCTGACGGATGTCGCAACTCGCGCGAAAGCTTTCGCGTCGTCAGTCATGCCAAGGCTATCAACACGGTCGTCCGTTGAAGAGTCATCGTTGTGAAGCCCTGGGTAAGCGTCGGGGGTAACTCGGTGACGACGACTTGAAGAAGCGTGGCTGGTAGAGGTGCTACTACTCGGAGATGGATACTGGCCGCTCTGGTCGCCAGAAGCAATCGGCACGCGGTCTCTGCCTAGTCCCTCGGTGAAGGATTCCTCTGTTCGCTCAACAGAGCCGGCGCCTTCGTTGACTAAACTCCGATCCACTTCAACACGACCCTGGCTGGTGACATCTGCAAGAGTGACGTTACTTTTCACCTCAATTGGCGGTAATCGCGCTCCGTCATATGGTAGCCCGACGTTCGCGTTTATCTCATCTGTCTCAACACGCACGGACTCTGCCTCTTCAATATCGTAAACGGCTGTGTGGTTGGCGCTAAGGGATGTCACCGGACTGGACGGTGAGCCAGTAGTTTCATTTTCGGAAAGGACTGTTCGCCCTGACTCTCGCTGCGCAGCAGCTTCGCGGAAGACTAAGTTCACAGGTCCAGACCTGCGGGATGTCGGCTGATCTGGCCCACGCGCACCTCGGTCACCAAGCCCTAGTTCTACACCGTCCCTCGCTGGCTGCTCGGGGTTGCTCGCATCTTCCATAACGCCTCCCTCGTTCATCTATCGCCGGTTTAGTCTTCTCAATAAAGGCACGTTGTGCCTACGCTTGCCATGGCCTCAAACGTGTTCTCAATCATATTTCTGCGCCATCGTAGCAATCCTGCCCCTGCTTTTTTTACTATGAGACTCCGCCTCGGGCATACCCTCATACGCCCACGCCCCAACTTGCCTACATTTCTTGTATGCAAGATTTGCTTTCAAGAAACAACTGAAGGAGACGGGGCATGCTGCGGTTTTTCAAATCCCTTTTTGGCCGGGTCGTCCTGGCCCTCATAGCCGGCGTGGTGGTGGGCCTGGTGTGGCCCGACACGGCCATTGCCCTCAAGCCCCTGGGCGATGGTTTCATCAAGCTGATCAAGATGCTGATCCCGCTGATCGTGTTCTGCG
This sequence comes from Acidovorax sp. Root217, assembly GCF_001428645.1. NCBI lineage: Bacteria > Pseudomonadati > Pseudomonadota > Betaproteobacteria > Burkholderiales > Comamonadaceae > Acidovorax > Acidovorax sp. Root217. Next base: position 62,183 of record NZ_LMIH01000011.1, read on the forward strand.
TGGTGGTGCATGGCATCGCGGGCACGGGGGACCTCAAGCGGGTCGGCCGGGTGGGGGTGAAGTCGCTGATCTACTTCGAGCTGGTGACCACCGTGGCGCTGGTGCTGGGGCTGGTGCTGGCCTTTGTGTTCCAGCCCGGTGTGGGCATGAACGTGGACCCCAAGGCGCTGGACCCCAAGGCCATGGGCGCCTATGTGGAGAACGCGGGCAAGCTGACGGGGGGCGGGTTCACCGACTTTCTGCTCAAGCTGATCCCCAACACGGCGGTCAGCGCATTTGCCAATGGTGATGTGCTGCAGGTGCTGCTGTTCTCCATCGTGTTCGGCTGCGCGCTGGCGATGCTGGGTGAGCGAGGGGCGCGAGTCACGGTGCTGATCGAGGACCTGTCGCACGTGCTGTTCAAGACCATGGGCATCATCATCAAGCTGGCACCGCTGGGTGTGCTGGGTGCGATTGCCTTCACGGTGGGCAAGTACGGCATTGGCTCGCTCAAGCAGTTGGGCATGCTGGTGGTGCTGTTCTATGCGGCGGTGGCGATCTTCGTGGTGGTGGTGCTGGGCACCATCATGCGGGTGTCGGGCTTCAGCCTGTTCAAGCTGCTGCGCTACCTGCGTGAAGAGCTGGCGGTGGTGTTTGCCACCACGTCTTCGGACAGCGTGCTGCCGCAGATCATGGCCAAGCTCAAGCACATGGGCATACGCGACTCGACGGTGGGCCTGGTGATCCCCACGGGCTATTCGTTCAACCTCGACGCATTCTCGATCTACATCACGCTGGCGGCGGTGTTCATTGCGCAGGCGACCAACACGCCGATTTCGATGGCCGACCTGCTGACGATTCTGGCGATATCGCTGGTCACGTCGAAGGGCGCGCACGGGGTACCGGGCTCGGCCATCGTGGTGCTGGCAGCCACGCTGCAGGCGATACCGGCCATCCCCGCCATCGGGCTGGTGCTGGTGCTGTCGGTGGACTGGTTCATGGGCATTGCCCGCGCCCTGGGCAATCTGATCGGCAACTGCGTGGCCACGGTGGCCGTGGCCGCGTGGGAGGGCGACATTGACCGCGAGCGCGCCCATGCGGTGCTGGACGGCAAGGCCGTTGAATCGCTCAAGGAGTGAGCGTGCAGCCGCGCCATCATTCCCTGAACCGCCGCCAGTTGGTGCTCACCGGCGCTGCCGCTGCCGGTCTGGGCAGCCTGGGCTGGGGCAGTGCGGCCCTGGCACAGGGCAGCGCCGCACCAGCGGACCAGCTCGACCGCATCTTGCGCAGCAAGGTGCTGCGCGTGGCGGTGCCGCAGGACTTTCCGCCGTTTGGCTTTACACGCAATGGTGTGCTCGACGGCTTCGACATTGCCGTGGCGCGCATGCTGGCGGCCGACCTGCGCGTGACCTTTAAGACGGTGCCCGTGGCCAGCAGTGACCGCATGGCGGCCCTGCTGGAAGACCGGGTGGACATCATCATCGCCAGCCTGGGCAAGACGGCCGAGCGAGAGCGCGATATCGATTTTTCTGCCGCGTATGCGCCGACCTACATCGGCGTGTTCGGCGAAGCCGCTGCCCCGGGCGCGGCCGATGCCGCCGCTGCGCTCAAGGGCCGGCGCGTGGGCGTGGTGCGCGGCAGCCTGGAGGAAGCCGAGCTCAAGGCCCAGGTGCCGCAGGCCACGCCGGTGCTGTTCGACAGCTCGGCCCCGCTGCTCGAAGCCTATGTGCGCCACGCCGTCGACGCCTTTGCGGCAGGCAACGTGGTGGCCGAATCGATACCCGACACGGCCCTGCGCGAGCGCATTCGCCGCCTAGCCGTGCTGCGGCAAAGCCCTTGCCACATAGGGGTGCGCAAGCGCGAGCCGCGCCTGCTGGCGCGGGTGGATGCCTTTTTGGTGCAGGCTAGGTCGTCGCAGGCGCTGATGGTGAATGCCATGCAGTGGTTCAAGCACAGTCTGTCCCCCGACATGTTCCGCGACGGCAAAGGTTGATACGGATTTGCCGTCAACCAGACAGCGTCGTTGGATCGCCTTGCCGTGCTGAAGCACTGTCTGCGGCCACCCGCCTGGCTATGCGGCTGAATCCAGATACGTAGGAACTCCCCCTTTTTCACCCGGCCTGAATCAAGGCACGCCTCCCATCCACCGCCAGAAGCACCCCCCATGATCACCTCGCTTCGCACCCGCATCCTGCTCATCACCACCGTGGCCGTCACTGCCGCCCTGGCACTGACGGGGGCAGCCACCTATTCCATCGTGCGCTCGGCCACGCTGCAGACCATCGAGGACAACCTGGCGGCCATTGCTTCGGGCAACACGCTGGCCATCGAGAAATGGGTGGCCGCCAAGGCCATGGCTGTGCAGGCCACCGCCGCTGCGGTGGAGCCCGGCGACCCCCGGGGCATCGTGCTGCACATGAACAAGGCGGGCGGCTTCCCGGTCACCACGGCGGGCTGGCAGGACAAGCGCTGGGTGTCCAGCAGCGCCACCACGCCGCCCACCTACGACCCCACGGCACGCCCCTGGTACCAGAGCGCGGTGGCGGCCGGCAAGCTGGTGGTGACCAAGCCCTATGGCGATGCCTCCACGGGCGAGCCCTTCGTGTCGTTCGCGGCGCCCATCGTGCGCGATGGGGCGGCGCAGGGCGCGGTGAGCGGGGCCGTGCCGCTCAAGGGCGTGCAGGAGGTAGTGGCTGCCGTGCACCCCACGCCCAGCAGCCTGGGTATGGTGATCGACAAGGACGGGCTGGTGCTGGCCCACCCCGATGCGCAGCGCATGCTCAAGCCCGCGGCAGAGCTGTCGCCCGCGCTGACCCCGGCGGTGGTGGCGGCGCTGCCGGGCGCCACGCATGCGCTGGAGGTGGACCTTGGTGGTGCCGCCAAGCTGCTGCGCGCCCTGCCCGTGCCGGGCACGGACTGGTTTTTGGTGGTGGCGCTGGACAAGGCCGAAGCCACGGCGGGGCTGGCCAGCGTGCTGCGCGCATCGGCCATTGCCACGGTGCTGCTGGCGCTGCTGGCGGCCGGGGCCTGCGCGCTGCTCACGGCGCAGTCGTTTCGGCGCCTTTCGCAGGTGCGCGATGCGATGGACGAGATCGGCTCCGGCGGCGGCGACCTGACCCACCGCCTGCCCGTGACCGGGCGCGACGAGGTGGCGCAGATCGCCTCGTCGTTCAACGCCTTCGTGGACAAGATCGGTGCGGTGCTGCTGGACATGCGCCAAGGCGTGGAGTCGATGAAGACGGCCACCGACGAGATCAAGGCCGGCAACCACGACCTGTCGCACCGCACCGAGACATCGGCCAGCAACCTGCAGGAGACGTCGGCCTCGCTGTCGCAACTGACGGCCACCGTGCAGCAGTCGGCCGATGCCGCTGCGCAGGCGGCGCAGCTGGCGCGCGCGGCCAGTGCCGCCGCCACGCGCGGTGGCGAGGTGGTGGCCGGCGCGGTGAGCACCATGGACGAGATCTCCAGCGCATCCGCCCGCATTGGCGAGATCATCGGCGTGATCGACTCCATCGCCTTTCAGACCAACATTTTGGCGCTGAACGCTGCGGTGGAGGCTGCGCGCGCCGGCGAGAACGGCCGGGGCTTTGCCGTGGTGGCCAGCGAGGTGCGCAGCCTGGCGCACCGCAGCGCCACGGCGGCGCAGGAGGTGCGCGCGCTGATCAACACCTCGGGCGCCAGCGTGGCCACGGGCACGCAGCGTGTGCGCGCGGCAGGCCAGACCATGGACGAGATCGTGCACAGCATCCAGCGCGTGGCGCAGATCGTGGGCGAAATCAATGGATCCATGACCGAGCAGAGTGCCGGCATCGGCCAGATCAACCAGGCGGTTGCAGAGATGGACCGCGCGACACAGCAAAATGCAGCCTTGGTCGAAGAATCCACCGCCGCATCGGCAGTGCTCAACGACCAGGCCCACCACCTGTCGCGCACGGTGGCGGGCTTCACCCTCGAAGCCTCCCCCGCGCCCAACCGGGCCCGCCTGCCGGCCTCGCCCTACTGACGACCACCACGCCCATGAGCATCAGCCAGACCCAGATCGCACAACAGGTGGTGGAATCCATCCTGGCCCAGAAGCTCGCCCCCGGTGAGCGCCTGGGCGAGCAGGAGCTGGCCGACCTGTTCGGCGTGAGCCGCACCCTGGTGCGCGAGGCGCTGATGCAGTTGCAGGCGCGCGGTTTTGTGGAGGTGCGCCCGCGCCGGGGCTGGTACGTGGTGGAGCCCACGGTGGAGGACGCGCGCGACGCGTTCTCGGCTCGGCGCATCATCGAGTCGGGCATATTGGCCGATGCGGGGCGGCCGCTGCAGTCGGTGACGCCCCGGCTGCGCGCCCATATTGCCGAGGAGCAACTGGCCATCGAGGGGGCCGACGCGGCGACGCGCGCCTTCTTGCTGGCGGATTTCCACGTCTGCCTGGCCGAGAGCATGGGCCACCGCAGCCTGAGCGACATACTGCGCGACCTGACGGCTCGCACCACGCTGGCGGCATCGCTCTACCAGTCGCGGCACGAGGCCAGCCAGTCGTGCGCCGAGCACGAGTCCATCGTCGAGGCGCTGGAAGCCGGCGACACGGCCCTGGCGCGCGAGCGGCTGCTGGCGCACATCGGCCATGTGGAAGCGGCCCTGAACCCAGGGCAGCCGCTGGTACGCGACCGGCTGCGCGATTCGCTGACACCGCTGGCGGGCCCTCGGGCTGGCACGGACGGCTGAACCGCCCTCTCGCCTTTTCCCCTTCTCTCATTGCCGCCCCGGCCGCCAAGGCCCGGGCGGCTTTGTTTTGGGCGCTGCGAAACACCCACGGGTAAACCCCAGGCATTTCCCGTTCAGACGGTGTTTTATTGCATCCATTTTTTGTATACAAATATAGGGTGCAACTTTCAACCAGGCCGCAGATGTCTGGAACCCGTCCTTTTCCACACGAGGAGACACCCGTGAACACAGCCGTCAGCAGCACCCCTCTGGCCGGGGGCACAGCGCCCGCCGGGCCGCACCATGACAACGCCCTGATCAAGCCGGGCTACGACCCGCGCCTGACTAATGAAGACCTGGCGCCCCTGAAGCGCCAGACCTGGGGGCAGTACAACATTTTCGCGTTCTGGATGTCCGACGTGCACAGCGTGGGCGGCTACATCACGGCGGGCAGCCTGTTCGCGCTGGGCCTGTCGAGCTGGCAGGTGCTGGTGGCACTGCTGGTGGGCATCGTGATCGTGCAGTTCTTCTGCAACCTGGTAGCCAAGCCCAGCCAGGTGACGGGCACGCCCTACCCGGTGATCTGCCGGGCATCGTTCGGGGTGCTGGGCGCCAATATCCCCGCCATCATCCGCGGGCTGATCGCGGTGGCGTGGTATGGCATTCAGACCTATCTGGCGTCGGGCGCCTTCTTGCTGTTGGCGCTGCACTTTTTCCCGAACCTGGCGCCGTATGCCGATGTGGCGCAGCACGGGTTTGCCGGGCTGTCGAGCCTGGGCTGGCTGGCGTTCATGGTGATGTGGGTGCTGCAGGCGCTGGTGTTCTGGCACGGCATGGAGGCGATCCGCAAGTTCATCGACTGGGCAGGACCTGCCGTGTACGTGGTGATGGCGGTGCTGTGCGGCTGGCTGGTATGGAAGGCGGGCTGGAAGAACATCGACCTGAACCTGGGGGGCGTGAAGTTTCAGGGCTGGGATGCGCTGCCGGTGATGCTGTCGGCGATTGCGCTGGTGGTGAGCTATTTCAGCGGGCCGATGCTCAACTTTGGCGATTTCTCGCGCTATGGCAAGAGCTTTGATGCAGTGAAGAAGGGCAACTTCTGGGGCCTGCCCATCAACTTCGTGTTCTTCTCGCTGCTGACGGTGGTGACCACGGCGGCCACGCTGCCGGTGTTTGGCGAACTGATCACCGACCCGGTGCACACCGTGAGCAAGATCGACAGCACCACGGCGGTGGTGCTGGGCGCGCTGACCTTCATGATCGCCACGGTGGGCATCAACATCGTGGCCAACTTCGTGTCGCCAGCGTTCGACTTTTCGAACGTGGCGCCGCAGCACATCAGCTGGCGCACGGGCGGCATGATCGCCGCGGTGGGCTCGATCTTCATCACGCCGTGGAACCTGTACGCCAACCCCGAGGTGATCCACTACACGCTGGATGTGCTGGGCTCGTTCATCGGGCCGCTGTTCGGCATCCTCATCGCCGACTACTACTTCGTGCGGCGCCAGCAGGTGCTGGTGGACGAGCTGTACACCATGAACAGCCGCGGCGCCTACTGGTACAGCAAGGGCTACAACCCGCGCGCCATCTGGACGCTGATCCCATCGGCCCTGGTGCCCATCCTGTGCGTCATGGTGCCCGTGCTGCGGCCGGCCGCCAACTACGCCTGGTTCATCGGCATGGGCCTGGGCTTCGTCATCTACCTTGCATTGAACCGAAAGAGCTGAGCCCGTGCGCATCAAGATCATCAACCCCAACACCACCTGGAGCATGACCGAGAAGATCGGTGCCTGCGCGCGCGCCGTGGCGCGACCGGGCACCGAGGTGGTGGCGGTGAGCCCCGCCATGGGCCCGGCCTCCATCGAAAGCCACTACGATGAGGCGCTGGCCGTGCCCGGCCTGCTGCAGGAGATTGCGGCGGGCGAGCGCGAGGGGATGGACGGCTATGTGATCGCCTGCTTTGGCGACCCGGGCCTGAAGCCCGCACGCGAGCTGGCGCGTGGCCCGGTGGTGGGCATTGCCGAGGCGGCCATGCACCTGGCCAGCATGGTGGGCTCGCGCTTTTCAGTGGTGACCACGCTGGGCCGCACCATGGGCCAGGCCTGGCACCTGGCCGAGATCTACGGCATGCAGCGCTTTTGCGCCAACGTGCGCGCCTGCGAGCTGCCGGTGCTGGAGCTGGAGGTGCCCGGCTCCAACGCGCGCGAGCGCATCACCGACGAGTGCCGCCGCGCCCTGGCCGAGGACGGCTGCGACACCCTGGTGCTGGGCTGCGCGGGCATGGCCGATCTGTGCGAGCACATCAGCCACACGCTGGGCGTGCCGGTGATCGACGGCGTGGCGGCTGCCACGTCGATGGTCGAATCATTGGTGCTGCTGGGCCTGCGCACGAGCAAGCACGGCGAGCTGGCGCGGCCGCTGCCCAAGGCCATGGCCGGGGCATTGGCGGGGTTTGCGCTGGCGCCCATGGCGGCGGTGCCGCCAGCCCGCATATCCCGCGCCGCCTGAGGCCTGCTGCACTGCAGCCCGGCCAATCAGGCCACAATCGGCCACCATGCCCCGCGCCCGTACGAGCCCCACAGCCCTTCCCGCCGACCTGACGCCTGCTGCCGAACCAGCGCCCGAAGCGGCAGCGGCGGACGGGCGCCTGGCCTCCACCGAGAGCATTGCGCAGGACCTGGCCACCGCCATCGTCGAAAAGCGCCTGCCCCCGGGCACCTGGCTGCGCGAGGAGGCGCTGGGCCGCGTGTACACCGTGAGCCGCACCAAGATACGTGCGGCGCTGGTGATGCTGTCCAAGGACAAGCTGATCGAGATCATCCCCGACAAGGGCGCCTTTGTGAGCCGCCCCAGCGTGCAGGAGGCGCGCGAGGTGTTCAGCGTGCGCCGCGTGCTCGAGGCCGAGGTGGTGCGCCTGTTCATCGCCAGCGCCACGCCGGCCGACTACCAGATGCTGGAGCAGCACATCCGCTTCGAGCGCGCGGCGCTGCGCGAGAGCACGACCACCGGCCGGGTGCGCGAAAAGCTGCTGGGCGACTTCCACGTGGTGCTGGCCGAGGCGGCTGGCAACCAGACCCTGGCGCAGCTGGTGCGCGACCTGGTGGCCCGCAGCTCGCTGATCGCCATGCTGTACGACTCGTCGAACGACCCGCACTGCTCGTCCGAGGAGCATGCCGACTTTCTGGCGCTGTGCAAGGGCGGCAACGTGCAGGCCGCCGTAGCCAGCATGACCGAGCACCTGCAGCGCATCGAGGCGAATCTGGCGCTGGACACCGGGCGGCCGGACCGGCAGCTCGACCTCGTCAAGGCCTTGCTGGCCTGATCTCCCGCGCGCAGCTACCTGCGGCTGCGCGCCCTCCCCATCCGAACACTCCCTAGGGTTTACCGGGATAAGGTTGTCGCCATATCGTGTATACACTTTTTGTATGGATGGTTGTACACGTTTTGGCGTGGGCCGTCCGCATTCCAACGACACCCGACAGACCGACCCACCCGAAGGAGCTTCGCCATGCAACCGTCCGTGCACCCTGTGGATGAACAACTGCCCATAGCGCGCCTGGGGGCACTGGGGCTGCAGCATGTGCTGGTGATGTATGCCGGGGCGGTGGCGGTGCCGCTGATCGTGGGCCGGGCGCTGAACCTCACGCCCGACCAGGTGGCCAAGCTGATTTCGGCCGATCTGTTCGTCTGTGGCCTGGTCACGCTGATCCAGGCGCTGGGCGCCACACGCTGGTTCGGCATCCAGCTGCCGGTGATGATGGGGGTGACCTTTGCCTCGGTGGCGCCGATGGTGTCCATGGCGCAGAGCACCAGCGGCACGGCGGGGGCGGGGCTGATCTTTGGCTCGGTGATCGGGGCGGGGGTGATATCGATCCTCATCGCGCCCATGGTCAGCCGCATGCTGCGGTTTTTTCCGCCGGTGGTCACGGGCACCATCATCGCGGTCATCGGCATCAGCCTGATGCGCGTGGGCATCAACTGGATCTTTGGCAACCCCGTGGGGCCCACAGCGCCCAACGTGGTGAACCCCGACCACATCAAATGGCTGACCGAGGCGCAGTCGGCCGCCGGGGCGCCCGGCTCGTCGCTGCCGCCCGTGCCCAAGGGCTTTGCGGTGGTGCCCACGGTGCCCAACCCGCGCTATGCAGACCTGACGGGCGTGGGCATTTCGGCGCTGGTGCTGGTGTCCATCTTGCTGATCGCCAAGTTTGCCAAGGGCTTCATCGCCAACATCTCGGTGCTGCTGGGCATTGTGATCGGGGCGGTGGCCGCTGCCGCCATGGGCATGATGTCGTTCGAGAAGGTGGGCAAGGCCGACTGGTTCGACCTGGTGCTTCCGTTCGAGATCGCGTTGCCGGTGTTCGACCCCATCCTGATTTTGACCATGACGCTGGTGATGGTGGTGGTGATGATCGAGTCGACCGGCATGTTTTTGGCGCTGGGCGAGATGACCGACCGCAAGATCGACCAGGCCGCCCTGACGCGGGGCCTGCGCACCGATGGCCTGGGCACGTTGCTGGGCGGTGTGTTCAACACCTTCCCGTACACCAGCTTCTCGCAGAACGTGGGGCTGGTGGCGGTGACGGGCGTGAAGAGCCGCTTTGTCTGCGTGGCTGGCGGCGTGATCCTGATCATCCTGGGCGTGCTGCCCAAGATGGCGGCGCTGGTGGAGTCGCTGCCCACCATGGTGCTGGGCGGTGCGGGGCTGGTGATGTTCGGCATGGTGGCGGCCACGGGCATCCGCATCCTGGGCGGGGTGGATTTCAAGACCAACCGCTTCAACGCGATGATCGTCGCCGTATCCATCGGCGTGGGCATGATCCCGCTGATCGCGCCGAGCTTTCGACAGTGGATGCCGCATGCCATCCATCCGCTGATCGAATCGGGCATTTTGCTGGCCTCAATCACGGCCGTGGCGCTGAATGTATTTTTCAACGGCGCCAGCAAGGACACCAGCGCTGCCGTGAACGCAGCGCGCCAGGCAGAAGCCCACTGATCCGGCTCGCCCCAATCAACCAAGCCCCCGGCTGACCACCGGGGGCTTTTTTGTTTCCAGGGCCCGGTGTGGACAGCTTTGCAAGAGAAACCCATGCAACACCGATGGAAAAGGGGGACAGTCCGCCGGCGAACATTTTCCCTCTGGGGCGGGTTGTGCTTCGGCCACACAAGTTCGCAACTTGCACCCATGCAACCTGACGTACAGTGCGGTACGTTACATTGATCCTTTGCAAGGAATCCAATGCGCACAAAATTCAGCAAAATGTTGGCGGCCACCGGTCTTGTGACGCTCGACCCGGAGGAGGACACCACCCGGTACACGCCCGCCGAGGCCTACCCCGAGCCCGAGGCGGAGCCCGAACCTGCGCCCGCGCCCGCCGCGCAGCAGCAACCCGCGCTGGCGCCCGAGCAGAGTGTGGTGGCCGAGCAAAAGGATTTTGCCGACCTGTACCGAGAGGCCAACGTGCCCACCGTGTCCTACAGCGCCGAAAAGCTGCTCAAGCTGATGGCGGGGCTGGAAAGCATGCCGATGGAGGTGCGCAAGCAGGCCATCAAGGCCATGGACGACGCCGACGAGACCTGGACGGTGGACGATTCCGTGCTGGACGCGCAACGCAAGGTCAAGGCGCTGGCCATCGCCAAGCAAAAGATTGCGCAGCAAGTGGCTTCCGCACTGCAAAATGCGGACCGCGAGATCGCGGCCATCCACGCCGAAGAGCAGGACAAGAGCGCCCAGGTGCGCAAGCAGATTGCCGAGCTGACGGCGCTGCTGGACCGGGGCGTGGCGCGCGCTGCGCAACAGACGGCCGATGTGCGCGCAGCGGCCAGGACGAATCAGGAGGCCGGGGAGAGGGAATCCGCCCGGCTGGATGCAGAAATGAACCGCCTGGGGCAGATCGTGATCACGTTCTCGGGCCAATCACAGGTTCAAAAATAAAGTAGGAGTTGGCAATGCAATTGACTGGCATGGGTAAGGCGCTGATCGCGGTCATCGTCGTGGGGGCTGCGGGATCCGTCCTGTGGAACATGGGCGGCAAGATGTGGGTGCAGGACAAGCTGGGCAACACCGAGGCGTCGGCCCCGGCCGGCAGCAGCAGCCCGCAGGGCAGCACGGCCGCGCCTGCGGTGGTGGCCGGCAACACGCCGTCCGCCCCTGCCGTGGCGGCGCCCAAGGGCGGCGCCCTGGGCTCGGCCGGCAACCCGCTCAAGGTCAGCATCGTGAGCTTTCACGGCTATGCGCCGGCCCTGGTGGCCAACGGCAACAGCCTGAAGACGCAGCCGGGCTCGATCTTCCAGAAGGCCGGGGTGAACGTGGAGTTCATCATCCAGGACGACATCCCGACGCTGACCACCATCTTCGAGAGCAACACGGCGCAGTGCGCCTGGCGCACCTCGGACTTCTGGGCGCAGGAGCAGCCCAACCTGATCAACACCAAGCTCGATGGCCGCGCCATCATGATCGTGGACAACACCCAGGGTGCCGACGCCGTGATCGCGCGCGACCCGGACATCAAGCGCATCGAGGACCTGGTGGGCAAGAAGGTGGCGCTGCTCAAGTACACGCCTTCGCACGGCCTGTTCATCAACGCCATCAACAACTCGAGCCTGAGCGCCAAGCAAAAGGCCAACGTGCTCGACCGCGTGGTCTACATCAACGCCGACGAGGGCACACCCGGCGTGCGCGCCGCGTTCGCTGCCGGCAGCGTGGACGCCGCCGTGCTGTGGGACCCGGACCTGTCGCTGGCCGTCAAGGCCACCCCTGGCGCGCGCGTGGTGTACTCCACCAAGGTGGCCACCAATCTGATCTACGACGTGATGGTCTGCAACCAGAAAATGCTGCAGGACCCTGCCAGCCAGCAGGCCTTCCAGGGCTTCGTCAAGGGCTGGATGGACGGCGTAACCGCCGCCCGCGCCAACCCGGCCGGCGCCGCCGAAGCGCTGGTGCGCACCGAGCCCTTCTTCGACCAACTGGCCAAAAAGGAGGGGATGCCCTTCATCTCGAGCCTGTTCTCCAACCTGGTATGGACGGGGCTGGACGACAACGCCCGCATTCTGGGCCTGGCGGGCGACACCAACCACTACGAGCGCGTGTACCGCGAGTTCGACGCGATCTACCGCGCCGCCGGCTCGCTGGCCAACCCGAATTCGCCCGTGGTCTCGCCGCAGAACTCGTTCGACTACCGCTTCATCAACGCCCTGCTAAAGGACAACCAGGCCGCGCGCGCCGCCGCCGCCAAGCCAGAGTTCACCTTCGACACGGCCGGCATGCAAAAGGCCGAAACTCGCCCCGCCGCGCTGACCAAGCCGGTGAGCGTGAACTTCCCCGTGGGCCAGGCCGAGTTGACCAAGAAGGCGCAGGAAGTGATCGACACCCAGGTGGTGCCCTTCATCAACAGCAATGGCTCGGCGTATTTCGAGATTTCGGGCAACACCGATTCGACCGGCAGTGCGCAGGCCAACCAGCGCCTGTCGAAGGCGCGGGCCGATGCGGTGACCAAGTACGTGGTGACGCAGTGGGAGATTCCGGCCGCGCGCTTCAAGGTGGTGGGCAATGGCTCGAACAACCCCATCTGCAATGAAGGCAACCCCGCCGCGCTGGAAGTGGACCTGGACACCTGCCGCCAGATGAACCGCGCCACCCGCATCGCCGTGCTGGCACGCTGAGGGGCCGGCGATGGCCCAATTCTGGAACCCCAGCCATCCGATCTCGCCCCAGACCCAGCGCATGCTGGGCGTGGGCGCCGTGGTGGTGGTGCTGGTGGCCTGGGCGCTGGTGAGCGCATCGGGCCTGGTCAACTCGAACCGGTTGCCGGCACCGTGGGAGGTGGCCATGGCCTTCTCGCGCCTGGCGTGGGACCCCGTGCGCCAGGAGAGCCTGCTGCTGACCTCGGTGCTGTGGTCGGGCGGGCGGCTGGTGGTGGCGGGCATTCTGGTGATCCTGATCGGCCTGCCCATCGGCATTCTGATGGGGGCATCGCCGCGCATCAACGCCACGCTGTCGCCGCTGATCGACCCGTTCCGCTCGGCGCCCATCGTGGCGCTGCTGCCCATCATGGTGATGTGGTTCGGCATTGGCGAGGAGATGAAGATCGTCTTCCTGTTCTCGGGCGCGGTGGTCTACCTGATACCGCTGGTGCGCGACGCGATCCGCTCGGTGCCGCAGTCGTACTGGATCAGCGCACGCGACCTGGGCGCCACGCCGTGGGAATGCATCCGCCGCGCGGTGATCCCGATGGCCATGCCGCGCATCGTGGACGGCATCATCATCGCCATCTCGGTGATGTGGACCTACATCACCGTGGCCGAGTACGTGAACGCCAAGGAGGGCCTGGGCCAGTTGATCCAGAACGCGCGCCGCTTCTCGGCCATGGACCAGGTGTTCGCGGGCATCATCACCATCATCGCGCTGGCGCTGATCACGCACCGCCTGATGACCTGGGCCAAGCGAAAAATGTTCCCATGGGAACAGAGCGTTTGACGGCCCAGGCATGCACCCCCAATAAGAACTGATACAACAAAGCCAAGCATGACATCGACCCCGAGCGCTGCGAGCATTTCCATCCACATGAGCGGCATCGTGCAGGAGTACCCTGCCGCCAACGGCAAGGGCGTGCTGCGCGTGATCGACGGCATCGACCTGCAGCTCACGAACCCGAGCATCAACATGCTGCTGGGCCCCTCGGGCTGCGGCAAGTCCACGCTGATGCGCATGATGGGCGGGGTGCGCCCGTTCAATGTGAAGACCCCCACGCAGGGCCGGGTGGACATCGACGGCCAGGAGTGCCTGGACCAGCACGACGATGCGGTGACGGTGTTCCAGCAGTACGCCAACCGCCCCGACCTGACGGTGTGGGACAACGTGGCCTTCCCGTTCACGCTCAAGCTGTGGAAGGGGCGCATCACCCAGGCCGAGATCAAGGAGCGGGTGGACACCATGCTCGCCGCCGTGGGCCTGGCCGACAAGAAGGCCATGCGCCCGGCGCAGCTGTCGGGCGGGCAGAACCAGCGCGTGGCGCTGGCGCGTGCCCTGGTGCTGCGCCCGCGCATCTTGCTGATGGACGAGCCCTTTGGCGCGCTGGACCCGCAGACCCGCGAGGAGATGCAGCGCCTGCTGCTGTCGCTGTGCAAGGCCAACCCCTGCCTGGTGGTCTTCGTCACGCACGACGTGAGCGAGGCCCTGGCCCTGGGCGACCGGGTGATCGTGCTGTCGCCCCAGCCCGCGAAGATTGCCGATGACTTTGCCATCCATGCCGAGCACCCGCGCTCGGAGGCCTGGTCGCGCTCGACCGAGACCCTGCGCATGCAGGACCGCATCCTCACGTCGCTGCGCGACGCGAAGGGCCATGGCCAGATCACGCTGAGCGTATGAAATTCGACCCGGGCGAACGGGAAGAGCCCCCGTACATCCAGGAGTTTTTGAGCAGCAAGTGGAACGTCACGGCATCGCTGGGCGCTGCCGCGCTGGCGGTGCTGATGTCCTTCCCGTACGGGCTGCCGGGCTTTGTCTTCGTGGGCACGGCGTATGCGGCCGTGGAGGGGCTGGCCCTGCTGTACGTGCCGGGCATGTCGACCTTCCGCTACGCGGTGCGCCGCAAGTACGCCACGCTGCGCTACCAGGCGCAGGTGGACAGCCTGCTCAAGGAACTGGGCGACCGCAATGAATGCGACCCCAGCTCCAAGCGCATGCGCGTGTACCTGCAGACGCTGGACCGCATCGACGCACTGGAGCGCATGGTCAAGAGCCAGACCTGCGCTCTGAGCGTGGAAGACATCGACCGCCTGAAGGACGTGACGCGCGACTATCTGGCGCGCTGGCTGGCCATCGTGAGCGCCAACGAGCGCCAGAGCCAGCTGAGCAAGAAGGAGATCGCCGACCGCCTGCGCAGCGTGGAGGAACAACTGGAAGCGACCACCGGCGAGCGCGAACGCCGCCAGTTGCTGCAGGCACGCAAGGACTACCAGCGGCTGATGGAAAGCAGCAGCCGCCTGAGCAGCCGTATGTTCGCCATCGAGGCGGCCATGGTCTCCATGCCGGACATCATCGAGGAGGTCTTTCAGCAAGCCGTGTCGATGCCCATGGCCACCGATGCATCGGCCCGGCTGCGCGAGAGCGTGGACCGCCTGGCGATCGAAGAGAACCTGGAGGCCGACATCAGCGAAGAGCTGGACACCATCGGCGTCCATGTGCCGAGCCCCGCCGTGGCAAAAGCCGCTGCCGCTCCCCTGCCCCGCCCCACGGCACAAGCCATGAAATGACCCCTTCCATGACGACCACCACCGTACAGAAATCGCACCTGCAGACCCTCGTCGATTTCGACGAATACACGCGGCTGATGGAGGCCGCTCTCAAAGCCGCCATCGTCTCCGGCGAGCCGGGCCGGCTGGTGCGCTTCTTCGCGCGCTACATCGCCTGGAACGGCTACTTCGGCTGCAGCGTGGCATCCCTTGCGGGCAAGATCGGCTGCGCGCGCCATTTGTTCACCGACCCGGCCGAGCCCTTTGTGCCGGCGGCCGACCGCAACGTGCTGGTGGCCAGCTACATCTTCGATGCGGCGCGTGACGAGTTCGACGACCACTCCACCCGCGCGCGCGACCCGCACCGCAGCCTGGCGCAGGCCTTCCTCAAGGGCATCGTGCAGACCACCATGCCGGGGGCCGACATGGCCACGCTGAACGCGCTGGCAGCCGAGCCGGCCTGGCTCAAGGCACTCAACCAGGGTGTGATGCGCGGCTACGGCGGCGGGCAGGACGATTCGCTCGAAGCCATCTTCCACGCCATGGGCTACCACCTGGGCAGCGAGCTGCTGGCCGACCGCGAGTTCACCGTGATCGGCGCCACCTTGCGCGAGGCCGACGGCGGCCTGGCCGAGCGCCTGTTCCACGCCGAGGTGGACATCGGCGGCACGAAGCACAAGGCCCTGTCCTGGGTGGGCATCCACTCGGGCGAGGGCGGCGCCGTGGAGGCCGACCACTTCGAGTGGGCCACCCAGGGCGTGAACGCCGCCTTCGACTTCATCGACCCCGCGCAGCGCGCGGCCATGCTGGCACAGGTCGAGCAGGGCTTTGCCGCGTTCGCCCAGGACCACCGCATCTTCTTCGACAACGTCAACAACAGCTAAGCAAGGAACCTGCACCATGGCTTCTTCCAACTTCCTCGGCCGCCTGAGCAACCTGTTCACCGGCTTTCTCTCGCTGTTCGTCTCGGGCATCGAGAAAAACAACCCCGAGATCGCGTACGAGAACTCGATCAACAGCATGAAGGCCAACTACGACCGCCTGAAGAAGGCGGCGGGCGCCATCATCCGCCAGCGTGACGACGTGACCACACGCCTGCACAACGCCAAGCAGAAGCAGGCCCAGCTCGAAGCCAACCTGCAGCAGGCCATGGACACCAACCAGGACGACCTGGCGGTGAGCATTCTGCAGATGAAGAATGACAACGACCAGTCGGTGACCGAACTCACGGCCGAGGCCGAGACGGCCATGGCCGAGGCCGAGAAGATCAAGGACGCCCTGCTCGAGATGAAGAGCGAGATCAAGCGCGTGGAGGACGAGCGCGACCGCAACCTGGCCAAGCTGGCCGGCGCCAAGGCCAAGATCCAGATCCACAGCCAGCTCGAAGGCCTGTCGGTGGATGCCGAGATCCGCGCGCTGGACAACGTGCGCGGCCACATCGCCAACGTCATATCCGAAGCCAACCTGGGCGACGAGCTGCGCGGCGCCGACCTGGACGTGCGCATGAAGGGCCTGCAAAAGGGTGCCTCGCGCTCCACGGCCGAAGCGCAGCTGGCGCAGCTCAAGGCCGCCCGCGCCCAGGGCGCTGGCGCCAAGCAGATGTAAAGCGCTCTTCAGCCGCCACCGCAGTCCACCGCGCGCTGCCCCGGGGCGGCGCGCCCGCCACGCCCAAGGAACCCTGTGAGCACACCTTCCTCCCCCGCCATGACCGGAACGCCCGCCACGCCGGCCTGGGTCGACACCGTGCGCCGGCGCTACCTGAGTGGCGATGCCTCGGTCTTCGTGCTGTACCGCAACATCTACGACCGCATCCTGCTCGATGGCAAGTTCGTCGAACTGGAGCAGTACCTGTTCCGCTCGCTGCTGGAGGGCAAGAAGAAACGCGTGCTCTCGCACAGCATCGCCTCGGGCACGCAGGCGCTGGCGGGCCGTGCGTTCGACGCCGAGGCCGAGCCACTGGACGGCATCGAGGCCGCGCTGATGCATGAGAGCGGCACGGCGGTGGTGATCCACTACGCGGGCTCGCTGTTCCCGGCGGGCGACCCGTCGATGATGACCATGCAGGACCGCCAGGCGATTGCCAAGCTGCACCGCTGGTCACTCAACCCACAGATCGGCGACAGCGACAACGTGGTGTTTTTGCTGGTGGAATCGCTGGCCGAGCTGAGCGCGCAGATTCTGTCGAACCCGCGCATTGCCACCGTCGAGATACCGATGCCCGGCCAGGCCGAGCGCGAAACCACCATCCGCATGGCCGACAGCTCGCTCGATGCCGGCCAGGTCACGCGGCTGGCGCAGCAGGCCTCGGGCCTGCGCCTGGTACAGCTGTTCGGCCTGCTGGGCAACGACGCCAATGCGCAAGCCCCCAACGATGCCGAGCGCGAGGCCCTGATCAAGGAGCTGATCGCTGGCACTGAGGACGCCGAGGCGCGCGCCAAGCAGTTGACCAAGCTGACCAGCGGGCAGACCAACGAGCAGATACGCCACCTGCTGCAGCCGGGCAGCAAGGCGCCAGCCAAGGGCAACGCCTTCGAGGAGATCGCGGCGCTGCTGCGCACGCGCAAGCGCGAGCTGGTGACGCAGGAGTGCTTTGGCCTGATCGAGTTCGTCGAGCCGAAATTCGGTCTCGAAGGCGTGGGCGGCATGACCATGGTGAAGGCCGAGCTGGCGGCCATTGCCGCCGCCATCCGCTCGGGCAACGTGGCGCGCATCCCCATGGGCATTCTGGTGGTGGGGCCCATGGGCTCGGGCAAGACCTTCGTGACCAAGGCCTTCGTGCGCGAGGCCGGCATACCGGCGGTGATGCTCAAGAACATCCGCTCCAAGTGGGTGGGCGCGACCGAGAGCAACCTGGAGAAGGTGCTGGCCATGGTCAAGGCCATGGGGCCCATCGCGCTGATCATCGACGAGGGCGACCGCAGCCTGGGCGGCGAAGGCGACGAGGACGGCGGCACCTCGTCGCGCGTCACGGCGCGGCTCAAGGAGTTCATGTCGGACACCGACAACCGGGGCCAGGTGCTGTTCATCATGATGACCAACCGGCCCGACAAGCTTGATGCCGACATGAAGCGGCCCGGCCGCTTCGACACCAAGATACCGCTGTTCTTCCCCGAGAACGGGGCCGAGCGCGCGAACATCGTGCGCGTGATCCTGAAGCGCTTTGGCAAGGCGATCGAAGAGCCGCCGCAGGACGATGACGAAGATGATGGCGCCGGCGCAGGCTGGATGGAGGCCGCGCTGGAAGACACCGAGTTCTCGAACGCCGAACTCGAAGCGCTGACGCTGCTGTCCATCGACTTGGCCGAGCGCGCCGATGGCCGACTGACGCGCGAGGTGTTTTTGCAGGCTGCGGTGGACTACATGCCCACGCGCGACACGCTGATGATCGAGTACATGGAGCTTTTGGCCATCTCCGAGGCATCGCGCCGCAGCCTGCTGCCCGAGAAGTTCAAGCACCGCACCACCGACGAACTGCACGCCGAAATGAAGCGCGTGCGCAGCCAGTTGCGCCTATGAGCAGCGACAGCGACCATGTCCACACCCTCGCCAAGGAGCAGGTGCGCAAGGCCCTGACCGCCGCGAAGAACGACAAGCGCTGGGGCTGGCAGGAGGTGTCGGAGCTGCTCACCGAGCTGGGCATCGAGCAAACCCCGAACAACCTCACCACGCGCCAGAGCCGGGGTGCGTTCAAGGCGTCTGACTTTCTGCTGCTGCTGCGCAGCATGGGCGTGACGCACCTGGACCTGAGCACCCTGGAAATCCCCGGCCTGGCGCCGGCCACCCGCAAGGTGGAGGCCAACAAAAAGGCACGGCTGTCCAAACCTGGATAAGCCTATTGGCTTTCTGAAAAGGAAGACAATCCGATTTTTGCCATGCACCGGGGCCCACCGCCCCCGCCGCCTCACCTGCCCCACCCGGGCAAGGTCAGGCCTTCAACCTTCGACCATTTCATCGATGGAACCTGGGTTGGACTCCATGCAATCAACGCATTAACCCTCACTCTCATCGCACTCGCCATGGAGTAAGCTCATTTTTGGCATTTGCTGAGAATCTCCTCCAGGATTTCCGTATGACACAGAACCTTTCCGCTGCTGAAGCGGCACTGCGCGACGCCGCTCGCGAATACCACCGCAACCCCAGCCGGGGCAAGATCGCGGTCACCCCCACCAAGCCCCTGTCCAACCAGCGCGACCTGTCGCTGGCCTACTCGCCGGGCGTGGCCTACCCCTGCCTCGACATCGAGGCCGACCCGTCCAAGGCGTTCGACTACACCTCGCGCGGCAACCTGGTGGGTGTGATCACCAACGGCACGGCCGTGCTGGGCCTGGGCGATATCGGCCCGCTGGCGAGCAAACCGGTTATGGAAGGCAAGGGCTGCCTGTTCAAGAAGTTCGCTGGCGTGGACGTGTTCGACATCGAGCTGGCCGAGCGCGACCCGGACAAGCTGGTCGAGATCATCGCGGCGCTGGAGCCCACGCTGGGCGGCATCAACCTTGAGGACATCAAGGCGCCCGAGTGCTTCTACATCGAAAAGAAGCTGTCGGACCGGCTGAACATCCCCGTCTTCCACGACGACCAGCATGGCACGGCCATCATCTCCAGCGCTGCGCTGCTCAACGGCCTGGAGCTGGTGGGCAAGGAGATCGGCGCGGTGAAGATCGCCGTCTCGGGAGCGGGTGCCGCCGCCATTGCCTGCGTGGACGTGATGGTGGGCCTGGGCGTGAAGCGCGAGAACGTCTTCATGGTGGACTCCAAGGGCGTGATCTACGAAGGCCGCCCCGGCGGGCTCGATGCCTCCAAGCAGCGCTATGCGCAAAAGACCGAGGCCCGCACCCTGGCCGACGTGGTCGACGGTGCCGACGTGTTCCTGGGCTGCTCGGCCCCTGGCGTGCTGACGGCCGAGATGGTCAAGACTATGGGCAGCAAGCCCATCATCCTGGCGCTGGCCAACCCCGAGCCCGAGATCCGCCCCGAGCTGGCCAAGGCCGTGCGCCCCGACTGCATCATCGCCACGGGCCGCTCGGACTACCCGAACCAGGTCAACAACGTCCTGTGCTTCCCCTACATCTTCCGCGGCGCACTGGACTGCGGCGCCACCAAGATCACCGAGGCCATGAAGCTGGCCTGCGTGCGCGAGATCGCCGACCTGGCCAAGGCCGAGATGAGCGACGAGGTGGCCGCCGCCTATGCGGGCAAGGAGCTGTCTTTCGGGCCTGACTACCTGATCCCCACGCCGTTCGACGCACGCCTGATCCTGCGCATCGCACCTGCCGTGGCCAAGGCTGCCGAAGAATCGGGTGTGGCCGCGCGCCCCATCACCGACTACGCGGCTTACCGCGAGAGCCTGACGCGCTTCGTCTACCAGACCAGCATGTTCATGCGCCCCGTGTTCGCGGCCGCCAAGGCCAACCCGCAGCGCGTGGCCTATGCCGAAGGCGAAGACGACCGCGTGCTGCGCGCCGCCCAGGTGGCCGTGGACGAAGGCCTGGCCAAGCCCATCCTGATCGGGCGCCCGGCCGTGATCGCCACGCGCATCGCCAAGGCCGGCCTGCGCCTGCAGCCAGGCAAGGACGTGGAGATCTGCGACCCCGAGGACGACCCGCGCTTTCGTCAGTACTGGGAGACCTACCACCAGCTCATGGGGCGCCGGGGCGCCACGCCCGAGGCGTCCAAGGCCGCGGTGCGCCGCTCCAACACGCTGATCGCCGCGCTGATGGTCAAGCTCGGCGATGCCGACGCGATGATCTGCGGCATGGTGGGCAAGTTCGACAGCCACCTGGAGCACATCCGCGACATCATCGGCGTGAAGAAGGGTGCACCCGGCTTTGCCACGGTGAACGCGCTGATGCTGCCCGAGCACACGCTGTTCATCGCCGACACCTACATCAACGAAGACCCCGACGCCGAGCACCTGGCCGCCATTGCCCAGATGGCTGCGGACGAGGTACAGCGCTTTGGCCTGCCACCCAAGGTGGCCTTCCTGTCGCACTCCAACTACGGTTCGTCCAACCGGCCCTCGGCGCGCAAGATGCGCCTGGCGCGCGACCTGTTCGCGCAGGCCGCGCCGCACATCGAGTGCGACGGCGAAATGCACGGCGACGCCGCGCTGTCCGAAAGCGTGCGCCACAGCAGCCTGCTGGAGACCACGCTGCAGGACTCGGCCAATGTGCTGATCTGCCCCAACCTGGACGCCGCGAACATTCTGTTCAACGTGCTCAAGACCACCAGCGGCCAGGGCACGACCATCGGGCCCATCCTGCTGGGTGCCGCGGCTTCGGCCCACGTGCTGACCCCTTCGGCCACCGTGCGCCGCGTGGTCAACATGACGGCGCTGGCCGCGGCCAACGCAGGCGCGCGCACGACCAAGTAGGCGAAAGCCCGCCCCGCGCCCAAAAGCCCCAAGGACCACGCCCTGGGGCTTTTTTTGTCTAACGGATGGATACGTCCACGTAGCCGGCCACGGGCGGCAGGTGCTCCACCAGCCAGTCAGGGTCGAGCTGCAGGGCCTTGGTCACCTCGGCGGGCAGGCTGGCGATGGTGTCGGCGGGCGACTTGGGTTCTTCGAGCCCGATCTCGGCCAGCAGGGTGGCCACGTGCAGGATGCCGCCCAGGCGGCAGAAGGGTACGGAGGCCACGGGGTCTTCGGCCGTCTCCAGCGCCCGCACGATGGTGTCCGGAAAGCGCCAGCGGCGCGCCAGCTCTCCCGTCACCTGCGCCTCGGTGAAGCCCAGCAGCGAGCGCTCACGCTCCCAGCGCCCGCCCGCATGGTGCGGCAACTGCTCGATGGCGGGAATCTGCTCGGGCATCTTCTGCGCGATGATGAGCTCGCCCAGGCGCACCAGAAAGCCGGCCAGCCACGACTCCTGCACGTCCGAGCCCAGGGTGCGCGCCAGCCACTGCGCGTAGCCGGCGGTAGCCATGCTCTCCTTCCAGAACGCTTCGGCGTCCACGCCCGAGGCGTCCTTGAACACGCCGGACATGCACGACGCCAGGGCCAGGGTGCGCACCTGGTTCAGGCCCACCATGGTGATGGCATCGTCGAGCGATGCCACCTGGCGCGGCAGGCCGAAACGCGCGCTGTTGGCCAGGCGGATCAGCTTGGCCGTGAGGGCCGGGTCCTTGGAGATCGCCGCGCGCACCTTCTCGAAGGGGATGTCGTCATCCTTCATGGTGGCGATCAGCTCGCGCGCCACGTCAGGCATGGTGGGCAGTTGTACGTTCTCGAAGAAATCCTGGATATTTGCCATGAGGGGCCTCCCAAAGCCGTTCGCTAAGAATGGACTTTCGTTGTACCACTGGCGCGCCCATGTGGCGTGCGCGTTTGCACCAATGCGCGCGCTGGCGCGGGCTGCCGACGATGCCCGCTGCCGGCGTGCACCATTTCGGGAAAGCCTGTAGGGCCACATGCACCAATCTGGCGAACAATAGGCCACACCCCGGCCCCGCGCCCCTGAAAGCGGGCATCGTTTTTGCTGTTTGCTCTGCATCGCACACCAGCGGTGCACACCGGCCGCCAGCGCGTCTCGCCTATTTTTATTTCTCTGCCACTCTCGACAGGAACCCTCCCCATGAACAAACGCTCCCTCCTGCAAGCCGCCGTGCTGCTGGTCGCCGCCGGCAGCTTCTCCCTGGCCCAGGCGCAGGCCACCACGCCCATCAAGTTCCAGCTCGACTGGCGCTTCGAGGGCCCGGCCGCCCTGTTCCTGCAGCCGGTGGCAAAGGGCTACTTCAAGGCGGCGGGCCTGGATGTGGCGGTGGACGCCGGCAACGGTTCGGGCGGCGCCGTGCAGCGCGTGGCCTCGGGCACCTACGACATGGGCTTTGCCGACCTGGCTGCGGTGATGGAGTTCCACGCCAACAACCCCGACGCGCAGAACAAGCCCGTGGCGGTGATGATGGTCTACAACAACACCCCGGCCTCGGTCATGGCGCTCAAGAAGAGCGGCATCACCAAGCCGGCCGACCTGGCGGGCAAGAAGCTCGGCGCCCCGGTGTTCGACGCCGGCCGCCGCGCCTTCCCGATCTTCCAGAAGGCCAACGGCGTGGGCAGTGTGCAGTGGACGGCCATGGACCCGCCGCTGCGCGAGACCATGCTGGTGCGCGGCGATGTGGACGCCATCACCGGCTTCACCTTCACCTCGCTGCTGAACCTGGAAGCGCGTGGCGCCAAGGCCGCCGACGTGGTGGTGCTGCCCTACGCCGACTTCGGCGTGAAGCTCTACGGCAACGTGATCATCGCCTCGCCCAAGCTCATCAAGGAGAACCCCGGGGCGATCAAGGCTTTCCTCAAGGCCTTCACCAAGGGCGCCAAGGAAGTCATGGCCAACCCGGCCGCCGCCATCGAGCACGTGAAGGCCCGCGACGGCATCGTCAACGTGCCGCTGGAAACGCGCCGCCTGCAGCTGGCCATCGACACCGTGATCAACAGCCCCGACGCACGCAGCGAAGGCTTCGGCAAAGCCGTGCCCGGCCGCCTGTCGCTGATGGCCTCGCAGGTGTCCGATGCCTTCAACACCAAGACCCGTGTGAAGGCCGACGATGTGTGGAACGACAGCTTCCTGCCCCCTGCAGCCGAGCTGAACATCCTGCCGAAGAAGTGACCCCGCGGCCAGCGGCCAGCGGCGAGCCGCTGGCCGATGCATTCCCTCCGCCCCGCCCGCCCTGCCGCCTTTGACGGGCTGGCGGGCCCAGCCCTACAAGAACACCATCCAATGACGGCTGCCGATTCCTATTTCGTGGACTTCCGTGACGTCTGGCTCGCCTACAACGACGAGCTGCGCGCGCAGAACCACTTTGCCGTCGAGGCCATCGACCTGCAGATCCGCCAGGGCGAGTTCATCGCCATCGTCGGGCCTTCGGGTTGCGGCAAGTCGACCTTCATGAAGCTGGCCACGGGCCTGAAGATGCCGTCGATGGGCAAGATCCTGATCGACGGCCAGCCGGTGACCGGGCCGCTGAAGATCTCGGGCATGGCCTTCCAGGCGCCTTCGCTGCTGCCCTGGCGCACCACGGTGGACAACGTGCTGCTGCCGCTGGAGATCGTGGAGCCCTACCGCAGCCACTTCAAGCAAAAGCGCAAGGAATACGAAGAGCGTGCGCGCAAGCTGCTGCAGAAGGTGGGCCTGGGCGGCTACGAGGACAAGTTCCCCTGGCAGCTGTCGGGCGGCATGCAGCAGCGCGCCAGCATCTGCCGCGCGCTGATCCACGAGCCCAAGATGCTGCTGCTGGACGAGCCCTTCGGCGCGCTCGACGCGTTCACGCGCGAAGAGCTCTGGTGCATCCTGCGCGACCTGTGGACCGAGCAGAAATTCAACGTCATCCTGGTGACGCACGACCTGCGCGAGTCGGTCTTCCTGGCCGACACGGTGTACGTGATGAGCAAGAGCCCCGGCCGCTTCGTGGTGCGCCGCGAGATCGAGCTGCCGCGCCCGCGCGACCTGGAGCTGACCTACACCAAGGAGTTCAGCGACATCGTGCACGAGCTGCGCGGCCACATCGGCGCCATACGCCAGGGTGCAGGCAAGCCTGCCGCCCCCATCCCGCAATAGGCCCCCTTCCCCATGCACAACAAGAACCTCGAACGCTGGTCGCCCTGTATCCTGCTGGCGGCCACCATCATCCTGTGGCAGATCATCTGCTCGGCCTTCAACGTCTCGGAATTCATCTTCCCCAGCCCCTGGGCCATCGCCACGCAGCTGGTGGAGTTCGCCAGCGTCATCGCCGGCCATGCCTGGCGCACCTACTGGGTCACCATGGCGGGCTTTGGCATCGCCATCGTGGTCGGTGTGCTGCTGGGCTTCGTGATTGGCTCCTCGCGCCTGGCGTATGCCGCCGTGTACCCGCTGATGACAGCCTTCAATGCCCTGCCCAAGGCGGCCTTCGTGCCCATCCTGGTGGTGTGGTTCGGCATCGGCGTGGGGCCAGCCATCCTCACGGCCTTTCTGATCAGCTTCTTCCCGATCATGGTGAACATCGCCACCGGCCTGGCCACGCTGGAGCCCGAACTGGAAGACGTGTTGCGCGTGCTGGGCGCCAAGCGGTGGGACGTGCTCACCAAGGTGGGCCTGCCGCGCTCCATGCCCTACTTCTTCGGCTCGCTCAAGGTGGCCATCACCCTGGCCTTCGTGGGCACCACCGTCTCGGAGATGACCGCTGCCAACGAGGGCATCGGCTACCTGCTGATCAGCGCCGGCTCGTCCATGCAGATGGGCCTGGCCTTTGCCGGCCTGATGGTGGTGGGCGCCATGGCCATGGTGATGTACGAGCTGTTCAGCTGGATCGAAAAGCGCACCACCGGCTGGGCCCACCGGGGCTCGCAGGGTGAGTAACCTGACGGCGTTGAGCGACGCCCAGGCGGCCACGCTGCTGCGCCGCGCCAACACCGTGGCGCAGCGCGCCATGGACATGGGCCGCCACCCCTTCGGCGCCCTGCTGGTCGCGCCCGATGGCCAGACCGTGCTGGCCGAGCAGGGCAACATCGACACCGTGAACCATGCCGAGAGCACGCTGGCGCGCACGGCAGCGGCCAATTACCCCAGCGCCTACCTAGCGCAGTGCACCAGAGTCCACTGAAACCGAGAAATCAGCTGTGCGTGAGGGGCTGGCGGGGCCGCAATCTAGGCGGCGGGCGCAGCCGGGTTGTACACCCGGCGAGCACGGCAACGACGAGTGCGGCCCCGCCAGCCCCTCACCCTTCGGGCCGGGGTATCGGCGGG
>NZ_LMIH01000011.1:87842-120103 GCF_001428645.1 Acidovorax sp. Root217
CGCTACCCCGGCGCACAGCTGATTTCTCGGTTTCAGTGGACTCGTAACCACTTTCGAGCCCTGCGCCATGTGCGCCGGCACCATCTACTGGGCCGGCATCGGGCGCGTGCTCTACGGTGCCGAGGAATCCGCCCTCAAGGCGCTGACCGGCGACCACCCCGAGAACCCGACGCTGGATCTGCCCTGCCGCACCGTCTTTGCCGCCGGCCAGCGCGCCACCGAGGTGGTGGGGCCGGTGCCTGCGCTTGAAGAAGAGATCACGGCCCTGCATCGGGACTTCTGGCGCTGACCCTGGGCCCGACTGCGGAAAGAGGCTATCGCTATACTCGCCGCCCTGTCGACCACAGGATCTTTCGCATGCGCCTGGACTTCTTTTTCCGCCCCCTGGCGCTCGCACTGGCCGTGGCCGGCCTGACCGCATGCGGCGGCGGTACCGCCCCGAGCCAGCCGGCAGCTGCCGCGCCAGCGCCTGTCATGCAGGCCACCGGCCCGGCCCCCATCAAGGTCGGCATCGCCCTGGGCGGCGGCGCGGCCAAGGGCTTTGCCCACATCGGCGTGATCAAGATGCTGGAGGCCAATGGCTTCGCGCCCGCCTACATTGCTGGCACCAGCGCGGGCAGCGTGGTCGGCGCGCTGTATGCCAGCGGCATGAACGCCTTCGAGATGCAGGAAAAGGCCGTGGCCCTCGACGAGGCCAAGATCCGCGACCTGCAGTTTTCCACTGGCGGGCTGGTGCTGGGCAAGAAGCTCGAAGACTACGTGAACGAGCAGGTCGGCCGCAAGCCGCTGGAGCAACTGGCCAAGCCCTTCGCCGTGGTCGCCACGCGCCTGGAAGACGGCGAGCGCACCGTGTTCGCCCGCGGCAACACCGGCCAGGCCGTGCGCGCATCGAGCAGCGTGCCCGGCGTGTTCCAGCCCGTGACCATCGGCAAGTACCACTTTGTGGACGGCGGCATCGTCAGCCCCGTGCCGGTGGACGCCGCGCGCCAGTTGGGCGCCGACGTGGTGGTGGCGGTGGACATCTCGAACAAGGCGCGCGGCAAGTCGCCCGGCGACATGCTGGGCACGCTGGGCCAGTCCATCGCCATCATGGGCCAGAAGCTGGGCGAGGCCGAGCTGGCCCGTGCCGACGTGGTCATCCGCCCGCTGGTGCTGGACATCGGCGCGGCAGACTTCAGCCAGCGCGCCAGCGCCATCCTCGAAGGAGAGAAGGCCGCGCTGGCCGCCATGCCCCAGTTGCGCGAGCGCATCGCCCAGCTGCAGGCCGAGCGCGCCCGCGCCGCGCAGCAGGCCCGCCAGCAGGTGATTGAGGCCGAGCACAAGGCCTGCCTGGACAACCGCTCGCGCCTGCAGCGGCTGGCCGGCATGGCGGGGATGGGCGAGGGCTGCACAGCGCCCAAATAGGGCCAGCCCGCCCTCCGCCACCGCACGCGCTGTGGCACAGAAGTTGCACCTCACTCCGCAAGAGTAGAAGCGTTCACCGCCACGGCTCGCGCCTGCACCGCCAAGGTGCTGCGCACGGCACAGGCGTCCGGAAATTGCTCTTGAAGACCGCTGCCCATGCACCGCATGGGCGCCGGCTGTGTCTTCAAGCGCGCGGGTGCACCGGCTTCGTTCATCTCTCCCATGCACCCGCCTTGCTGGCACCGCCGGTGGTTCCGACCCACCTGTGACGGAGTGCCCTCATGATGAAACGTCGTTCCCTGCTTCAAGCCGCTGGCGCCGCAGCCTTTGTCGGCGCCGCTTCTCCCCTGGCCTTTGCCCAGGGCAACCTGCAGAAGTTCAAGTTCAACCTGGGCTGGAAGATCGAGGCCTCGGGTGCGGGCTTTCTGCTCGCGCACCAGCGCGGCTACTACAAGGATGCGGGGCTGGACGTGGCCATCGACACCGGCAACGGCTCGGCGTCGGCCATCAGCCTGGTGGCGGGCGGCGCCTACGACGTGGCCTCGGCCGACCTGTCGACCATGATCGAGTTCAACACCGCCAACCCGAGCGCCAAGCTGGCGGCCGTGGCCATCCAGTACGACCTGAACCCCAACGCGGTGATGGTGCGCAAGGACGGCCCCATCAAGAAGCCCACCGACCTGGCGGGCAAGACCATCCTCGGCCAGCCATTCAACGCCTCGCGCAAGCTGTTTCCGGTGTTCGCCAAGGCCCAGGGCTTCGACACGGGCGGCGTGAAGTGGGAGAACGTGGCGCCCGACATCGGCGACACGCGCTTCGTCAAGGGCGACTTCGACGCGGCGGCCTATTTCTTCTTCACCGGGCTGCTCAACCTCAAGGCGCGCGGCATGGGGCCCGAGCAGCTCACGGTGTTCCGCTTCTCGGATTTCGGCATGCAGTCGTACGGCAACGGCCTGGTGGCCAGCCCCAGGACGATGCAGGAGTCGCCCGATGCGATGAAGGCCTTTGTGAAGGCCACCACGCGCGGCTGGATCGAGGCCATAGCCGACCCGAAAGCGGGCGCCGCAGCCATCAAGTCGCGCGAGCCGCTGGCCAACGAGGCCATCGAGCACGAACGCCTGCAGCTCATCGTGGACGGCACCATGAAGACGGCCGAGACCCGCGCCAACGGCTGGGGCGCCGCCACCCCGGCACGCCTGCAGGCCACCATCGACGAGACGGTGGCTGCCTTCGGCCTCAAATCCAGCCTGGCCGTGGCCGACATCTGGACCGAGCGATTTTTGCCCCCCGCGGCAGACCGCAAGCTCAAGGGCTGACCGAGGCATTGCCATGGGCATCCCCCTCATCGACCTCACTGGGGCGCTGCACACCGGCGCCCCGCGCGGCGCCGACGTGGCTGCTGCGCTGCGCCAGGCCTGCATGGGCCCGGGCTTCTTCTATGTGGTGAACCACGGCGTGCCGCAGGAACTCATCGCACGCCAGTTCGCGCTGGTGCAGCAGTTTTTCGACCTACCCCTGGCCGACAAGGAAGCCATCTCGCTGCACCGCTCGCCATCGATGCGTGGCTACGAAAGCCTGGGCGGGCAGACGCTGGATGCCGGTGCGCGTCCCGACCTCAAGGAGAGCTTCTACTGCGGGCTCGACTACGCGGCCGACCACCCCTATGTGCAGCGCGGCTACCACTCGTACGGCAGCAACCAGTGGCCCGCGCAGTTGCCCGCACTCGGCGACCAGTGCCGCAGCTACATTGCCGCCATGCAGCAACTGGCGCTGCGGCTCATGCAGCTGATGGCGCTGTCGCTGGATTTGCCCGAGGACTACTTCGACCACACGCACGCCAACCCCATGCTCACGCTGCGGCTGCTGCGCTACCCGCCGCACCCCGAGGGCGCTGACGCGCTCACATTCGGCGCTGGCGAGCACACCGACTGGGGCGCCATCACCCTGCTCGCGCAGGACCGCCATGGCGGGCTGGAAGTGAAGCTGCCCGGCGGCGAGTGGACGGCCGCCACGTCGGTCGAGGGTGCGCTGGTCGTCAACCTGGGCGACATGATTCCGCGATGGACCAACGGGCTGTACCGCTCCAACCCGCACCGCGTGCGCAACGTGCACAGCGGCGGTGCGCCGCGCCATTCCATCCCCTTTTTCTACACGCCCGACTACGAGGCGCGCGTGGCTCCGGTCGCCACCTGTGTGCCCGAGGGCGAGGCGCCGCGCTTTGAGCCCTGCACGGTGGGCGAGCACCTGCAGGCCATGTACCGCAAGACCTATGGCCTGGCGGACAGCAAGGCTGCGGCGGTGATGGCATGAAGCTCTGGTTCAACCTGTTCTGCCGCGACATCGAGGCCCAGTTGCAGTTCTACCAGGCGCTGCTGCAGCTGCCCGAGGCCGCAGGCACGCGCTCGCCCATTTACCGTGCGGTGGAGACGGAGCACTTCCAGCTCGGTTTCAACGCGCCCGAGGCTTACACCCTGCTCGGGCTGGCCGATCGTGAGCGGTCCGTTGGGTCGGCCGACCCGGTCACGGGCTATGCCACCTTCATGCTCGACTCACCCGATGCCGTCACTGCGGCCAGCGCCATGGCCGTGCAACTGGGCGGGCACATGGTCAAGCCACCCTATGCCACCTACTACGGCCAGTGGCAGGCGGTGCTGGCCGACCCTGAGGACCATGTGTTCCGGCTCAGCGCCTTCGGCCTGCCCGACGGCACGGTCGCACGGGCACCTTGACGCGCAACTGCACGGGGCTTGCACAGTGGGCGTGGTACAACGGTCCGAGTGCCACGGACTGGAGCCCCCATGCCTTCGACCGGATTCCTTCTACCGCCCGATGTGCAGGCCCTGCTCGACGCGGGCCGCACCATCGACGCCATCAAGCAACTGCGCGTGGTGCAAGGCCTGGGGCTCAAGGAAGCCAAGGACCTCATCGACGCGCACCAGCAGGGTCACCATGCGACGCCCCCGGCGCACTCCACGGGCTTTGCCTCGGACGCGAGCAGCCACGTGCCCGACTCCGTGCGCCAGGCACTGGCTGCGGGCAACAAGATCGAAGCCATTCGCCTGCTGCGCGCGCATGCAGGCATTGGCCTCAAGGAGGCCAAGGACCGGGTCGACGCACTGGCCGCATCCACCGGCAACGGCAACCCTCACGGCCTTTCTCCCGGGGAGCAGCCGCGCGGCGGCAGCCAGGGCGTTGTCTGGATCGTGGCGGCGCTGGTGGTCGCCCTGGCCGCCTTCTACCTGCTGCGCCCCTGAGACTGACCGACCCGCTCAATACGCCTTGAAGTTCGCGGCCACGCGCTGGTTCAAATAGTCGCCGGCCGCAATCGCCGGGTACTTGCGGCCCGGGCCTTCGATGGTGGCGTCGCGGTTGGCCTGCGCGAAGAAGGCGATGCTGTAGCGCGGGCCCATGTACTCGCCGGGCAGCGGGTTCTTCACGCGGTGAAAGTTCGATGGCAGTTGGTCATCGCTCCAGCGCATCAGCATGTCGCCGATGTTGCAGGTGATGGCCTCTTCGTCGGGCGTCACCGAGGTCCAGGCCTGGCTGTCCATTTCCTTGCCGGGGCACACCTGCAGGCCGCCCTGCCCCTGGCGCTGGAACAGCAGGGTCAGGCAGTCGAAGTCGGTGTGCGCACCGGCACGCCACAGGCCCAGGCTGGCCTGCTGCTCGGGTGGCGTGGCAAAGTAGTGCAGCAGGCGCAGCGTGCTCTGGTAGCTGGCCTTGGCCGGGTCGTGCGCGTGGGCGAAGAAGTCCGGCGCGAAGCCGAGCTTGCGCGCAAAGCACGACAGCACCTGCATCGCCACCTGCCAGCACTGCCCCTCGAAGGCCAGCATGGTGGCCTGAAAGCCCGCCAGCTCCTCATCGGTGGGCCACAGGCCCTCCATGTGCGGGCGCGTGATCTGGTACGACTCCTTCTGGTCCGGCGTGCCGGTGGAGGGGCGCACCTGGGCGCGGCTCTCCCAGCCCACGTTGAGCGCCTTGCGCAGCGGGTACTGCGCTTTCACACTCTCGGGCAGCGCGAAGAAACGCTCGGTCATCGCGAAAGCCTTGCGCACCTCGGCCAGGTCGATGCCGTGGCCCACCACCTGGAAGAAGCCGACATCGACCGCAGCGTCCCACAGCGCGTCGGCGATGGCGTCCTGGCGGTGAGCGAAGTCGGAAAGGTCGATGCGGCGGATCTCGCGCGCGCCGGTCTCGGAGCCCAGGGCGCCCATGCGGGTTTCCTTGTCGAGCTCGGCGAGGGCATAGGTGTCGGTGGCCGTAGTGGCAGTGGTGGCAGTGGTGGCAGTGGTGGCAGTCGTCGTCATGGCAGTTCTCCTGAAGTGGGATGGATAGAAAATCCACCCGCCCCCAACGGCATCTAAAGACTGGCCTGAGCGCGCGGCACAACCGGTCTCTTGAAGCCTTGGCACGCCATGCGCTGGCATGCCACTGGGGCGGGCTTCAAGAGCAATTTCCGGCCGCTGGCACGGCGGGAGAACCTCCCGACCCGCCGCGCAGTGAACGCTTCTACTCTTGCCCGCACAGTATGCAATAACGATGCCTGCGGGCATACGCCAAATGGGGGATCACCCCTGACAAACGCCCGCTGCACGGGGCCTGGCGAAGCAATGCATGCTTGTCACACAATGTTCTTGGCATGCCAAATGCATAGCGGTGGCAACCCCCTGATGGAGACAACCCATGCATGCCCTGATGTCCGCCGCCCCCCATGAGTTCGACGACCCTGCGGTGATCGATGCCACCGACGGCACCTACCTGCGCCAGGCCATCGCCTGGTCGTGCACCGCACGCGCACGCGGCAACCGGCCCTTCGGCGCGGTGGTGATCGGTGCCGACGGCACCCTGCTGGCCGAGGCCTACTGCAACACCACCGAAACCGGCGACTGCACCGGCCACGCCGAGACCAACGCCGTGCGCCAGCTGAGCCCGCGCTTCAGCCGCGAGATGCTGGCAGAGGCCACCATCTACTCCTCGGCAGAGCCCTGCGTGATGTGCGCGGGCGCCATCTTCTGGTCGGGTATCGGCCGCGTGGTGTTCGGCATCGACGCGGTGCGCCTGCGCGAGTTTCGCGGCGAGCGGGCCGAGCAGCGCGACGCCGAGCTCTCGTGCCGCGACGTGTTCGCCGCATCGCCACATTCCATCGAGTGCATCGGCCCGGCATTGATCGGCGAGGCCAGCGCACCCCATGTGGGCTTCTGGAAGTCGTGACCAGCGACAATCGCCCACCATGCCCACCAACGCCCCGCTCGTGAACGAAGCCGATATCGAGACCGGCAGCAATGTCGTCTCGGGCACCCTGCTCAGCCGCTCCAAGCAGGGGCGCGAGCGCATCATGGGCGCCATCCGCGAGGCGGCGATTGCCGAGTTCAGCCGCCACGGCTTCAAGGGCGCGTCCACCAAGGCGATTGCCGAGCGCGCGGGGCTGACCAAGCCACAGCTGCACTACTACATCGCCAGCAAGGAAGAGCTGTACGAAGAGCTGCTGTACTCGGTGCTCAACGGCTGGTCGGGCGCCTTCCAGTTCGACAGCCAGAGCGACAACCCCAAGAAGGTGCTGAGCAGCTATGTGCGCAAGAAGCTCGACTACGCGCTGGACAACCCCGGCCTGTCGCGCATCTTCACTACCGAGGTGCTGGGCGGCGGGCGCAACCTGGGCAAGTACTGGCCCGTGGCCGTCAAGTCGACCCAGCAGAAGGTGGAGCTGATCGACCGCTGGATCGCCGAGGGCCGCATGCGCCCGCTGGACGCGCGCCTCTTGCTCATGCAGATCTGGGGCATGACCCAGCACTACGCCGACTACGGCGTGCAGGTGCACATCATGCTGGGCCTGGCGCCCGACGAAGCCATCGACCGCGAGCCCATCGTGCGCGAACTCACCAACTTTGTGCTGCTGGGCTGCGGCCTCGCGCCCGATCCGCACCAGAGTGAATAGGTCTGCACGCTTGCGGGCGTAGCAGAACCCCGACACAGCGCCTTGACCCTGGGCAAAGCAGGCAACCGCCCGAAAGCCCTGCTGGCACAGCATTTGCAATAGTTTGACCAATCGATCAAATCAAATGGTCAAACATGCACAACCCAGCCATGGCAGCAACGCTGCCCGCCACGGAACCGGCTTTTGAACTGGTGCTCGCGCGCAGCCATCTGCGGCTGCCCGTGGAGCCCGGCGAGAGCATGGCCGACGTGCTGCAGCTCGCCGGCATTGCCATCGACACGCTGTGCGAACAGGGGGTGTGCGGCACCTGCGCCACGCGCTGGCTCGATGGCACACCCGATCACCGCGACAGCTGCCTGAGCCCCGAAGAACAGGCCACGCACGTGGCGGTGTGCTGCGCGCGCAGCCACGGCCCCTCGCTCACGCTCGACCTCTGAACAAGGACACCCCGCCATGCGCATCCTCGTGATCTATTGCCACCCGGTGGAAACCAGCTACAACGCCGCCCTGCACGACGAGGTGGTGCGCAACCTGCGCGCGGCCGGTCACGAGGTGGACGACTGCGACCTGTATGCCGAGGACTTCAACCCCGTGCTCAGCCGCGAGGAGCGCCTGGGCTACCACGAGGTGCCCAGCAACCGCCTGCCGGTGCAGGGCTATGTGGACCGGCTGCTCCAGGCCGAGGCCGTGGTGTTCTGCTTTCCCACCTGGTGCTTCGGCATGCCGGCCATGCTCAAGGGCTTTTTCGACCGGGTACTGATGCCCGGCGTGGCCTTCGACATCAGCGACCCGCACAACGTCAAGCCCTCGCTCACGCACATCAAGCGCATCTCGGCCGTGGTGACCTATGGCCGCCCGCGCTGGACGGCGCTGCTCATGGGCGACCCGCCGCGCAAGTCCGTCACGCGCTACATGCGCCTGCTCACGGGCGGCAAGGCGCGGGTGGACTACCACGCCTACTACCACATGAACGTGGCCACGCCGCCGCGGCTGGAGGCCTTCAAGGCCCGTGTAGGCCAGGCCATGGCGCGCTTCGCATAAGGGGGACAGCATGCACGCCTCCAACGCCCCCGACCACATCCTGAACGCCCGCCTGCCGCGCTGGCTGCTTCCCCACGCCTGGCCCGCCAGCGCCGGCCAGCCCGCCCTGGCCGACCTGCACCTGGCCCAGGGCCGCGTGGCATCCATCGCCCCGCACGATCCAACCCGCACCCTGCCCGAGGGCAGCACCTGGGACCTGGCCGGCGCGCTGGTGCTGCCCGGCCTGGTGGATGCCCACACCCATCTGGACAAGGCCTTCACCCTGCCGCGCATGGGCACCGTCAAACCCGGCCTGCTGGGCGCCATCGAGGCCATGATGGTCGACCGCCAGGGCTGGAGCGAGGCCGACATACGCCAGCGTGCCAGCCGCGCCCTGCAATGGGCCTGCGAGGCCGGTACGGTGCATGTGCGCACCCACTGCGACTGGTGGGAGCCCGAGGCCCAGCCCCTGGCCTGGGGTGTGCTGCGCGAGCTGGCGCAGGAATGGGCCGGCCGCATCACGCTGGAGCGCGTGGGCCTGATCCCCCTGCACCTGTATACCGAGCGCGCCACCGCCATGCAACTGGCCGCCACCGTGGCTGCCAGCGGCCCGGGCGCGCTGCTGGGCGGCTTCGTGCACTCGACCAACTGGAACCCGCAGGCCCTGCGCCACCTGTTCGAGGCCGCACAGCACCACGGCCTGAACGTGGACCTGCATGTGGACGAAGAACTGCACCCCGGCGCCCTGGGCCTGGCCACCACGGCCGCGCTGCTCAAGGAATTGCGCTTCGAAGGCCATGTGGTCTGCGGCCACACCTGCGCACTGGCCGCGCAGGACGAGGCGACCGCCCTGGCCACGCTCGACGCCGTGGCACGCTGCCCCATCACCCTGGTCACCCTGCCCATCACCAACCTGCTGCTGCAGGACGCAGTGACCGGCCGCACGCCGCGCCAGCGCGGCCTGACCCTGGTGAAGGAAGCCCATGCGCGCGGCATACCGGTGCTGGTGGCCAGCGACAACGTGCAGGACCCGTTCTGCCCCGTGGGCAGCTTCGACCCGCTGGAGGCCCTGGCCACCGGCGTGCTGGCCGCGCAGCTCGATGCGCCATTCGACCGCTGGTCCGAAGCGCTGTGCCGTGCCGACTGGCTGCGCCGCGGGCCCGATGCCCTGCCCCTGCAGCCCGGCAGCGCGGCAGACCTGATCGTCTTTCAGCAGGCCGACCGCTGGGGCTTTCCCTCGCGCACCCAGCCCCGCGTGGTGCTGCGCAACGGCTGCGTGGCCAGCGGCCATGCCAGCGCCGCCTGGCACCTGGCGAATGCCACCCCCGCACCATCCACCCCCATCCCTGCACGGAGCCTTGCATGAGCGACAACGCACCCAACCCCCCCGGCATCGCCCAGCCCCTGGCCCGCTATGCCGCCTGGCGCCGCGCGGGCGACCTGGTGTTCCTGTCCGGGATCATCGCCGTGGACCCTGCGGCAAGCCGCATCGTGCGCGGCTATGCCGACATCCCCGACGAGGCGGCCACGCTGGTCGGCCGCACGGGCGAGTTCAGCAGCGACACCAAGGAGGGCCCCATCCTCGCGCAGAGCTGGTATGTGCTCGACCGCATCCGCCTGACCATCGAGGCCGCGGGCGGGCAGATGTCCGACGTGTTCAAGCTGGTGCAGTACTTCAAGAACCTGGACCACTTTCCCCAGTACAGCCGCGTGCGCAAGCTGTTCTTCCCGGGCGAGCCCCCGGCCTCCACCGTGGTCGAGGTCAGCGGGATGCTGCCGACCCCGGACATCCTGATCGAGGTGGAAGCCACAGCGTACCTGCCGCTGCGCTGACCCCTCGCCCCCCACACCCTCCTCACGAAAGCCCACCCATGCTGCACGGCTACAACCCGCCCCACCGCTACCTGCCCTACCTGAGCTGGACCGAAATCGTCGACCTGCCGGACAAGGAGAACACCGTCATCGTGCTGCCCACGGGCGCCACCGAGCAGCACGGCCCGCACCTGCCCTGCGCAGTGGACACGGTGATCAGCGCCGGCGTGGTGGGCCATGCCCTGGCGCGCCTGCCGGCCGATGTGCCGGCCTTTGCCATGGCCCCCATCACCTACGGCAAATCGGAGGAGCACCTGCACTTCCCCGGCACCATCACCCTCTCCGGCGAGACCCTGCTGGCCACCATGAACGAGGTGGGCGAGTCGGTCTACCGCGCGGGCTTTCGCAAGCTGCTGTTCGTCAACGGCCACGGCGGCCAGCCGCAGGTGATGGAGATGTGCGCGCGCGAGCTGCGCCTGCGCCATGGCGACTTCATCGTGGTGCCCAGCTTCACCTGGCGCGTGCCGCACGTGGCAGGCAAGTACCTGTCAGACAAGGAAAAGCGCCTGGCCATGCACGCCGGCCATGCCGAGACGGCGCTGATGCTGGCCCTGGCCCCCGACACCGTGCACATGGAGCGCGCGGTGGTGAACTACCCGCCCGTGTTCGACTCGCCCCTGCTGTCGCCGGACGGCCGCCCTGCCTGCGCCTGGAGCGCGCGCGACTTCGGGCCCAGCGGCATCATCGGCGACCCGCTGCCCGCCACGGCCGAGCAAGGCCACGCCATCCTTGACTCGCTGGCCGTGAGCTGGGCCGCCGCCATCACCGAGCTGCACCACCTGCAGTGGGCCGCCCGCCCCGAGCCCACCTGGGGCCGCGCCAACCACACGGGCCATGTAGAGGCCTCGTCCGCACTGGCCTGAAACCTGCGAAGCCCGCACACCGCCATCCCTGACGCCCCCGTTCCATCCCCGCCTATCACCCTACCGGAGAACTGCCATGATGAAGACCGCCTCCCGCCTTTCCAAACTTGGTGCAACCGCCCTGCTCGCTGTTGGTGCCGTCGGCACCATGTCGGGCACTGCGCACGCGCAGGAAAAGTTCACCTACATGACCAACTGGTACGCGCAGGCCGAGCACGGCGGCTTCTACCAGGCGGTGGCCACGGGCCTGTACAAGAAGTACGGCCTGGACGTGAGCATCAAGATGGGCGGCCCGCAGGTCAACATCGTGCAGATGATGGCGGCCGGCCAGGCTGAGTGCGTGATGGGATCGAGCGACCTGCAGATGATCCAGATGCGCGAGGGCGGCGTGCCCGTGACCACGGTGGCAGCGGTGTTCCAGAAAGACCCGCAGGTGCTCATCGCCCATGACGACGTGAAAAAGTTCGAGGACCTGAAGGGCAAGACCATCCTCATCGCCTCGTCCGCCCAGCGCGGCTATTGGCCCTGGCTGAAGGCCAAGTACGGCTTCACCGATTCGCAGACGCGGCCCTACACCTTCAACATCCAGCCCTTCGTGGCCGACAAGAACACCGCCCAGCAGGGCTACCTGACGTCAGAGCCGTTTGCCATCGCCAAGGCCGGCGTGAAGGCCAACACGCTGATGTTCAGCGACCAGGGCTACCCCGCCTACGCCACCACCGTGAGCTGCATGGACAAGACGCTCAAGGAGCGCAGCGCCGCTGTGGCCTCGTTCGTGAAGGCGTCGATGGAAGGCTGGAAGAGCTACCTGGCCGACCCCGCCCCCGGCAACGCCCTGATCAAGAAGGACAACCCCAACATGACCGACGAACAGCTGGCCTACAGCGTGGCCAAGCTCAAGGAGATGGGCATGGTCACGGGCGGCGACGCGGCCAGCATGGGCATCGGCACCATGACCGACGCACGCGCCAAGGCGAGCTACGACTTTCTGGTCGAGTCCAAGCTCATCGACCCCGCCAAGGTGAAGCTGGCCGACACGTACAGCACCAGCTTCGTCAAGGACCTCAAGGTTCTGCCTTAAGCCCACCCTGCCCTGAAACAGCGGCCCGGCCCCACGCGCAGCGGGGCGGGCCGCATCCATCGAAAGGCCATCCCATGCATTCCGCCGAGCCCACCCCTTCTCCGACAACGGCCCACCGCCCCACGCCCGCCGTGCAGGTGCTGTCGGCCGAGAAGACCTATCCCAACGGCACGCAGGCCCTGCTGCCGGTGGACCTGACCATCGAAGAGGGCGAGTTCGTCACCCTGCTCGGCCCCTCGGGCTGCGGCAAGAGCACGCTGCTGAAGATGGTGGCCGGCCTGCTGGAGCCCACCGACGGCCGGCTGCAGCTGTGGCACAAGCCCGTGGCGCAGCTCGACGAAAGCGGCAAGAAGATGGCCTTCGTCTTCCAGTCGCCCACGCTCATGCCCTGGGCCAGCGTGCAGACCAATGTGCGCCTGCCGCTGGACCTGGCCGGCGTGCCGCGCCAGGAGGCCGATGGCCGCGTGGCCGAGGCATTGGCGCTGGTGGGCCTGTCGAAGTTTGCGACCGCGCTGCCGCGGGCCCTGTCGGGCGGCATGCAGATGCGCGTGTCGATCGCGCGCGGCC
This sequence comes from Acidovorax sp. Root217, assembly GCF_001428645.1. Lineage (NCBI taxonomy): Bacteria > Pseudomonadati > Pseudomonadota > Betaproteobacteria > Burkholderiales > Comamonadaceae > Acidovorax > Acidovorax sp. Root217. The sequence continues at coordinate 100,585 of NZ_LMIH01000011.1, forward strand.
TGGTGACCCAACCTGATTTGCTGCTGATGGACGAGCCCTTTGGCGCGCTGGACGAGATCACGCGCCACAAGCTCGACGCCGACCTGCTGGACCTGTGGCGCAAGAAGAAGCTCACCGTGATCTTCGTGACGCACTCGATCCACGAGGCGGTCTTTTTGTCGAGCCGCGTGGTGATGATGGCCGCGCGCCCCGGCCGCGTGGTGGAGGAGTTCACCATCGACGCGCCCTACCCGCGCACGGCCGACTTCATGGTGTCGCCCGAATTCAGCCGCTACGCCAAGCTGCTGCAGGACAGCCTGCTGCGCGCCAGCGCCGACACCGAGGAGACCACGGCATGAGCACGCCCTACCCCGCAGCCTCCGTGGCCCCTGCCGCCGCCCCTGCCGAGCGCAGCGCACAGCCTGCGCGCGCCCCCAGGCCCGCCGCCCCGCGCGTGCCCCTCATGGCCCAGCCGCGCGTGCAGCGCGTGGTCTACCCGCTGCTGGTGGGCCTGGTGCTCATCGCGCTGTGGCAGGGCCTGGTCACGGCGCTGGAGCTGCCGCCCTACCTGGTGCCGTCGCCCCTGCTCATGCTCAAAACGCTGTTCACCGACTGGGCGGCCCTGGGCGGCTCGCTGTGGGTCACCGTCAAGATCACGGTGCTGGCCTTTGGCGTGGCCACCGTTGCCGGGGTGCTGATCTCGTTTTTGTTCGTGCAGAGCAAGCGCATCGAGACCGCCCTGTTCCCCTACGCCGTGCTGCTGCAGGTCACGCCCATCGTGGCGGTGGCGCCGCTGATCATCATCTGGGTGAAGGACCCGACCGCGTCCATGGTGATCTGCGCCGCGCTGGTGGCCCTGTTCCCCATCATCAGCAACACCACGCTGGGCCTGCGCAGCGTGGAGCCGGACCTGCAAAGCTACTTCCAGCTCAACCGCGCCACACGCATGCAGACCCTGCTGCGCCTGCGCATACCGAGCGCGCTGCCCTACTTCTTCGGCGGGCTGCGCATCTCCAGCGGGCTGGCCCTGATCGGCGCCGTGGTGGCCGAGTTCGTGGCCGGCACCGGCGGCCAGGGTGCGGGTTTGGCGTACCAGATTTTGCAGGCAGGGTTTCAGCTCAACATACCGCGCATGTTCGCCGCGCTGCTGCTGATATCGCTGACTGGCGTGGCGCTTTTCGCGCTGATGGCCTGGGGCACCCGCTTGGCCCTGGGCAGCTGGCACGCCAGCGAAAACTCGCACGACTGACCCCAGAACTCACTCGGACTGCATCCATTTTTTGACACCGCGCACGCGTGGTGGGGGCCGCGCTTTGCCCTCCACCCGCGACACCGACAGGAGAGACAGACATGACCACCACCACCGCCCACCAACTGCCCGAACAACTGCCCGGCCTGGACTGGATTGCCGACCCGCTGCGCGTGGGCCGCCTGTCGCAGGACTTTGCCTGGTTCAGCCCCGTGCTCAAGCGCGACCTGGCCGGCAAGCGCGGCGACATCGCCGTGCGCCCGCGCACCGAGGACGAGATACGCCAGGTGGTGGCGGCCTGTGCCAAGGCGCAGATCCCCCTGACCGTGCGCGGCAGCGGCACCGGCAACTACGGGCAGAGCACGCCGCTGCATGGCGGGGTGATTTTGGACCTGTCGGGCTACAACGGCTTTGGCTGGGTGCGCGGCGGCGTGGGCCGGGCGCAGGCGGGCATCCGCCTGTCGGAGTTCGACGCGCAGGCCAAGCCCCAGGGGCAGGAACTGCGCTGGCTGCCGTCCACCTACCGCAGCGCGACGCTGGGCGGGCTGTTCGGCGGCGGGTTTGGCGGCGCAGGCTCCATCAACCACGGCCCGCTGGCCGCGCCTGGCAACGTGCTGGCCGTGCGCGCCATGACGGTGGAGCCCGAGCCCCAGGTCATCGAGCTGCGCGGCCCCGAGGCCATGCTGCTGCACCACACCTACGGCACCAACGGCATCGTGCTGGAGCTGGAGGTGGCGCTGACGCCCACGGTGGCGTGGACGGAGTGCATCGTCACCTTCACCGAATTCGATGCTGCGCTGGAGTTTGCCGACCGCTTTGGCGCCGCACCGGGGCTGGAGAAAAAGGAGGTGTGCTTTCTGGCCGCGCCCATACCCGACTACTTCACCAGTCTGGCCGAGCACCTGCCCAAGGGTTGCCACGCGGTGATGCTGCTGGTGGCCCCGCACTCCGAAGACGGCATGCGCGACATGGCCGCCAAATACGGCGGCAGCGTCAGCTACCGCAAGACCGCCGACGAGGTGGACAAGAGCCACAAGACCCTGCTCGAATACACATGGAACCACACCACCTTGCACGCGCTGAAGGTGGACAAGTCGCTCACCTACATCCAGAGCGGCTTCACCCCCGCCACGCGCATCGAGCAGGTGAAGGCGCTTGAAAAAGCCCTGGGCGGCGAGGTAATGATGCACCTGGAGTTTCTGCGCACCAAGGAAGGCGCGTTCAACTGCAGCGGGCTGCAGCTCATCCGCTACACCACCGAAGAGCGCCTGAACCAGATCATGCAGATCTACCGCGACCACGGCGTGCAGATCAACAACCCGCACGTGTACATCGTGGAAGACGGGAAGCAGAACAACCTGGATCCTGCCGTGGTCAGCACCAAGCAGCGCTTCGACCCGCAAGGCCTTCTCAACCCCGGCAAGCTGCGCAGCTGGGTACCTCCTGTAGCCAAGGTGGCTTAGTGCCCTGCGGATTTGCCTTCAGCCAGCTAGCGTCGTTGGGGAGCCTTGCCGTGCAAAAGCACTGTCTGCGGCTCCCCGCCCAGCTATCCGGCTGAATGCGATCCTTCAAAGCCGCCGTGCACAAAGTCGCAGAGGCATAATCAGCTATTCATTTAATAGCAGCCGCGCAGCTCGGCAGTGATTCATCCATGTCCTGGCACGCCCGCCTACAACTCGACTACACCGTGGAAAACGCCCGCACCGTGGCGCGCTATGAGCACGACGGGCCGCTGCGCATTCTGCAAAGCCTGTACCCCGAGGGCGACGCCATCTGCCACAACGTGCTGGTGCACCCGCCCGGCGGCCTGGTGGGCGGCGACACGCTGGACATCGCGGCCACCGTGGGCCCGGGCGCGCACGGCTTGGTCACCACGCCGGGCGCCACGCGCTTTTACCGCTCCACCGGCCCGCTGGCGCTGCAGCGCAGCCACCTGACCTTGGCCGAGGGTGCGCGCCTCGAATGGCTGCCACTGGAGGCCCTGTGCTACAGCGCCTGCAATGCCGAGAACCACCTCACCCTGAACCTGGCCCCCGGCGCCGAATGCATGGCCTGGGACGTGACCGCCCTGGGCCTGCCCCATGCCGACCAGCCCTTTGTGCAGGGCCGCTTCGTGCAGCACCTCACCGTGCCCGGCCTGTGGCTGGAGCGCGGCGTGATCGACGCGGCCGACGAGCGCCTGCTGCAAAGCCCCCTGGGCCTGGCCGGCCAGCGCTGCATGGCCAGCATGTTCTTCGCCGCCGGCACCGCGCTGGACCGCAACCGGCGCGATGCGGCGCTGGACGCGGCGCGCGCGGTGATGGATGCACACCCCACACTGACCGCCACCGCAGGCGCCACCAGCCCCAACGCGCAGATGGTGGTGGTGCGCGTACTGGCCCCGCAGGTGGAGCCGGCAATGAAGCTGCTCAAGGCCGTGCGCATGGCATGGAGGAAAGAGCTGTGGGCGCTGCAGGGTGAGGCGCCGCGCATCTGGGCGATGTAAGCCGGTGCTCATGCGCCTGCGGCACACGCGGTGGACTGACTGCCAAAGCTGACCAGGCGATGTGCTGCTGTCCTACTGTGCAGTGACCGGGCCAAATCCTTAATGGGCATTCATGGCGCTTTTTGCCATGCCATGACTGGAGATATCCAATGAAGACCCCATCCCCCCGCTTCACCGCATCGACCCTGGCCCGCCCGGCGCTGCATGCGCGCCAGGCCGATTCGGGCAGCACACGTTAAGCACGGCGGCTGATATGAAACCCGACACGTCCCCCGCCGCAGCGCCCCCATCCGGCTCGAAGCCTTTGCAAAGCGTGAGAACCCCTACCGCAGTGAAGTGGGGAGCTGCGGTGGCCATCGTCCTGTTCTTTGCGTTCATCGCCTTCTACTACTTCGGTCCCAGAAGCGATGACCGCGAGGGTGCTGCGTCCAGGCCCGTAGGGGGCAATAAGGTTCAAGCGCCCCTTGCTCCCGGCTCTGCCGCCGGCACCAACTGACCGCTTTCCAGGCGGCGCGCAAAGCGACCTGCATTCATGCATGCCTGGCCGTGCATTGCCCCGCCAATGCCAGGTCGCACCCGGCGCCTTTCCAAGCGCCGCATGCACCATCCGCCCCACTACTCGTACAGGGGCAGCCCTGATCGGGGCTTGATCTCCTCAAGGCACACGCTCGACTTGACGAAGTTGACGCCCGGCAACGCCACCAGCCGCTCGGTGAGGAAGACGTTGAGCCCGTCCAGATCCCGCGCAATGACCTTGAGCACATAGTCCACATCGCCGGTGACCGAATGGCATTCGAGCACCTCGGGCATGCCAGCCAGTGTTTGCCGGAACAGCTTGAGGTCGCGCATGTGGCCCCGCTCCATGCCGATGTGCACAAACGCCGTCACGTGCAGGCCCAACGCGGCGGGTCGCAGGCGGGCTTCGTACCGGGCGATCACCCCGCCCACTTCCAGCCGATGGTGGCGCCGGCTGCACTGCGCCGGCGACAGCCCTATCGCCTCCGCCAACTCGAGGTTGGACATGCGGCCGTTCTCTTGCAGAAGGGTCAGGATGCGCACGTCGATGCGGTCGAGTTTGAGCATATGCAACAGGTTCTCTCTTATTAATTAAATCGTACAACATTCCCTCTTTTTTCAACCAAGAGCGAGCGAATACGAAAGCCCATTTCCTGCTCGTACGAGAACAATTTGATCGTTGTTCACAACAAACAAGCGTTGCGCAGCCCATCGGCGCAATGCCTTTTTTCTGCAATTTTTCCTCATTGCTGGAACCAACGATCATGAAACGCATACCCGAGCCCTTCCGCATCAAGACCATAGAGCGCATCGCAATGACGACGCGCGAGCACCGCGAGCAGGCGTTGCACGATGCTGGCCTGAACCCCTTTTTGCTGCGCAGCGACGACGTGTACATCGACCTGCTCACCGACAGCGGCAGCGGCGCCATGAGCGACCGCCAGTGGAGCGCGATGATGGCCGCCGACGAGGCGTATGCGGGCAGCCGCAGCTACTACCGGCTGGTGGACACCATCGACAAGGTCTTCGGCTACCCGTACCTGGTGCCCGCGCACCAGGGGCGCGGAGCGGAGCAACTGCTCTACCCCGAGCTCGTGAAGCGGCGCGGCTCCGCGAAGCCGGTGTTCCTGTCGAACTTCCACTTCGACACCACCAAGGTGCATATCGAGCTGGCCGGGGCGCGCGCGCTCAATGCACTCAACAAGGAAGCGCTCGATACCCGGGAGTACCACGACTGGAAGGGCAACTTCGACCTGGCCGAGCTGGCCCGGTTGATCGAGACTGAAGGGGCTGCCAATGTCGCGGCCCTCGTGGCCACCGTAACCTGCAACACCACCGGCGGCCAGCCCGTGGCGCTGGCCAACCTGCGGGCGGCCTCGCACATGGCGCGGCATGCGGGCATCCCCGTGGTGATCGACGCGACCCGCTTCGCCGAGAACGCCTGGTTCATCCAGCAACGCGAGGCGGAATACGCGCAGCACAGCATCCCGGACATCGTGCGCGAGATGATGGCCTGCGCAGACATTGCCGTCATGTCGTCCAAGAAAGACGGGCTGGTCAACATCGGCGGGTTCTGCGCGTTCCGCGACGACCAGGACCTGTTCCGCGCCGTGCAGGAGCGCTGCGTGGTGAGCGAAGGCTTCATCACCTACGGCGGCCTGGCGGGCCGCGACATGGAGGCGCTGGCGGTAGGCCTTGAGGAGGCGATGGACCCGGACTACCTGGCCTACCGCATCGGGCAGGTGGCGTACCTGGGCGAGCGACTGCGGGCAGAGGGCGTGCCCATCCAGTACCCCACCGGGGGGCATGCCGTGTTCGTGGATGCCGCCGCGCTGCTGCCGCACATACCCTCCGGACAGTTTCCCGCGCATGCACTGGCGTGTGAGCTGTACATCGAGTCCGGCGTGCGGGCAGTGGAAATCGGGTCGCTGCTGCTGGGGCGCGACCCGCTCACCGGCAAGCAGGAAAAAGCCCCGCTCGAATCGATGCGGCTGACCATCCCGCGCAGGGTCTATACCAACGACCACATGGACTATGTGGCAGACGCACTGGCCACGGTGGCCCGGCGCGCGCACGCAATCCGAGGGATGGACTTCACCTACGAGCCTGAGCTGCTGCGCAACTTCACCGCACGGTTTCGCTGGGCGCCTGAGAGCACAGGCTGAGGCTCGCTGCAACGCAGCAGCAGGCTGGTGAAGGCTGCAGGCCGCAAGCCCGTGCCGGCCTGGTGGGATGGCGTTAATCTTGCTGCTCGGATTGCACCCACCGTGCCCCTGTGCCGGGCACAACATCCATCCGACGAGCGTATGCAAGTACGCCACGGGTTGATCACATCCTTTTGTTCAAGACCGTCTTTTTCAAAGCCCAGGCCCCCACACCATGCCAATACAACCCAGCGCCGCCACGCGGTATTTCTCGGGCACGTACGCTGAAGCCCGTGCCAAGTTCCTCGAGGCGGCCGCCCAGAGCGGCGCGGCCGTCGAATCCTTTGTGCACCCGGAGCACCGCGGTGCACTGGGCGAAGAGCTGGCCACCGACGTGGCGCTGATCGGCGCGATGGATGCAAAGAAGATCCTGCTCGTCACCTCGGGCACGCACGGGCCCGAGGGCTTTTGCGGGTCGGGCACGCAGGTGGCCACGCTCAACGATGATGATTTGCTCGCACGGCTGCAGCAGGCTGGCGTGGCGCTGCTGCTGGTGCATGCGGTCAACCCGCACGGGTTTTCGCACCTGCACCGCACGAACGAAGACAACATTGACCTGAACCGTAACCACATCGACTTCAACGCGCCGCTGCCGGTGAACGCGGCGTATGCCGAGGTCGAGCCGCTGATGCTGCCCGCCACCTGGCCGCCCACGCCCGCCGACGACGCGGCCGTGGACGCCTACATTGCCCGGCACGGCCTGCCCGCGTTTCGCAATGCCGTGTTCAAGGGCCAGTACACCTCGCCCGACGGCTTGTTCTACGGCGGCACCGCGCCGTCGTGGAGCAACAAGACCATCCGCTCCATCCTGCGCAAGTACGCGGCAGCCGCCACGCACCTGGGCTGGATCGACGTGCACACGGGCCTGGGCCCCTACGGCCACGGCGAGAAGATCTACCCCGGCCGCAACACGCCAGAAGACCTGGCGCTGGCGCAATCCTGGTGGGGCGCCGACGTGTTCTCGCCCTTCTCCGGCGACTCTGCCTCCGCAGACGTATCGGGCCCGGTGGTCACCACCGCCTTCGACGAATGCCCCAACGCCCGCATCGCGCCCATGGGCCTGGAGTTCGGCACCCTGCCCGAGGCAGACATGCTGCTGCGCCTGCGCGCAGACACCTGGCTGCGCAGCCACCCCGACGCGCCGGCCGCGCAGCAGCGCGAGATACGCACCCAGTTGCGCGATGCGTTCTACTGTGACAACGAGGAGTGGAAGGGCATGGTGCTGGGGCAGACGCGGGTGGTGTTGTTGCAGACGTTGCAGGGGTTGCGGAAGGCATGACGTAACCGCCCTGGGCCTGACCCCGGCCAGCGCCAGCGCTGCATGACCAGCATGGTCTTTGCTGCCAGGAGCGCGCTGAAACGCAACCGGCGCGATGCGGCGCTGGGTGCGCACCCTACCTTGACCGCGACTGCGGACGCCATGAGCCCCAATGCGCAGATTCCGGTAGTGCAGGTGCTGGCGCCGCAGGTGGAGCCGGCGATGAAGCTGCTCAAGGCAGTTTGGGTGGCTTGGCGGGAGGTGATGTGGGGGGTGCAGGGCGAGGCGCCGCGGGTTTTGGGCGATGTAGGGAGCGGGTACGCCCGAGCCACGGGCGACAATGCGCGCCCATCACACAGGAAACATCCAGGGAGCTGATAAGTGGGCTACGAAGACTATGCCGCCTTGTTCCCGGTGATTCCGCACGCCATCGCCAAAGAAGCGTCTTTCTCTCATCTCATGAACAAGGTGATTGACGATGCGAACGCCAACATCCACACGACGACTGGCGACGGTTTCGCGACATCGCGTACGACGCAGACAACAATTCTCTGGCAGGTTGGTCGAAGCGGACACTGGGAAATGCGTCCAACGATGCAAAGGGCATATGGCTCGGCTTGATCAATGTGTAGCGCGATAGCAAGCAGGCTTCATTTAGTGGAGTACCCGCTGCCCTTTAACCAGCACGTGATGGAACCGGAAGACGCCTATGAGATCAAGGCACGGTGGTGGGCTCGGCTATGCTGGATCAGTTGCTGCAAGGTTTGAAAATTCGACGCGCGGGATACGCAAAAAATGGAGATTGAAAAATTAACACAGATAAAAGTAACACAGAGCAATACCTGCGATTATTTGATACGTTTAGCGCTCTACCTCACCCCAAACAAGATCTAACTTTCATGGAAGTATCCGGATATCCGCACTATGAAAATGTTTGTAGCAATATCCTAGGATTTTATTTAGACCCCAGCCAACAACATGATCTGAAAGACTTATTCATTTGCGCCATTCTTAAAATTACCAAAAACACCTGTTCAACCAGTGTCAAAAGTGTCACTAGAGAATTTGGCACAGCGGCCGGTAGATTGGACCTACTCATCGAAGGCGATGAGTTCATCCTCGCCATAGAAAATAAAATTTTTCATTGGCTTGCCAATGACCTGAATGACTACGCGAAAGCGATCGATCTACAAGACGACCGCTCCAGACAGCAAATCAAAATCGTTCTTGGTTTGTCCCACATCAAAGATCCAAAATTGCTGCACGGCGGATTCGTTAGCATAACCTATGCGCAACTTTGGAAAGAGATAACAAATCTTCTAGGGTCATATATCGCCAAGGCAAGCCCCAAGTGGGTGACATACCTCCTGGACTTCATTGAAACAACTACCAATCTCGCAGGAGAGAACATGGAACTTAAAGAAACGGATCGATTCTTCATTCAGCACGAAGAGGTAATTGTGGCCTTGTTGCAGGAAAGAAATGAATTCTTGAGACGCTTAACTCAAAAAATCGCCACTCTGTGCAATTTGATGAAGGAGGCACCTGAGACGCATCTCCTCGCGAAAGAACCGTATATATATTCAACAGATCGGTTCGTAATGGATTTCAAATTTTTTCAAAATTACAATGAAATATCTTTCGACTTCTTTCTGAAGCCTTCAGGTTGGAGTCTGGAGTTGTTTGGACGGGGAACTCCCGCCTACTACTACCTATTGAACTTGGTTAAGCAGCCATCTTTGGAAGAAAAAATTCGCAGTGCTATTCTCAAAGAAAAGCGCTTCTACGTTCAAAAGTGGTCTGTAGACACAGACCTTTCATTGATCAGGGACGATCTTTGCAAGTGGCTTAACGCTGTTAACGAAGCTAACCGAACTTTAGCAAACCAACAGTCGATCTGATCGGGTAAATGCCAATCAATTCAAACAGCGTCACTTACCAACCTACTTCAAGAGCAGCGTATCGCCCCAGGCGACAACTTCTCCCCCAGCAAATTCGCCGTATACCGCAGCCGATCAATATCCGCATCCCTCTGCACCCCCCGGCTGAAGCAGCACAGCGTGCCGTACACATGGCCATCAGCTAGGCGCACAGGGGTGCTCAGATGCGTGCCGATGTCGAACCCGGGGTCGGGCGCCTCGCCTGCCTTGACGAGGGGGACGGCGTTCTCGATCTTTTCTGGCAGTCGGCCTTCGACCACATGCTGGCACCAGCTTTCTTCGGCTGGGTCGGACATGCCGGCCACGACTGGAGCGAAATCGGGCGTGCTGTCCACCGCCTTGAAAGTGCGGCGACCGTCTGCGATCTGCGAGACGAAGGCCACGTCCATGCCCAGGCGTTTGCGCAGCAGCTTCAGCACCGCAGACACCACCTCGGGAAGTTCGTGGTCGGCGGAGTCACTGGTCGCCACCAGCATTTCAGAGATGGTGACGTCCAGGTCGTCAGGGTTGTAGTCGAGCATGTGCATACTCACCAGTCTAAACCGCGACTTGGCAGTCTGCCGTAAGCAAACGTCTCCATTTGCGTATCGAATCGCACGACAACTGCGTTCCTCCTCTGTTTTGCAAGTGCTGCTCCACAGCAACCTTGACCGCCTGCGTGGGTCACAGGAACTACGGACAATGCGTCAGCAACCGGCGGCTTCCATCCAGGGCTTTATGGAGCCGAAATTTGTCTCGCCACCCACCGACCACCTCACGATGAAATTGCCAGGCAAGTGGTTGTAGACCATGCTCTGAATTTGCGTGTACTGCTGTGCATACGCGGGCTGATAGATGAGTGTGTACGAGGAGCCAGAAACGATCTCCTGCATCGGTCCCCGAAAATAGTGCGGAAAGATGGACTGTGCTGCAGCAAAGGTGCAACCCACTGGCCCGGTCACCGTCGCGGGAAGAACGGGGTTGATAGGCGTTCCCAAAAAATTGAAAAATGGGTCATTCGATACAAGGTTTTGGACAGCATCCAATGGCGGCAGACTGGGCTGCGCATGGGCGGAAACGGCCACTACCAGACCGAAGACCAGCGACAAATTTCTTCTTTTCATTGGGCGCAACACTTTCAGTGGATAAGACGCTTGGATACCTATGCAAAAACGCCCGCAACAGGCGACAACCCAAGCGCGCCAAGGCGAGCATACATTTCCTCACACAGCGACGCCAGATAAGATTGGCAGCGCCACCATAGTATGGTGGCGTGCCCTTGCCGCCGAGCGCAGGCTTTAGTTCGCGGCCACCACCGCAGGCACCTTCAACAACCCATCGGCCTTGAACATCGCCCGAATCCCACGCACGGCCTGCCTGATGCGGGCCTCGTTCTCGATCAGCGCAAACCGCACGTACTCATCCCCCTGGTCCCCAAAGCCGATGCCGGGCGAGACGCAGACCTTGGCCTTGTCGAGCAGCTGACGCGCGAATTCGAGCGAGCCCAGGGCGCGGTAGGGTTCGGGGAGGCGGGCCCAGATGTACATGCTGGCCTTGGGGCAGTCCACGGCCCAGCCGGATTCGGTGAGGCCTTTGTACAGCACGTCGCGGCGGCGCTGGTACTGGGCGGCGATGTCTTTCACGCACTGCTGGTCGCCTTCGAGCGCGGCGATGGCCGCGACCTGCAGGGGGGTGAAGGTGCCGTAGTCGTGGTAGCTCTTGATGCGGGCGAGCGCGGCCACGAGGTCGGGGTTGCCGACCATGAAGCCCACGCGCCAGCCGGCCATGTTGTAGCTTTTGGAGAGGGTGAAGAACTCCACGGCCACGTCCTTGGCGCCGGGCACTTCCATGATGCTGGGGGCGCGGTAGCCGTCGTACACGATGTCGGCGTACGCAAGGTCGTGCACCACCAGGATGTCGTGCTTCTTGGCCAGGGCGATCACGCGTTCGAAGAACGACAGCTCCACGCACTGCGCGGTGGGGTTGCTGGGAAAGCCGAAGATCATCATCTTGGGCTTGGGGTAGCTGCCGCGGATGGCTTTTTCGAGCTCGGCGAAGAAGTCCACATCGGGCGCCACCGGCACGCTGCGGATGTCGGCCCCGGCGATGACGGCGCCGTAGATGTGGATGGGGTAGCTCGGGTCGGGCACGAGCACGGTGTCGCCCCGGTCCAGCGTGGCCAGCATGAGGTGGGCCAGCCCTTCCTTGGAGCCGATGGTGACGATGGCCTCGGTGTCGGGGTCGATGTCGACCGCATAGCGGTCCTTGTACCAGTGGCTGATGGCGCGGCGCAGGCGGGGGATGCCCTTGCTGGCGGAGTAGCCATGGGTGTCGGGCCGCTGGGCCACTTCGGTGAGCTTGGCCACGATGTGCGGCGGGGTCGCGCCATCGGGGTTGCCCATGCTCATGTCGATGATGTCTTCGCCACGGCGGCGGGCGGCCAGTTTCAGCTCGGCCGTGATGTTGAAGACGTAGGGGGGTAGGCGATCGATGCGCGCAAAGCGGCGCTTGCCCTGAGAAGCAGACATGCTGGTGAACTTTCACGTAAGCGCCCGGAACCGTCCGAGCGACGTGGCTGGCAGAAGGGCCGGCCCGCATTCAATGTACCTCAAACGCGGTGTTCATTCCTCAAATTGCGGCGGTGTCGCACCGCCGCTACGCTCAGGCTTTCATGCCTGCGCTGGCGCGTGTGGTGGCCTTTTCGCTCGACATGGACCACGCGAAGATGCCCACGCCGCAGATGCCCAGCACCACGCCGACCCAGCCGGTAGAGGTCCACCCCAGGCCGGCCGCGATGGACATGCCGCCCAGCCAGGCGCCCAGCGCGTTGGCGGCGTTGAAGGCCGAGTGGTTGAGCGCGGCAGCCAGGGTCTGCGCATGGCCCGCCACGTCCATCAGGCGGATCTGCAGCGCGGGGCCGATGGCGACCAGGGTGCCCAGGAAGAAGGTGGAGAGCGCAGCCGTGACGGGATGGTGGGCTGCAGGCATGGACAGCGCCAGCACCACGATGGACCACAGCAGCACCTTGCCCACGGTGGGCATGAGGGCCTTGTCGGCCATGCGCGAGCCGACGATGTTGCCCACCACCATGCCCAGGCCGAACAGCGCGAGCACGAAGGGCATGAGCGCGGGCGGCATGCCGGCCACTTCGAGCAGGGTGGGCTTGATGTAGCTGAAAACCGCGAACATGCCGCCAAAGCCGATGGCGCCGATGCCCAGGGTGAACCAGACCTGCTTGCGCGCCAGGGCACCCAGCTCGCGCAGCGGGCTGGCGCCGTGCGATGCGGGCATGTCGGGCACCCACAGGCGCACCATGACCACGGCGGCCACGGCGATGAGCCCCACGAACACGAAGGCCGCGCGCCAGCCGAAATGCTCGCCCAGCGCGGCGGCAATGGGCACGCCCACCAGCGTGGCGGTGGTCAGCCCCAGCATGACCCAGCCCACGGCGCGCGCGCGGCGCCCCGGGGGTGCCAGGGCGGCGGCCACGAGGGCCGCCACACCGAAGTAGGTGCCGTGCGGCAGGCCGGTGAACAGGCGCATGGCGCTGAGCCAACCGTAGCCGGGTGCCAGGGCCGATGCGAAGTTGCCCAGGGCGTACACCACCATCAGCGCCATCAGCAGCGCGCGGCGGCCCCAGTTGGCGCACAGCACGGCCAGCACGGGCGCGCCCACCACCACGCCCAGCGCATAGGCGCTGATGACGTGGCCGGCCTGCGGAATGCTCACGTTGATGTCGCGCGCCACCTCGGGCAGCAGGCCCATGATGACGAATTCACCCGTGCCGATGGAAAAGCCGCCTACCCCGAGGGCCAGCACGGCGCGCACCAGGGTGCGGTCGTCGGTGGGGGTGTGGGCGATGGGCGACGTGGAGGGCGACAGGGGCGCGGTCATGGCGGCAGCAGCAACGGCAACAGGGCTACGCCGCACCGGCCATTGGCAGGCGGCGCAGAAGAAGCACGGGGTGGGGAAGAAACGGAGTTACGGGGGTAAACCCGAATCCTGTAACCATAGCACGGACGGGAGAAATGCGCTGGTAGCGGGCCTTGGCGGCAAGACTGCTACGCTGGGACCTTCGTTCCCAACCAAGGCCAGCGAATGACCGCACCCCAGAGCACCGCAGACGAACTTGCCAGCACGGTGAAGGTGCTGGCCTTCGACATCTTTGGCACCGTGGTGGACTGGCACGGCAGCATCGTGCGCGAGATGCAGGCGCTGTACCCGGCCATCGACGGCGATGCCTTTGCCATTGCCTGGCGCAGCGGCTACCAGCCGGCCATGGCGCGCGTGATGGGCGGCGAGCTGGGGTGGACGCGCATCGACGAGCTGCACCGCATGATTCTGGACGAGATGCTGCCGCGCTTTGGCCTCACGCACCTGACCGAGGCCGAGCGCTGGCACCTGAACCGCGTGTGGCACCGGCTGGACCCCTGGGCCGACAGCGTGGCCGGGCTCACGCGGCTGAAGACGAAGTTCACCATCACCACGCTGTCGAACGGCAATATCGGCCTGCTGACCAACATGGCCAAGCGCGCGGGCCTGCCGTGGGATTGCGTGTTGAGCGCCGAGGTGTTCCGCGCCTACAAGCCCAGCCCCGACACCTACCTGGGCGTGGCCCGCACCTTTGACCTGGAGCCGGCGCAGGTGGCGCTGGTGGCGGCCCACCACGACGACCTGGCGGCTGCGCGCGGCTGCGGGCTGCGCACCATGTATGTGGAGCGGCCGCTGGAGTTTGGGGCGGCGCACCCGAAAGATGTTTCGGCACAGGCAGGCAATGACCTGCACAGCACACGACTGACGGACCTGGCGACTCAGTTGGGCTGCTGACAAGGCCTACCGCGCAGCCACCAGCAGCTGCACGAACATCTGCACCTTGGCATGGCACTCGGGGCTGATGGAGGTGAACTCCAGCCCCGCCAGCCACTGCCCACCCTCGGGCTTCAAGGTGATGACGCGGGCGTACACGTCGGTGGCGTGGTATTCGACCAGCGTCAGGTCGAATTCGAGCTTGAGCTCGCTGTGCAAGGCCAGCTCTTCGGTCAGTTCCACCAGCAGGCCGTGGTAGCCGATGTCACGGACGGCGGCGTGCACGATCTGCGGCACGATGATCTTGTCCTGGATGCGCTGGCACAGGCAGGGCAGGCGCGTGTCCACGCGGTGGCTGCGGCGAAACTCCTGGCGCGGTACCTTGAGCTTGCGCGAGGGGATGGCCACCAGCTCGCGCAGGCCCACGGGCTGCTGGCGCCCCTTGACGTAGACCTGCATGGGGGCCGACGCCGACACCAGCCCCCAGCAGCGCTGGTAGGTGGCCTCGCTGATGAGCACCTGCCCGCGCAGGCTGAAGGCCTCGATGCGCGAGGCGAGGTTGACCTCTTCGCCGATGACGGTGTATTCGGAGTACACATCCGAGCCGAAGCGCCCGGCCATCACGGTGCCGGTGTTCACGCCAATGCCCAGGAAGACCTCGGGCAGGCGCTCGCGCATGTGGGCCAGGTTCAGGTCGCGCATGGCCATCTGCATCTCGACAGCGCACATCAGGGCCCGGTCCACATCGTCCTCGCGCGCCACGGGTGCACCGAAGAGCACCATGATGGAGTCGCCCATGAACTTGTCGATGGCACCGCCGTGCTTGAAGACCACCTCGCTGAGCATGGCCAGGCAGCGGTTGAGCGCCGGGATCACCACGCCCGCCGGCAGCGAGGCCGACAGCGCCGTGAAACCGCGCAGGTCGGCCAGAAGGATGGTGACCTCGCGCGGTGCCACCGACAGGCTTTCGTTGAGCACGCCATCCGGCCCCTCGCTGCCACGCAGGATGGCCGCCATCTCGACCGTGGCCGTCTCGTTGAGCGGCGCGCCCGTCTCGCGGGCAATCAGCGCCTGCAGGCGGCGCAGGGCATCGTGGTTGAATTCTTTGTGCATGGGCGGCGGCGCAAGGGTTTCAATGAGAAGGGCCGGGGCCATGGAGGCGCCCGCCAGCCAGAATAGAGGCGCGCCGGGCCATCGGTCAAGCCGCCCGCGGGAAAACGACCAGGAAGAACAACCAGCGAGTGGGCGCGGCGGGCCTGGCACAGCAGCACAGCAGCTCATGCGCGTGCGCACTGTGCGGGCATTCAAACTGCCAAAGCCCCTGTCGGGTCATCCACCCACTGGCGCTGCACACAGTGGAAGGCGGCGCGCGCGGGGTCGTAGTCCCAGCGCGCCGCCCAGCGCAGCACCTTGTCGGGGTCGTGCGCATCGGCCTCGTGGCTCAGGATGACCAGGCTGTTGGGGTAGCCATGGCGCAGGCGGTGCGATACGGCCGTGCCGGCCTGGCTGACCCACAGGCCGGGCAGCGGCTGCAGCAGGCCGGCGGCGTGGGCATGGCCCGACAGCAGCATCTGCGCACCGGCGTCGCGCCAGCGCAGCAGGGCCTCTTCGGCGCGCGCGGGCCGGTGTTCCTTGTCCTGCGCATTGCGCGCGGTGAGCGGGTGGTGGGCGACGACGATGCGCCAGGGCTCTTCGTAGGCCTCGGCCAGCTGCTTCTCGACCCGCGCGATCTGCGCGCTGGAGAGGCTGCCGCGCTCGTGGCGCCAGGGGCGCGTGGTGTTCACGCCGACGATGAAGAAGCGGCCCAGTTGGCGCACGGGCTCCAGGTCCTTGCCGAACTCGTGCTCGAAGCGCTTGTAGGCGCGGCCCCAGCGCAGCCACCAGGCGAACAGCGGCAAATCATGGTTGCCCGGCAGCACCACCGTGGCGCCGGCATCGAGCCCGCGGATGAAGCTGGCGGCCTGCGCGAACTGGGGGGCAGTGGCGCGCTGCGTGACATCGCCAGACACCACCACCACCGACACACCGAGCTGGCGCGCCAGGGCCTGCACCGCCCGGCAGACGACGGGCTCGTGTGCGCCGAAGTGCAGGTCGGACAGGTGCATCAGAACGGACATGGGGCGTAGGGTACAGGCGCGGCAGGAGATCAGGAAGCCGCCACGGCTGCCGCTGCACCCAGCGCAGGCAGAGGGACGACAGCGGGAGCAGCGGGTTCGACGGCCACCTGCTCATGCTGCGCAGCGGCGGCGCCATCCCGGTCGAGCGTGGTGCGCGTGACCAGCCACAGGGGTTGGTCGTGTACCCGAAAGCGCAGCGGCGGCGCCATCCATTCGCGCTCACCGTCAAACGCCACCTTCACCTGCGCGGGGCGCCAGCTGGCGGGGGCCACCGTCATCTCGGCGCAGGCGATGCTGGTCACGGCGCTGTCGCGCGCCAGTTGGCCGGTGGCGGCGTGCCAGACTGTGCGGGCCACGGCCCAGCGGTCCTGCGGCTGCAGCAGCACGACACCGAGCTGCCCGCCATCGGCCACGGATTGGGCCTGCTCCAGCCCCATGCGGTCCAGCTGCAAAGGGTTGTTGCCGACGAACAGGGTGGTGACCAGGTGCTCCTCCTGCTGGGCCTGGGCACCTTCGTGCGTGCGCATGATCACGCGCCAGCGCCGCCCGCCGGCGGGGCGGAACATGCTCCATACTGCCGACAGGATGGCCACCATGCGCGAGCGGCCAAAGCGTTTGGAGGCCATCTCGCGCTCGGCCAGCAGGCGCGGGTACAGGCCCACGGCGGCGTTCACCACGAACATGCGGTCGTTGACGAAGCCCACCTGCACCGGGCGCATGTCGCCGCGCTCCATGGCGTGCAGCATGTCCTGCACGGCCACCTCGGGGTCGAGCGCCAGGCCATGCTCGCGGCTGAAGTAGTTGAACGTGCCCATGGGTATCACGCCCATGGGCACCGCCTCGCGCAGGGCCGCCGCGGCAACGGCGTTGATGGTGCCGTCGCCCCCCGCGGCCACGACCAGCCCGCCATCGGCCTGCGCATCGCGCACAGCCTTGTGGGCCAGATCGACAATGTCACCACGCTCGTCGGGCACATGCCACACCACGTCGTGCGCATGGGCGGCAAAGGCCCCTTCGAGCTTGGCGCGGACCAGGTCGAAATCAGCACCCGGGCGCTTGGGCACCACGAGGTGGATGCGCCCATGGGGGTGGACGGCAGGGGGTCGAGGGGCAGTGGTCATGGATGAAAGGCAGGCTCCGATAAGACGGCATGGCGCCGCTGTACCCATGGTGCCCTGGTCACCGGCCCGCCATTGTCAGCCACGGCGCTGTGAAGCTGTCGGCGCCTTGTCCTACATTCACGCCCGGCGCGAAGGGGTGATGCGCGCTGCGGTACAACAGGCAGCATCGACCCGACACCCACCTACAACTGCTGCTGTTGCCAACCGATCCCATGCAAGCCACCGCCATCGGCACCCTGATCTCCAACCACCCTCTGGGCTGGTGGCTGGCCGGCTTGGTGCTGGCCAGCCTGGCCGGGCCCCTGGCCCTGTGGGGCCTGCGCACCGTGCGCCAGCGCGGCGGCCCGCTGCTGCAGCGCACGCTGCCCATGGCCATCGACCCGCGCTGGGCACTGCTGGCGGGCATGCTGGGCGCCGCCTGTGCCATGGTGCTGGCCGGCAGCGTGATCGCCGAGCTGGCCGAAAGCGGCAGCGAGCAAGACGGCGACTGGGGCGCGGTGGACGACGCCATTGCCAACGCCCTGCGCCTGCATGCCGCCACCGGGGTGCTGCGTTTCTTTGCCACCCTCACCCACCTGGGCGACACCGCCGTGCTCACCGCGCTCACGGCCCTGGTGGCCGCCGGCCTGTGGTGGCGCGGCCACCGGCTGCTGGCCATAGGCTGGCTGGCGGCCCTGGCGGGCAATGGGGCGCTGACGCGCATTTTGAAAAGCATTTTTGAACGCGCCCGGCCCGAGCACCTGCACCATGGCGTGGCGCAGGCCGATGGCTACAGCTTTCCCAGCGGGCACAGCAGCGCCTCGATGGTGGCCTACACCCTGCTGGCCTACCTGGCCACGCGCCTGCTGCCGCCGCGCTGGCATGTGCCCTGTGTGGTGCTGGCGGGCATGCTGGTCTTCACCACCGGCTGGAGCCGCATGGTGCTGCAGGTGCACTACGCCAGCGACGTGCTGGCCGGCTGGCTGCTGGGCGGCACCTGGATGGTGTGCACGGTGCTGGTGATCGAGAGCGTGGCGCGCTGGCGGCACCGGGGGGATGTGGCCAGCACGACCGCAGCCTGATCAAATGGCCACCAGGTTTCGGATGCCCTTGGCTTCCATCTCGCTGCCCGGCCCGCGCGCGATGACTTCGCCTCGCTCCATCACAAGGTACTGGTCGGCCAGCTCCTGCGCGAAGTCGTAGTACTGCTCGCACAGCAGGATGGCCATCTCGCCCTTGTCGGCGAGCATGCGGATGACGCGGCCGATGTCCTTGATGATGCTCGGCTGGATGCCTTCGGTGGGTTCGTCCAGGATCAACAGGCGTGGCCCCGGTGCGAGCGCGCGCGCAATGGCCAGTTGCTGCTGCTGCCCGCCCGAGAGGTCGCCGCCACGGCGGCGCAGCATCTGCTTGAGCACCGGAAACAGCTCGTACAGGTGCGGCGGCACGGGGGTGGAGCCGCTCTTGTAGGCCAGGCCCATGCGCAGGTTCTCTTCCACCGTGAGGCGGCCGAAGATCTCGCGGCCCTGGGGGACAAAGCCGATGCCGGCGCGGGCGCGGTCGTAGGGGGTGGCCTTGTCGATGGGTTTGCCATCGAAGCTGATGGCGCCGCTCTTGATGGGGACCAGGCCCATGAGGCTTTTGAGCAGGGTGGTCTTGCCGACGCCGTTGCGGCCCAGCAGGACGGTGACCTTGCCGGGTTCGGCGGTGAGGCTCACGTCGCGCAGGATGTGGGAGCCGCCGTAGTACTGGTTGATGTTTTGGACGGTGAGCATGTTGGTTGGCCTATGTCTGGTGCCTATGGTTACTTCTGCTCTTGTGCAGAGGGCGGAGGCCGGGTCTCGGCCCGGCGGCCGAGGTACTTGTTCTTTGCTTCGCCAAAGAAA
>NZ_LMIH01000011.1:120208-120425 GCF_001428645.1 Acidovorax sp. Root217
GGCGGGCTCCATACGGGCCATTGCTTCGCTCGGCCTCAACTGCCTCGCTGCGCTTGGCCTGGTCAGAGCGATCGCGCCAGTTGCGTCGGCAGCGCGCAGCGCGTACCCGACACCCGGCGCAGCTGCGAAAGCAGCAGCCGTGCGGTACCCGCTGCCCACCCCTGCTGGCTGCGCCGAGAAGCGCAGGGCCTGGGGTGGGTGCGTGTGCCGAAGGACA
>NZ_LMIH01000011.1:120483-151729 GCF_001428645.1 Acidovorax sp. Root217
GCCCGAAGGGGGAACGCAGTGAGTTCTGCGGCACCACCCCAGGTCCGAGCATCGCAGGTTGCCCCCTTCGCCCAACGGGCGAAGGGGGACGCAGACTGGGGGTCGCCTTTTCTTTGCCTACTTTCTTTTGGCGACGCAAAAGAAAGTAGGTGCGCCGCCGGGCGCACACCCCGGCCTCCGACCTCAACCAAAGCACAGAAGAACGAAGAGCAGCAAACCATCACCGCCCCAGATAAACCTCAATCACCCGCTCATCCGACTGCACCTGGTCGAGCGTCCCCTGCGCCAACACAGACCCATCGCACAAGACCGTCACGATCTCAGAAATAGTGCGAATGAACCCCATGTCATGCTCCACCACCATCAGCGAGTGCTTGCCCTTCAGGGTCAGGAACAGCTCCGCCGTCCGAGCCGTCTCGTCATCCGTCATCCCCGCAACCGGTTCGTCGAGCAGCAACAACTTCGGGTCCTGCATCAGCAGCATGCCGATCTCCAGCCACTGCTTTTGCCCGTGGCTCAAATTCCCAGCCATGCGCGCCACGCTGCCCGCCAGGTGAATCGTGTGCAGGATCTCGGCCAGGCGGTCCGACTGGGCGGAGTCGAGCTTGAAGAACAGGCTCGACGACACGCCCTTGTGGGTCTTGAGCGCCAGTTCGAGGTTCTCGAACACGGTGAGCTGTTCGAACACCGTGGGCTTCTGGAACTTGCGGCCTATCCCCAGGCTGGCGATCTCGGGCTCGTTGTGGCGCAGCAGGTCGATGGTGCTGCCGAAGTACACCGTGCCGCTGTCGGGACGGGTCTTGCCGGTGATGATGTCCATCATCGTCGTCTTGCCGGCGCCGTTGGGGCCGATGATGCAGCGCAGCTCACCGGGGGCGATGTCGAGGCTCAGGTTGTTGATGGCCTTGAATCCATCGAAACTCACGTTCACGTCTTCGAGGTACAAAATGCGGCCGTGCGTGATGTCCACCTCGCCGGGTGTGGCGATGCGCGAGAAGCCGGCGGCGCGGCCGCCCGATTCGGTCTGGCCCGGGGCCACCGGTGCGGCCTTGGCCGCAATGCGCCGCGCGCCCTCTTCCATCAGGTCCGGGGTCATTCGGTGCCTCCCTTCTTGTCGTCGTTGTTCTTCTTGCTGCCGAAACCGAATTTCTTCACCAGGCCCACCACGCCATTGGGCAGGAACAGCGTGACGGCAATGAACAGCGCGCCGAGGAAGTACAGCCAGAACTCCGGCGCCGTGACGGTGAGCCAGCTCTTGGCGCCGTTGACGATGAAGGCGCCCACGATGGGCCCGATCAGCGTGGCGCGGCCGCCCACGGCCGCCCACACGGCGATCTCGATGGAGTTGGCGGCGCTCATCTCGCCGGGGTTGATGATGCCGACCTGGGGCACGTACAGGGCCCCGGCCACGCCGCACATCATGGCGCTGATGGTCCAGATGGTGAGCTTGTAGGGCAGCGGCGAGTAGCCCGAGAACATGACGCGCGTCTCGGCGTCGCGCACGGCCTGCAGCACACGGCCGAACTTGCTGCGCACCAGCCAGCGCGCCATGAGGAAGAAGCCGAGCAGGGTGAGCCCCGTGAGCACGAACAGCAGCATGCGCATGTTCTGCGTGGCAATCGGCTGGCCCAGGATGCGCTTGAAGTCCGTAAAGCCGTTGTTGCCGCCAAAACCCGTCTCGTTGCGAAAGAACAGCAGCATGGCCGCATACGTCATGGCCTGGGTGATGATGGAAAAGTACACGCCCTTGATGCGCGAGCGGAAGGCGAAGTAGCCGAACACGAAGGCCACCAGGCCGGGAACGGCCACCACCAGGATGAGCGTGGCGACGAAGCTGTCGGACAGCATCCAGTGCCAGGGCAGTTCCTTCCAGTCGAGAAACACCATGAAATCGGGCAGCTCGCTCTTGTAGTTGCCGTCGCGGCCGATCTGGCGCATGAGGTACATGCCCAACACGTAGCCGCCCAGCGCAAAGAACAGGCCGTGGCCCAGGCTCAGGATGCCGGTGTAACCCCATATCAGGTCCATGGCCAGCGCGCAGATGGCGTAGCACATGATCTTGCCGAGCAGCGCCACGGCGTAGTCACTCATGTGGAACACGCTGCCGGCGGGCACCACCAGGTTGAGCAGCGGCGCCAGGGCGCAGACCACGATGAGGGCAACGATGAAGGCCGACCAGCCGGTGCGCGTGAGCAGCGGCGCCGGGGCGGGCAGTTGGAGGGAAGGGGAAGAAGGCGTTGAAGTGGTCATGGTGTTGCTTGCCCGCTCAATCCGCTGTCCGACCCTTCACCGCGAAGATCCCTTGGGGTCGCTTCTGGATGAAGATGATGATGAACACGAGCACGGCGATCTTGGCCAGCACGGCGCCGGCCCAGCCTTCGAGGAACTTGTTGAGCACGCCCAGGCCCAGCGCCGCGTAGACGGTGCCGGCCAGTTGGCCCACGCCGCCCAGCACCACGACCATGAAGGCGTCGACGATGTAGCTCTGGCCCAGGTCGGGGCCGACGTTGCCCACCTGGCTCAAGGCACAGCCGGCCAGGCCGGCGATGCCCGAGCCCAACGCGAAGGCCATGGTGTCCACGCGCGCGGTGTTCACGCCCATGCACGAGGCGATGGGCCGGTTCTGCGTGACGCCACGCACGAACAAGCCCAGGCGCGTGCGCCCGATCAGCCAGCCCATGGACAGCAGCACCGCAATCGCAAAGCCGATGATCACGAGGCGGTTGTAGGGCAGCGTGAGGTTGGAGAGCACCTGCACGCCGCCACTCATCCAGGCGGGGTTTTCCACGCCCACGTTCTGCGCGCCGAAGATCGTGCGCACCAGTTGCATCAGCACCAGGCTGATGCCCCAGGTGGCCAGCAGCGTCTCCAGCGGGCGGCCGTACAAAAAGCGCAGCACGCTGCGTTCGAGCACCGCGCCCACCAGGGCCGAGGCACCGAAGGCCAGCGGCACCGCGGCCACCAGGTACCAGTCGAAGGCGCCGGGCAGGTACTTCTGGAACAGGCCCTGCACAACATAGGTGGCGTAGGCACCGATCATCATCAGCTCGCCGTGGGCCATGTTGATCACGCCCATCAGGCCGTAGGTGATGGCCAGGCCCAGCGCCACCAGCAGCAAGATGGACCCCAGGCTGATGCCCGAGAACGCAGCGCCCAGGCGCTCGCCCCAGGCCAGTTCGCCGTCGATGGCTTTCAGGGCGGCCTGCAGCGCAGCCTTGACCTTGGCGTCCTCTTCCACCGTGACGCGCTCGTTGAGCAAGAGGCGCGTGTCGGGCGTGGCGCTCAGCGACAGGGCCTGCGCGGCGGCGATGCGCTGGGCGGCGTCTTCGCTGCCCAGCAGGGTGGCGGCGCGGGCCAGTTCCAGCTGGGCCTTGATGGCAGGCTGCGTCTCTTGCGCCAGGGCCTTGTCCAGCAGCGGCAGGCGGCCAGCGTCGGGCTCGCGGGTAAGGGCCTTGGCAGCAGCCAGGCGCTTGGCGTCGTCCTTGCCGAACAGGGCCAAGCCGGCCATGGCGGTGTCGATCTCACCGCGCATACGGTTGTTGTTGATGACGTCTTCGGCGTCGTCGGGCACGGGCATGTCGGTGCCGGTGGCGGGGTCGATGCCCTTGCCATCACGCACGATGATGGCGGCCTTGCCCGCGCCGACGATCTTCACCTCGTCATCGGCCAGGGCCTTGAGGAAGGCGGCGATGCGCTCGTCGGGCTGCACGATGGCCTGCTGCACGGCGGCCACGCGGTCGTCGGTGTCGCCGGCGGCCATGGCCAGCGCCTGCTCGGCCGTGAGTGCCTGCGCGGGGCCGGCCCACGCCAGCAGGCACAGCCATGCCATCGAAAGAAATCTGAACATAGTGCGTCAGTCAATGCCTGTGGAGGCACCCCGCAAGGCGGGGCGCGCCCGGAAAGAAAAAAGGGAGGGGCACGGCAGCGCCCCTCCCCTTGCAAGGCGCCTGTCCGCCTTGGGCGATGCCGTTACTTCTTGGCAGGTTCGTCAGGCTTCTTGTCGTTGCCTTCGATGTAGGGGCTCCATGGCTTGGCCTTGACGGGGCCGGGCGTCTTCCACACCACGTTGAACTGGCCGTCGGCCTTGATCTCGCCGATGAACACGCTCTTGTGCAGGTGGTGGTTCTTTTCGTCCATCTTGGAGACGATGCCCGACGGTGCCTTGAAGGTCTGGCCGGCCATGGCGGCGATGACCTTGTCGACATCGGTGCTCTTGGCCTTTTCGACGGCCTGCTTCCACATGTTGATGCCGATGTAGGTGGCTTCCATCGGGTCGTTGGTCAGCGGCTTGTCCTTGTGGCCGGCGATGCCCTTGGCCTTGGCGTAGTCGCCCCACTTCTTGATGAACTCGGTGTTGGCCGGGCTCTTGATGGACTGGAAGTAGTTCCAGGCGGCCAGGTGGCCCACCAGCGGCTTGGTGTCCACGCCGCGCAGCTCTTCCTCGCCCACCGAGAAGGCGACCACAGGCACGTCCTTGGCCTTCAGGCCAGCGTTGCCCAGTTCCTTGTAGAACGGCACGTTGGAGTCGCCGTTGATGGTGGAGACCACGGCCGTCTTGCCGCCCTGGCTGAACTTCTTGATGTCGGCAACGATGGTCTGGTAATCGGCGTGGCCGAAGGGGGTGTACTTCTCGTCGATGTCGCTGTCCTTGACGCCCTTGGACTTGAGGTAGGCGCGCAGGATCTTGTTGGTGGTGCGGGGGTACACGTAGTCGGTGCCCAGCAGCACCCAGCGCTTGGCGCTGCCGCCGTCCTTGCTCATCAGGTAGTCCACTGCGGGGATGGCCTGCTGATTGGGCGCGGCGCCGGTGTAGAACACGTTCTTGGAGAGCTCTTCACCCTCGTACTGCACGGGGTAGAACAGCAGGCCGTTCATTTCCTCGACCACGGGCAGCACGGACTTGCGGCTCACCGAGGTCCAGCAGCCGAAGATCACCGAGACCTTGTCCTGGCCGAGCAGCTGCTTGGTCTTTTCGGCGAACAGGGGCCAGTTGGAGGCGGGGTCGACGATCACGGGCTCGAGCTTCTTGCCGAGCACGCCGCCCTTGGCGTTGATCTCGTCGATGGCCATCAGCACGGTGTCCTTGAGCACGGTTTCCGAGATGGCCATGGTGCCCGACAGGCTGTGCAGGATGCCGACCTTGATGGTGTCCTGGGCATGGGCTGGCAGGGCAGACAGGCCAGCGAGCGCAGCGACGGCCGCGAGGGCCTTGAGGGAATAACGACGTTGCATGTGTGCTTCTCCAGTAGAGGGGTTCAAACCGCTTCGCCCGATGGCCCTGTGGGGCTGATGGATCGGTCGATGGAATGGATTCTGGAGACAGGCGCCCGGATCGGAAATACGCCGGGTGGCGTACACGGCCGGTTACATGCAGGCCAAGGAACGCCTCCCGACCCATGCGATGCGGTCGATATCAGCTATCAAAAAGTGAGTGAAATTCGTATCCACCGCATACGCCACAGGCGGCGCGCGGCCGCCCGCTCAGCGCGCCGGCCGCTTGAGCGCATGCACGGTGGTGGTCTTGCGCACCGGGCTGGAGAGCACCAGCGAGGTGGTCACGCCGCCGTGCCGAGCCAGCGCATCGACCACGCGCTGCAGGTCCTCGGGCTCGGCGATGGCGCAGCGCACGATGAAGCAGTCCTCGCCGGTCACGCGGTCGGCTTCGAGCACCTCGGGCATGGCCTCGAACAGCTTCACGTAGGGCGCGATGCCGGCATGCGTGGTCTGTATGCGGATGAGGGCCTGCAGCCGCACGCCGATGGCGCGCAGGTTGACGCGGGCGCCGTAGCCCTCGATCACGCCCGCGTCTTCGAGCTTGCGCACGCGCTCGCTCATGGCCGGCTGCGACAGGCCGATGCGCTTGCCCAGGGCGGCCAGGCTCTGGCGGGCGTCGGTCTGCAGGGCTTCGAGGATGAGCCAGTCTTTCTTGTCGAGTTGCATGGTGCTGCGTGTGGAAAAGGGGTTGCGCCGGGGCCGATCATCCATCGGTTTGGTGCCCATTGTTCCGATGCCCTGCCCTTCCCGTGCAGCGCGTGGGGGGCTATCGTCTGGAGCGTGTTCACGGTCTTTTCAGGAAACAAACCCATGCTGCAGTTGGTTGGAATGCTCGATTCGCCCTATGTCCGCCGCGTCGCCATCGCGCTCACGGTGCTCGATGTGCCGTTCACGCACCTGCCGCTGTCGGTGTTCAGCACCTTCGATGCGTTCGGCAGCATCAACCCGGTAGTCAAGGCCCCGACCCTGGTCTGCGACGACGGCGGCGTGCTCATGGATTCGACGCTGATACTGCAGTGGGCGGCCACGCTGTCCTTGCACCGGCTGCAGCCCGCAGGCGGCCCGGCGCTGCGGCGCGCGCTGCACCTCACAGGCCTGGCACTGGCCGCATGCGAAAAGGCGGTGCAGATCGTCTACGAGCACCAGCTGCGGCCCGCCGAGAAGCTGCACACGCCCTGGCTGCAGCGCGTGACCGGCCAGTTGCTGGCCGCTTGCGCGCTGCTGGAGGCAGAACTGGCGCGCGAGCCCTTGCCCGCGCCCGCGCAGGAAATCGGCGACGCGGGCATCACCAGCGCCGTGGCCTGGGGTTTCATGCAGATGATGGTGCCCGACACCGTGGCGGCGGCTGGCTACCCGGCGCTGGCGGCCTATGCCGAGCAGGCGGAGCGGTTGCCGGCCTTTGCGGCACTGCCTGCGCGCTGAATCGGACCCTTGTGTCGCCTGGGCGCGTCGCGCCGGGACCCCTGCCGGTATACGATGGCCCCCTACCCATCGCTCCGACGAGAGGCAGGCAACAACCATGGTGAAACGACGCACAGTGCTCTGGGGAGGCGCCGCCACGGCCGGCGCGCTGGTGATCGGCTGGGGCGCGCTGCCCCCGCGCCAGCGCCTGCGCACGGGCGCGCCCCTGCCCACGGCGGGCGGCCAGGCAGCGCTCAACGGCTGGCTCAAGATCGGTGCCGACAACACCGTCACGATCATGATGGCCAAGGCCGAGATGGGCCAGGGCACACACACCGGGCTGGCCGCCATCCTGGCCGAGGAGCTCGATGCCGACTGGCCCCAGGTTCGGCTGGAGATGGCGCCCATCGACGACATCTACAACAACCTGGCCACGGTGGTCGATGGCCTGCCCTTCCACCCCGACAACGATGGCTCGATGAAGGCCGTGGCCGGCTGGCTCACCGCCAAGACCATGCGCGAGGTGGGCGTGATGATGACCGGCGGCTCGTCCAGCATCAAGGACCTGTGGCAGCCCATGCGCGAGGCCGGCGCCAGCGCCCGGGCCATGCTGGTGCGCGCGGCGGCCGCGCAGTGGAACGTGCAGGCCACCGAGTGCAGTGTGCAGGCTGGGGTGGTGGAGCATGCTTCGGGCCAGCGCGCCAGCTTCGGCGAGCTGGCGGCCCTGGCCGCGCAGCAGCCGCTGCCGGGCAAGGTGGCGCTCAAGGAGCCGGCGCAGTTTCGCCTCATCGGCAAGCCGCTCACGCGCATCGAGGCGCGCAGCAAGCTTGATGGCAGCGCCGTGTTCGGCATCGACGCGAATCCGCCCGGTCTGCTGCATGCCGCCGTGGTGATGTGCCCCACGCGCGGCGGCAAGGTGGCGCGCATGGACGGCGCGGCCGCCGAGAAGCTGCCCGGCGTGAAGAAGGTGCTGGCCGTGGACGCCCTGAACGGCGGCACCGGCGCCGTGGCCGTGATCGCCGACACGCCCTGGCACGCGCGCAAGGCCGTGGCCGCCGTCACGGTGGAATGGGACCACGGCCCGGCGGCCGCGCTGTCAAGCGCGGCGGTGTACACGCAACTGGCCCAGGCGCTGGACCAGGCCAAGGGCTTTGGCTACCACCAGAGCGGCGATGCCGAGGTGGCCATGCAGGGTGCTGCGCGCACCCTCACGGCCGACTACCGCGCGCCCTACCTGGCCCATGCGGCACTGGAGCCCATCAACTGCACGGTGCAGTTCAAGGACGGAGCGGCGACGGTGTGGACCTCCACCCAGGTACCCGACCTGGCGCGCACGGCTGCGGCCAAGGTGCTGGGCATTGCCGAGGACAAGGTGGACGTGCAGCAGTTGCTGCTGGGCGGCGGCTTCGGCCGGCGGCTGGAGGTGGACTATGTGGCCCAGGCCGCAGCCATTGCGCGCGAGGCCGGTGGCGCGCCGGTGCAGACGCTGTGGACGCGCGAGCAGGACACGCAGCACGACTTCTACCGCCCCGCATGCATGGCGCGCTTCAAGGCCGGCTTCGATGGCGAGGGCCGGCTGGTGGCGTGGGACAACCTCTCGGTGGGCCAGGCCATCGTGCCGCAGGTGCTCGGCCGCATCTTCGGCCTGCCCGGGGCCGGGCCGGACAAGACCACCTCGGAAGGCGCCTTCGATCAGCCCTACGAGTGGCCCAACGCACGCATTGCCCACGAGATCATCGCGCTGCCGCTACCGGTGGGCTTCTGGCGCTCGGTCGGGCATTCGCACCAGGCCTTCTTCAAGGAAAGCTTCATGGACGAGGCGGCCGCTGCAGCCAGGCAGGACCCGTTGGCCTTTCGTGCCAGCCTGCTGCAAAGGCACCCGCGCCACCTGCATGTGCTGAAGAAGGCGGCCGAGCTGGCGGGCTGGGGCCAGCCGCTGGCAGCCGATGCATCGGGCGCGAAACGCGCACGGGGCATTGCGCTGCACCAGTCCTTCGGCTCCATCGTGGCGCAGGTGGCCGAGGTGTCGGTGGCGGCGGACAGCAAGGCCATCCGCGTGCACCGCGTGGTCTGCGTGATCGACTGCGGCGCGGCCATCAACCCCAACCTCATCACCCAGCAGATGGAGAGCGCCGTGGTCTTCGGCCTCACGGCTGCGCTGCATGGCGAGATCACCGTGGACAAGGGCCAGGTGCAGCAGGCCAACTTCCACGACTACCCCCTGCTGCGCATGGCCGAGTGCCCGCGCATCGAGGTGCATATCGTGCAGAGCGCCGAGCCGCCCGAGGGCGTGGGCGAGCCGGGCGTGCCGCCCATCGCCCCCGCCGTGGCCAACGCCCTCTTCGCGCTGAACGGCCAGCGCCTGCGCAGCCTGCCGCTGCGCCTGGCCTGACCCCTACAGGAGCCCCATCCATGCCCACCACCCTTCGCATCAACGGCAAGGCCGTCGCCGTCAACGCCGAGCCCGATACGCCCCTGCTGTGGGTGCTGCGCGGCGAGCTGCACATGAACGGCACCAAATTCGGCTGCGGCATGGCGCTGTGCGGCGCCTGCACCGTGCACCTGAACGGCGAGCCCACGCGCGCCTGCGTCACACCGCTGTCGGCGGTGGGCGAGGCCGACGTGACGACCATCGAAGGCCTGGTCGGCCCCCAGGCCGAGGCCCTGCGCAACGCCTGGGTTGCGCTGGACGTGGCCCAGTGCGGCTACTGCCAGAGCGGCCAGCTCATGTCGGCCTGCGCGCTGCTGGGCAAGACCGCGCGCCCCACGGATGCGGACATCGACACGGCCATGTCGGGCAATGCCTGCCGCTGCGGCACCTACCCGCGCATCCGCGCAGCGATCCACCAAGCCGCTGGCGGCAAGGCGGGCTAGCTGGCTAGTGCCCGGCCCTGGGCGGGGTCTGGATCGGGTTCGGGTTCGGGTTCGGGGTCGGGGTCGGGATCGAGCACGATGAGCATGTCGGCGCGGGCGGGGGGCGACGGTGCAGCTACCTGCACGTTGTTGCGGCCCGCCTGCTTGGCCCGGTAGAGCGCCTTGTCGGCGGTGTTGACCAGCTCCTCGAAGCCCGCGCCGGGCTCGGCGTACAGGGTGGCCACACCGATGCTCACCGTGACGGTGACGCAGGCGCCCTCCGAATCCACGGGCACATTGTGGTCCGATACGCCCTGGCGCAGCAGCTCGGCCAGGCGCAGGGCACCTGGGGCATCAATGCCCGGCAGCACGATGACGAACTCTTCGCCCCCGTAGCGGGCCACGATGTCCACCGCCATGCGCGAGCGCGCCAGACAGGCCTGGGCCACCGCGCAGATCACCCGGTCACCCGCCAAATGGCCCCAGGCGTCGTTGACGGCCTTGAAATGGTCGATGTCCACCACCATCAACGACAGCGGCTGGCCCAGTTGCGCGGTGCGCTGGCACTCGCGGGAGCCCAGGTCCATCAGCGTGCGCCGGTTGGACAGGCCGGTGAGCGCATCGCAGGCAGCCAATTGTTCCAGCGCCGTGTTGAGCTGCTGCAGCAGCGCGTTCTGCTCGCGCAATTGGCGGTTGATCTGTGCGATCTCGTCTTCCTTGCGCTTGCGGTCGTCGATGTTGAAGGTCACTCCGATCAGGCGCTTGCCCGGGGTATCGGTATGGCCGTCCATGATGCGGCCGTAGTTGGCATACCAGACCCATTCGCCGCTCTTGGCGCGCAGCCGGAACTCGCAGCGGTACTGCGGCGTGATGCCCGACATGTGGTCGGACACGGCTTGCTGCACCGTCCCCAGGTCATCGGGGTGGAACAGGCCGTAGACGTCCTGCAGGCCCGAGACGATCTCCTCCTCGGTGAAGCCCAGCTCCAGGAAGGTCTTGGTGGCCTTGCGGGTCACGTTGCCGGTGACCAGATCGTTCTCCCACAGGTCCAGGCCGGCCGCTTCCAGGGCCAGCTCCAGCCGCTCCCGGTTCAGGTCTGCTTCACCCATGGCGGCCAGCCGGTTCAGGCCGAAGGCATCGCGCCTGCGTAGCCGATGTTGCGCAGCAGCGCTGCGAACGATGCCACCACGCCCGGCGTGCTGTACAGCTGGGGTGCCGTGGCCACCTGGATCACGCTGACCTGCTTGCCCGTGCTCTGGCCGGTGGCGGCATTGAAGTAGACCGCCAGGTCGTCGCTGGCGTTGGAGAAGCCCCGGCCCGTGCTTTCGGAGTAGTAGCAGATCGAGTCGGGCGCGATGATGTCGGGCGAGGTGCTCGCCGTGCTGTACATGATCAGGTTCTCGTTGAGGTTGTACAGGTAGTGTGTTGCCGTGCTCTGGCTGGGATCCTGGGCATTGTCCAGGCGAATGACCCCTGAGTCCAGCGAGGACGTGCTGGAGGTGGATTGCGTGACCGCCGTGATGTAGAAATTGGTCAGCACCGCCTGGGCCGCGCGCCCGGTCAGCTGGGTGATGTTGGCTGCCACGGCCGCCGTGGAAGGCGGCGTCTGCGCCTTCAGCAGCGAAAGCCCCAGCTGGCGCGCCTGCTCCAGCGTGCCGGGAATGTAGTTGCCCGACAGCGCGTAGCCATTGCCCTTGTTGGATGGCCACATGGCGATGCCCGAGTACCCGCCAAAACCGCCGACCACCCCGCCCGCCAGCGTTTCCACCTTGTCCGCCGTGGGCGCACCCAGCACGGCCGATTCGACCAGCGGCGAAGGGGGGGCGTCGCTGGCCAGCGCGCAGGGGCAGGGAGCCAGTTGCGCGCTGCCCGTGAAGGTGGTCTGCGGCAGCTCGGGTACCGCGCGGCCGGCGCCGTCCCCATTGACCACGTAGATCGTGCCGCGGGACATTCCGGCCCCGATCAGGGGCACCAGCGAGTTGATGGGGCCGATTTCGACCGGAATCACGCAGCCCAGCGGCCAGCCGGTGGCCTGTTCGAACACCTGCGAGGTGTTGGTGATGGAGTTCTGGATGGCAGTGAGGGTCAGCCCGTCGGCGGCATCGGGCGAGCCCATGATGGCCAGCACGCAGGCAGGGGTGGCGCCATCGTAGTCCTTGACGGTCACCGGCGTAAAGGTGCCTTGCTGCGCAAGCTGCCCGAGGATGGTGCAGGCGTCGCCGTAACTGCCTCCGCCGCCACTTGCAAGAATTGCAGCACCCGCTGCGATGGCCTCCAGATCGTCCAGCCCATAGGTATACACAGCGCCCATTGGAATCCTCCCCTTTGAATGGCTGGCACGATACGCCATGCCGCTTGATTGTCAACCCGCAGCATACAGCGGCGCCACAGCGCCTGGAAAGCACTCTGGCCGGGTGCGGCCGCTTCGCCTATGCTCCGTACAGCCCCATTTTCCCGAGCGCACCCGAGCGAACACCATGAGCCACACCGAAACCTCCGTCATCTACGGCACCGAAGACCTGTTGATCAGCCTGTGCAACTCGGTCACCCGCGTGCTCAATGTCGCCACCCACAGCCAGATCCACTACTCGGGCATGGTGCAGCGCATCAGCAAGACCTGCCTGAAACCCGACATCGGCTGCTTCGTGCTGTTCGACGGCGGCTTCTCGGGGCTGGTGATCATCAATTTCTCGGCCCAGGCGGCCATGGAGCTGTATTCGAGCTACCTGCTGAACATGGGTATGTCCAAGGACGACCTGGTCACCTCCTACACCTCGGACGAAGTGAGCAACGTGATGGGCGAGCTCATGAACCAGGTGGTGGGCGACTTCACCGGCAAGGTGCGGCGCGAGCTGCAGACCCACATCACCCAGAACCAGCCCAAGATGCTGGTGCTCAACAAGCAGGTGATGCTCAGCGTGGACGCCAACCTGGACAAGCCCGAGGCCCGGCGCGTGACCTTCTACACCGCCAGCAACAACATCTTCTACCTGGAGCTGGCCATCGACCGCACCGAGTTCATCAAGATGGTGGACTTCGAGGCACAGGACACGCCCGACGCCGATGCACTGATGTCCCAGAACGCCCAGGGCACGCAAAACGCGACCGCCCCGACCCCCGCACCGGCGGGCGACAGCGGTGATTCCGCCACGGACGAGCTGCTCAAGTCGCTGGGCATGTAAGCCGCCCCGCCGTCGGCCAGCGAGCATCCGACGCCAACCATGCAACGCCCGCCGCAGGAACCCCTGCCGTACGAAGAGTTGCATCTGGGCTCGCTGGACCCCGAGCGGGTCGAGGCGCTATGGTGCTACCGTCCCGCCGCTCCCCGCCGCCAGACTGTGCTGCCCGATGGGCGCATGGACCTGGTGGCCCATGCCGTGCTGGATGGCAGCGGTCGCATCGCCACCGTCCGCCTGGCCATTGCCGGCCCGGCTGACCGCCCTGGCACCGTGGCCCACCGCGCCCCGGTCTGGAGCGCGGGCGTGCGCTTCCGGCTCGGCTGGGGCGGCGCCTGCCTGGGATTGGACCCGGCCGGCTTGCTCAACCAGGTACTGACCGGCGCGGCGGTAGAGCGCGCCCTGGGCAACGATCTGGCGTCTGCCTTGCTGGCCGCCACCGACACCCCTGGCCTGCAGGCCGCCCTGGTGCAGGCGGCACACCGCCTGTCGCAGCGCGCGGGGCCGCCCGGGCCGGCCCAGGCCCGTGCACTGCAAGCCCTGCGCTGGTGGCGCATGCACCCTGGCGCCCCCCTGCAGGCGATGTGCAGCGCCCTGGCCGTGTCCGAGCGCACCCTGCGCCGCGACATGCTGGCCACCGTGGGCCTGCCGCTGCGCAGCCTGGCGGGCATTCTGCGCTTTCAGCGCGCCATGGCGCTGGTGCAGGCGGGGCGAGCGCCCTCGCTCACCGGCCTGGCGCACGATGCGGGCTATGCCGACCAGGCGCACATGACGCGCCAGTTCCGCCGGCTCGGTGGCTTCACGCCTGCGCTGCCCGAGGCCGTGCCGGTGGTGGAAGCGGTATGGCAAGCTCCATCCGCCGGGCCAGCGCCCCCTGGCGCGCACGCAGAAACACGCGAAGCCGGTCCGCATAATCTGCGCCCACGGCGCCCTGCACCGAAGGCCGGGCCGCCAGCACCGCGCGCCAGGCCGCCACGCGTGGCAGGCCTGTGAACACACCGAAGTCACCGATCGGATCGAACACATCGAAGTAGCGGAACACGGGGCCGAACACCGCATCGACCAGCGTGAAAGCTTCTCCCGCAAAGTAAGGGCCCGCTTCCTGCTGCATGCCCAACTGCACCTCGACCTGCGCGAGCAGGCGCCGGATCTCCCCGGCCCGACTGGCCAGCGCCGTGTCGTCGGGGGCGTTGTAGAACGTGCCGATGGCCGAGAGCACGGCCGAGCCAAACTCTATCCAGCCGCGGTGCCGCGCCCGGGCCAGCGCGTCCTGCGGGTGAAGGCGGGGCGCGGTGGTCTCGTCCAGGTATTCGCAGATCACGGCCGATTCGAACACCGGCTGGCCATCCACCAGCAGCACCGGCGTCTTGCCCAGTGGCGAGATGGCCAGGAACCAGGCGGGCTTGTCGGCTAGGTCGATGTCGATGCGCTCGAAGGCGACGCCCTTTTCCGCCAGCGCGATGGCGGCCCGCTGGACATAGGGGCAAAGGGGATGGCTGATGAGGGTGAGTGGGTGCGGCATGGTGGTCCTTGAAGGGTGGGAGCCCTGAATCTATGATTGCGCCAACGAAATCAAAATACGCATGGCCGCAAACCATGATTGCACCAACGCAACAACAAGCCACGCCCTACCAGTTGGGTGCCAGCGATCTGGAGAACGTGCTGGCCCTGGTGCGCGCCGGCACGCTGGCAGGTGCCGGGGAACGCCTGGGCGTGGACCCGTCCACGGTGTTCCGCACGCTGCAGCGCATCGAACGCGGGCTGGGGCAGGCGCTGTTCACGCGCTCGCGCACGGGCTACCAGCCGCTGGAGCTGGCCCAGACCCTGGCCGGGCATGCCGAGCACCTGGAGTCGGCCCTTGAATCGGCCCGCTCCGCCGCGCAGGTACAACCCGAGCGTGTGTCGGGCACGGTGCGCATCACCACCACCGACACCATCCTGCACGGCCTGGTGGCGCCTGCGCTGGCGGCGCTGCAGGGGCAGCACCCGCTGCTGCAGTTCGAGCTGCACGCCGGCAACGACCTTGCCAGCCTGACCCGGCGTGACACGGACATTGCCGTACGCGCCACGCGCCGCCCGCCGCCCCACTTGGTGGGCCGGCAGGTGGGCCCCATCCGCATGGCCCTGTACGCCGCCCGGCAGGGGCCCATGCAGCGCTATGCCGATATCCAGGCAGGACAGGCCTTGTGGGTGGCGCCCGACGATGCACTGCCCGACCACACCTCGGTGCTGTGGCGCAAGCGGCATTTTCCGAAGGCGGTGGCAAGCTACCGCGTGAACAGCATCCTCACCGTGATGGAACTCGTGGCACTGGGGCTGGGGGTGGGGGTGCTGCCG
Source organism: Acidovorax sp. Root217 (assembly GCF_001428645.1). Classification (NCBI taxonomy): domain Bacteria; kingdom Pseudomonadati; phylum Pseudomonadota; class Betaproteobacteria; order Burkholderiales; family Comamonadaceae; genus Acidovorax; species Acidovorax sp. Root217. Next base: position 135,525 of record NZ_LMIH01000011.1, read on the forward strand.
GTCTTCCTGGCCCACGCGCATCCAGGCCTGGTGGCGCTGACCGAGGCGCTCGATGAATGCGAAACCGGGCTGTGGCTGCTCACCCACCCTGAGGCGCGGCACCTGAGCCGCGTGGCCACGGTGTATGCCCACCTGGCGCGCACGCTGGTGCTGGAATGAGGGCCCCAAGCGGGCTTGGCCGCAACGTTCAATACCCCGGGCGCGCGGCAACCCATACTGGGCGCCACCACTGCCCGCCAGATTTCCATCGCCATGCACACCCTGCCCCTTTTCGCCGAGAACGACCCCGCCACGCTGCACCCACTGATGGCGGCCTATCCGCTGGCCACCCTGGTCACCACCAGCGCGGCAGGTGCCAGCGACGTTCACTTGCTGCCACTGGAGCTGCATACGCCCGACGGAGCTGTGGCCTGCCTGCGGGGCCACGTGGTGCGCAGCCATTCCCTGCGCCAGCAGATGGGCGAAGGCGACAGCCTGATCGCGCTTTTCCAGGGCCCCAACGCCTACATCTCGCCACGCTGGTACGTGAATGGCCAGCGCAGCGCACGCCTGGCACCGAGCTGGAACTACGTGGCCGTGCAGGTGCGCGGGCGCCTGCGCTGGGTGGAGGATGACCCGGAATGGGTACTCGCCCACCTGACCGCACTCACCGCCGCGCAGGAGGCCAGCCGCGTCGAGCCCTGGTCGCTGGACATGGCCGCTCCCGACTACGTGGAGGGCGCGGCGCGGCACCTGGTGGGGTTCGAGATCGAAATCACGGCATTGGAAGGCAAGCGCTTTTTGTCGCAGCAACGCACCGAGGCCGACCGGCGCAGCCTGGTCGAGCACCTGGAGCGCGAGCTCTCAGGCATGGCGCGCGATGTGGCGCGGCTGATCGTACCCTGACCGCCGCAGCTGCGGGCGTCAGTGGCCAGAGGAGTCGGAGCGGCGCTCGCCGAACAGCCCGCCCTGCCCCGATGGTGGGCCCGAAGCACCGAGCATCTGCACGAACTGCAGGAGCTGCGGGTCTTCGATGAAGCTGGCGGCAGAGGACGCGGTCAGCAGCACCTCGGGCGACTGGGGCCGCGCCACGATGAAGCCTTGCACGTAGTCCACGCCGATCTCGGCCAGGGTCTGCACCGTGGCCTGGTCTTCGGCCCATTCGGCGATGGTCTTCATGCCCAGGTTGCGCGCCAGGCTCACAATGGCCTCGACGATGGCGACATTGGCGGGGTGGCGGTTCATGTTGACGATGAAGTTGCCGTCGATCTTGAGCAGGTCGGAGGGCAGGTCCTTGAGGTAGGAGAACGAGGTGTAACCGGCACCGAAGTCGTCGAGCGCCACCTTGGCGCCGTAAGAGCGCACCTGGCTGATGAAGCGGCGCGTGTTCTCCAGGTCGTGCAAGGCCACGCTCTCGGTGATCTCCAGGCACAGCCAGCTGGCCAAGTGGGGGTGCTCGTCGAACAGCGCGAACACGTCGTCGATGAAGGCCTCGTCGTTGAGCGAAGCACCGCTCAGGTTCAGGCACACGAACTGGGTGCGCCCCAGCTGGCCATGGTGCTTGCCCAGCCACTCGAACACCGTGCCCAGCACCCAACGGTCGATGACGCCCATGCGCCCGCTGTGCTCGCCTGCGGCGATCAGGCGCGGTGTGGGCACCAGCGCGCCGCTGGCATCGCGCATGCGCAGCAGCACCTCGAAGTTGAGCGACTCGGTGGGGGCCGTGAGCGACATGATGGGCTGCATTTCCAGGTACAGGCCCTCGATGCGCTCATCGGACGACAGGCGCTCCACCAGCTTCATCTCCGTCTCGTGGGCAATCAGGCCGGGCGCGTCGCGCTCGTACACCGCCAGGCCCTGCTGCAGGCCGCGCTTGGCATCGCGGCAGGCATGGTCGGCGGTGGAGACGACGTCGCGGATGGTGCTGCCCGGCGCCACTTCGATGAGGCCGATGGAGCCGCGCACGTGGAACGAGCGCGCCCCCACCCGGTAGGGGCTGGTGCAGATGCTGGCAACGATGCCCTGGCTGATGAGCCGGGCCAGCGTGATGTGGGTGTCCGGAAAAACGATCAGGAACTCATCGCCCCCCACGCGCCCGATCTGCATGTTGCCCGACAGCATCTGCGAGACGCGCGCGCACACCTGCTGCAGCACGTCATCGCCGGCCGCATGGCCAAACAGGTCGTTGATGAGCTTGAAGCGGTCCAGGTCCAGGTAGGCCAGCGCCAGCGGCTTGCCCTGGTTGCGCTGCGCCAGGGCCGATTCGAGCACCTGCTCGATGCCCCGGCGGTTGAGCACGCGCGTGAGCGCATCGTGGTGGGCCAGCACGCGCAGGTTCTCGGTGGCACGCGATTTCTCGGTCACGTCCTGCAGCGAGCCTTCGATGCGGCCGCGCGCCTGGGTGGCACGCACCATGAAGCGCCGCGTCAGTTCGCCATCATCGCGTCCGTTCACCGCAAACTCGGTTTCTGTTTCGGATTGGCTGTGCACCATCTGGTCGAGCTGCAGCCAGGCCGCGTCGCCGAACTGCGCGCGCCAGGTGCGCCCGCCGTTGTCCAGAAGGCCATCGCCCAGCATGTCCACCAGTGCGGGGTTGGCGCTCAGGAAGCGGCCTTGCAGGTCGAGCGTGAACAGGCCGATGGGCATGGCCTCGTAGGCATACTGCAGCTGGGCCTGCACCTCCAGGCGCTTGACGTGCTCCTGGCGCATCTGCTCGGCAATGGCCAGCGCCGCCAACAGGCTGGACGACAAGGCCGCCGTGACGTGGTTCACGGTGCCCACCAGCACCTTCATGCCATAAGCGGCCGCCACGATCTCCGAAAAACTCGACAGGAAAGTGACCCCGAGCGATGCGCCGTACCACATGGCCACGCGCGAGCGGGTCTTGAACACGATGCGCACCAGGCTCACCGTCATCAGCAACAGGCCCAGGCCGGTGGACACCCACATCATCTGCAGGTACAGGCCGTAGGGCAGGAACACGGCGGCCAGCAGCAGGGGAATGCAGGCCCACTGCGCGCCGCGTATCCAGGGCCCCAGGCGCGAACGGTCCAGGTCTTCCTGGAACAGGCTCTTGTAGAGCGTGATGGTCAGAAAACCGTACACCGCCACGGTGAGCGCACGGGTCGGAAACAGCCAGGGCGTGGGCACCAGGTGGCCCAGCCACTGCACGTCCCAGCCGGCAGAGATGGCCCCCACCCGCAGCGTGACCACCAACCAGGCGGCAAACAGCACGTACAGCGACTGCCGGTTGATCAGCGCCGTCATCAGCACGAACATGCCCAGCACCACCAGGCCACCTTCGAGCAGGCCCAGGTTGCGGTGGAACTCCAGCACCGAGGCCTGGAGATCGGCCTGTGCCCACCAGTCGGCCTGCAGGCGTGCAGGCCCGACGAACGCAGCGCGGCAGAGCACGCGCAGGCCCGCGCTGGCCTCGGGCAGGCCAAAACCCGCCTTCATGGGGATCAGGCTGCCACTGGCCTGCTCACGCGTGGCCTGGCCCAGCGATACCAGGCTCGTGCCGTCCCAGCAGGCCATGGCCACGGCGTGGCGCGAGGGGAACAGCAGCGAGGGTGGCTGCGCCATCGAGACCGGCAGGTCCACCAGCAGCCATACGGGTGCCTCGGACAGGTTGGTGTCGTGGAAGGACTTGAGTGGCCGGTTCGCCAGCGCGGCCAGGGCCTGCTCAGGGGTGAGTTCTGCGGCCGCCTGTGGCAGCACGCGCATCATCAAGGTGTGGCCGCCGGCCGACAGGTAATTGCTCTGCCAGAACAGCAACGCCCACACCGCCACGCCAGCCATGGCGATGGGAATGATGTAGATGGACATCGTGCGCAGCAGCCAGTCCACAAAGACTACGCCGCGCCGAACCCCTTGCCGTGCGTGCTCCTGCAATCGCGGTGACCCCATGGTTTTGTGTGGTTGCGCAGCCCCCACGGCCACGCGCTGGATGGCGCGTGGTACAGGGCCGAGCAAGGCCGCGACCGCGCGCAATCTTCCATCTTGTCACGGAACACACGGCCTGCATCGCAAGTCTTTGCGCGTTCCCCCTTTTTGTGCGAGTTTACAAAGCAACGGACACAAAAAAGGCCACGGCAGGTGTGGCCTTTTTACCAACAGGTGATTTTTTTGGAAGGACCGGGGCGCAGCTTTCACCCCACCCACCGGGGGTGGGGTTGCTCAGGCAAATGCCCGGTTGCTGATGCGCGGCGGAAGTTCCCGACCTCGGCCACTGGCCGACGCGCGGCGCGGGGTCGGCGCCACCACGGCCGGCTTTTTACCGGCGGGCAGGCCATGTACAGGCACCGGGCCCATGTCGATGTCCGGATGGCGGGTGTGGCAAAAGAAGTTGAGCGCCGGGTGCTGCGCCTGCTGCCAGCGTGCCGGGCCGCTGTCGATGTCGAAGGCCATCACCCGGTGCAGCAGGTTGCCCGCGTGGGCCAGGGGAATGAAGCCCGTGGCAGGAAACAGGTCTTCGAACAGCAGTTGCTCATAGTGCCGGTCGATGGGGGCGCGGCCTGCAGCAATCGCCTGCTCGATGCCCTGGCGCTCGCAGTATTGGAAGGCGGCCTTGATGAGCACCGTCTTCACCAAGCGGCCCATGGTGCCGCCAACGATGCCCAGGCGGGTCACTTCGGCCAGGTGCATGCCGTCCATCCATGCTGGCAGCTCCACCGACTGCTCCACGCTCAGGGCGCGAAAGCGGTTGCTCTGGATGCGCGCAGTACCCAAGGGAGAGCCGTCGAGCTTGGACTCGGCCAGCAGCACCACGACCCCGTCCTCATAGTCCGTGGCCTCGGGCTCCTGCAGTTGGTGTGCCAGGTCGGGCACATGGCGCGCATAGGCCGCGTGGCGGATGTGCACGGCCTTGCGCAGGTCGGCCTCGTTCCTGACCAGGCGCACCCAGAAGGGCAGGCGTTCTTCCTTGGTGGCCAGGCGGTTGAGCGCGTCCATGCGCGTGGGCCGCAAGGCAGTGCGCGCCTCGAGCTCCTTGGATGCCACGCCAAAGGCCCGCGACGGCAGCGGCGGATGCACACGCACGGTGGGGGCGGGAGCTGTGGCGATGGACTCAAACATGATCGGGCCTCGGTGACAAGAAAAAATTGGCAAATAGCGCAATTCCACTGTAGAGGCGGCTCCGGTTTTCTTGAGTCGGGGCGGGGATGGAAACCCTGTCTCTTTTTTTCGGACAGGCCTGGTGCGCAGTTGCCTGACAGGCCTGTCTCCCTGGCGGGTAGTGGCGTGTCTCTCTGGGATCGATGGAGTTCGAAGCCTTGTATGCTTGGCCGCACGCATCCGCGAACAGACCCTGGCGCGACACCTGGGCGTGCCACCCATGGCGCGCAACCGCATCGTGACGCGGGTGCGCAGGGCGCAGGGGGTCGTAGGCCTGTCCTACACCGGGCCAATGGGCCGTCCTATCCGGGCCGCGCGCCATGGCGCATAGATTGGGGTTCTGGACACACCACCATGGAGGACCCCATGCCCCAGACCCGTTGGAGCGCCAAGCGCGAACGCCAGTACAGCCACATCAAGGACAGCCTGCTCGAGCGCGGCAAGAGCGAGCGCACGGCCGAGCAAGTTGCCGCGCGCACCGTGAACAAGGAACGCGCGCAGCACGGCGAGGCCGAGAAGGCCAACCCCAAGACCCTGAAGGACACACCCGCCCCGGTACGCGGCGGCCAGCGCTCGCACCAAGGCGCGCAGGGCCGCACGCGCGAGCAGCTCTATGAAGACGCCAAACGCAAGGGCATCAAAGGCCGCTCGAAGATGAACAAGGCGCAGTTGGAGAAGGCTGTAGGCCGCTAACCCTCGAACTGCGGGTGCAGCTGGCGGATGCGGTTCATCGCCATGCCCGCCGCCGCCGTGCGCGTCTCCACGCCGAGCTTGGCGAACACGCGCTCCAGGTGCTTCTTGACGGTGGCCGGGCTGGCGCCCAGGATGTCCCCGATGTCGCGGTTGATCTTGCCCTTGACCACCCAGTACAGCACCTCGGCCTCGCGCGCGGTGAGCTTGAAGGACAGGCTCATGGATTCGATGATCTTCGCGTCGGACACCTCGCGCATCACGATCAGCCAGTCGCCGCCGCCCTCGCTGTCGCCGGCCTGCTGGTGCAGGCGGAAGGTCAGGCGGCGCGCTCCCTGGTCGATGGCCAGGCGCGGCGGCTCGGCCTGGGCATGGGCCAGCAGTTCGGCGGCGTTCTCGGCCAGCACGTGGCGGCGCAGCCAGGCCTGCACCTGCTCGGGCGCCCAGGGGCTGGCCTCGCCGAAATAGGCCTTGAGCAGCTCGCGCGCCAGCGGCGTCTGCCAGACGATGCGCCCGTCCACCGCGCGCACGGTGATGCTGGCATAACCGAAGGCGTCGAGCGCATTGCGCGCCTCGCGTGCCTGGCTGGCATCTGCCCGCGCCTTGCGCGCGGCGCCCAGGTGCACGCCCATGCGCGCCATCACTTCGCGCGGCTTGATGGGCTTGGTGACGTAGTCCACCCCGCCCGCCTCGAGCGCGGCCACCAGGTGCTCGGTCTCGGTCAGGCCGGTCATGAAGATGATGGGGATGTGCGCAGTCAGGGGCGATGCCTTCAGGCGGCGAGCCACCTCGAAGCCGTCCATGCCGGGCATCATGGCGTCGAGCAGCACGATGTCGGGCAGGGCCTGGGCGGCGCGCTGCAGCGCGGCCTCGCCGTGCATGGCCACGAGCACGGTGTAGCCCGATTCGTCGAGCGCATCGTGCAGCACGGCCAGGTTGTCGGGCACGTCATCGACGATGAGCACGACGTCGCTGTCACCCCGGTCGAGTGTGTCGCCGGGGGAGGATGCGGCCAGGGGGCCGTGGTTGGGTGCTGCGGTGTTCACGGTGGTGCCTGCTCAAGTATCTGCCCCATGGCATCGAACTGGAACTGCCGGGCCAGGCCGCGCATGGTGTGCACGAAGGCGCCATGCGCGGGCTGGTGGCGTTCGATCTCTTCCAGGGCGTTGAGGATGCCACGGTAGTAGCCCAGCGACACGGCCTGCGACAGCGCGGCCAGGGCGCCGGGGTCGGGGTAGGTCAGCGGCCCGCTGGCGGCCCCGGCATCGGGCGCGGCCAGCACCGGGGCGGGGGCCTGTGCTTCGCCGAGCCACTGCAGCGCCAGGCGCCGCTCCAGCCAGTCGAGCAGCTCGCTGTGGCGCACCGGCTTGACGATGAAGTCCTCTGGGCGGATGTCCACGTCGTTGTCGAGCGCCTTGTCAAAAGCATTCGCCGAGACGATGGCGCAATGCACATCGGCAAGATGCATCTGCCGCACGCGCCGCATGGTCTCCCACCCGTCGATGCCGGGCATGGCCAGGTCCATGAAGAGGGCGTGCGGGCGGTAGCCGGTGGCCAGCAGGTCGAGCGCGTCGTGGCCGCTGGCGGCCTGGCGCAGCTCGAAGCCCAGGGGTTCGAGCAGTTGCACCAGCAGCTCGCGGTCGGGCTCTTCGTTGTCGACCACGAGGATGCGGCGGCGCTCGCCGGCGTAGCCCTTGCGCACCCGCTGCACCCGCGCCAGCGGCACTGCGGCGGCCTTGCCCAGGGCATCGGCATGCACCTCGGGCAGGAACAGCTTGACGTGGAACACCGAGCCCAGGCCGGGCTCGCTGGTGACGGTGAGCTCGCCGCCCATGAGCGCGGTGAGCATCTTGGCAATGGTCAGGCCCAGGCCGGCACCGGGCGTGGCGGCCACGGCCCCTGCGCTGCCGCCACGCGCGAAGGGCTCGAAGATGCGCTCGATCTCGTCGGCACTCAGGCCCGGCCCCGTGTCCTGCACGTCGATGCGCGCGATTTCGCGGGCATAGCGCACGCGCAGCGTGACGCGGCCGTGGGCGGTGAACTTGACGGCGTTGCCCAGCAGGTTGATGAGAATCTGGCGCAGGCGCTTTTCGTCGGCGCGCACCACCTCGGGGATGACGCCCTGCACGTCGAACTGGAAGGCCAGGCCCTTGGCGGCGGCCTGCAGCTCAAACAGGCTGGCCATCTCGTGCAGGCCATCGGCAAAGCGCATGGGCGTGACGTCGAGGGTGAGCTTGCCCGATTCGATGCGCGCGATGTCCAGCGTGCCCTCGATCAGCGACAACAGGTGCTCACCGCCGCGGCGGATGACGTGCACGGCCTGCTTGCGGTGTGGGGGCACGCCGGCGTCCTCGCCCATCAGCTGGGCATAGCCCAGGATGGAGTTGAGCGGGGTGCGGATCTCGTGGCTGATGGCGCTGATGTAGCGGCTCTTGGCCTGGTTGGCCTGGTCGGCGGCGCGCTGGGCTTCCTCGGCCACCTGGCGCGCCTGCTCGGCCACGCTGCGGGCGTTCTGCAGGGCCTCGTCGGTCTGGCGGTGCAGCTCGATCTCGCGCACCAGCAAGCCGGTCTGGCGGTTCGATTCCTCCTGCGCCACCTGGCGGCTCTTGTGCGCCAGCACCAGCCACCAGGCGACGATGCCGGAGATGACCAGCAGCGCCAGGTAGGCCTTGAGCAGGCCCGAGCGCAGCGCCACCTCGGGAGCGGCCAGCACCTCGGTGTCGGTCATGGCCTGGGCGATGGTGTTGAGCTCCTGGTGGTACAGCAGCCCCATGACGGAGGCCAGGAGCGGCCCAATCACCAGCATCAGCAGCAGGAAGTGGCCCAGACCCGTATCCAGGTAGCGCCAGATGGCGCGCGGCAGCACCCAGCGCAGGGCCGACGACCACTGCACCGCCATGCTCGCATGGGGTTTGCACAGGTCGCCGCAGCGCGCGTCGAGCGTGCAGCACAGCGAGCAGATGCCGCCGCCGTAGGCGGGGCACTGGGCCATGTCGGGCGCCTCGTACTCGCGCTCGCAGACCACGCAGCGCTGCACGGAGTAGCGCAGGGCGCCGCCCAGGTCGGCCGCCACCTGGCCGCTGACCGGGCCATGCATGGGCACGGCCTGCAGATCCGCCAGGGCCGGCGCCTCAGAGCGGCGCGCGATGTAGTAGCGCCCCCCGGTGGCCCAGGCAATGAGCGGCGCGGTGACGAAGGCCACCGCCATGGCGATCACGGCCGAGAAGGCCTGCGGCAGCGGGCCGAACAGGCCCAGGTGGGAGCTGATGGACAGCACGGAGGCCAACGCCATGGAGCCCACGCCCACGGGGTTGATGTCGTACAGGTGTGCGCGCTTGAACTCGATGCCCTTGGGCGACAGGCCCAGGGGCTTGTTGACGACCAGGTCGGCCACCACCGACATGATCCAGGCGATGGCGATGTTGGAGTACAGGCCCAGCACCTCGCCCATGGCGCGAAACACGTTCATCTCCATCAGCATGAAGGCGATGAGGGTGTTGAACACCACCCACACCACGCGCCCCGGGTGGCTGTGCGTGAGGCGCGAGAAGAAGTTGGACCAGGCCAGCGAGCCCGCGTAGGCGTTGGTGACGTTGATCTTCATCTGCGAGACCACCACGAACAGCGCCGTGGCCGCCACCGCCCAACCGTAGTGCGGGAACACGTATTCGTAGGCCACCAGGTACATCTGGTTGGGGTCTACCGCGCGGTCGGCCGGCACCATGTGGGTAAGGGCCAGGTAGGCCAGCAGTGCGCCGCCCAGCATCTTGAGCACTCCCAGCACCACCCAGCCGGGCCCGCCGGCCAGCACCCCCAGCCACCAGCGCCCGCGCGTGGCCGGCGTGCTCGCCGGCATGAAGCGCAGGTAGTCGGCCTGCTCCCCCATCTGGGTAATGAGCGCAATGCCGACCGTGAGTGCTGCACCAAACAAGGGCAATTGAAAGGTAGTGCCGCGCCCGGATTCACCACCATAGTGCGATATGCCCAAGAACGCACCAGGATCGTGCGTAATGACATAGACGAAGGGCACCACCAGCATCACCAGCCACAGCGGCTGGCTCCACACCTGCAGCCGGCTGATGGCCGAGACGCCGTGGGTGACCAGCGGAATCACCACCACGGCGCAGATCAGGTAGCCCCAGGTGGGCGGGATGTCGAGCGCCAGCTCGAGCGCATAGGCCATGACGGCCGCCTCGAGCGCGAAGAAGATGAAGGTGAAGGAGGCGTAGATCAGCGAGGTGAGGGTGGAGCCGATGTAGCCGAAGCCCGCGCCGCGCGTGAGCAGGTCCATGTCCACCCCGTAGCGGGCGGCGTAGACGCTGATGGGCAGGCCCGCCAGGAAAATGATGAGCCCTGTGGCGACGATGGCCCAGAAGGCGTTGACGAAGCCGTACTGCACCAGCAGCGTGGCGCCCACGGCCTCCAGGATCAGGAAGGAGGCCGCGCCGAAGGCGGTGTTGGCCACGCGCCATTCGGACCACTTGCGAAAGCGCTGGGGCGTGTAGCGCAGCGCGTAGTCTTCCATGGTCTCGGTGGCCACCCAACTGTTGTAGTCGCGCCGGACCTTGACGACCTGCTGCGGGGCCTGGGCGTCCACATCCATGCCAGGCGCTGCCGTGCCCGCTTCGGAAGGCGCGATGGTGGCAGCGGTGGGGGAAGGCATGGGGCGGGAGTGGCGGCGGGCGGCAGTCCCTTTGCTGGTGCAGTTTCCATGCCACTGGCGCCACCCCAAGCAAGGCAGATGCGCCAATCGACGTATGGCCGGCACGGGGCTTGCTCACTATGATGGTGCGGACCAGGGCGAGCCCTTGCTCCAGCGCACGGCATGGCACCGCTCTATCCGATCACCACACCACCAAGACCATGGAACTCACCCCCCGCGAAAAGGACAAGCTGCTGATCTTCACCGCGGCCCTGCTGGCCGAGCGCCGCAAGGCGCGGGGCCTGAAGCTGAATTACCCCGAGGCCATGGCGCTGATCAGCGCCGCCGTGATGGAGGGCGCGCGCGACGGCAAGACCGTGGCCCAGCTCATGAGCGAGGGGCGCACGGTGCTGACCCGCGCCGACGTGATGGACGGCATCGCCGAGATGATCCCCGACATCCAGGTCGAGGCCACCTTTCCCGACGGGACCAAGCTGGTCACCGTGCACCAACCCATCGTCTAAGCAGCACTTTCCGGAGATTTAATCCATGCGCGCATCACGCACCCGCACCCTTGCCCTCATCGCCCTGGCCACGCTGGCCACGGCCGCCAGCGCCCATACCGATGGCGGCGCGCACGCGCACAGCGACTTCTTCAGCGGCTTCACCCACCCGCTGTTCGGGCTGGACCACCTGGCCGCCATGGTGGCCGTGGGCCTGTGGAGCGCGCTGGCCGCGCGCCGCGCCGGGCCCGAGCTGCTGTGGGGCCCGCTGGGCTTTGCCAGCCTGCTGCTGGTGGGCGCGGTGATGGGCCTGCAGGGTGTGGCCCTGCCGGCGGTGGAGCCGATGATCGCTGCCTCGCTGCTGGCCACGGGGCTGCTGGTGGCGTCGCGCCTGCGCGTGCCGGGCCTGGCGGCGGCACTGGGCGTGGGCGTGTTCGCGCTGTTCCACGGCCTGGCCCACGGCTACGAACTGGCCGGCAGCGACAGCGCCTGGCAGACCCTGGCCGGCATGCTGTGCGCCACGGTGCTGCTGCACTGCGCGGGCCTGGCTGCGGGCTGGGCGCTGCGCCACCGCACCGTGTGGCTGACCCGCGCGGCCGGTGCCGGCGTGGCCGCCCTGGGCGGCGCCATGCTGCTGCAACTGGCCTGACCCCTCCCTTTTCATCAGACAAGGACACGCCACCATGATCCCAGGCGAACTGCTGATCGACGCGGGTGAACACGCCCTGAACCCCGGGCGCCGCACGCTGACCGTGCTGGTGCGCAACACGGCGGACCGGCCCATCCAGGTCGGTTCGCACTACCACTTTGCCGAGACCAACGGCGCCCTGGGCTTCGACCGCGAGGCTGCGCGCGGCATGCGGCTGAACATCGCCTCGGGCACGGCCGTGCGCTTCGAGCCCGGGCAGGAGCGCACCGTGGAGCTGGTGGACTATGCGGGCGACCGCACGGTGTACGGCTTTCGCGGGCTGGTGCAGGGGCCGCTGTGATGCAGCGCCCTGCCCTTTTCTCCACCCCCCTTTCCAGCCCCGCGCCGGGCACCAGCAAAAGGTTTTGAACCATGGCAACCATTGGACGACGCGCCTATGCGGAGATGTTCGGCCCCACCGTGGGTGACCGCGTGCGCCTGGCCGACACCGACCTGATCGCCGAGGTGGAGGCGGACTACACCCTGCGCGCCGGAGGCTACGGCGAAGAGGTGAAGTTCGGCGGCGGCAAGACCATCCGCGACGGCATGGCGCAAAGCCAGCGCACGCGCGACGGCGGCGCCGTGGACACTGTGCTGACCAATGCGCTCATCATCGACCACACGGGCATCGTGAAGGCGGACATCGGCCTCAAGGGCGGGCGCATCGTGGCCATCGGCAAGGCCGGCAACCCCGATACGCAGACGGGGGTGGACATCATCATCGGCCCGGGCACCGAGGTCATCAGCTGCGAGGGCAACATCGTCACCGCGGGCGGCATCGACAGCCACATCCACTTCATCTGCCCACAACAGATCGAGGAGGCCCTGGCCTCGGGCGTGACCACCATGCTGGGCGGCGGCACGGGCCCGGCCACGGGCACGCTGGCCACCACCAGCACATCCGGCACCTGGAACATGGAGCGCATGCTGCAGTCGGCCGATGCCTTTCCGATGAACCTGGGCTTTCTGGGCAAGGGCAATGCCAGCCTGCCGGCGCCGCTGCGCGAGCAGATCGAGGCGGGAGCCATTGGCCTGAAGCTGCACGAGGACTGGGGCACGACGCCCGCGGCCATCAGCAACTGCCTGGATGTGGCTGAAGAGACGGACACGCAGGTCGCCATCCACAGCGACACGCTCAATGAATCCGGCTTTGTCGAGAACACCATCGCCGCCGTGGGCGGGCGCGGTATCTGCGCCTTCCACACCGAAGGCGCGGGCGGCGGCCATGCGCCGGACATCCTGCGCGTGGTGGGCGAGGCGAACTTTTTGCCCTCGTCCACCAACCCGACCATGCCCTACACGGTGAACACGCTGGACGAGCATGTGGACATGCTCATGGTGTGCCACCACCTCGATGCCGGCATCGCCGAGGACCTGGCCTTTGCCGAGAGCCGCATCCGCAAGGAGACCATCGCGGCCGAAGACATCCTGCACGACCTGGGCGCCATCAGCATGATGAGCAGCGACAGCCAGGCCATGGGCCGGGTGGGCGAGGTGATCCTGCGCACCTGGCAGACGGCGCACAAGATGAAGGCGCAGCGCGGCTCGCTCGACGGCGACAGCGCGCGCAACGACAACACGCGCATCAAGCGCTATGTGGCCAAGTACACCATCAACCCGGCCATCGCGCACGGCATCAGCCACGAGGTGGGCTCCATCGAGGTCGGCAAGTGGGCCGACATCGTGATCTGGAAACCGGCCTTCTTCGGCGTGAAGCCGGCGCTGATCTTGAAGGGCGGCTTCATCGCCATGGCGGCCATGGGCGACCCGAATGCCTCCATCCCCACGCCGCAGCCGGTGCACTACCGGCCGATGTTCGGTGCCTTCGGCGGTGCCATCGCGCGCACCTCGCTGACCTTCGTCTCGCAGGCGGGGCTCAATGCAGGCATCGGCGAGCGCTTCGGCCTGGCCAAGACGCTGGTCGCCGTGCGCAACATCCGCGGCGTGCGCAAGCAGCACATGGTGCACAACCACTACACGCCGCGCATGGAGGTGGACGCACAGACCTACACGGTGCGCGCCGACGGCCAGTTGCTGACCTGCGAGCCGGCCACGCTGCTGCCCATGGCGCAGCGCTATTTCCTCTTTTGAACCGACACCGCACCCTTATTTGATCCGATGATCCAGGCCTCCAAACTCATTGCCCAGGGCCGCGGCCTGGCCCCCGTGCTGCTCAAGCGCGCCACCACGGTGGAGCTCGACTGGGACGTGCGCCAGAAAAGCCGCTTTTCGGCCACCGACTCTGCCGGGCGCGAGCTGGGCGTCTTCCTGCCCCGTGGCACGGTGGTGCGCGGCGGCGATGTACTGGTGGCCGAAGACGGCTCGCTGGTGCGCGTGCTGGCGGCCCCGCAGGCGGTGCTCTACATCACCCACTGCAAGAACCACGGCACACCGTTCGACCTGACGCGCGCCGCCTACCACCTGGGCAACCGCCACGTGCCCATCGAGCTGCAGCCCGACCACCTCAAGATCGAGCCCGATCACGTGCTGGCCGACATGCTGCGCGCCATGCACCTGATCGTGCACGCCAGGGACATGGCCTTCGAGCCCGAGGGCGGCGCCTATGCGGCGGGGCATGGCGGCGGGCACGGCCACCACGGCCATGACCATGGCGACCATGGCCATGCGCAAGAAGGGCACGGTGCACACGCTGGGCACGCACACGATCACCCCCATGACCATGACCATGACCATGACCATGACCATGACCATGACCATGGCGACGGCCACGGCCACGGCCACGGTCATGCCCACTGAGCGGCCCGCCGCCCGGCACCGCCAGCAGCGAGGATCACCACCATGATGCGCGAGCCCCCGGCCCCCACCGCCCTGCCCGCAGCCAGCCTGCTGCAGCTGATCTGGCTGGCCTCGCCCGCGCTGCCGGTGGGCGGCTTCTCGTATTCCGAAGGGCTGGAAAGCGCCATCGAGTCGGCCGGCGTCGCATCCGAAGCGGCCGTGGCCGCCTGGCTGCTGGACCAGCTGCACATCACCCAGGCGCGCGGCGACATGGCCGTGGTCGCCCAGGCCGTGGGTGCGTGGCGCCAGGGCGACATGGCGCACGTGCGCGAGCTCAACGACTGGGTGCTGCACACGCGCGAGACCAGCGAGCTGCGCCTGCAGACCGAGCAGATGGGCCGCTCGCTGGCCGACTGGCTGCGCAACCAGCACCAGGGCGACACGGCGTGCATGCCGACGGTGCAGGCCCTGGCCGCCCTGCCGCCCACCTACCCCGTGGCCTTCGCGCTGGCAGCATCCACCACCGAGGCATCGGGCCACGATGTGCTGCTGGCCTTTGCCTTCGGCTGGGCCGAGAACATGGTGCAGGCCGCCCTCAAGTCCATGCCGCTGGGCCAGAGCGCCGGCCAGCGCATCCTGGCAAAGCTCGCCCAGGCCATACCCGATGCCGCCACCCATGCGCTGGCGCTGCCCGACGGCGAGCGCCAGGCTTTTTCACCCATGCTGGCCATCCTGTCGGCCCGGCACGAAACCCAGTATTCACGCCTTTTCAGATCATGACCACCACCAGCCCCCTGCACCACATCCCTCGCCGCACCAAGCACCTGCCCCCGCTGCGCGTGGGCATCGGCGGCCCCGTCGGCTCGGGCAAGACCACCCTGCTCGAAATGCTGTGCAAGGCCATGCGCGACGACTACGACCTGATCGCCATCACCAACGACATCTACACCAAGGAAGACCAGCGCCTGCTGACCGTGAGCGGCGCCCTGCCCGCCGAGCGCATCCTGGGCGTGGAGACCGGCGGCTGCCCGCACACGGCGATCCGAGAGGACGCGTCGATCAACCTCGAAGCCATCGACCGCATGCTCGAGCAGTTCCCGGATGCGGACGTGGTCTTCGTCGAGAGCGGCGGCGACAACCTGGCCGCCACCTTCAGCCCCGAGCTGTCGGACCTGACCATCTACGTGATCGACGTCGCTGCCGGCGAAAAGATCCCGCGCAAAGGCGGCCCCGGCATCACCAAGAGCGACCTGTTCATCATCAACAAGACCGACCTGGCGCCGCACGTGGGCGCCGACCTGTCGGTGATGGAGTCCGACACCGTGCGCATGCGCACCACGCCCCAGGGCCTGCGCCCCTTCGTGAAGACCAACCTGAAAACCCTCGCGGGCCTGGCCGAGGTGGTGCGCTTCATCGAGACCAAAGGCATGCTGACCAAAGCGACCTCTGCGGCCGGCTAGAATACGCGCCTTCCCTCCCGGAGACTTGGGTGAGTGGTTTAAACCAGCAGTCTTGAAAACTGCCGACGGGCAACCGTCCGTGAGTTCGAATCTCACAGTCTCCGCCAGATAGCTAGAAGACAAGCGCCTCACGAGGCGCTTTTGTTTTTTGCGCTTTGTTTGCACCCTGGCGCGGAATTGACTGAACTGGCGCAGTTCGACAAGCCTTGAACATGCAGGCCACCACTGGACCTGATGGTGCGCCATGCCTGATGGTGCGCCATGGCATCGACCGCCAGGTTCCTCAATGGAAAGGCCGCCTCTAACGCAGGGTGCGCCCACCTGGGGCTGAGGAGCGTGCGCGGCAGAAGGAGCATCGGCTGCAACGCCCGACAAACCGGTCTCGCCGGGTA
>NZ_LMIH01000011.1:151823-156144 GCF_001428645.1 Acidovorax sp. Root217
AGCGTTTCGCTTCGATGCCTTCTGCTGCGCCCGCTCCTAGCGTGAGGCCGCGGCAAGCCCTGGCCTCAGGGCCCTGGGCGCCGGTGGATGCGGATAGGCTGCTCCCTGGCGGCAGACGGCGGCGCATCGCAGCCATCGCAGCCGCAACCTGCGCTGGCGCGCAGCACCACCTTGCCGAAATAGCGAGCCATGAAGCCCGGCAGCGGCAGCCGCAGCGCGGCTTGCGCCAGCGCCCGGCGGGCAACGGCCGGCGCCAGGCTCCAGCCCGCATACAGCGCACAGGCGGTCACCACCGCCAGCACGACCAGCATCTGTACGTTCATCTCAGCCTCCTCCCATCATCAGGGCAATGCGGTAGGTCGCGAATGCTGCCGCATAGGCGAGCGCGAACTGGTAGCCCGCCATCAGCGCCGGGTAGCGCCAGGAATTGGTTTCGCGGCGCACGACGGCCAGCGTCGACAGGCACTGGGGCGCGAACACGAACCAGGCCAGCAGCGAAAGCGCCGTGGCCAGTGGCCAGCTCTGCGCGATCACCGGCGCCAGCGCATCGGCCACCGAATCGCCGGCCGCCGACAGCGCATACACGGTGCCCAGCGCGCCCACCGCCACCTCGCGCGCAGCCAGGCCAGGCACCAGGGCGATGGAGATCTGCCAGTTGAAGCCGATGGGTGCGAACACGTGCTGCAGCGCCTGGCCCAGCCAGCCCGCGGCGCTGTACTGGATGGCGGCGCCGGTGGCACCATCCGGAGGCGCCGGATAGCTCGACAGGAACCACAGCACCACCGTCAGCGCGAAGATGATGGTGCCCACGCGCACGATGAAGATGCGCGCCCGTTCCCACAGGCCCAGCAGCAGGTTGCGCGGGCTGGGCATGCGGTAGGGCGGCAGCTCCAGCATCAGCGGCTGGTAGCTGCTCTTCATCCACAGGCGCTTGAACAGCCAGGCCACGGCCATGGCCGAAACCACGCCCGCCACGTACAGCGCGAAGAGCACCAGCCCGCGCAGGTCGAACCAGCCCACTGGCGTGGCGGGGATGAAGGCACCGATCAACAGCGCGTACACCGGCAGCCGGGCCGAGCAGGTCATGAGCGGCGCGATCATGATGGTGGCCAGGCGGTCCTTCCACGGCCCGATGGTGCGCGTGGCCATGATGCCCGGCACCGCGCACGCAAAGCTCGACAGCAGCGGAATGAAAGCACGGCCCGACAGCCCCACCTTGCCCATCAGCCGGTCCAGCAGGAAGGCCGCACGCGGCAGATAGCCCGAGTCCTCGAGCACCAGGATGAAGAAGAACAGGATCAGGATCTGCGGCAGGAACACCAGCACCCCGCCTGCTCCGGCGATCACGCCATCGACCAGCAGGCTGCGCAGCGGGCCGTCTGCCATGTTCTCGGTGATCCGTGCGGACAGCCAGGCCATCAGGTCCTTGATGGCGTCCATGGGCAGGTTGGCCCAGGAGAAAACGGCCTGGAACATCAGAAACAGCAGCAGCGCCAGCACCGCCAGACCCCATACCGGGTGCATGACAACGGCGTCGAGCCGGTTCTGCACGCGCTGGTTGCGCCCCCCGGCGGGCGCGGCGGCCGCCAGGATGCGGCGCACCTCGCGCTGCAGGTCGCTCGCCGTGCCCGCCGCCTGTGCGGCCACGGGGGCCAGCACCGGCGCGCCACCCGGCTGGCGGGTGAGCTGCGCGGCAATCTCAGCCATCAGCGCGGCATGGCCGTCGCGCCTGACGGCCACCGTCTCCACCACCGGGCAGCCCAGCTCGGCCGAAAGGCGCTGCAGGTCGATTTTGAGCCCCTGCGAGCGCGCCACGTCGGCCATGTTGAGGGCCAGAACCATGGGCCGGCCCTGGCGCCGCACTTCCAGCACCAGGCGCAGGTTCATGCGCAGATTGGTCGCGTCGGCCACCGCCACGATCAAATCGGGCACCGCCTCGCCCGCACGCTGGCCTTCGATGACTTCCAGCGTCACCTGCTCATCGGGGGTGGCCGGCGTCAGGCTGTAAGTGCCGGGCAGATCGATTACCGCGACGGTGCGACCGTCGCGCAGCTGCGTGGTGCCGGTCTTGCGTTCGACTGTCACGCCAGCGTAGTTGGCCACCTTCTGGCGCGCACCGGTCATCAGGTTGAACAGCGCCGTCTTGCCGCAGTTGGGGTTGCCGACCAGGGCCAGACTCGGCAGGGCGCCGGCGGTGGCAACGGGAGAAACGCCTTGGCCCGTCATACCGGGCGCACCTCGATGCACTGGGCTTCCAGCATGCGCAGCGCAAACTGGGTATCACCGATCTGCACGGCGATGGGCTCCAGCCCGCCAGGGCCGCGGCGCAGCACGGTCAACGGCTCGCCCTCCAGGAAACCGAGCTCTCCCAGCCGTCGCAGCGCTGCGGCATCGATAAGGGGATGGGAGGAGGCAACGCCCTCCACCACGGCGCGGGCGCCATTGGGAAGATCAGGTAGTTTCATGGGAGGGGAAAATGCGAACGGCGAACCCGCGCTCAGCACGCCGGAGCCTCAACCCGAAGTTGGACGAGAATTATTACTATTTACATATTAACCCCGACTTGATAGACCATGCCCGCGTCGGCGATGAATCCCCGCAACCCCCGCAGGTTCCGCAGCGCCTGGGCAGGCCGCAAATGTCTCTCGCCCCCCGGGCCTTGCAACAGCGCCCCCCATTGCAACGCGGCCCGCTCGCTAGCTGGCAAGGCTGCGTAGGTCACGGTGACCTGCAGCGATGGTTTTCAGGTGATGGTGGCTGGAGGTCGATGAAGGGGCCCGCGCGGGAGGCGGCTCCATAATGCGGCTCCCCGCCGTTCACCGTGCCTCCCGTGCCCATCCCATTTGCCATGCCCGACCGCGCCAGCCCCGATTGCACGCAGCCCGCCAGCAAACCGTTGCTCATCATTTCCGCTGGCAACACCTTCCCAGGCCTCAGGGAATCAGAGGGTGACTTCGACGACTGGATCGCTGCGGGTCTCGGGCAGGCGACGCCAGCGCTGCCCATGCGGCGGATCGACGCGCAGCAGCCCGCGCCCGCCCTGCCCCACCCTTCGGAAGTGGCCGGGGTGGTAGTGAGTGGCTCGCATGCCATGGTGACCGACCGCGCTCCCTGGAGCGAGCAGTTGGCGCTGTGGATGAAGCGCTGCGTCGAGGCCGGGGTGCCGGTGCTCGGCATCTGCTACGGGCACCAGTTGCTCGCCCATGCGTTCGGCGGCAAGGTCGATGAACTGCCTGGCGGGCCGGAAGTGGGAACACAGTCCATCCACCTGAGCCAGGACGCGCGCGAGGACGCATTGCTGGCGGGCCTGCCCGATCGGTTCCCTGCGCAACTGGTCCACTACCAGTCCGTGCTGCGGCTACCCGACCAGGCAGTGCTGCTGGCGCGAAGCGATCTGGAGCCGCACCAGGCCTTTCGCGTGGGCGGCTGCGGGTGGGGCGTGCAGTTCCACCCCGAGTTTTCGGCGGCAGCGATGCGTGCGTATGTCGGGCACGTCAACCGATCGCGCGATGCATCCAGCCAACTGGACAGCGGCCTGGTCAGCACCACGCCAGACGCCAGCAGCGTGCTCGGCCGGTTTGCAGCCATGGTGCAGGCGCTTGAGGCATCGAGCCAAAGCGCCTGATCGACCTGTTCAGTGTGCGGCTGGGCGGCGAAGCACGTGGCACTCACCCTCGTGGTTCTCGTAGTAGGCCAGGCCGGCGCCGGGAAAGAAGACGATGCAGTCCGTGGATTTGCCCACCAGGGCTTCGAGCACTGGCGCGGTGTCTGTCGCGCAGTTGTCGAATTCGCCATGGCTTGCAGCAACGACGAAGCAGCGCGGGCCTGCGCCGAGCGACTTGAGCAGCGCAGCGACCTTGGCGGCAACGGCGTCTACCGCCGGGATCTGCTGCATGAACTTGCGCTCCAGGTGGCGCCCGTCGTGCGCCAGCGCCGAGATGAAGTCGCGTCTTCGGGATGGCTTGCTGGCAAGCGCCAAGTAGCGCTCTTGCCGCTCTGCAGCGACGAAGGTTCGGATGAACTCTTGTGCGGGCCCCATCGATACACCTTGCCAAGTTGAGTTGTCTGGCATGCATCATGGCATGCGGGTCAGCACAAAATGGAGGCCAGGCGCGAGGCATGCACGCGCCCATCTTCCGCCCCAGCGCTGGCTTTTACGGGTTTGCATTCAATCGTATGACCAGGCGGAAAGCCGCAGAAAGTGCTGTAGCACGGCAAGGCGGACCAACGAAGTCAGACGGTTGAAGGCAAATCCGTATTAGAGCGGCTAACAAAACTCAGCGAAGCGGTTCTGGCTAGGCGGTGCGTCGCAGGCAGTACG
>NZ_LMIH01000011.1:156193-170227 GCF_001428645.1 Acidovorax sp. Root217
TAGGTCACGGTGACCTGCAGCGTGTCGGTGTACATGCCCGCAGGCAGCGCCGCCGGATTCGACTTGTTGATCTGGCCGTGGATGGGCAACGAGAACGCAGCGCCATTGGCCGGCACGTTGACGCCGGTGATGGCCGTTCCGGCGGGATAGGGCTGCGTGTGCCCGGCGTCGCGGTACAGCTCGTAGGGCACGTACGCGGCGGTGCTGCCATTGCGCATGGCGCGCGGGCCGGTGCCGATGCCCGTGCCCTGGCCCGCATACGCGCCGGGACCGACCTGGATGCTGATGCCCAGCACCTCGGGCGAGCAGACAAGCTGGGTAGGGCCGGACACACCCTCGGCCCCCGAAGGGGTGGCCGTGACGATGCCCGTGAAGGTGCCAGGGCGCGTGCCGAAGTCCAGGGTGCCGAAGTTCACGCCCGCAGTGGCACCGGAACTGCCGGCGACCATGCAGCCTGCCGTGAGCTGCATCTGCGCTTGCAGAGTACCGCCCAGGGTGCCTGCCAACACAGGCCCTGCCGCCAGGGCCAGGGCCGCTGCTGCGAGCCGCCCCAATGCCCACCCGTGTTGTCTTCGTCCGCCCGCGTCCATCGCGTGTTTCCTCGAAAAATGTCCCCCAATGCACCTTGCCTGCAGGACCACGCCCTCAAATTCACCATGGGGTGCACACCCCGCGGAGCACCCGGCTCGGCATGCGCAAATCGTATCAGCTTGTAAATGGAATCTGTAGAAGGTTCTCCTCAGACGGCCAGAAGTGGGGAAAGTCTGGCGTGAAGCGGGTCTTCAGGTGGCAGCGACAACCAAGCGCACAGCGGGATCGTCGAAGAGCCACGCAGGGTCCCATCCCGGTTCAAGGCGGCCCAGCCTGACCAGGCCGTCCGAGATTTGCCCATCCCTGTAGAAGATGGCCAGGTTGCCCCATGGGGCATAAAAGCAGAGGTCCCCAGCCACTGGCATATGGGCGGCAGGCGCTCCGTCGGTGGCCAGTGCCCGCGGCAAGCCTGCGATCTTCTCGGTTGCCTCGTAGTCCTCCAACACCAAATCCAGCGGCAGCAGCAACGCAAGATCGCCCGCACTCGCGTTGCTGTCGAGCGTTGCCGTCGCGACCACTGCACCGTTCAGGATGAAATCGACTTTCATGAAGGCTCAACCAGGCCAGACCTTGCGGCCGCATCGCCTGGCTGTCACAGCAATTTGTCGGGCGTAATCGGCAGATCGCGGATGCGTTTGCCGGTGGCGTGGAACACCGCATTGGCGATGGCAGCGGGAATGCCCACCATGCCGAGCTCACCCATGCCCTTCACTCCCAGCGGGTTGACGATGGTGTCCTCCTCCTCCACGAAGATGGTCTCGATGGCATGGATGTCCGCATTCACGGGCACGTGGTAATGCTGCAGACTGGCCGTCATGATCCTGCCGTAGCGGTGATCGATCTCGGTGGCTTCTTCCAAAGCCATGCCGATGCCCCACACCACGCCGCCGATCTCCTGGCTGTGCGAGGCCAGCGGGTTGAGAATCTTGCCGCAGGCGGTCACCTCGATGACGCGGGTGACCTTGACGGTGCCAAGGTCGGGGTCGACCTTCACCTCGACGAACTGGGCGCCGTGGGCGAGCGATGCGTACTTTGCGCGCTCTGGCGATGGCGTCGAATCGCAGGTCTCGGCGATCTCGTTCGTGCCGGTGCGCCGCATCAGGTCGGCAATGGCCACCGAGCGCGACGCATCGCCCTTGGGGCGCAAATACCCGTCGAGCATCTCCACCTCTGCCGCAGCCTTACCCGTGAGGGGCGATGCGGCATCCCGGTTCGCCAGCTGCAGGAGTTTGGCGGTGACGGCCAGGGCAGCGCCCCGCACGGCCGAACCCACGCTGGATGTGGTCCATGAGCCGCCTTGCGCCGGTGCCCTGGGCTGGCGCGTATCGCCCAGCTCGAAATGCACCTGGTCCAGCCGCAGCCCCAGGAATTCGGCAGCGATCATGGTCATGACGGTGTAGGTGCCTGGACCGATGTCACTGGTTGCGCTGGTGACACTGGCCGTGCCGTCGGCGCGAAACACAATGCGCGCGCTGGCCGGCTGCTGGAAGGCGCCCCAGACACTGGAGGCCATACCCCAGCCGACCAGCAAACGGCCATCGCGCATCGAGCGCGGCTCGGCCTTGCGGTTGGCCCATCCGAACTTCTCTGCGCCCAGGCGGTAGCACTCGCGCAGCGCCTTGCTCGAAAAAGGCTTGCCGCTTTCGGGGTCGACCTCGGCGTAGTTGGCCAGGCGCAGCGCCAACGGATCCATCTTGAGTGCGTACGACAGCTCGTCCATCGCGCTTTCCAGGGCGAACATGCCGCTCACGGCGCCCGGCGCGCGCATCCACGTGGGCGTGGCAAGGTCGGTGGCGGCAACCTTCAGCGGCGCATGCAGATTCGGGCACGCATACACCTGCTTCAAAAAGCTGGTGGTGGCGTCCGAGAACGGCTCGAACGAAGAAGTGTTGTGAAAGGCTTCATGGATGATGGCCGACAGCTTGCCGTCGCGGCCTGCCCCCAGGGCCACCTTCTGGATGGTGTGGGGCCGGTAGCCATGGCCGGTGAACATCTGCGCCCGCGTGTAGACCACCTTCACCGGGCGCTTGAGTTCGCGTGCGGCCATCGCCGTCAGGGAGGGGTAGTAATTGGGCTTGAGCGATGCGCCGAAGGCCCCGCCGACGAACGGGGACACCACGCGGATGTTCTCGGCCGGCACGCCCAGGCCCGCGGCCAGGTGCTTCTGTACGCCAAAGACCTCCTGGGTCTTGTCGAAGATGGTGAGTTGATCCCCCTGCCAGAAGGCGATGGCTGCGTGCGGCTCGATCGGGTTGTGGTGGTGGATGGGGATGTGGTACTCCGCCGCCACCTTGACCGGCGCCGCCTGCATGGCAGCCACCGGGTTGCCGCGGGGCACGGCCTTGGCCGAGGCCGGGTCGGGCTGCGCCCGTTCCAGCACCGTGGCGAGGTCGGTGTTGTGGGGTTCGGTCTGGTAGCTGACCTTTACCAGTCTTGACGCGTGCCGGGCCTGTTCGTAGGTCTCCGCAACGACCAGGGCAATCGGCTGGCCGTTGAAGAACACCCGGTCCGACTGCAACGGCCACGCCCACCCGGGCGCCGCCCCGGCTGCCGGTGGCGGCCCCAGCCTGCCCGCGTTCAGGTGCGTGAAGACGCGGATCACGCCTCCCGCCTGCTCTGCCTGCCGTGTGTCGATGGCCGAGATGCGCCCCTTGGCAACAGTGCTCAGCACGATGAAGCCGTAGGTGACATTCGGGATCTGGAACTCGGCGGTGTACTTCGCCTGGCCTGTGACCTTGGCGAGTCCGTCGACGCGGGTGGTTTCTTTGCCCAGATGGCGTGCCATGGCGATCTCTCCTCAAGCCAGTCGCGACGCGCGCATCAGCGCCCGCACAACAGAACGACGACCCAGTTCCACCTTGTAGGCGTTGTGCGCAAGTGGCCGCGCATCGCGCAGCGCGGCCTCGGCCGCACGCTGAAAGGTGGCCTCATCCGCGCGCTGGCCAACCAGTGCCGCCTCGGCCTCGGCGCTGCGCCAGGGCTTGTGGGCGACGCTGCCCAGCACCACGCGCGCCTGCCGTATCGTGCCGCCATCCAGCTGCAGCGCGGCGGCCACCGAGACCATCGCAAAAGCGTACGAGGCGCGGTCGCGCACCTTCAGGTAGTGCGAGTGGCGCGCAAAGTCGCCCGACGGCACCGGGAGCTCGATGGCCAGGATCAGATCGCCGTGCTCCAGGTTGTTGTCGCGCTGCGGCGTGTCGCCCGGCAGCCGGTGGAAGTCGGTGATGGCGATCAGCCGCTCACGCCCATCCGGTGCGCGCACACGCACCTTGGCATCCAGCGCATACAAGGCCGTTGCCATGTCGCCAGGGTAGGTCGCCACACACGATTCGCTCCAGCCCAGGATCGCGTGGATCTTGTTCAGGCCCTCTCGCGCGCCGCAGCCGCTGTCGGCCTCGCGCTTGTTGCAGGGCATCGATGTGTCGTAGAAGTAGTTGCAGCGCGTGCGTTGAAGCAGGTTTCCGCCATTGGTCGCCATGTTGCGCAACTGCCCGGAGGCGCCTGCCACGATCGCCTGCGTCAGCAACGGGTAGCTCTCGCGGACCAGCGGATGGTTGGCGGTCTCGCTGTTGGTCGCCAGCGCGCCGATGGACAGTCCGGAGCGCGTGCGCTGGATCTCGCGCAGCGGCAGCCGCGTGATGTCCACCAGCCGCGTGGGCCGCTCGACGTCCTCCTTCATCAGGTCCAGCAGGTTGCTGCCACCGGCCAGGTACCGGGCTTGGGGCATGGCCGACACCGCTACGGTAGCGGCAGCGGAATCTGCGGCGCGAACATACTCAAACGGTCTCATGGCCGTCCTCCTTTGAAGGGCTTGAAGCGGTGGATGCCATCGCAAGTTGCGCCTCGCTGGCAAAGCGCCAGGTCTGGGCTGCCTGCCGGCCCGAATGGACTTCTTGAATCGCGGCGACGATGCCTGGATACGCGCCGCAGCGGCAGATGTTGCCGCTCATGCGCTCGCGGATCTCGTCGTCCGTCAGGCGGGTCGTTGTCCTGCCGACGTTCTCGGTGACGTGGCTGACCTGGCCGCGCCGGGCCTCGGCCAGCATGCCGACGGCAGAGCAGATCTGCCCCGATGTGCAGTAGCCGCACTGAAAGCCATCGTGCTTGATGAAGGCGGCCTGCATCGGATGCAGTTGGTCGCCCTTTGCCAAGCCCTCAATGGTCGTGACTTCACGGCCTTCGAGCGTGGCGGCCAGGGTCAGGCACGAGAGCACACGCTGCCCGTCGACCAGTACCGTGCAGGCGCCGCACTGGCCCTGGTCGCACCCCTTCTTGGAGCCGGTTAGCGCAAGCCGCTCGCGCAGCGCATCGAGCAGCACGACGCGCGAGTCGAGCTGCAGCGTCTGCGGTGTGCCGTTGACCTTGAAGGTCACGCCCACGACGTTCTGCGCGACGATGGGCGCAGACGCCGCACCCGGCACCGGCGGAAGCTGCGCCAGCGCGGACTCCGTGGCCAGCAGGTTGGCGGCAAAAAGGCCGATGCCGCCGCCACCGGTCTGCACCATGAACGTGCGCCGCGCCTGGCCGACGCCCTTGAGCTCAGGCATGTCCCGCACCAGGGCGGCCTCGTCGGCACTGATTTCCGTTGGCAGATCGTTGTGTGTTTCGTGGGGCATGGACTGTGTCCTTCTTGAAAACCGCATTCGTGGAGGCCACGCAGGGGCGCTGGCCGAAGTGGCTGGGCGTGTTGTTCTCATCGTTCTTTGCCGCACATCGAGTTTGTCGAGCAGCCGGGTGTTTGACTACCGAACGATTGCTTATTGCTGCTATTACCGTGGCTAATAATTCCCCTGCAATGCAAGGTGGGCGCGCAATGGAGTGACCGCTACCAGCGAGAGAACGTGATGCGAGCGGTGCCCTGACCGAGCGCCTGCGCCAACCCGCTCGGGTCATCGACACGGCCAAGGCGCGTGTACGAGTAGGCAGATTCGAAGCCCAGGTAGAAAAGGACCAGGGTGTCCGATCCGTACAGCATGAGGTCGCCGTTGCTTATCGTGCCCGGTCGAATTGCATTTGCTGGCAGTGCCTTGGGCAGCTTGGCGTGCTTCTCATTGCTGTTGAGGTCTGGCATGTCCAGAGTCAGTGGCAGTTGGCTGACGAATGCGCGAGCGGCATCGGTATCGGCCACCGTGAGCGTGAAACGACGGTTTCCAACGGAGAGCTGCATGCGTATTGCCTTTGAGGTGTCGGATGCCCGTGCTGCGTCTGCCTGGCTTGCCAAGGGCGCGGTGGGCCGCGCCTGTCCGGCAGCGTTGCCTGCGCCGAACACGAGCAGCGCGGCGGCCACGCCGGCGGCACGCATCTGCGAGGATCGGTGGGCTCGTGCCATTGGGGCGTGCAGGCAATGGTGTTGCGTCATGCGGATCCCGCGTGGCTCGCACGCGCCGTCATGGTTACGAGGAATGCGCCGACCAGGAGCAGTGTGGCGCTGAAGACGAAAGTAGCCTGGTAACCACTGCCGTCGAACAGCAGTCCGCCGGCGGTGGACCCCAGTGCGATGGACAGCTGGACCACCGCCACCATCAGCCCGCCGCCCGCCTCGGCGTCCTGCGGGAGGGTCTGCGCGATCCAGGTCCACCAGCCGACCGGGGCCGCGGTGGCCACCAGGCCCCACAGGGCCAGCAGCACCGTGGTGGCGACCACAGAACCGCCCAGGGTCGTGAGCAGCAGCGCGATGGCAGCCATCACCACCGGGATGATGGCCAGGGTGGCATAGAAACCTGCTTTCAGAAATCGCCCGATGAACAGGGTGCCGATGAAGCCTGCGGCGCCGAGCGCGAGCAGGATGAAGGACAGCATCGACACACCGACCCCTGTCACCGCCTCAAGAAACGGTCGCAGGTAGGTGAACAGTGCGAACTGTCCCATGAAGAAGATGCCCACCGCCAGCATGCCGAGCACGACCCGCCGGCTCTTGAAAAGCCTGAGCACGTTGCCGGACCCTGCGCGCGGCAAGGCCGGCATGGGTGGCAGGCTGAACCACTGCCAGGCGAATGCGACCACAGCGATGGGCACCAGGCACAAGAAGGCCCCGCGCCAGCCCATGATGGACGCAAGGTAGCTGCCCAGCGGCGCGGCGATGACCGTGGCCAGTGCGTTGCCGCCGTTGAAGATGGCCAGCGCGCGGGGCACCTTGGACGGTGGAACCAGCTGCATGGCGGTGGCAGCCGACAGGGACCAGAAGCCGCCGACAACCACGCCGATCAGCGCCCGGCCCACCATGTACGTGAGGTAGTTGGGCGCAAGGCCGACAATGGCGCCGGAGACACACATCATCGCCGTCAGCGCAAGCAGCAGCGCCTTGCGATGGATTCGCCCTGCAACCGCCGGGATCGACAGGCTGGCGAGCACCGCAAACGCGCCGGAGATGGCAATGCCCTGCCCGGCCATGCCCTCGGTGACCTGCAGGTCCGACGCCATCGGCGTCAACAGGCTCACGGGCATGAATTCCGAAGCGATCAGCGCAAAGACGCACAGCGTCATCGCGAAGACTCCGCCCCAGTGCGCAGGGCGACCACCGCCTTCCTGGTCAAGCGGGATGCCGGCGCTCGCGGTGATGGCAGGGGCCGCCATCAGGCCCGGGCCTTGATGAGGTGGCGGTCGAAGAAAGATGCCAGCTTGTCCCATGGGATCAGGGTCACCCGGTCGTACAGGTCCACATGGCCGGCACCTGGCACGTAGTGCAGTTCCTTGGGCTCGGCAGCGCGCTGATAGGCGTCTTCGCTGAACTCCTTGGAGTGGGCCTGATCGCCGGTGATGAACAGCAGCGGCCTGGGCGAGATCGTCTCGATGTCGTTGAACGGGTAGAAGTTCATGAACTTCACGTTGCTGCTCAGCGTTGGCATGGTCGTCGTCTGCGACGATGCACCCAGGGGCGTGAACTCGCCGCGCGGGGTACGGTAGAAGTCGAAGAACTCGCGCTGGATGGGGTGCGTGTCCGCTTTCAGCCTGAGCACCGTGCCGCCGGTGTACTGCACTGCACCGCCGTTGAACTCCACATCGCGCTGCGCTGCGGCGGCAGCGATGATCTGCTTGCGCTGCGCCAGCGTTTGCGAATGGTTGAGCGCATTGCGGTTGGCCGCCCCCATGTCGTACATGCTGACCGTGGCAATGGCCTTCAGGCGCGGGTCGATCTTGGCGGCGCTGATGACGAAGCTGCCGCTGCCGCACACGCCGATGGCGCCGATCTGCTGCCTGTCCACGAATGCCTGGCTGCCCAGAAAGTCGACTGCGGCGCTGAAGGTTTCGGAATACATGTCGGGAGACACCGCATTGCGCGGCTGGCCCTCGCTGCCGCCCCAGAACGCCAGATCCACCGACAGAGCCACGAAGCCCCGCTCGGCCATCTTCGTTGCGTAAAGATTGGCGCTTTGCTCCTTCACTGCACCCATGGGGTGGCCGACGACGATGGCCGGGGTGCGCTTCTTGCGGTCCAGCGTGCTGGGCACGAACAGGGTGCCGGTCACGGTCATGCGGTACTGGCTCTTGAAACTCACTTGCTGCACGATGACCTGGTTGCTCGTGTAGAAGTTGTCGGCGCCCGACGGCAGCGCTGCGCCCATCGGCGCAGCGGCGAATGCCGTGCCGCCCGCCGTCGACAGCATGCCGGCTGCTGCTGCGCTGGTGCCAGCGATCCTCAGGAATTCGCGCCGATCGGGCGATGGCCCGGCTGGCTCGACGGTGGATGGATGGATGTGGTCTGCTTGATGGTTCATGGCCGGAGTTCCTGGTGCTGTGGGTGCGCAGCGCGCTGCCTGTGCTGGTGCGCTGGGGCTTGCAGGCAAGTGTGCCGGCCAGGGCATCCATTGACTAGGTAATGAATGCTTAATACATTTATTAGCCTGGATAACAAGTCAGATGCCAAGTCACAAGGGAGCGCAATCGATGCCACGACGCAATTTCAACGATCTGCTGGCCTTCGTGACGGTCGCGCGCGAGGGGAGCTTCACGCGCGCTGCGGGCACGCTGGGCGTCACCCAATCCGCCCTCAGCCAGGCCATCCGCGGGCTCGAAGAGGGCCTGCAGATCCGGCTGCTGACGCGCACCACCCGCAGCGTCGCGCCGACATCGGCCGGCGAGCGGCTCATGAAGGCCATCGGGCACCGCTTCGAGGAAATCGAGGCCGAGCTCGACGCGCTGACCGAGCTGCGGGACAAGCCCGCAGGCACGGTGCGCATCACCTGTGGCGACAACGTGCTGCACACGGTGCTGCTGCCCAAGCTCGCGCCGCTGCTGCGCGAGTACCCCGAGATCAAGCTGGAGTTCGACGTGAACTACAGCTTTCGCGACATCGTGGCCGACCGGTTCGACGCTGGTGTCCGCATGGGCAACACGATCGACAACGACATGATCGCCGTGCCCATCGGCCCGCCGCTGCAGATGGCGGTGGTCGCCTCTGCCGGGTACTTCGCGGCCAACCCCATTCCCAAGACGCCTGCGGACCTCACCAGTCACCAGTGCATCAACCAGCGCATGCCGACCTCGGGCGGTCTGTATGTCTGGGATTTTGAAAAGCGCGGCCGCAAGATGAACGTGCGTGTCGATGGGCCGCTGATCTTCAACACCTCCGCGCCGCAGGTCGACGCGGCGCTGGCCGGGCTGGGCATCTCCCTGCTGCCCGAAGATGAGCTGATGCCGCACATCGCATCGGGGCGGCTGGTGCGCGTGCTGCAGGACTGGTGCCCCAAGTTTGCCGGCTACCACCTGTACTACCCCAGCAAGCGCCAGCCCTCACCCGCGTTTTCGCTGGTGGTGAAGGCGCTGCGCCTGAGCGGCTCGCGAGCCGGCTAGCGCGCCGGCTGGCGCGCCAAACGAGAAACCCGTTCGGCCAAGACTTCTGTTGTGCGCTGCGGCCGACTTGTGAGGGTGATGGTTGCATGGCCCATGCCGCTGCTGCACGCTTCACCTATTCACGCCAGCGCAGTGCCTCGATCACCAGGGCCAGCGCGGGCGCCGTCTGGCGGCGGTTGGCGTAGTACAGGTGGTAGGGCGAGAAGCTCGGCCACCAGTCCTGCAGCACCGGCACCAGGCGGCCGTGCTCGGCGTGCGGCTGCACCAGCTCCAGCGGCACGTAGCAAAAGCCCAGGCCGTCCAGCGCGGCCTGCAGCATCAACTGGGTGTTGTTGAACACCACCTGGCCCTGCACGCGCACGGCCAGTGCCTGCCCGTCCTTCTCGAAATCCCAGGCATACAGACCGCCGTGCGTGGGCAGGCGCAGGTTCACGCACTGGTGCGCTGTCAGATCGTGCGGCGTGACCGGGAGCGCCTTGCCTGCCAGGTAGGCCGGCGAGGCCGCCACGGCCATGCGCAGCGGCGGCCCGATGCGCACGGCCACCATGTCCTTGTCCACCCGGTCGCCCACGCGCACGCCCGCGTCGAAGCGCTGCGAGGCGATGTCGGTGAAGGCGTAGTCCACGCTGAACTCGATGCGGATGTCGGGCTACTCCAGCAGCAGCGGTTGCAGGCGGGGCCAGAGCACGGTGGCAATGGCGTGGTCGTGTGCGGTGATGCGCACGGTGCCGGCAGGCTTGTCGCGCATGGCGCTCAGGGCGCCCAGCTCGGCCTCGATCTCCTGCAGGCGCGGGGCCACCGTGGCCAGCAGGCGCGCACCGGCCTCGGTCGTGGAGACGCTGCGCGTGGTGCGGGCCAGCAGGCGCACGCCCAGGCGCGACTCCAGCGCCAGCATGGCATGGCTGAGCGCCGAGCGCGACAGGCCCAGTTGCGCCGCGGCGCGGGTGAAGCTGCGCTCACGCGCCACCACCACGAAGGCGCGCAGGTCGTTGAGGTTTTCGCCAGAGGCCATGGATTGGTGAATGTGTTGCACAAGTGCATGCCGATTTTGGCATCTTCTCAGCCCAATCACCCCTGTCTACAGTTAGTGCACCGGCCGGCGGTGTTCACAGCCCGCCTGCCGCACCCCTTCCAACCTTCAGGAGCCCCAGCCTATGAACCCCACGCTCATGCGAACCGCCTTTGCCCTGGCCGTGGCCCAGGGCGGCGCGGTTGCCGCGACCGAGTCACCCGCTTTAAGCACGCAGCAGATCACCAGGGCTGGCGCCCAGGCCTCGGCAGCCGGGCCCGATGCCTTCTTCACCGGCCGCGTGCGCGTCGATCCCGTCTGGCCTGCCGACAAGGGCATCAGCGCCTCGGGCGCGCATGTCACCTTTGAGCCCGGCGCCCGCTCTGCCTGGCACACCCACCCCGCAGGCCAGCGGCTGGTGGTGGTCTCGGGCATCGGCCGCACGCAGGAATGGGGCAAGCCGGTGCAGGAGATCCACCCCGGCGACGTGGTCTGGTGTCCGCCCGGCGTGAAGCACTGGCACGGCGCCGCGCCCAGCACGGCCATGACCCACCTGGCCGTGACCGGCATGGCAGATGGCAAGAACGTCGAATGGATGGAGAAGGTCAGCGATGAGCAATACCACAGCAACATCACCACGGCGCGTTGAGCGCATGGGCCGGCTGGCAGCCATCGGCCTGCTGGCCGGCCTGGCCGTTGCACCGGGCCACGCATCCGCCAGCCCCCAGGAGCCCAAGGCCATGCAACCCACCACCGCGCAGACCAGCGAGACGCTCTCGCCACGCCAGCAGGCCATCGTGCCCATCGCCGCCTTCGCAGCGGCCGGCGACATCGCGCGCCTGGGCCCTGCGCTGAACCAGGGCCTGGACGCGGGCCTTACCGTGGGCGACGCGCGCGAAGTTCTGGTGCAGGTGTATGCCTACGCGGGCTTCCCGCGCAGCCTGAACGCGCTGGGCGAGCTCCTGAAAGTGCTGGAGGCCCGCCGCCAGCGCGGCCTGCAGGACGCCCCCGGGAGCGCGCCCAGCCGGCCCATCCCCCAGGGCGATGCCCTGCTGGCAGCCGGCACGGCCAACCAGACGCGCCTGGTGGGTGCGCCCGTCAAGGGCCCGCTGTTCGACTTCGCACCGGCCATCGACCAGTACCTCAAGACCCACCTCTTCGGCGACATCTTCGAGCGCGACAACCTGGATTGGCAGAGCCGCGAAATCGCCACGGTGGGCATGCTCTCGGCCCTGGCCGGCGCCGAATCGCAGCTGCAGTCGCACATGGGAATCAGCATGAACGTGGGGCTCACGCCCGGCCAGTTGCGCCAGCTCGCGCAGGTGCTGGCCGACCGCGTGGACGGTGCCCATGCGGCCCGCGCCGACGGGGCCCTGGTGCGGGCCCTGGCTGCTCGGGGTGGCAAGTAGCGGCAGGCAACTCGCGCAGCAGCGCCGACACCGCGCCCGCAGTCCACAGCCGCCGTGGATGACCCTGTGGAAAACACCGGTGGATACGGCGCAAAGCCAATGCCGGCGGGGGCTGCAACGCGGTGCCTGCGATTTCATCAATGCCCCGGGCAGGGGGCGCGGCAGGGCACCCGTATGCGCGCGCACCGTCCACAGACGGCGTGGATGACCCTGTGGACAAGCACTGGGCATGCACGCCAAAGCCAGCACTGGTGCGGCCTGCAACGCGGTGCCTGCGAATTCATCAGCGCGGCGCCAGCACCGCCGGATTGCCCGCCCGCCGTCAACCCGCCCGCCCCCTTGCCATGCGTCCCAGGCCTGGGCGGGCGAACCAGTCCACAGCCACCGTGGATGACCCTGTGGAAAAGGCCTGTGCATGCCGCGCAAAGCCAATGCCGGCGCGGCTTGCAACGCGGTGCCTGCGGATTGACCAATGGCCGCGCCGGGGGCGCAAACGGCGTCCGCAAAGTCCACAGCCGGCGTGGATGACTTTGTGGATAACCCCTGTGCAGCCACGCCAGAGCCAGCACTGGCGCGGCCTGCAACGCGGTGCCTGCGAATTCATCAGCAGCCGCCCTCCAAGTCCGCCACGAGGCGCGCCGATAGCGCGGCTTGCGTACGTTGACACACCATCCACCGCGACCGTGGATGACCCTGTGGAAAACCCTGATGAATACACCGCAAAGCCAGCACTGGCGCGGGCTGCGATGCGGTGCCTGTTCTTTCATCAGCCCACCGCCGCGCGCCGCAGCACGGTGTGCGGGCCACTTTTCAGGCCCTGGCGCATGGCTGGCAATGGCCCGACTGCGGCGCCGCGCACCTCCCCGGTACACCTTGCCACGCAGCCCAGTGCAGCAGTCCACAGCCAGCGTGGATGACTCTGTGGATAACACCTGTGCATGCCCGCCGGGCCCAGTGCCGGCGCGGGTTTCAACGCGGTGCCTGCGATTTGACCAATGTGCCGGCGCACGCACGGCTACACTGCCCTCAGGAGGTGTGCCATGCAACCAGATTCGTCACCCGCGGCCGGCAGGGGCCCCTTTTTGCCAGACGTTGCCAGGATCGCGCTGGGCGTGTTCATCGGCGGTCTGGCCGCCTTGTTTGCCCACGACGCCATCGTCGGCCAGCGCCCACCGCCACCAGCCACACCGGCCGTGCTGACACAGCCACGGCCTGTGGGCGACGACAGCAGCAGTACCAGCACGCAGGCCGCCCCGCCACCTGCGGTGGCCCAGCCTGCGCCGCCACCAGCACCGCCCGCCCCCGAACCTGCGCCGCCACTGCCTGCGCAGACCGCACCACCGCAGGCCGAGGCCCCGCAGCCTGCTGCGCCGGTGCAGGACGCAGGCCAGAAGAAGGCCGACGACGACCTCAAGACCGCCCAGGCCCTGGCCGCCCGGCTCGAATCCGAGCGCCAGCAGCGCCGCGCCGATGCCTGGGCCCGCTACTTCCAGCCCAGCCCCGTGTGCCGAGCCGACCCGGCCACCGGCGCCTGCGCCGACGCCCACCTCGCGGCGCGCAAGCGCTTCGACGCGCAGTACGTGGACCGCTGAAAGCCCAAGGACCTGTTCAGGGCCTTTTCAGGCCCTGACCTCGAAGCCCAGCGCCCGGATGGCGGTCTCGGCCGCATCCTGGTCCTGCTGGGCATTGCCGCCCGAGATGCCGATGGCCCCCACCACCTGGCCACCATCGAGGATGGGGCAGCCACCGCCCACGGACACCATGCGCGGGCGGTGCGCGAGCTGCGCCACCTTGGGGTCGGTGAGGATGGCATTCCACACATGCGTGCCCACTCCGAAGGAGGCGGCCGTCCAGGCCTTGTCGATGGCCACCTCGGCCGTGAGGAAGGGTGCGTGGTCCGAGCGCTCGAAGGCTTTGAGGTGGCCCGCCGCATCGGTGACGGCAATGGCCACGTCGATGCCGATGTCGCGCGCCCCGGCGCGTGCGGCCTCCAGCAACGCCCAGGCCGCGTCGCGCGTGATGGAAGGGGCATTGTGGGTGGTGTGCTCGGGGATGGTGAATGGCATGGAAAACTCCCGTTGAAAAAGAATGTGACTTCGAACGCCCTGGGCGCCCAGAACCCACGTGGGGCGCCGCCCCGGCCCCGATAAGGCCCGCCGCGCCGCTATCACCGGGCGGATTCAAAAGCGAAGCGCAACACCCTGGATTTCAATGAACAAGGGTGGAGTGCTGCGG
>NZ_LMIH01000012.1:0-35421 GCF_001428645.1 Acidovorax sp. Root217
CTTATAGCCCCAAACCCCCTCAGTCTCCAAAGGACTGGGGGGTTTTGCGTTTGGGCCGGCGAATCATGGCTGTTGCCGGTGCCGGCATTTCACGCCATGGCGCCATGGCCGTACGAAATTTCACCATTGCTGTCGAAATAGCAGTCCATCATCCGTCGTGCAGAAAGAGCCTTGGTGCGCTCTGACTTTCCCACCCCACGAGGAGATCTCGATGCGATTCATGGTGCTGATCAAGGCCGATGCCAACAGCGAAGCCGGCGTGATGCCCAGCGAACAGCTGATGGCCGAGATGGGCCGTTTCAACGAAGAACTGGTCCAGGCGGGTGTGATGCTGAACGGTGACGGGCTGCACCCCAGTTCGAAGGGCGTCCGTGTGCGCTTTTCCGGCCAGGCACGCCAGGTGATCGATGGCCCTTTTGCGGAAACCAAGGAGCTGATTGCCGGCTTCTGGATCTGGAAGTGCGCCTCGCTGCAGGAGGCCATCGATTGGCTCAAGCGCTGCCCGAATCCGATGCTGGGGGAGTCCGAGATCGAGATCCGGCAGATCTTCGACGCCGAGGACTTCGGCGCCGAATTCACGCCCGAATTGCGCGCACAGGAGGAGCGCCTGCGCATCCAGATCGAGGAGCAACAGCGGCAACAGGACGCCTGACTGACCGGCGCCTTCCCCTCCCTTCTAGGCGACGGCGGCGCTGGCCGTCTCCTGCTGCTGTGCAGCGGCAAGGGACCCTGCCGGTCCGAATCGGTACACCCCTTTGGCGTCCATCACCCGGTCGAAGCGTCCATCAAGCCACAGCAGGTGCAGGTGGGCGAGCGCCTCGCCCAGCGCAAAGGTCATCTGGTGCGGGTCGAGCGGGCGCTTGAACATCACCGGCAGCACGTCGGTGGCCGACAGCGGGCCGGTGCGGCTGGCCTCCAGGATTTCCTGCAAGCGGTCCTGGTGGTGGCTTTGCAGCTGCCCTATGCGCACGTGCATGCCGGTAAAGGGCTTGCCGTGCGAAGGCAGGGTCAGCGTATCCGCTGGCAGGTCCAGGTAGCGCGCAATCGAGCTGAGAAACAGCCGCAGTGGGTCGGCTTCGGGCTCGGCCGCATGCACGCTCACATTGGTGGAGATGCGCGGCAGCACCATGTCGCCGCTGATCAAGACCGACAGCCCGGGGCAGTGCAGCGCGATATGTTCGGGCGCATGGCCATAGCCGCTGATGCAGTTCCAGGTGCGCCCACCGATCTCGATGGCATCGCCGTCCATCATGCGCCGGTAGGTGGTGGGCAGGTCCGGCACCAGCGAGTGGTAGTAGGAACCACGGCCGTGCACATGGCTGAGGAACGCCTCGTCACGCGCACCGTGCGAGGTGTAGAAGTCGGTCCCGGCCTCGCCACTGAATCCGTCGCGGCTGCTTATCGCTGCGCGTGCAGCGTAGTAGTCGGTGGCACTGATCCACAGGCGTGCATTCCAGCGCGCGCACAGCCAGTGCGCCAGGCCGATGTGGTCAGGGTGCATGTGCGTCACGATCACACGCAGCACGGGCAGCCCGTCCAGGCTGGAGGCGAACACGTCCTCCCACTGCGCGCGCGTGAGCGGGTTGTCGATGCAGCAGTCCACCACCGTCCAGCCGTCCACCAGGGTGTTGCCCACGCGCTGGCGGTCGCGCAGCAGCCACAGGTTGATGTGGTCCAGCGCAAACGGCAGCCCCATGCGGATCCAGCGCACCCCTGGTGCCACGTCCATCGCCACCCCGGGTGCGGGAAGGGTGTCGCCCATGGGGTAGGTGATTTGGTGTTCGAGGGGGTTCATGCGGTGCCTGCTTGGGTTAGCATTGACGTTAACGTAAACGTCAGATTCACTGCATTGTAGGGACGGTTCGCGAAGCGACTGTCGCCAGTGCGAAACCTGCATTCTCCCGACTGCCCCATGGCCACCTCCTACACCATCAGTGACCTCGCCAAAGAGTTCGACCTCACCACGCGTGCCATGCGCTTCTACGAAGACATGGGGCTGCTGCAGCCCGAGCGCACCGGCCCGGCCGGGCGCAACCGCATGTACAGCGCGCGCGACCGCACGCGGCTGCGACTGACCCTGCGCGCCAAGCGCCTGGGCCTGTCGCTGACCGAGGCCAAGGAGATCATCGACCTCTACGACAGTCCGCGCGACACGGGCGCGCAACTGCGCAAATTCCTCGAGGTGCTGGGCGTACACCGCAAGCAGTTGGAGGAGCAGTTGGCCGACCTGCAGGCCAACCTGGAAGAGGTGGAAGAGCACGAGCAGGAGGCCCGGGCACTGCTAGACAAGGTGGAGAAGCAAAAATGAGCCATAATTGACGTTTACGTAAACGTCAATCAAATTTCCTTCCAGGAACCTGCCGTGACCAGCCCAGCTTTCGAGGTAAGAAGCCCGCGCTATGCGGACCGCGTGAGAGACAGCTTTGCGCTGCAGGGCGCCATGCAGACGCTGGGTGCGCGCCTGGCCCGCATCGAGCCGGGTGCGGTGGACATCGAGTTCGATTGGGCTGCCAGCCTCACGCAGCAGCACGGTTTCCTGCATGCCGGCATGGTCGCCACAGCGCTCGATTCCGCCTGCGGCTATGCGGGGTTCACCTTGATGGGCGAGGATGCGTCAGTGCTCACCATCGAATTCAAGATCAACCTGCTGGCCCCTGCCCAGGGCGAGCGCTTTCGCATGGAAGGCCGGGTGCTCAAGCCCGGCCGCACCATCACCGTGACCGAAGGGCGCGCCTATGCCCTGGGCGCCCAGGGCGACAAGCTGGTGGCCACCATGGGCTGCACGCTGATGGCCGTGACCGGCCGAGACAACATCCGTAACTGAGACGTTCGTACCCCGAATCCGCATTACTTCCTACCAGGAGACAAACCATGAGCATCCCCGCCAACCTGCCAGGCCTGAACTTCCAGCTGGGCGAAGACATCGACGCGCTGCGCGACGCCGTGCGCGATTTCGCCCAGGCCGAGATCGCCCCGCGCGCCGCCGAGGTGGACAAGAATGACCAGTTCCCCATGGACCTGTGGCGCAAGATGGGCGAACTGGGGGTGCTGGGCATCACCGTGCCCGAGCAGTACGGAGGTGCCGCCATGGGCTACCTGGCGCACATGGTGGCCATGGAGGAGATCTCGCGTGCCAGCGCTTCCGTCGGCCTGTCCTACGGCGCGCACAGCAACCTGTGCGTGAACCAGATCAACCGCAACGGCAGCGAGGCGCAGAAAGCCAAGTACCTGCCCAAGCTGATCAGTGGCGAGCATGTGGGTGCGCTGGCCATGAGCGAGCCGGGCGCCGGCTCCGACGTGATCAGCATGAAGCTCAAGGCCGAGGACAAGGGCGGCTACTACCTGCTCAACGGCAGCAAGATGTGGATCACCAACGGCCCCGACGCCGACACCCTGGTGGTCTATGCCAAGACAGAGCCTGAGCTGGGCGCGCGCGGCGTCACCGCCTTCCTGCTCGAAAAGGGCATGCCCGGCTTCAGCGTGGCGCAAAAGCTCGACAAGCTGGGCATGCGTGGCAGCCACACGGGCGAGCTGGTGTTCAACAACGTCGAGGTGCCCGCCTCGCAGATCCTGGGCGGCCTGAACCAGGGCGCCAAGGTGCTCATGAGCGGGCTGGACTACGAGCGCGCGGTATTGACCGGGGGCCCCCTGGGGATCATGCAATCGGTGATGGACAACGTCATCCCTTACATTCACGACCGCAAGCAGTTCGGCCAGAGCATCGGCGAATTCCAGCTCATTCAGGGCAAGGTGGCCGATATGTACACCGTGCTCCAGGCGGGGCGCTCGTTTGCCTACACCGTGGCCAAGAACCTGGACATGCTGGGGACCGACCATGTGCGCCAGGTCCGCAAGGACTGCGCCAGCGTCATTCTCTGGTGTGCCGAGAAGGCCACCTGGATGGCGGGTGAGGGCGTGCAGATCTTCGGCGGCAACGGTTACATCAACGAGTACCCCCTGGGGCGCCTGTGGCGTGATGCCAAGCTGTACGAGATCGGCGCGGGCACGAGCGAGATCCGCCGCATGCTGATTGGCCGGGAGCTGTTTGCCGAGACCTGCTGAAACGGCAGGCCCATTGACCTTATTGAGAGCCAGAAACCCATGCCCGCATCCATCGAAGACCTGTTTGTCCACAACCGCGCCTGGGCGGCCCAGATGGAGCGTGAGCGCCCTGGCTTCTTCACCGGCCTGCTGGCGCAGCAAAAGCCCAAGTACATGTGGATCGGCTGCTCCGACAGCCGCGTGCCGGCCAACCAGATCACCGGCCTGGAACCCGGCGAGGTCTTCGTGCACCGCAACGTGGCCAACGTGGTGGTGCCTACCGACCTGAACTGCCTGTCCACCATCCAGTACGCGGTCGACCAGTTGCACATCGAGCACCTCATGGTCGTGGGCCATTACGGCTGCGGCGGCGTGCTGGCCGCGCTGGAGGGCACGCGCGTGGGCCTGGCCGACAACTGGATCCGCCACGTGCAGGACGTCCGCGACCGCCACCGTGAGCTGATTGCCGCCACCGCGCCCGAATGGCGCCACGACGTGCTGTGCGAGCTCAACGCCATCGAGCAGGTGGTCAACATCGCGCAGACCACGGTGATGCTCGACGCCTGGGGCCGCGGCGACAAGGTCACCCTGCACGGCTGGTGCTATGGCCTGAAAGACGGGCTCATCAACGACCTGCACATGACCATCGCCGGCACCGAGGGCCTCGACTCGCTGTACAGGGCCGCCATCGCCGGCGTGGCGGCCACCCGGCGGGGCTGAGCCCACAGGCCCCCTGCAGGATCGGTAGGCAGCCCATGTTCCCGCAACGACTCGACGCGCCCCAGGCGTACGACATCGCCAAGGCGATGATGGATGGCTTCAACCGTCACTACCGCCTGTTCCGCACCGAGTCCGCGCGGGCCAAGCACCGTTTCGAGACCGCTGACTGGCACGGCCAGCAGCGCGCCCAGCGCGAGCGCATCGAGTTCTACGACCTGCGCGTCAAGGAGTGCGTGCGCCGGCTCGAAAAGGAATACGACGCCGGCACCCAGCCCATGGACGTCTGGCACCAGGTCAAGCTGCACTACATCGGCCTCTTGGTCAACCACCACCAGCCCGAGCTGGCCGAGACCTTCTTCAACTCGGTGACCTGCAAGATCCTGCACCGCACGCACTTCCACAACGACTTCATCTTCGTGCGGCCCGCGGTCAGCACCGAGTACATCGAGAACGAAGAGCCCGCCGCCCGGCCCACCTACCGCGCCTACTACCCCTCGCGCGAGAGCCTGCACGACACGCTCACCCGCATCATCGACAACTTCCAACTGCAGGGCAGCTTCGCCGACCTGCCGCGCGACACCGGCCATGTGCTGCGCGCCATGCAGGGCCGCCTGGACAAGGTGCGCCTGCGCGCCAATTTCCAGATCCAGGTGCTGGCCAGCCTGTTCTTTCGCAACAAGGGCGCCTACGTGGTGGGCAAGATCATCAACGGCTTCCAGGAAGTGCCGTTCGCCCTGCCCATCCTGCACGACGACGAGGGCCGCCTGTATATCGACGCGGCCCTGTTCGGCGAGGACGATCTGCAGATGCTGTTCAGCTTTGCGCGCGCCTACTTCATGGTGGACATGGAGATCCCGAGCGCCTACGTGCAGTTCCTGCGCAGCCTCATG
This sequence comes from Acidovorax sp. Root217, assembly GCF_001428645.1. Classification (NCBI taxonomy): domain Bacteria; kingdom Pseudomonadati; phylum Pseudomonadota; class Betaproteobacteria; order Burkholderiales; family Comamonadaceae; genus Acidovorax; species Acidovorax sp. Root217. The sequence continues at coordinate 5,652 of NZ_LMIH01000012.1, forward strand.
CCGCGCAAGCCGCGCGCCGAGATCTACAACGCCCTGGGCCTGGCCAAACAGGGCAAGACGCTGTTCTACCGCGACTTCCTCTACCACCTCAAGCATTCGAGCGACCGCTTTCGCATTGCGCCCGGCATCAAGGGCATGGTCATGCTGGTGTTCGACCTGCCATCCTTCCCCTTCGTGTTCAAGCTCATCAAGGACTTCTTTCCGCACCAGAAGGAAACCACGCGCGAGCAGATCAAGGCCAAGTACCTCCTGGTCAAGCAGCACGACCGCGTGGGCCGCATGGCCGATACGCTCGAATACAGTGAGGTGGCCTTTCCCCGCGACCGCTTCGACGACGAGCTGATCGCCGAGATCCAGAAGTTCGCGCCCAGCCAGCTCGAAATCAGCGACCGCGACGGCGATGGCCAGACCGAGGTCATCATCAAGCACCTGTACATCGAGCGGCGCATGATCCCGCTCAACATCTACCTGCAGGAGGCCTTTGACACCGGCCTGTCGGACCCCCGTGCGCGCCAGCAGATGGAGCACAGCGTGATTGAGTACGGCAACGCCATCAAGGACCTGGTGGCCGCCAACATCTTCCCGGGCGACATGCTGTGGAAGAACTTCGGCGTCACGCGCAACGGCAAGGTCGTGTTCTACGACTACGACGAGATCGAATACCTCACCGACTGCCACTTCCGCCGCGTGCCCGCGCCGCGCAACGAAGAGGAAGAAATGAGCGGCGAGATCTGGTACGCCGTGGGTCCGCGCGACGTGTTTCCAGAGACCTTTGGCCCCTTCCTGCTGGGCAACGACGCTGTGCGCGCCGTGTTCATGCAGCACCACAGCGACCTGCTGGACGCCGCCTTCTGGCAGTCGCACAAGGAGCGCATCCAGGCTGGCCATGTGTACGACGTGTTCCCCTACGACATCGACCGCCGCTTCACAGGCGCGCCGCGCGACTGACGGGCCTGCCCGTGCAGCGCGTGGCACCCCACCGCAACCCTAGCGATTCACCCCCCCCCACCTTTCAGGAGACAACACCATGAACCAGGACCCCATCGTCATCGTCGGCGCCGCACGCACCCCCATGGGCTCGTTGCAGGGCGATTTTTCCAGCCTGTCCGCCCATGACCTGGGTGGCGCCGCGATCAAGGCCGCCATGGAGCGCGCCGGTGTCGCGCCCGACGCCGTGGGCGAAGTGCTGTTCGGCAACTGCCTGATGGCCGGCCAGGGCCAGGCGCCTGCGCGCCAGGCGGCGTTCAAGGGCGGCCTGCCCAAAGGCGCGGGCGCGGTCACGCTGTCCAAGATGTGCGGCTCGGGCATGAAGGCCGCGATGATGGCGCACGACATGCTGCTGGCCGGAACGCACGACGTGATGGTGGCCGGCGGCATGGAGAGCATGACCAACGCCCCCTACCTGCTGCAGAAGGGCCGCGGCGGCTACCGCCTGGGCCACGACCGCATCTTCGACCACATGATGCTCGACGGCCTGGAAGACGCCTACGAGGCTGGCCGATCCATGGGCACCTTCGGTGAAGACTGCGCCGCCAAGTACCAGTTCACGCGCGAGCAGCAGGACGCGTTCGCCACCGCCAGTGTGCAGCGCGCCAAGGCGGCCACCGAGTCGGGCGCGTTCGCCGCCGAGATCGTGCCCGTCACCGTCAAGACCCGTGCAGGCGAGACCGTGGTGTCGGTCGACGAAGGTCCGGGCAAGGTCAAGCTCGAAAAGATCGCCAGCCTGAAGCCCGCCTTCAAGAAGGACGGCACCATCACCGCCGCATCGAGCTCCAGCATCAACGACGGCGCCGCTGCGCTGGTGATGATGCGCGAATCCACCGCGAAGAAGCTCGGCTGCAAGCCCATCGCCCGCGTTGTGAGCCATGCCACGCATGCGCAGGAGCCCGAGTGGTTTGCCACCGCCCCCCTGGGCGCCACGCAGAAGGCGCTGGCCAAGGCGGGCTGGGCGGTGGGCGATGTGCAGCTGTGGGAGATCAACGAAGCCTTCGCCGTGGTGCCCATGGCGCTTATGAAGGAGCTCGACCTGCCGCACGACAAGGTCAACGTGAACGGGGGCGCCTGCGCCCTGGGCCACCCCATCGGTGCCAGCGGCGCGCGCATCATGGTCACGCTGATCCATGCGCTCAAGGCGCGCGGCCTCACCAAGGGGCTGGCCACGCTGTGCATCGGTGGCGGCGAGGCCACGGCCATGGCGCTGGAACTGGTCTGATTTCGGCCAGCATATTCGGCCAACAATAGGGCCTTCATCACCACCATCCTCCGCACCGGAGCACGCTGCCATGGAATCCAGCACCGCCGCCATCACCGCCTTCTGGCGCGAGTTCGCCGACACCGAGGCTGCCCTGCATGCCATGCCTTTGCGCGAACGTGTGGAGGAGGGCAATGTGCTGCTGGAGCGGCACCTGGAAGGCCTGGCGCTGGAGATGTCCGGTGGCGACGGGGATGCGGTAGTGGACCTGATCGTCACCGCCCACGGCAGCATCGAATGCTTTCCCCTCCTGATGCAGGTGGTGGCCGCCGCGCCCCGGCTGCAGCACCACACCCTGCGGGCGTTCCGCGAGCGCACGCAGCAGCCGGACTTTCCCATCGGCATGGACGGCTTCGAGCTGTCCACCTCCGAGGTGCTGATCGCCTGCGGCCAGGATGACGGCCAGGCCGCGCTCGAGATCCGCTTCGGCCGCGAGATCCCGCAGGATTTTCAGGACCATGCGCGCAACATGGCCTTCATCATGATCGACCATGTGCTGGGTGAGTACGACTTTGCCGTGAAGGTCGGTGCCGTGGACTTCGTGGAGGAGTCTGCGGACCCCGATGCCGAGTGGACCCCGCTCAGCCTGCTGCCCCCCGTGTTCGACCGCTACTGGAGCGAAACCCTGGGGCGCACCGGCGACTTCCCCAGCGGCGAGCATGTCTGGGGTGGCATGACCCTGGCCTTTGGCGGATCGGACGACGAAGACGCCGGTGAGCCGCAGGACACGGCACTGGTGATGGTCAACCGCAGTGCCAACCCGGTCGCGATGCGCGCCGACCTGGCCTATGCCCTCACGCTGGATATGCCCGTCGGTGACCGCGACGAGCTTCAGGCGGCGCAGGACCTGCACGACCAGGCGGCCACCCTGCTGGAGTTGTCGCAGTTGGGCATCCTGGCCTACACCATGACGCGCAGCGGGCGCCGCAAGGCCGTGTACTACGTGGGCGATGAACAGCTGGCCAAGCAGGCGCTGGCGCCGCTGCTGCTGCGCGATGAGGCCGCCTCGCTGGAAACCACCACGAGCTTCGATCCCGCCTGGTCGGGCTATTTCGAGTTCGCCATCCACTGACCAGCGCTTTCATCTGACAAGGATTCCCATCCCATGGCAACGATTCTCATCATCGGCGCATCGCGCGGCATCGGCCTGGAGTTGGCGCGCCAGTACGTGGAGGCCGGCGACCGCGTGATCGCCACCGCGCGCGACGACGCCGGGCGTGAGCGCCTGCAGGCACTGGGGGCCCAGCCGCTCACGGTGGACGTGGCCAACCCCGCCAGCGTGAGCGGCCTGTCCTGGCTGCTCGACGGCGAGAAGATCGACCTGGCGCTGTACGTGGCGGGCGTGATCCGCAGGCCCAACGCGCTCACGCCGCCCACGCAGCAGGATTTTGACGCCGTCATGCACACCAACGTGCTGGGCGCCATGCAGGCCCTGCCTCAGGTGGCGCCCATGGTGGCCGACGCGCAGGGCGTGTTCGCCTTCGTGTCCAGTTCCATGTCGCAGATCGGCAGCGTGGACGACAGCGACTCCTGGCTCTACCGCACCAGCAAGGCCGCCCTCAACATGGCCGTGGCCTCGGCCCAGCACGACTACCCGGGCGCCACCCTCGTCACCATCGACCCCGGCTGGGTGCAGACCGAGATGGGCGGCGGCGAGGCCCCGCTCACGGTGCAGGAGAGCGTGCGCGGCATGCGTGCCACCCTGGCCAGCGTGACCGGTGCCGACAAGGGGCGCCTGCTGCACCATGACGGCCGGCGTGCTGATCACTGGTAGCCGTGCCCGCCTTTCTTCCTTTCCAACAACAAGTGCTTTCGGAGACCCCATGCTGCTGACCCAAGACCAGGAAATGATCCGCGACGCCGTGCGCGATTTTGCACAGGCCGAACTGTGGCCCCACGCGGGGCGCTGGGACAGGGAGCACCACTTTCCCAAAGAGGCGCACCAGGGCCTGGCCGCGTTAGGTGCCTATGGCATCTGCGTTCCCGAAGAGCTGGGCGGCGCCAACCTCGACTACGTGACCCTGGCCCTGGTGCTCGAAGAGATCGCTGCGGGCGACGGTGGCACCAGCACCGCCATCAGCGTGACCAACTGCCCCGTCAACGCCATCCTCATGCGCTATGGCAATGCGCAGCAGAAGAAGGACTGGCTCACGCCGCTGGCCCAGGGCCGCATGCTGGGCGCCTTCTGCCTGACCGAGCCACATGTGGGGTCCGACGCCTCTGCGTTGCGCACCACTGCCGTGCGCCAGGGCGACGAATACGTGATCAACGGCGTCAAGCAGTTCATCACCAGCGGCAAGAACGGCCATGTGGCCATCGTCATCGCCGTGACCGACAAGGGCGCGGGCAAGAAGGGCATGAGCGCCTTCCTCGTGCCCACCGACAACCCCGGCTACGTGGTGGCGCGCCTGGAAGACAAGCTGGGCCAGCACAGCAGCGACACGGCGCAGATCAACTTCGACAACTGCCGCATCCCGGCCGAGAACCTGATCGGCGCCGAGGGCGAGGGCTACAAGATCGCCCTCGGGGCGCTCGAAGGAGGGCGCATCGGCATCGCCGCGCAGAGCGTGGGCATGGCGCGCAGCGCCTTCGATGCGGCGCTGGCCTATTCTAAGGAGCGCGAGAGCTTTGGCACGGCCATCTTCAACCACCAGGCGGTGGGTTTTCGCCTGGCCGAATGCGCCACGCAGATCGAGGCCGCGCGCCAGCTCATCTGGCATGCCGCCGCGCTGCGCGATGCCGGGCGCCCCTGCCTCAAGGAGGCGGCCATGGCCAAGCTGTTCGCCAGCGAGATGGCCGAGCGCGTCTGCAGCGCCGCCATCCAGACCCTGGGCGGCTATGGCGTGGTGAATGACTTCCCGGTCGAGCGCATCTACCGCGATGTGCGCGTGTGCCAGATCTACGAAGGCACGAGCGACGTGCAGAAGATCATCATCCAACGCGCCCTGGCCTAAGAGGCTGAGAATCTTTCGTCCATGCCCGCCTTGCCCGCCAAAACACCCCGGCTCGTTGTTACAAATGCTCGCCATAGCCCGAGCTATGGCTGTGCTTTGCGCCTAGATCCGAGGCGTTTTGACGCGCACTTCGGACACGGCCAAAAAATTCCCAGCCTCTGAGTCGCGCTCACGCGCCGGTGGGCCGCAGCCACTGCGCCAGCAGGGCGTGCAGCGTGGCGGCGTCGACCGGCTTGCGCAGCACCAGGTAGCCTTGCGCGTCGGCCTCCTGCAACTCGGGCGCATCGAACTCGCCGCTGACCATGGCGCCGTGCGCATCGGGGTATCGCTCCAGCAGGGCTCGCAGCACCTCGAAGCCGCTTTCCCCCGAGCGCAGCCGCTGATCGCACAGAATGGCCTGCGGCGTGAACCCGGCTTCGATGTGGGCGAAGGCCTCGCCCGCGTTGGAGGCCAGGCGCACTTCCACCTCCCAGGTGCCGAGCAGGGCCGACCAAGCTCCCAGTACCTGCGGGTCATCGTCCAGTACCAGGCAGCGCCCCTGCAGCGGGCCGTGGCGCCCTTGCGCGCCCATCGGCGCCAACTGGGCGGACAGCGGCGGCGCCTCGGTGGCAGGCAGCTCGATCCAGAAACACGAGCCCTTTCCGAGCTGGGATTGGAGGCCCTGGCGGGCGCCCATCAGTGCCACGCAGCGTGCCACCACGGCCAGTCCCAGGCCATGCCCGCTGCGGTGCAGCTCCCATGCGTGGTGGGGGCGGTAGAAGGCCTGGTAGATCTGGCCCTGCTCTTCCAGGGCCACCCCCACCCCGGTGTCCCACACCTCGATGCGCCAGTGCTGGCCACGCCGCCGCGCGCCCACCAGCACCCCGCCGTGCGGCGTGTAGCGCAGCGCGTTGTGCACCAAGTTGGCCAGTGACTGGCGCACCAGCGCAGGGTCGGCCAGCACCGTGGCCTCATGGGGCGGCCGGTGCAGGCGAAGTGCCAGGCGCCTGGCCGCCGCTTCCGTGGAGAACTGGGTCTGCAGGTCATCGAACAAGCTGGCCAGTGCTACGGGTGCGGGCCGCAGTTCCACCGCGCCCGACTCGATGCGCGACAGGTCCAGCAAGGCATCGAACATGTGGCTCACCGAGCGCATGCTGAGCCGCCACTGCGTTAGCAGGCCCTCCAGCCGCGGGATGCCCTGGCCATGCAGGGCAATGGCTTCCGCCAGCAGGCCCATCGCATGCACGGGCTGGCGCAGGTCGTGCGCGGCGGTGCTCAGAAAGCGGTTTTTCTCCGCCAGGGCCGTCTCTGCGGCGCGGCTGGCCCGGAGGTAGCGCTCGGCCAGGTCCCGGCTGCGCTCCTCAAGCACGATCTGGCGCACGAAGAAGCGGTGCGCATGGAAGGCACTGCGGTAGATCACCAGGTTCATCACCAGCGTCATGGGCAGGATGAAATACCAGTGTCCCGGAAACGACCAGGGCAAAAGCGCCAGGCTCCAGGCCATGCCGAAGAACAGCGCGCGATAGATGCCCCAGTGAGCGGTCATCTGCGCCGCATTGACGGCTGCGATGCCCATGAGGGTGGTGTGCAGCAGCAGCATGAAGTCATAGGTCGCACCTGTGATGGACAGCGCGACCGACAGGGACAGGGCCCCTCCGTGGCCCAGCGCGAGCCATTGCAAGCGTGGCTGCCAGGTGGCGAGCACCTCCATGGCCTTGCGTTCCGACTGATCCCGCAGGTAGCGGCGATGCAGCCGCCATACGGCCCAAAGGGCCGGCAGGTAAAGCGCACCCCACACGAAAAGCCCCACGGGGTTTCCGCCCAGCCAGGCCAGAAGTCCTCCGAACAGCAGGCCCATGGAGGGCATGGCCATCATGCTCAGGCGCAGGCGGGCAAAGGCGGCACTGAGCAGCTGCAAACGGCCTTCGTCGCTGGGCGTGCTGGTTTCCAACAGGTGCTCTGGCGTGTCCATGCGCAACGGGCTTCGTCAGTGGCTGTACCGGGGCGTCAGCCACTGGGCCAGCACGGCGTGCAGCCGGACCACATCGAGCGGCTTGGACAGCACCAGGTAGCCTTGGTTCTCGGCCTCCTGCAGATCGGGCGAATGCAGTTCGCCGCTGACCATGGCGCCATAGGCGTCGGGGCAGTGCGCCATAAGCGCCCGCAGGATGTCGAAGCCGCTCTCGCCCGAGCGCAGGCGCTGGTCGCACAGGATGGCGCGGGGGCGAAAGCCGCCGTCCACCAGGTCCCAGGCCTCGCTGGCACAGCTGGCAAAGCGGGCGTCGATGCCCCAGGCCTGCAACAGCGCTGACCAGGCTGCGGCCACCTGCGGGTCGTCGTCGATGACCATGCAGGTGCCCGCCAGCGAACTCAGGTCGGGTCGGCCGCTGCCCTCGCCTGCGTCCCATGCCAGGCCTCTGTAGCGTGCCTGCTGGGGGTCGCTCTCGACCAGGGTGGCATGGGGCAGGTGCAGCCAGAACCGAGACCCCTTGCCCAGGCGCGAGACCAGCCCATAGTCCGCACCCATGAGCTTGGCGCAGCGCGCGACGACGGCAAGGCCGAGGCCGTGGCCGTTGTTGTCGATGTTCCAGGCGTTCCGCGGGCGGTAGAAGGGCGAGTAGATGCGCAATTGGTCCTCCAGGGCTACGCCCACACCGGTGTCCCATACCTCGATCTGCCAGCCCCCGCGGCGCGGGCGGGCGGTGAGCAGCACGCCGCCGCGCACGGTGTAGCGCAACGCGTTGTGCACCAGGTTCACGACCGACTGGCGCAGCAGGTCCGCATCGGCCAGCACGGCGGCATGGGGGCGTGGCGGGCGCACGCGCAGCCGCAGCCCACGCGTGCGCGCCTCCTCGCGAAAGAGCGCGAGCACGTCGTCGAAGAGCGCATCCAGCGCCACGGGCCCGGCATGCGCGGTTACATGACCGCTTTCGATGCGCGACAGGTCCAGCAGCGAGTTGAACATCAGGTTCACCGAGCGCACGCTGCGCTGCAGGTCGGCCAGGGGTGCATCCAGGCCTCCATCGCGGTTGCGCCGCGCAATGGCTTCGGCCAGCAGGCCCATGGCGTGCACGGGCTGACGCAGGTCGTGCGCGGCAGTGCTCAGGAAGCGGTTCTTCTCTTCCAGGGCCGCCTGGGCTTCATCACGTGCCGCCAGGTAGCGCGCTGCCATCTGCGCGCCGCGCTCCTCCAGCCGGATCTGCTGCACGAAGAAGCGGTGCGTCGTGTGTGCGTGGCGGTAGATGATCAGGCTGTGCAGCAGCGCCAACGGCAGGATGAAAGGCCAATGGTCCGGAAACACCCAGATCAGCAGGGGCAGCGATGCATTCCAGCCCGCCATGAACAAGCGCATGAACACGCTGAGCACGGGTGTCTGGAGTGTGGCGTTGCCGACGATGATGGCGGCGTTGGTCACCAGCAGCAACAGTGCGAAGTCGTAGCTCGCGTGGCCCGCCACGATGGCCATGGGCGCGGTGATGCCCGCTCCGTGCAGCAAGGCGCATTTTTCGAGCCGGGGCTTCCATTTGCGCACCAATGCCTCGGCATCCAGGCGCTTGCGGTCGCGCAGATGCAGGCGCCGCTGCACGACCATCACCCCGGCAAACAGGGCGTAGAAGCCGCACCATGCCCACATCCAGCGCGCATCGTGCCCTTGCGCATAGAACAGCGTGAGCGTCAGTGCCAGCAGCGGCAGCACGAAGATGCTGGTGAGCAGAAGGCCAAAGGTCATCTGCAGCAGGCGGGCCCGCCCCTCCATGCTGATGGGGGCGTCGTCGGACCACTCGGCCGGTGGCGCTGCCGCAGGCGAGGCCATCAGCCCGCAGATCCCGCCAGAACCAGCCTGCGCCCGCGCAGTTGCGTAATGGCCTCGATGCGGTTGCGCGCGCCCAGGCGCTGCAGGATGGCGGTGATGTGTTCCTTCACCGTGCTCTCCGACAAGGCCAGGTCCAGTGCGATGCGCTTGTTGGGCTGGCCCAGCAGTACCAGGGCGAGGATCTCGCCCTGGCGTGCGGACAAGCCCAGCTCGGCCGGTGTCACAGGCAGCTCGCGGCTGCGCAGCCCGCCGGGCTGCACGCGACCGCCGGGTACAAACCAGGTCAGCCCGCCCAGCAGCGCATGCACGGCCTGGGCAAATGTGCCCGGGCTCTCCTGCTTGTGCACAAAGCCATGTGCTCCGCCTGCGCGGGCGCGTTCGGCCAGGAGCGGGTCGTCATCACCACTCATCACCGCGATGGCGGTGCCGGGGCAACTGGCACGCAGCTGCGCAATGAGGCCCAGGGCCGCTCCTTCCACCAGCCAGAAGTCGATGAGGGCCAGCGCCGGTGCCCCATGCACCGCCACCTGCTGCAGGCAGTCTGCCGCATCGGTGGCCAGCCGCATTTCCATGTCAGGGCGCAGCGAACGCAGAAACTCTGCAACCCCGCGCGCCACCAGGGGATGGTCGTCAAGAATGATGGCGTAGGGGGACGTTGGAGGCATTGGTTGGGGGGAGACCGCTGTGGCAGGCAAATTCTGCCAAGTGTTCCGCAAGATGGGTGCGGCGCAAACCCTACCGGAGTAGGGTTGGCAAAAGCGTGGCTACATCCTGATACCTTGAGGACCTGTTCCCGGGGCACTGCTGGTGATCCGCATCACCAGCCCATTGCACCCGGTGATTGGACACTGGCAGTACACCAACCAGGTGGGGCCAGAGTGCATGCCATGCGCCCAGAGCTCCCACCATCTTGAGAGGAGCTGCCCATGTCTGTTCATTTTCGCGCGCGGCGCGTTGTCCCCGGTTCTTCCCACATGAATGCCCGCGCTGTCTGGCGCTTTGCGCCGCTGGGACTGGCTGCTGTCCTGTTGTGCGCCTGCGGCGGTGGTGGTGGGACCGACAGCCCGGCTGCGCCCGACCCCTCCACTCCAATGCCACCGGGCCCATCCGTACCGCCGCCAGCGCCGGCGCACTACACGGTGGGCGGCACCGTCACCGGCTTGGCCGCTGGCCAGATGCTGGTGTTGCAGAACCAGGGCGCGGACGATTTCACGGTGAGGGCCAACGGCAGCTTCGTGATGGCCGCCAGTTGGCCTGCGGGCAGCAGTTATGCCGTCACCATCAAGACCCATCCCACCGGCCAGCAGTGCTCCGTCTCGCAGGGTGCAGGCACGCTGTCCTCCACTGTTGCCAGCGTACTGGTCGATTGCGTGAATCTGCCTGCAGCAACCTACATGCTGGGCGGTATGGCAAGCGGGCTATCAGCAGGTCAGTCGGTGGTACTGACCAATGGCGGCAGTGAAGACCTGACCGTTTCAGCGGATGGAGGTTTCACCTTCACCAAGGCATTGGTCGATGGTGCGGTGTACGCGATCACCGTGAAGACTGCGCCCGCCGGTTCAGGCTGCGTGGTGCGCAACGGCTTCGGATCGGTGGCTGCCACCAGCGTGGACAGCGTGGCGGTGCGGTGTGCCCCTCTTGCCACCTTGTCCGAAGGCCCATGGGAGCAGGACCAATGCCTGCCCGTGACCGGCGCATCGGCCGGGCTGCGGGATCTGTGGCGCCTCTCACGCTCCGGCAATTCTGTTTCTGTAGGCGCTGGAATGGTGTCTTACCGCAGCCCCCAATGCGATGGCGCTGGCACCGCGTCCTCAGGCCCATTGAACGGCACGTTCTCATTCGAGCAGGAGCGAACCGAGGCCACTGCCGAGCTTGCGGCTTTCTGGGGCAACCGGCGCTACATCGCCACGAGCATGGGGCCGACCAAAATGGTGTTGGTGCGCAAGGCCAACCACCTGTGTCTGCTGGAGGACACGGACACGCCATCGGCCTTCCCCGATGCCGCCAGCCTGGGGCCTGCCGTCACTGCGGCCATTGCGGCCGGCAAGTGCTATACGCCGCGCTGACGCGGTTCAACCGGCACTGTCGCGTTTGCGCAGCACCACGGTGATCTGCCCGTTGGTTTCGATGGTGGCACGCTCCACCTCGTGCAGGTGCAGGCAGCCGCTGGCGCGCAGGGCGGCCTCCAGGTCGTCGGTGGAGAGCAGTTCCTTGTGCATCAGCTCGGTGTGCACCTTGCCCTGGTCCACCAGCACGCGCGGTTTGCCGTCGATCAGGCGCTCCAGCCAGGCGAAGCGGAAGGTCAGGTTGGCCAGCACCACATGGCAGCCCATGAGGGTGCTGGCCGAGATGAGTCCGCCGATGAGCGAGTTGTCGCCCGCGTTCATCGAGTTCTGCACGGCGTTGGACAGGATCAGCAGCAGCACCAGGTCGAACGGCGCGTACTGCCCCGTCTGGCGCTTGCCCGTGAGCCGCAGGAAGACCAGCAGGAACACGTAGACCAGGACGCCGCGCAGCACAAACTCCCACCAGGGCACGCTCATTTCCCACATGGTTCGACTCCTCGGGCGGTGATATTCATGCGTGCCAGTCTACGGCGCGCGAGTGTCGGCGAAAATCGGACACCATCGCGCTTTCACGCAGGCCGGCAGGCCGAGATGGAAGCCCTGTTTTTGTCAATCGTGTTTGATCAGAGAGGCCACGCATGCTGCGTCGCGAATTCCACCACGCTGGCGTGGGCGCCCTGGGCGCCTGGCTGCTGGCCACCGCCGGTCATGCCCAGGCCCTGTCGTTGGGCGATCTGTCGGCCGCCGATGCTTCGGGCGGCCTGAAGGCGGCCCTTTCGCAGGGCGTGCAGGCCGCCATCGCCTCCCTGGGCCGGCCCGATGGCTTCATGGGCAACCCGCGCGTGCGCATCGGGCTGCCGGGCACCCTGGACGATGCCGCCAAGGTCATGAAATCCCTGGGCCAGGGGCGGCGCATCGACGAGCTGGTTACCTCCATCAACCGCGCTGCCGAGGCTGCCGTGCCACTGGGCCAGGACCTGCTGGTGCAGGCCGTCAAGAATATCAGCGTGACCGACGCGAGGAACATCCTGACCGGTGGCGAAACCTCGGTGACGGCCTTTTTTGCCGAGAAGACGCGCACTGCGCTGGGCGAGCGCTTCCTGCCCGTGGTGAACCAGGCCACCGAGAAGGTCGGCCTCACGCAGAAGTACAACGCCTTCGCCGGCAAGGCCGCCAGCTTCGGCCTGCTCAAGGCCGAGGACGCCAACCTGGCCCAATACGTCACTGGGCGCACGCTCGATGGCCTGTACCTCATGATCGGTGAGGAGGAGCGCCGCATTCGCCAGAACCCGGCGGCCGCCGGCAGCGTCCTGGCCAAGAAGGTTTTCGGCGCAATGAAATGAAGCACCCCCTGAGTCGCTGCGCGACTTCACCCCTCTCGCATTGCTGCGCAATGCGGGAGGGGGACGCCCCCAGCGCAAGCGCTGGATACGCCGCCTTCGCGGCGGGGCGGCCCTTGCGCGAGGGCACTGGCCTTGGCCGCGCCAGGTTCAGGGCGGCGCGACCAATAGTTGTTATGGCAATCTAAACCCATGGTATCCCCTGAACCCACCATCGCCTGCTCCTGCGGCCAGACCAACGCGCGCCAGCAACCCCTGGCCTATGCCGCATGCTGCGGCCGCTATGTCGACCATTTCGACACCGCGCCTGCGCCCGATGCGCCCAGCCTCATGCGCTCGCGCTACAGCGCCTTCGTGCTCGAACGGGCAGACTACCTGCAGGCCACCTGGCACCCGCGCACCCGGCCTTCCCAACTGGACTTCGATCCCGGCGCACGCTGGCTGGGCCTCACGGTGCGCAGCCAGCGCAGCACGGGCGAGGACATGGCCGAAGTCGAGTTCGTCGCACGCTACCGCGTGGGCGGCCGCGCCGTGCGCCTGCACGAGACCAGCCGCTTCGTGCGCGAGGACGGGCGCTGGTTCTATGTCGATGGCGACCAGCAATGACCCACTCCTTTCTTTTTTGTGAGCCTTGATCCATGACCTTCGAAGCCATCCTGTTCGACTGCGACGGCGTGCTCGTCGACAGCGAGCACATCACCAACGGCGTGCTGCGCACCATGCTCAACGAAGCGGGCTGGGCCATCACGCACGAAGAGTGCATGGACTATTTCATCGGCCGCACGGTGCGCAGCGCCACTGCCCGCATCGAGGCCGAGACCGGCCGGCCGCTGACCGACGAGTGGATGGCATCCTTCTATGCCCGCCGCAATGCCGAGCTGGACCAGCACCTCGTGGCCATCGAGCACATCCACCCCACCATCGAGCGCGTGCACGCCCACCACGGCGGGCGCATCGCTTGCGCCTCGGGGGCCGACCGCTTCAAGGTGGAGATGCAGCTGGTCAAGGTGGGGCTCATGCCGTACTTCGAGGGGCGTATCTTCAGCGGCCACGAGGTTCCCCACACCAAGCCGGCACCCGATGTGTACCTGGCCGCGGCCGCCGCGCTGCAGGCCGATCCGGCGCGTTGCGCCGTGGTGGAAGACACGACCATCGGCGTGACGGCCGGCGTCGCGGCGGGCGCCACCGTGTTTGCCTATGCGCCGCTGGGCATTGGCGACGATGCCCTGCGTGCGGCCGGTGCGTCGCAGGTGTTCCGCAGCATGGCTGAGCTGCCGGCGCTGCTGGGCTGCTGAAGGTCCGTTACGATCCGGGAAAAGGGAGAACGCATGCGCTCTGCAAGCCTGGGAGAGAGAACGCAACGGTGGATGCGTCGCGGCGCGCTGCTGGCTGCCATGGGGATGCTGTCGGCATGCTCATCGGTACGCCCCTGGGTCAATGAGCCCATGCCGCTGCAGGAGCAGGCGGTCACGCAGCGCCCGTCCCAGCGCGATCCAAGCATCCTGGTCGCAGTCACCCTCTCGGGCGGCGGTGCGCGCGCGGCGGCCTTCGGTTTCGGCGTACTCACCGAGATGCAGAACACGGTGTTCGAGTGGAACGGTCGGCGCACCACGCTGCTCGACGCGACCGATGTGGTCAGCGGCGTCTCGGGCGGCAGCATCGTGGCCGCCTACTATGCGGCGCATGGCATCGAGGGGCTGCCGCGCTTCGAGCATGAGTTCCTGCGCCAGAACTTCCAGAACAGCCTGATCACCCAGGCCCTGCGCCCTGGCAACCTGGTGGACCTGACTTCGCCCTGGCTCGGCCGCACCCACCTGCTGGCGCGGCGGCTCGACGAGCTCTATGCCGGCAAGACCTTTGGCGACGTGGAAAGGCGCCCTCGCCACCCGCAGCTGTTCATCACCGCCACCGACATGTCGCTGGGCACGGGTTTCGAGTTCACCTGGGACCAGTTCGCGCTGATCTGCTCGGACCTGCGCACCGTGCCGCTGTCCTTCGCGGTGGCCGCCTCGTCGGCCGTGCCGCTGCTGCTCAGCCCGATGACGCTGAAGAACCATGCGGACCAGTGCGCCACCCGCCCCGCAGGGAGCCACCTGGCGCGCGCCAATGCAGGGGACTATCGTTCGCGGCTGTACCGGGTCAACGAGCAGAGCTACCTCGATGCCAGGCGCAAGCCCTACATCCACCTGGTGGATGGTGGGTTGTCTGACAATCTTGGCGTGCAGCGCCTGCTTGACCGCGCGCTGGCCGGCGGCGGCCTGCGCGAGAGCTTCAGCGAGGTGGGCATCCCGCCGGGCAGCATCCGCAAGCTGGTGCTGATCACGGTAAACGCCGAGCGCGACCCCTCGTTCAACATCGACACCAGCGACAAGGTGCCCGACATGCTGCAGGTGGTGGATTCCCTTCTGTTCGGCACCGGCTCGCGCGCCACACGCGAGACGCAGGAATACCTGCGCGACATCACCGAGCAGTGGCGCAAGACCCTGGCCGTGAGTCCGCACAGCGGCGGCGACGTGTTCGCGCCGAACGCCGAGATCCACGTGGTGTCGGTCAATTTGCGCGACTCGCCCGACGACGTGGCGCGCCCGCGCCTGCTGCAGATCCCCACGGCGTTTTCCATCGAGCAGCACGAGGTCACGGACCTGATCGAGGCCGGTGGCAGTGTGCTCCGGCACTCGCCCGAGTTCCGGGCGCTGGTGAAATCGCTGCCGGTGTACCAAGCACCCCAAGGGGCGCCGCAGTAGCCTGACTCAGGGTCTTGTGTCCGGAGCGGGTGTGGTCGGCACGTCCTGCTCCTCTGCCGCTTCGAGCTGCGCCGCCATGGCGCGCTGGTAGCCGGGGCGCTGCTGCAGGCGGTGCCAGTACATCAGCGTGCGCTCGCCGAACTCGGGCGACAGGCCCAGGTGCTCGGCCAGCAGCAGCGCATAGCCCACCGAGACATCGGCGGCGGTGAAGCGGCCGGCGCAAAGGTACTCGCCATGGGCGAGGGCGGTTTCCACCGCGCGCAGGCGGGCCAGGAACCAGCGGCGGTAGTCCTCGACCACCTGGGGCTGCTGGCGTGCCTTGGGCTCGAAGCGACCGTAGCGCAGCACCAGGGTCTGGGGAAAGGTCAGCGTCGCCTCGCCCATGTGCAGCCAGTTGAGGTAGGCACCGTAGGCCGGGTCCACGGCACGCACGTCCAGCCCGGCATCGGGGTGGGCGGCAGCCAGGTACTGGCAGATGGCGGCCGATTCGGTCATGCGCACGGCGTCCTGCACGAACAGGGGCACGGTGCCCAGGGGGTTGAGCTCCAGGAAGCTGCGCGCCTTCAGCCGTGGAGGAAAGGGCAGCATGTGCAGCGAGTACGGCAGCTGCAGCTCCTCGAGCATCCACAGGGGACGGAACGAGCGTGCGCTGACGCAGTGGTACAGGTGGATCATCGGCATTGGGGTTCAGTGTAGTGCGCGGCCATGGCCGCAGGGTTCCCCACGCTGCCAGTGCGGTTGCAGATCATGCCGCCGTCCGGGCCAGGCGGCGGTACTCGGCCGGCGAATGCCCGGTCCATCCCTTGAAGGCGCGGATGAAGCTTTTCTCGTTGACGAAACCCGCCGCCTCGGCCACCTGCTTGATGGGCCGGTCGCTGCGGTGCAGAATTTCCATGGCGCGGTTCTGGCGCACCTCGTCCTTGAGGCCCTGCAGGGTGGCGCCTTCCTCCTTGAGCTGGCGGTGCAGCGTGCGCGGTGATACGTGCAGCAGGTGCGCCAGCGATTCGGCGCTGTGCGAGGCCAGTGCCTGGCCTGGGTGGCCCTGCACGGGGGCTCCCAGCAACTGGCGCACGCGGGCTACCAGTAGCCGGTCGCGCCGGTACTGCAGCACCGTGAGCGGCAGCGCATGCTGCAGCATCTGGCGCAGCGCGGCCTCGTCGCGCCGCAGGGGCAGGCTGAGGTAGCGGGCGTCGAAGTGGATGGCGGTCTGCGGGGCGCTGAAGCGCACCGGTCCCCCGGGGAACAGCACGCCATACGCCTCGGCATGCGGCGGCGCGGCAAAGGCGAACTCGGCCGCCAGCAGCGGCACGCGCGAGTCCACCATCCAGCAGCCCAGGCCCAGTGCGTTGCGCAGCACCGAGACCAGGCAGAACTCGCGCAGGGAGCCCAGGTCGCGGTTCTCCTCGATGGAGAGTGTGGATGTGGTGTCGGCTTGCGTGAGGCGCAGGGTGATGTCGTCCGCCAGCAGACCATGGTGGCGGCACCAGCGCTTGAGCGCCACGCCCAGGTCGGGCGAGCTGATGGAGGCGCGTGCCAGCATGCCGTAGCTGCCCCAGGGCAGGCGCCGGCCGAACCAGCCCAGGGCCTCGTCGTCGAGCTCGCGCATGGCTGCGCCCGAGATCTCCTCCATCTGCCAGGCGGTGATGCGGGCGCCTTCGTCGAACAGCAGGCCGGGCGCAATCTGTGCCTGGGCCAGCGCCCAGGCGGGGCTCATGCCGCGGCGCCTGTAAGCGAGTGCAATCGCCTGCACAAAGGCAATCGGGGTGGCCGCAGGGGCGGCCTTGGGGGCGGGAAGCCCGCTGGAGGCGACGGGGGCAGGGGATTTCACGGGGTACAGTGTGCATGAGTCGTGGCACGATTTGCAACCTTTGTGTCCACCACGGGCCGTGGTGGGCTTCTATGCTTGGGGTGACATTGCCCATGCCGCGCGGGCAAGCGATACGCAAGGAGACAAGACAATGGGTGCAGCCATGCCTTCCGCCACCACCCCACTGGCCACCAGCCTGGCCCGTGGCGCCACCGACGTGCCGCTGATCGAGCAGACGCTGGGCGATTTCTTCGACGCCATGGTGGCCCGCCAGCCCGAGCGCGAGGCGCTGGTCAGCGTGCACCAGCAGCGGCGCTACACCTACCGCAGCCTGCAGGCCGAGGCGCGCCGCCTGGCCAGTGCCCTGCTGGGCCTGGGCTTGGTGCCGGGCGACCGTGTGGGCATCTGGTCGCACAACAATGCCGAGTGGGTGCTGATGCAGTTGGCCACGGCGCAGGTGGGCCTGGTGCTGGTGAACATCAACCCGGCTTACCGCACCTCCGAGGTGGAGTACGCGCTCAACAAGGTCGGCTGCCGGTTGCTGGTGAGCATGGCGCGCTTCAAGACCAGCGACTACCTGGGCATGCTGCGCGAACTGGCGCCCGAGTGGCAGCGCCAGGAGCCGGGCCGCCTGGGCGCGGTGAAGCTGCCGCACTTGAACACCGTGGTGTGGATCGACGAGGCCGGGCAGGGCGCCGACGAGCCGGGCCTGCTGCGCTTTTCGGACCTGCTGGCGCGCGGCGGTGTGGCCGATGTGCGCGTGGCCGAGGTGGCCGCCGGCCTCCAGGCCACCGACCCCATCAACATCCAGTTCACCAGCGGCACCACGGGTTTCCCCAAGGGTGCCACGCTCACGCACCGCAACATCCTGAACAACGGCTTCTTCATCGGCGAGTGCATGCGCCTCACCCCTGAAGACCGGCTGTGCATCCCCGTGCCGCTGTACCACTGCTTCGGCATGGTGCTGGGCAACCTGGCCTGCTTCACGCACGGCGCGACCATCGTCTACCCCAACGACGGGTTCGATCCGCTCACCGTGCTGCAGACCGTGCAGGACGAGCGTTGCACCGGCCTGCACGGCGTGCCCACCATGTTCATTGCCGAGCTGGACCACCCGCGCTTTGCCGAGTTCGACCTGTCCACTCTGCGCACCGGCATCATGGCCGGCTCACCCTGCCCGACGGAGGTGATGAAGCGCGTGGTCGAGCAGATGCACCTGTCCGAGATCACCATTGCCTACGGCATGACCGAGACCAGCCCCGTGAGCTGCCAGAGCAGCACCGAGACGGCACTGGAAAAGCGCGTCTCCACCGTGGGCCAGGTGCAGCCGCACCTGGAGGTGAAGATAGTGAATCCCGATACGGGCGAAGTCGTGCCCGTGGGCGAGCGCGGCGAGCTGTGCACGCGCGGCTAT
Organism: Acidovorax sp. Root217; assembly: GCF_001428645.1. Classification (NCBI taxonomy): domain Bacteria; kingdom Pseudomonadati; phylum Pseudomonadota; class Betaproteobacteria; order Burkholderiales; family Comamonadaceae; genus Acidovorax; species Acidovorax sp. Root217. Next base: position 24,021 of record NZ_LMIH01000012.1, read on the forward strand.
TCGGTGATGCACGGCTACTGGGGCGACGAGGCCAAGACCCGCGAGGCCATTGACGCCGAGGGCTGGATGCACACCGGCGACCTGGCCACCATGGATGCCGAGGGCTACGTGAACATCGTCGGCCGCATCAAGGACATGGTGATCCGCGGCGGCGAGAACATCTACCCGCGCGAGATCGAGGAGTTTCTCTACCGCCACCCACAGGTGCAGGACGTGCAGGTGGTGGGCGTGCCCGACGCGAAGTACGGCGAGGAGCTGTGTGCCTGGATCGTGGTCAAGCCCGGCCAGGAGCTGACCGAGGAGGCCGTGCGCGCCTTCTGCAAAGGCCAGATCGCGCACTACAAGGTGCCGCGCTACATCCGCTTCGTCACGGGCTTTCCGATGACGGTCACGGGCAAGATCCAGAAATTCAAGATCCGCGACGAAATGAAGGACCAGCTGGGGCTGGCCGAAGAAAAGACTGCTTGAAAGATCCGCTGCATGACCATCCTAGACACCCAACTGAACGCCCGCTCGGCCGACTTCCTGGCCAACGCGGCCGCCATGCGCACCCTGGTCGATGACCTGCGCGGCCACCTCGACAAGGTGGCCCAGGGCGGCGGCGAGGCCGCCCGCGCCAAGCACACGGCGCGCGGCAAGCTGCTGCCGCGCGAGCGCGTGCAGATGCTGCTGGACCCGGGCACGCCCTTCCTGGAGCTGGCACCCCTGGCCGCGCTCAACATGTACAACAACGATGCGCCCAGCGCCGGCCTGATCGCCGGCATCGGCCGCGTGAGCGGCGTGGACTGCATGGTGGTGTGCAACGACGCCACGGTGAAGGGCGGCACCTACTACCCGCTCACCGTCAAGAAGCACCTGCGCGCGCAGGAAGTGGCGCAGCAGAACCACCTGACCTGCATCTACCTGGTGGATTCGGGCGGCGCCAACCTGCCCAACCAGGACGAGGTCTTCCCCGACCGCGACCACTTCGGCCGCATCTTCTTCAACCAGGCCAACATGAGCGCCCAGGGCATCTCGCAGATCGCCGTGGTCATGGGCAGCTGCACGGCCGGCGGCGCCTATGTGCCGGCCATGAGCGACGAGTCCATCATCGTCAAGAACCAGGGCACCATCTTCCTGGGCGGCCCGCCGCTGGTGAAGGCTGCCACGGGCGAGGTGGTCACGGCCGAGGACCTGGGCGGCGGCGACGTGCACACGCGCCTGTCGGGCGTGGCCGACCACCTGGCGCAGAACGACCTGCATGCGCTGCAGCTGGCGCGCAATGCGGTGCGCAACCTCAACAAGGCCAAGGCCGCCTCGCCGGCCGACAGCGCGCCGCTGCCGCCGAAGTTTGCCGGTGAAGAGCTCTATGGCGTGATCCCCGTGGACACGCGCAAGCCCTTTGACGTGCGCGAGATCATCGCCCGCATCGTCGATGGCAGCGAGTTCGACGAGTTCAAGGCGCGCTACGGCACCACGCTGGTCACGGGCTTTGCGCGCATCGAGGGCATGGCCGTGGGCATCATCGCCAACAACGGCATCCTGTTCAGCGAGTCGGCCCTGAAGGGCGCGCACTTCATCGAGCTGTGCTGCCAGCGCAAGATCCCGCTGGTCTTCCTGCAGAACATCACTGGCTTCATGGTCGGGCGCAAGTACGAGAACGAAGGCATCGCGCGCAACGGCGCGAAGATGGTCACGGCCGTGGCCACGGCCGCCGTGCCCAAGTTCACCATCATCATCGGCGGCAGCTTCGGCGCCGGCAACTACGGCATGTGCGGCCGCGCCTACAGCCCGCGCTTTCTGTGGATGTGGCCCAACGCGCGCATCAGCGTCATGGGCGGCGATCAGGCCGCCGGCGTGCTGGCCACCGTCAAGCGCGATGGCATCGAGGGCAAGGGCGGCCAGTGGAGCGCCGAGGAGGAAGAAGCCTTCAAGGCTCCCATCCGCCGCCAGTACGAAGACCAGGGCCACCCCTACTACGCCACTGCGCGCCTGTGGGACGACGGCGTGATCGACCCGGCCGACACGCGCCGCGTGCTGGCGCTGGGCCTGGCTGCGACACGCAACGCGCCCATCGAAGACACCAAGTTCGGTTTGTTCCGGATGTAAGGACTGATTGCCATGGGAACGAACAACCTCGCCATCACCTATGCAGGCGCCGTGGCGCGCATCACGCTCACGCAGCCCGAGATCCGCAACGCCTTCAGCGACGAAGTCATCGCCGAGATCACCGCCGCCTTCACCGAAGTGGGCGCACGCGCCGACGTGCGCGCCGTGGTGCTGGCGGCCGAGGGCCCGGCCTTCTGCGCGGGCGCCAACCTCAACTGGATGCGCCGCATGGCCGACTACACGCGCGACGAGAACGTCGCCGACGCAGGCAAGCTCGCCGAGATGCTGCGCGTGATCTACGAATGCCCCAAGCCCACCATCGCGCGTGTGCAGGGCGATGTGTACGCCGGTGGCGTGGGCCTGGTGGCCGCTTGCGACATGGCGGTGGCGGTGGACACGGCGGGCTTCTGCCTGAGCGAGGTGAAGCTGGGCCTGATCCCTGCGACCATCAGCCCTTACGTGATCCGCGCCATGGGTGCGCGCGCGGCGCACCGCTACTTTCTCACGGCCGAGCGCTTCAGCGCAGCCGAGGCGCTGCGCATCGGCTTCGTGCACGAGGTGGTGGCGGCCGACCTGGGCATGGAGGCGCTCGACGCCAAGGTGGCCGAGCTGCTCAAGGCGCTGACCAGTGCCAGCCCTGCGGCCGTGCGCGCCTGCAAGAAGCTGGTGATCGATGTGGCCGAGCGCGAAATCGACGCACAGCTGATCGACGCCACGGTGCAGGGTATTGCCGACATCCGCGCCAGCGAGGAAGGCCGCGAGGGCGTGCAGTCCTTCCTGCAAAAGCGCAAGCCCGCCTGGCTGGCCGTGTGATCCTCTGACAGGAAATCCCCATGGACGCACTCTGGCTCAGCATCGTTCAGTGGCTGCACACCATCGGCCTGCACGTGGACGCGGGCACCGCACGCGACGTGGCCGGCGGGGTGGCCCGCGCCACCCAGCAGCTCGACATGCCCGGCCTGCTGGCCCTGGCGGCGGCTTTGGGCTGGGCCAGTGGCGTGCGCCTGTACGCCGTGGTCTTCATGGTCGGTGCCATGGGCTGGGCCGGCTGGCTGCCGCTGCCGCCGGGCCTGGCAGTGCTGCAAAGCCCGATGGTGCTGGCGGTCAGCGGTTGCATGCTGGTGGTGGAGTTCTTCGCCGACAAGGTGCCATGGTTTGACAGCCTGTGGGATGCCGTGCATGCCTTTATCCGGGTGCCCGCCGGGGCATTGCTGGCCGCCGGTGTGTTCGGGGCCGACAGCGCCACCATGGGGCTGGTGGGCGGGCTGATGGGGGGCTCGCTGGCCGCCACCTCCCTGGCCACCAAGATGACGGCGCGCGCTGCGGCCAACACCTCGCCCGAACCGTTCTCCAACTGGGGCCTGTCCTTTCTTGAGGACGGGCTGGTGGTCGGCGTGGTCTGGCTCGCCACGCAGTACCCGGTGACCTTCGGTGTGGTGCTGGTGGTGATGCTGGTGGTCTCGGTGCTGCTGCTGGTGGTGCTCTTCAAGTTTCTGCGCGCCGTGCTGCGGCGCTTGTCTTCTCTCTTTTCCGGCCCCGCGAAGGCGGTTTAATTCCTATGTTTACCAAGATCCTGATTGCCAACCGGGGCGAGATCGCTTGCCGTGTTGCCGCCACCGCCCGCCGCATGGGGGTGAAGACCGTGGCGGTGTACTCGGACGCCGATGCGGGTGCCAAGCATGTGGCCGTGTGCGACGAGGCCGTGCACATCGGCGGCAGTGCACCCAAGGAAAGCTACCTGCAGTGGCAGCGCATCATCGCCGCCGCCAAGGCCACGGGTGCGCAGGCCGTGCATCCGGGCTACGGCTTCCTGAGCGAGAACGAGGAATTCGCCCAGGCCTGCGCCGACGCGGGCCTGGTGTTCATCGGCCCGCCTCCTTCGGCGATCCAGGCCATGGGGCTCAAGGCCGGGTCCAAGCAGCTCATGGAGAAGGCCGGTGTGCCGCTGGTGCCCGGCTACCACGGTGCCGACCAGGACCCGGCCCTGCTGCAGCGCGAGGCCGACCGCATCGGCTACCCGGTGCTCATCAAGGCCAGCGCCGGTGGCGGTGGCAAGGGCATGCGCGCGGTGGATTCGGCGGCCGAGTTCGCCGATGCCCTGGCCTCGTGCCAGCGCGAGGCCATCAACAGCTTCGGTGACGACGCGGTGCTGATCGAAAAGTACGTACAGCGCCCGCGCCACATCGAGATTCAGGTGTTTGGCGACACATTGGGCAACTGCGTCTACCTGTTCGAGCGCGACTGCTCGGTGCAGCGCCGGCACCAGAAGGTGCTGGAGGAAGCCCCGGCCCCGGGCATGACCGAGGCCATGCGCCAACAGATGGGCAATGCCGCCGTGGCCGCCGCGCGCGCCGTGAACTACGTGGGCGCCGGCACGGTGGAATTCATCGTCGAGCAGCGCGCAGACGGCAGCATGACCTTCTTCTTCATGGAGATGAACACCCGCCTGCAGGTGGAGCACCCCGTGACCGAGGCCATCACCGGCCAGGACCTGGTGGAGTGGCAGCTGCGCGTGGCCTCGGGCGAGCCGCTGCCGCTGGCGCAGGACCAGCTGCGCATCACCGGCCACGCCATCGAGGCGCGCATCTGCGCAGAGAACCCCGACAACAACTTCCTGCCCGCCACGGGCACGCTGCACGTGTACGGCCTGCCGTCCCACGTGGCCTTCGAGCGCGGCACGGTGCGCGTGGACTCGGGCGTGCGCCAGGGCGATGCCATCAGCCCGTTCTACGACTCCATGGTGGCCAAGCTCATCGTGCATGGCGACACGCGCGAGCAGGCCCTGGCCCGCCTGGACGAGGCCCTGGCCCAGACGCACATCGTGGGGCTGGCCACCAATGTGCAGTTTTTGCGCCGCGTGGCGCGCACCGATTCGTTCGCCCAGGCACGACTTGACACCGCGCTGATCCCGCGTGAGCAGGCCGTGCTGTTCAAGAGGGAGGACGTGGGCCTGCCGCTGGCCGCCGCCAGCGCCGTGGCGCAGACGCTGCTGCGCGAGCGTGCGACCGAGGGGGTGGACCCGTTCAGCCGCCGCGATGGCTTTCATACGCACGGTGTGGTGCAGCGCCGCTTCGAGTTCGAGTTCGGCGGCGAGCATGCCAAGGCCTGGCTGACCTACGAGCGTGGCGGCAGCCTGCACCTGGCGGTGGGCGAGGGCGATGCCCAGGTAGCCGGGCCGCTGGTGTTCTCCCCCGTGGGCGATGCCATCGACCTGCAGTTCGCCGGCCAGCGCACGCGCGCCGCCGTGTACGCCCAGGGCGAGGTGGACCATGTGTTCACGCCCGTGGGTGCCACGCAGATCGTGGCCATCGACCTGCTGGCCCATTCCGGCGAAACGGCGTCCGAGGGCGGGCGCCTGACGGCCCCCATGCCCGGCAAGGTGGTGTCGTTCGCCGTCAAGGCCGGCGACAAGGTCGCCAAGGGCCAGGCCCTGGCCGTGATGGAGGCCATGAAGATGGAGCACACCATTGCCGCCCCGGTGGATGGCGTGGTGCAGGAGCTGCTCTATGCGCCTGGCGACCAGGTGGCCGAAGGGGCCGAGCTGCTCAAGCTGGTGGCAACTGCTGCCTGACTCCCTGCAGGCGCGGTACGCTTACGGCCCATGAACATCACTTTTTGCTGTACCGATACCAAGGCCGAGCCTTGGCTGCAAGGCCTGCAGGCGGCCCTGCCCGATGCCTCCATCTCCGTCTGGCAACCGGGCGCACCCCAGGCCGACTACGCCGTGGTCTGGGCGCCGCCCCAGCAGTTCATGGACGAGCAGCAGGCCCTGAAGGCGCTGTTCAACATCGGCGCGGGCGTGGATGCCCTGCTCAAGCTGCGCCTGCCGCCCGGCGTGCGCGTGGTGCGCCTGGACGATGCCGGCATGGCCGTGCAGATGGCCGAGTACGTGTGCCATGCCGTCATCCGCCACTTCCGCGAGTTCGACGCCTACGAGGCCGACATGCAGGCCGGCCGCTGGGGCTACCGCAAGCCGCGCCTGCGCAGCGAGTTCCCGGTCGGCGTGATGGGGCTCGGCGTGCTGGGCGAGCGCGTGGCGCGGACGCTGGCGCAGTTCGACTTTCCGGTCAACGGCTGGAGCCGCTCGCCCAAGGCCATCAAGGGCGTGCGCGGGTTCAGCGGTGCCGAGGGGTTCAACGATTTCCTCGCTGCCAGCCGGGTGCTGGTCAACCTGCTGCCGCTCACGCCCGATACACAGGACGTCATGAACCGCGAGACCCTCTCGCGCCTGCAGCCCGGTGCCTATGTGGTCAACGTGGCGCGCGGCGCGCACCTGGTGGAAGAGGACCTGCTGGCCCTGATCGACAGCGGCCATGTGGCCGGCGCCACGCTGGACGTGTTCCGCAAGGAACCGCTGCCTGCCGGCCACCCGTTCTGGAACCACCCGCGCATCGTGGCCACGCCGCACACCTCGGCGCGCACGCTGCGCGAGGAGAGCATTGCGCAGATCGCGGGCAAGATATCCGCGCTGCAACGCGGTCAAGCCGTAGCCGGAGTGGTCGACCCCGGGCGCGGTTACTGAGGTCCCGCCAGAGAGCCGACCACCCCATTCCCTCCGGAGACTTCCCATGAGCATCCCCGCCAAAGTCAAACTCGTCGACGTCGGCCCGCGCGACGGCCTGCAGAACGAGAAATCCCCCGTACCGGCCGAAATCAAGATCGGCCTGGTGCACCGCCTGCAGGAGGCAGGCCTCAAGAACATCGAGGTGACGAGCTATGTCTCGCCCAAGTGGGTGCCGCAGATGGCGGACAACCACGAGGTCATGCAAGGCATCGCGCGCCAGGCGGGCATCGTCTACTCGGTGCTCACACCCAACCTCCAGGGCTACGAGGCCGCCGTGCGCGACTGGCCCGACGAGATTGTGGTCTTCGGTTCGGCCAGCGAGGCTTTCAGCCAGAAGAACATCAACTGCTCCATTGCCGAGAGCATCGAGCGCTTCGCCCCCGTGGTGCAGGCTGCGCGCGCGGCCGGCATCCATGTGCGTGGCGCCATGAGCTGCACGGTGGGCTGCCCCTACGAAGGCGAGATCGCGCCCGAGCGCGTGGCCTATCTGGCCGGCCTCATGAAGGGCATCGGCGTGCAGCATGTGGGCGTGGCCGACACCATTGGCGTGGGCACGCCGCGCAAGGTGCAGCGGGCCCTGGAGGCTACCTTGCAGCACTACGGCATCGACGATGTCTCGGGCCATTTCCACGACACCTACGGCCAGGCCCTGGCCAACACCCTGGCCACGCTGGAGATGGGTGTGTGGCAGTACGACACCTCGGTGGCGGGCCTGGGCGGTTGCCCCTATGCCAAGGGCGCCACCGGCAACGTGGCCACCGAAGACGTGGTCTACATGCTGCACGGCATGGGCATCGACACGGGCATCAATCTGGACAAGCTCATCGATGCGGGCGCCTACGTCAGCAGCTTTTTGAACCGCAAGCCCAACTCGCGCGCGGCCAATGCCCTGCTGACCAAGCGGGCGGGCTGACCACGGGGCCTGAAGGCCCGACAATGGGGGACCAGAGGGCGGCACCGTGCCGCCCCACCATGACCAGTGCGGGAACCTTGGATATGTGCGGAGCGGAACTGAAGAACTTGCCGGAAGGCGTGCAACGGGTGGCAGCGGCGCTGCAGGCGCAGGGCCATCCCCACATGCCGCAGATGCTCGACGACGCGGCGCGCACCGCCCAGCAGGCGGCCGATGCCCTGGGCATCCTCGTCGGCCAGGTGGCCAAGAGCATCATCTTTCGGCGCAAGAGCGACGACGCGGCGGTGCTCGTGGTGACCTCGGGCGACCGGCGCGTGGACGAAAAGAAGGTCGAAGCCCACGTGGGCAAGGTCGGCCGGGCCGATGCCGAGTTCGTGAAGGCACGCACCGGCTTTTCCATCGGCGGCGTATCGCCGCTGGCGCATGCCACGCCGCCCGTCACGCTGATCGACCGCGATCTGCTGCGCTTTGACGTGGTGTGGGCGGCGGCAGGGCATCCGCACAGCGTGTTCCCGCTGCACCCGAACGACCTCACGCGCCTGACCGGGGCGCCCGTGGTGGACGTGGTGCAGGAGCCCGCACCAACTGTGCCACCTGCAGCGGCATGACCCCGGTCGAGCTGCTGGCCAACCACGCCCGCCAGATCGGCGTGGCTGGGCACTTCGACGCCCGCAGCCAGGAGCCCATGCCCTCGCCCTGCATCTCGGTGTGCCGCATGTCGCCTGACCGCAGCCACTGCGAGGGCTGCTTTCGCACGCTGGACGAGATCCGCATCTGGGGTGGCGCCGATAGCGCCGTGCGCCGTACCATCTGGGCGCAATTGCTGCTGCGCGCGGGCATCGCTCCGTTTGACGCCAAGGGGATATCTCCATGAAACGCATCACGTTCTACCTGGACTTCATTTCGCCCTATGCCTGGCTGGCCTTCGAGCGCCTGCCCGAGGTGCTGGAGGGCCTGAGCTACAGCGTGGCCTACCAACCGGTGCTGCTCGGTGCCCTGCTGGCACAGCACGCAAATCCGGGCCCGGCCGGCATCGCGCCCAAGCGCGAATGGACCTACCGCCATGTGACCTGGCTCGGCCACGCCCACGGCATCGGCCTGCAGATGCCGGCGCGCCACCCCTTCAACCCGCTGCCGCTGCTGCGCCAGGCGCTGGCCTGCAGCGACGACGGCACCATCAACCGCTACGTGGCTGGCACCGTGCTGCGCCATGTCTGGCTGGGCGGGCAGGACGCGCTGGACCCGGCGCGCATGGCCGATCTGGCCACCGCATTGGCCGAGCAGCTGCGGCCCGGCCAGGACATTGCGAGCGAGGCCCCCAAGGCGCTGCTGCGTGCCAACACCGAGACCGCCCAGGCTGCCGGGGTGTTCGGCGTGCCCGCCTTCGCGGTCGATGGCAAGCTGTTCTGGGGGCTCGATGGCCTGCCCATGCTGCGTGCCTACCTCGATGGCGATGCGTGGTTTGAGGGGTCGGACTGGGATGGTGTTGCGGCGCTCCCTTCGGGTCTCGCGACCAAGGGCTGATGACGGTGGGCTGGCCGGCGCTTCCTGACAGCCTGCCTGTCAGCCTGTCGGGGTAAACACCGCCCTCCGTGCTCGCCTTCTCGCATGCTGAAAGCGGGCGCAAGGGTTTCACCTTAAGTTGTCAGAGCGCGGTCAGTTTGGTGAAAGGCCCTGTTGGTTTCGCGTCAGAGGGGGGTCAGTGCAATCTCCAAGAATGTGGGCAGCCGCACCAGAGGGCGGTCTGAATACATCACACAGGAGACAAACCATGGCAACCCATCCCGCACCGCGGCCGATGTCCGCCGAAGAGAAGAAGGTCATCTTCGCTTCGTCGCTCGGCACCGTTTTCGAGTGGTACGACTTTTATCTGTACGGCTCGCTCGCAGCCATCATTGCCAAGCAGTTCTTCAGCGGTCTGGATGCGGGCGCGGCCTTCATCTTCGCGCTGCTGGCCTTCGCGGCGGGTTTCCTGGTACGGCCTTTCGGCGCCATCGTGTTCGGCCGCCTGGGCGACATGATCGGGCGCAAGTACACCTTCCTGGTCACCATCCTGATCATGGGCCTGTCGACCTTCATCGTCGGCCTGTTGCCCAGCTATGCCACCATCGGCGTGGCCGCTCCCATCATCCTGATCGCGCTGCGCATGCTGCAAGGCCTGGCACTGGGCGGTGAGTACGGCGGTGCCGCCACCTACGTGGCCGAGCATGCCCCGCACGGCAAACGCGGTGCCTACACCTCCTGGATCCAGACCACGGCCACGCTGGGCCTGTTCCTGAGCCTGCTGGTGATCCTGGGCGTGCGCCTGAGCCTGGGTGAGGCGGTGTTCTCTGACTGGGGCTGGCGCGTTCCGTTCCTGGTGTCCATCCTGCTCTTGGGCATCTCGGTGTGGATCCGCCTGTCGCTGTCGGAATCGCCAGCCTTCCAGAAGATGAAGGCCGAGGGCAAGACCTCCAAGGCCCCCCTGGCCGAATCCTTCGGCCAGTGGAAGAACCTGAAGATCGTGATCCTGGCACTGGTGGGCCTGACCGCCGGCCAGGCCGTGGTCTGGTACTCGGGCCAGTTCTACGCACTGTTCTTCCTGACGCAACAGCTGAAGGTGGACAACACCACGGCCAACCTGCTGATCGCCGCCGCCCTGCTGCTGGGCACGCCTTTCTTCGTGGTGTTCGGTACGCTGTCGGACAAGATCGGCCGCAAGCCCATCATCATGGCCGGCTGCCTGCTGGCCGTGGTCACCTACTTCCCCGTGTTCAAGGCACTGACCGAAGCCGCCAACCCTGACTTGGCCAAGGCCCAGGCCACGGCTGGCGTGGTGGTGACGGCCGACCCTGCCTCGTGCTCCTTCCAGGGCAACCCGGTGGCCCGCGAGATCGACTTCCGCACCTCCTGCGACATCGCCAAGCGCTACCTGGTGCAGAACTCGGTGAGCTACGACAACGTGGCAGGCCCCGCTGGCTCGCCCGCCGTCGTCAAGATCGGCACCAAGACCGTCGAGGCGCCTACCGGCACCGTGGTGAACCTCAAGTTCGACGAAGCGTCTGCCAAGTCCATCGCGGCCTTCAAGAAGGAAGTTTCCGAAGACCTGAAGCTGGCCGGTTATCCGACCAAGGCCGACCCTGCCAAGACCAACAAGGTCCTGACGGTGGTGCTGCTGTTCTGGCTGGTGCTGCTGGTGACCATGGTGTACGGCCCCATTGCCGCCATGCTGGTGGAAATGTTCCCGACCCGCATCCGCTACACCTCGATGAGCCTGCCCTACCACATCGGCAACGGCTGGTTCGGCGGCCTGCTGCCCACCACGGCCTTCGCCATCGTGGCCCAGACCGGCAACATGTACAACGGCCTGTGGTACCCCATCATCATCGCGGGCATGACCCTGGTGATCGGCACGCTGTTCATCCGCGAAACCAAGGACGTGGACATCTACGCCAACGACTGACGATTACGGCAACTGCGACCAGTGCCCGCCTCCCCCGGGGCGGGCACTGTGTTCCAGAAAAGGGCCTCGCACGCACCATGCGGCGCTGCGAGGCCCTTTTGTTGAACAAGCATTCAAGCAACCCCCCCCTTAAAAAATCCAGGAGATATGAGCCATGTGGAAGATCGTTGTCGGATTCGTGCTGTTTGCGGCCCTGTCGCTGTTCGTCATCATGAAGGCGGGTGACAAGGTGGACATGGGCGGCGAGCAGCACGGCGGCGACTCCCTGCATGTGCCCGCCGCGCCTGCCTCCGGGGCCAGCGCAGCGCATTGAAAAAAGCACCCCCTGAGGCGCTTCGCGCCTTCACCCCTCTCTCGACTCGCTGCGCGAGTCGGGAGGGGGACGCCCCCGGTG
>NZ_LMIH01000012.1:35448-51168 GCF_001428645.1 Acidovorax sp. Root217
CAAGCCGTGGGCTTGTGCTGCGGCCCGATGCCAGTCGGAGATGCCCGCTGCACTGATGGCCGTGCAGTCCCCACTACCGTTTAAACCGGCCGTCCGTGCCGATGATGGAGAGGTCCGAGAAATCCAGGCCCGAGTGGTCGGTGCTGCTGTAGGAGAGGGTGAGTCCACCCATGTCCCAGTTGCGGATGCCCTCCAGGCCCGCGTGCAGCTTGGCGCGATCGGGCTTGGGGCCGGCGCGTTTGAGGCCTTCCACCAGCACCTTGGCGCTGACGAAGCCCTCCACCATGGCCGGGGTCAGTTCGCTCACGCCACCGGCCTTGGCCAGGTCCATGGCCTCCTTGATCAGCGCGTAGTTCACCGAGCGCTCGGAGGGGAAGACCTGCGTCACCACCACGCCGCGGGCGCTTTCACCCAGGGCTTTCACGAAGCCGCCCGAGGCGTTGTTCGACAGCGTCACGATCTGCCCCGTGACACCCGCGGTGCGCAGCGCCTTGATGCCGTCCACCACGGCGGCACCGGTGCCGACGAAGACCACGGCCTGGGGCTGCTTTTGCGCTACGCGCGGCGCGATGGCGGAGTAGTCGGGCTTGGCGCGGTCGAACTTTTCGATGAACAGGGCCTCGATGCCGTTGGCCTTGAAGCCGGCCTGGGCGCCTGCCAGCCCGTCGGCCCCGAAGGTGTCGTCCACGTGCACCACGCCGATCTTCCGGATACCCAGGGTGTTCAGGTGGGTGATGGATTTTTCCACCTCGCGCTGGTAGGTGGCGCGCACGTTGAAGACGTACTTGAGCACCGGCTTGTGCAGCACCATGGCGCCGGTGGACGGGCCGATGAGCGGCACGCCGTGCTGCTCCAGCACCGGCACGATGCCCTGGGTGTGGGGCGTGCCGCGCGTCATGAAGAGGCCGATCACGCCCTTCTGCTCGATCAGCGTGCGGGTGTTCTCCAGCGTCAGCTTGGGGTCGAACTTGTCATCGAGCGTGATGACCTCGACCTTCTGCCCGGCCACACCACCGCGTGCGTTGATGTGGTCGATATAAAGTGCCGCGCCTTTCATGGACTCCTGCACGGTGGCCGCGGCCGAGCCGGTCACGCCCACCGTCTGGCCGATCAGGATCTGCGCATGCACCGCGCCTCCCATGGCCAGCAGGGCGAAGACGGCGCTGGCCGTGAAGGGGTGGAGGGCGGCAGCGTTCTTCATGAGGACCCTTGCGGAGGTGCGTGCCAGTGTAGGGCGAAGGTGTGACAAATGGTAGCCAAAGATGCGCGACTGGTACCACCCCATGCACAAGACCGGGGCTCAGCGGCGGAACTTGCCGTCCGTGCCGATGATGGACAGGTCGGCAAAGTCCAGACCCGTGTGGTCGTCGGGGCTGTAGCTCAGCTCCAGGCCCCCGAGGTCGAACTTGCGAATGCCTTCCAGCGCCGCCTGGATCTTCTCGCGCGTGGGTTTGGGGCCGGCGCGCTTGAGGCCCTCGACCAGCACCTTGGCGGCGGCAAAGCCCTCGAGCATGGCCGGGCTGATGTCGCCCACGCCCTTGGCCTTGGCCAGTTCCTGCGCCTCCTTGACCATGCCGTAGGTGACGGCACGCTCGTTCGGGTACACCTGGGTCACGATCACGCCGCGTGCATTGGGCCCCAGGCTCTTGATGAAACCGCCCGAGGCATTGTTGGACAGGGTCACGATCTGCGCACCCGATCCCGCTGCACGCAGCGCGGTGCCGGCATCCACCACCGCCGAGCCCGAGGCGACCATCAGCACGGCCTGCGCCTGGGCCTTGGCGACCTTGGCGGCAATCGGCGCAAAGTCCGGTTTGGCGCGGTCGAACTTTTCCAGCACCACGGCGGTCAGCTTGCTGGCGGCCAGGCCCTTCTGGGCACCCGTCACGCCATCGGCACCAAAGCTGTCGTCGGCGTATATCACCGCGATGCGCGTGATGCCCATGGAGGCCAGGTGGGTCATGGCCTTCTCGGCCTCGCGCTGGTAGGTGGCACGCACATTGAAGATGTTCTTGCGCACCGGCTGGTGCAGCACCATGGCCCCCGTCGAGGGGCCGACCAGCACGACGCCGTGCTTGTCCAGCAGCGGAATCATGGCCTCGGTATGGGGCGTGCCGCGCGTGAGGAACATGGCCAGCACGTTCTTGTCCTCGATCAGCACACGGGCATTCTCTCCGGCCAGCTTGGGGTCGAACTTGTCATCCATCGAAACCAGCTCGATCTTCTGCCCGTTGACGCCCCCCTTGGCGTTGACGGCATCGATGAACAGCTTCGCGCCGTCCGAGGTTTCTTTCACCCCCGCCGCCACCTGGCCCGAGTAGCCTGCCGTCTGCCCGATCAGGAGCTGGGCATGGCCGGTGCCGCACAGCGCCGCTGCGAGGACGGCTGCGGTCCCCCATTGTTTCCATGTGGTGTTCATGGTTGTCTCCTTGAATTATCTGGTGACTCTAAACAGATGTTCTCCCTTTGCGAACCGGCATAACCCGACGCTGTGACAGGACTTGTCAGCAGATGTGCCGCCAGGGGCTATTGCAAGGGGCCCGGACGAAGGCTGCAGCGGTGCCTAGAATGTCCCGCCTCACCCTCGAAAGACTGCCTTCATGACCCAGGGACTGATCCGTATTCGCGGCGCACGCCAGCACAACCTCAAGAACCTGGATCTGGACATCCGCACCGGGGAACTCACGGTCGTCACCGGGCCCAGCGGCTCGGGCAAGTCCAGCCTGGTGTTCGACACGCTGTACGCCGAGGGCCAGAGGCGCTACGTGGAGACCTTCAGTGCCTATGCGCGCCAGTTCCTGGACCGCATGGACAAGCCGGCCGTGGACAAGGTCGAAGGCGTGCCGCCGGCCATCGCCATCGACCAGACCAACCCGGTGCGCAGCTCGCGCTCCACCGTGGGCACGATGACCGAGCTCAACGACCACCTGAAGCTGCTGTTCGCGCGCGCCGGCCAGCTGTTCGACCGCGAGACCGCCCAGCCGGTGCGCCACGACAGCCCCGAGACCATTTACGCCGAGCTGCAGCGCCGCTGCGCCACAGGCGGTGACCCGCGCGTCGTGCTCACCTTCCCGGTCGAACTGCCTGCCAACACCTCGGCCGAGCAGGTCGAGCAGTGGCTGTCGGCCAGCGGCTTCACCAAGGTGCAGGCCGAGCGCGAGGTGGCCACCCCCACCGGCCCGCGCAAGCTGCTCGATGTGGTGGCCGACCGCTTCCGCCTGGGCAATGCCGAGAAGGCGCGTGTGATCGAGGCCATCGAAGTGGCCTTGAAGCGCGGCACCGGGCGCCTCAATGTCTACCGCCTGGCCGATGCGCCCGAGGCCGAGCCCGAACTGTGGCGCTTTTCCACCGGGCTGCACTGTCCCGACAGCGACCTGCGCTACAGCGACCCGATCCCGTCGATGTTCTCGTTCAACTCCGCCGTGGGCGCCTGCGAGACCTGCCGCGGCTTTGGCCGCGTGATCGGAGTGGACTATGGGCTGGTGATCCCCAACGACAAGCTCACCTTGCGCGCCGGTGCCATCAAGACCATCCAGACCCCGGCGTGGAAAGAAGCGCAGGACGACCTCATGCGCCACGCCGAGGCGGCAGGTGTGCCGCGCGACACACCCTGGTACAAGCTGACCGAGGACCAGAAGAAATGGGTCATCGGCGGCACGCCCGGCTACAAGGACGGGCAGTGGAGCAAGCAGTGGTACGGCATCAAGCGCTTCTTCGAGTACCTGGAGAGCAAGGCCTACAAGATGCACATCCGGGTGCTGCTGTCCAAGTACCGCAGCTACACCCCATGCCCCACCTGTGCCGGGGCGCGCCTCAAGACCGAGAGCCTGCAGTGGCGCATCGGCAGCAAGGACGCGGCCGATGCAGTGCTCGAGCCCGGCCTGCGCTTCATGCCCGAGGGCGTGCAATGGAGCCGCGCCCAGCTTGAAGCCTTGCCGGGCCTGTGCCTGCACGACCTGATGCTGCTGCCCATCGACCGGCTGCGGCGCTTCTTCGACCGCATCGACTTCGTGGCCGCTGGCGGGCAGGGCAACGAGGGCGACGCCCAGGCCCTGAAGCTGCTGTTCGAGGAGATCACCACGCGCCTCAAATACCTGTGCGACGTGGGCATCGGCTACCTCACGCTGGACCGGCAAAGCCGCACCTTGAGCGGCGGCGAGGTGCAGCGCATCAACCTGACCACGGCGCTGGGCACCTCGCTGGTCAACACCCTGTTCGTGCTCGACGAGCCCAGCATCGGCCTGCACCCGCGCGACATGCACCGCATCACCGAGGCCATGCTGCGCCTGCGCGATGCGGGCAACACCCTGGTGGTGGTCGAGCACGACCCCGCCGTGATGCTCGCGGCCGACCGCATGATCGACATGGGCCCCGGCCCGGGCCGCCTGGGCGGGCAGATCGTCTTTGACGGCACCACGGCCGACCTGCGCCACGCCGATACCCTCACCGGCGCCTACCTGAGCGGGCGCAAGCACGTGGGCTTCGGCTTCAAGCGCATGGTGACCGAGGCCACGCCGCGCCTGGTGCTCGAAGGCGCGCGCGAGCACAACCTGAAGGACGTGTCGGTGGAGTTCCCGCTGCAGCGCCTGGTCACCGTCACCGGCGTCAGCGGCTCGGGTAAGTCGAGCCTGATCCAGGACGTGCTGGCCCCCGCGCTGCTGCGCCACTTCGGCAAGGCCACCGATTCACCGGGCGCGCACGAGCGCATGCTCGGCGCCGACCACCTGTCGGACGTGGTGTTCGTGGACCAGTCGCCCATTGGCAAGACGGCGCGCTCCAACCCCGTGAGCTACGTGGGCGCGTGGGACAGCGTGCGCGAGCTGTTCGCCGTGGCACCCTTGTCGAAGCAGCGCAGCTACACCGCCGCCAAGTTCAGCTTCAACAGCGGCGACGGGCGCTGCCCGACCTGCGGCGGCTCGGGTTTCGAGCATGTGGAGATGCAGTTCCTGTCCGACGTGTACCTGCGCTGCCCCGATTGCGATGGCAAGCGCTACCGGCCCGAGATCCTGGAGATAACCATCGAGCGCGGCGGCCGCGCGCTCAACGTGGCCGACGTGCTGGCCCTCACGGTGGCCGAGGCGGCGGACCTGTTCGCCAGCGACCGCGACGTGATCCGTGCGCTGCAGCCCATCGTCGACGTGGGGCTCGAGTACGTGGCCCTGGGTCAGCCCGTGCCCACGCTGTCGGGCGGCGAGGCACAGCGCCTCAAGCTCGCGGGCTTTCTGGCCGAGGCGGCGCGCACGGCGGCCAAATCGCGCCAGGCGATTGCGCGCAAGGGCACGCTGTTCCTGTTCGACGAACCCACCACGGGCCTGCACTTCGACGACATCGCCAAGCTCATGCGCGCCCTGCGCAAGCTCATCGATGCGGGCCACTCGCTGATCGTGATCGAGCACAACCTGGACGTGATCCGTGCCAGCGACTGGCTCATCGACCTGGGCCCTGAGGGCGGCGACGGCGGCGGCCTGGTGGTGGCCGAGGGCACACCCGAGGACGTGCGCCAGCACGCCACCTCGCACACCGGCCAGGCGCTGCGCGACTACGAGCTGACCTTGGGGGCCGGTGGCCACTCGGTGCACGAGAAGGCGGCGGTGCTGCGCAACCAGCAGCGCCTGGCCCATACCGGCCAGGCCAACACCGCCAAGAGCGCCATCGAGATCATCAACGCCAAGGAACACAACCTCAAGAACCTGAGCGTGGACATCCCGCGCGGCCGCTTCAATGTGGTGACGGGCGTGAGCGGCTCGGGCAAGTCCACGCTGGCCTTCGACATTCTGTTCAACGAAGGCCAGCGGCGCTACCTCGAATCGCTCAACGCCTATGCGCGCAGCATCGTGCAGCCTGCGGGCCGGCCCGAGGTGGATGCCGTCTACGGCATCCCACCCACCGTGGCCATCGAGCAGCGCCTGTCGCGCGGGGGGCGCAAGTCCACCGTGGGCACCACCACCGAGGTCTGGCACTTTTTGCGCCTGCTGTACGTCAAGCTGGGCACGCAGCACTGCGTGAAGGACGGTGCCGCCGTGCAGCCGCAGACGCCCGAGAGCATTGCCGCCCAGCTGATGCGCACGTTCCGCGGCCAACACATCGGCCTGCTCGCCCCGCTGGTGATGAACCGCAAGGGCGTGTACACCGAGCTGGCGGACTGGGCGCGCCCGCGCGGCTTCACGCACTTGCGGGTGGACGGCAACTTTTTGCCCACCACGGGTTTCCCGCGCATCGACCGCTTCAAGGAGCACACCATCGAGCTGCCCGTGGCCAGCATCGACGTGTCGGCCGAGGGCGAGGCGCTGCTGCGCGAATCGCTGGCCCAGGCGCTCACGCATGGCAAGGGCGTGGTGCACGTGCTCAGCAGCCTCGAAGGCCTGCGCGAGGCCATGGTCGCCGGCACGCCCACGGCGGCCATCGGCACGCTGCAGGCGTTCTCGACCAAGCGCGCCTGCCCGGTGTGCGCCACCTCGTATGCCGAACTCGACCCGCGCCTGTTCAGCTACAACAGCAAGCACGGCTGGTGCCCCGATTGCGTGGGCACGGGCGTCAAGCTCACCAAGGACCAGCGCAAGGTGTTCGACGACTCGGTGCAGGACGACAAGGAAAAGGGCCGCGAGCAGACCTTTGCCGAACCCGAGGTCGAGGACCTGGCCGATACCGCGTGCCCCGGCTGCCAGGGCACGCGCCTGAACGCCACGGCGCGCGCCGTGCGCTTTGCGGGTATCGGCATCACCGACATCGCGGCCCTCTCGGTCACCGACGTGCGCCGCTGGGTCGAGACCCTGCAGATCGAGGGCGGCATGAGCCGGCGCGAGGCCGATATCGCCCGCGACCTGGTGCCCGAGATCAAGAGTCGGCTCGAATTCCTCGAAGAGGTGGGCCTGGGCTACCTCACGCTGGACCGCGGCGCACCCACGCTCTCGGGCGGCGAGGCGCAGCGCATCCGCCTGGCGGCGCAGCTGGGCAGCAACCTGCAGGGCGTGTGCTATGTGCTCGACGAGCCCACCATCGGCCTGCATGCGCGCGACAACCAGATTTTGCTCAACGCCCTGCACAAGCTCGGCGACAAGGGCAATACCCTGGTGGTGGTGGAGCATGACGAGGACACCATACGCCGTGCCGACCACATCATCGACATCGGCCCGAGCGCCGGCAAGCACGGCGGGCGCCTGGTGGCGCAAGGCAGCGTGGCCGACATCACGGCCGCCGAAGATTCGCAGACCGGCCGCTACCTGCTGCACGCCATGAAGCACCCGCTGCAGCTGCGCCGCAGCATGCTGCCGAGCGAGCTGAGCGCCGCCGACGCCGCCTTGGGCGATCCCGTGGACGCACCCAAGGGCCGGCAAAGCGCGGCGGTCAAGAAGCGCGCCGCGCAGGCTGCGGCCCTCACGGCACAGGCCCTGGACGATGCCAAGGCGCGAGCCGCCATCCGCTGGCTCACCGTGCATGGCGCGCACCTGCACAACCTGCAGAACGTGACGGCCACCGTGCCGTTGCACCGCCTGGTGGCCGTCACGGGCGTGAGCGGCTCGGGCAAGTCCACGCTGGCGCGCGACGTGCTGCTGACCAATGTCCAGGCCTGGGTGCAGCAGCGCTCGACCAAGGCCGGGCGCGACGCCATGGACGCGGGCAAGGCCCCGGCACTGGTGGGTTGCACGGGCCTGGCGGGCTTCGAGTCGGTGGACCGGGTGCTGGAAGTGGACCAGACCCCCATCGGCAAGACGCCACGCTCCTGCCCCGCCACCTACATCGGCTTCTGGGACACCATCCGCAAGCTGTTTGCAGAGACGCTGGAGGCCAAGGCACGCGGCTACGCCGCCGGGCGCTTCAGCTTCAACACCGGCGAGGGCCGCTGCCCGACCTGCGAAGGCCAGGGCATCCGCACCATCGCCATGAGCTTTCTGCCCGATGTGAAGGTGCCTTGCGAGGCCTGCCACGGCGCGCGTTTCAACCCCGAGACGCTGGCGGTGACCTGGCGCGGCAAGAGCATCGGCGACGTGCTGCAGATGGAGGTGGACGAGGCGGTGGACTTCTTCGCCGCCATGCCCAGCATTGCGCATCCGCTGCAACTGCTCAAGGACGTGGGCCTGGGTTACCTCACGCTGGGCCAGCCCTCTCCCACGCTCTCGGGCGGCGAGGCGCAGCGCATCAAGCTCGTGACCGAGCTGACCAAGGTGCGCGACGAGGTGGGCCGCCGTGGCCAGAAGGCACCGCACACGCTGTACGTGCTCGATGAACCCACGGTGGGCCTGCACATGGCCGACGTGGACAAGCTCATCCGCGTGCTGCACCGCCTGGTCGACGGCGGGCACAGCGTGGTGGTGATCGAGCACGACCTGGATGTGATCGCCGAAGCCGACTGGATCATCGACCTGGGGCCCGAAGGGGGCAAGGAAGGGGGTCGCATCGTGGCCGCCGCGGCGCCAGAGGCGGTAGTTCAGCTGGGTACGCATACCGGGGTTGCGCTGGCACCGGTGCTTGCGCGCTGAGGGTTTGGGGACAAAGCACGGCCCTCGGTAGCGGGGCCGGGTTGGGGACAGGAGGCCAGGGGCCCAACCCACGCAGGGGTTGGGCGAAGTCCTACGGGAGGCGCGGAACTCGGCGCACGCGGCCGGGGCGGGGAAAAACCTACTCTTCGTTTCATGGGTAACGGCGGATAGGCGCCAAGCCCAAAAGCCCTGACCCACCCCCTAACTACCCGCCTACTGCCATGACCTCACACACCAAAACCCTGACTGCCCTGGCCCTCGTATCGGTACTGCTCACCGCCTGCGGCGGTGGTGGCGGTGGCGGTGGTAGCGGCAGTTTCAGCAGCACCAGCAGCAGCGAAGTCGCCCTCGCCGCCGACCCCGATCCCAGCACCGAGCCCGGCGTTCTGACCGTGACCGATGCAACCATTCCCAGCCTCAATGGCGTCTACGGCAGCGGGCAGCTCACGCTGACCGAGGTGTACTACCAGCAAGCGATGGGCGTGAAGCCTGCTGTGTGTGCCTACCAGTTCAAGGGGGCCGACAAGGTAGACGCCACCGCCACCGCCGCCACGGGGACGACCGGCACCGCGACGGTCGGCACGACGACCAGCACGCCTGTGTCCATCGTCGCTGCGTCCACCACGCAGGCCGCTGTGGTGGGCAGCATCACCGCACCCGTTTCGCTCACCGACGCGGGCCCTGCCGTTCCCACCGCCTTCGGCAAGATCACCTACCGCCCTTCGGCCACCGGTCTGTATTTCGCTTTCCTGACCTTCAACGGCAAGGAATACGCCAGCGGCGACTCCGTGGACACCCTGGTGGACCGCTCCGGCAACCTGGTGCGTTTCACCAGCAAGACCATGACGGCGACCGATGGATCCACCGATACCCTGAAGCTGACGGCCATCATTCCCCTGCACGCCACCCGCAATGCCAATTGCTGACCTGGTGGCACAGGCATCGCCTGCACGCACCGGGATTCCCGGTGGACCCCCTCGACCGGCCTCTTCAGTCTCCGGCCGTTCGTTGGCCCGCGTCCCGATGGGAAGCGGGCTTTTTTGTTGGATGTGCGGCCTGCGCTGTAGGCGCGGGTCCTACGCGCGGCATGGGCGTTGGCGCACGCGGCCGGCGGGATCTCGCTCCTACGATGCCCCTACCAACCACCCGACAAAGCCGCCCGCCATGAACTCCCTTCTCAAGACCTGTTCCGCCATTGCCGCCGCCAGCACGCTGCTCGTTGCCTGCGGCGGCGGCAACAGCGACGACCCCACGCCCAGCAACGAACCGGGCGTGCTCACGGTGGGCAATGCCACTCTGCCTGGGCTCAATGGCGTGTATGGCAATGGCGCCCTCAACCTGACCGAGGTCGACAAGAAGAATCCCGTGGGCTCGGTGCCGGAGCTGTGCACCTTCCGCTTCGATGGTGCGAACAAGGTGGGCTCCAGCGAAACCGCCTTCGGTGACGTGCGCTACCGCCCGGATGCCACCGGCCTGCACCAGATCTTCGTGACCTTTGCCGGCAAGGAGTACAGCAATGGCGACACGGTGGACACCACGGTCGCGCGTGATGCCAACCAGGTGCGCCTGACCAGCAAAACGCTCACCGCCACCGACGCTTCGGGCAACACCCTGCAGGTCAGCGGCGTCATTCCCATGCGTCCCAACCGTCCCTTCGGCTGCTGACCCGCGCGCCATCCTCCTCCCATCTGTTTTCCCCCCTCGGCCGGCGAGTCCCCTCCCACCGGTCATTGGCCCCGTTCATCCTGGTGGTGGACGGGGTCTCTTTTTTTGGCGGCGCCGTCACAATGGAGTGGCTTTCCCCTTGTCACTACCATGCTGCCCTCGCCCCCTTCCCCGTCGCCCCAGGTGGTGTGGCTGCACCCCGAGGCGCCGCCCAAGCCGGCGCAGGGCGCGCCCTGCAATGGCTGCGGCCTGTGCTGCCTGGCAGAGCCCTGCCCGTTGGGCGTGCTGGTGTCGCGCCGGCGTACCGGCGCGTGCGCCGCATTGCGCTGGAGCGATGGCGAGGGCCGCTACCTGTGCGGCATGGTGGCCGATCCGGGCGGGGTGACCGGCTTCACCCATCCCTGGATGGTGCGGGCCATGGCCGCGTGGGCCCGGCGCTCGATTGCCGCCGGGGTGGGCTGTGACGCGCAGCTGCACGCCGAGGCACCGCCGCGCTGAACAGGGCCTGGGCTTGCTACCAGCCTGCGCCGGGTACATCCACCTGGGTGGTCCAGATCGCGGCTTCGCGGGCGGCCTTGCGTGCATGCTCGGCAAAGTCGGGGGCGGTGCACAGGAACAGGGTCTTGCCGTCCGGCCCGCCCAGCGTGCAGGCGTAGACGCCCATGTCACCGGTGGAAACCTCGGCCAGCACCTTGCCGCCTTCGGCCACGCGCAGGACGCGGTGGCCCAGGGCGTCTGCGGCCCAGACGGCACCTTCGGCGTCGAGCGTTGCGCCATCGGGCGCCACCTTGAGCTGGGCCATCACGGCCGAAAGCTCCTGGCCCTCGGGCGCGGGGGCAAACGTGGCCCAGTCGCGGCGCGGCCCCAGGCTGCCGTCGGCCGCTATGCTGAAGGCGGAGAGCCGGTTGCCCAGGGTCTCCGCCACGATCAGGGTGCCGCCGTCGGGCGTGATCATGGCGCCGTTGGGGAAGAACAGGCCGTCGGCCACCACGCTCACGGTGCCATCGGGCGCCACCCGCGCCAAGCGAGCGGTGCTCACCGTGGCGCCGCTCATCAGGTCGAAGCCGAAATTGCCCACATAGGCATTGCCATGCCGGTCCACCACCATGTCATTGGTGTTGGCCGTGGCAATGGTCGACAGGTCGGCGTGCTGTACCAGCGTGCCGTCGGTCTCCAGGCGCATCAGACGGCGGTCGCGCATGGAGACCACCAGCAACCGCCCATCTGGCAGCCAGCCCAGGCCCGAGGGCTGCCCTGGCACCTCGGTGATCTTTTCCACCTGGCCCGCCATGTCGGTGGCGATCACCTGGTGCGTGTAGAAGTCCGACAGCCAGAGGCGGCCGTCGCGCCAGCGCGGCGCCTCGAGAAAGCTGTAGCCCGATATCAGGGTGGAAAAGGCAGTGGCCATGGTGTCGTGTCTCCTGCGGTCGTTGTGGTTGGGTCGATCCTGCGGTGCCGTTCATCCTAGACCGCATGGAGCGCGAGGCTGTCACCTGCGCGCCAGGTGGATGCCTGCCAGCATGCAGCGCACCGAACCTCCAGCGAGTTCGATGGTGGGAACGGCCAGGGGGAGCAGGGCGGCGCTGCGCTTGATCACGGCTTTCTGCTCGGCGGTGAGGCTGGCCGCTGCGCGCGCCGACAGCGCCAGCACCCGCCCCTGCGCGCCCGAGAGCTCCAGTGCGTTGCCCGCGAAGTCGCCGATCTGCTGCGCGTTCAGCTCCACCAGCGCGCGGCCCGATTCGGCGAGGCGATCCCGTACGGCCTGGCGGCGCGCTGGGTCGCTGATCAGGTGGAAGCCACCCAGCGCAAAGTCGGTGCCGATGCACAGCATCACATTGGTGTGGTAGCAGGGCCGGCCCTGCGCATCGGCCGTGGCGAAGGCCATGGGCTCGTAGTTGAAGTGGGTGCAAAAGCGCTCCAGCGCCACCGGGTTGGCGCGGTTCGACTGCGCGGTGTAGGCCACGCGCGCGATGTGGTCGAGCACCATGGCACCGGTGCCTTCGAGGAACATGCCGTCCTGCTCCAGGCCCGAGTAGTCGATCACATCCTGCACACGGTATTCGGCCTTGAGCATCTCGATCACGTCTGCGCGCCGCTCGCGCCGGCGGCTCTCGGCGAACATGGGGTACAGGGCCACATGCCCGCCAGCGTGGGTGGAAAACCAGTTGTTGGGGAACACCGCGTCCGGCGCATCGCGCTCGCCGGTGTCGTCGAACAGGTGCACGCGCACACCGGCGGCTTGCAGTTGGGCCGAGGCGGCGGTCACCTCGGCGTGGGCGCTGCGGGCGATGGCGTCGCGCGTTTGGGCCGCGCGCGACTGGAAGGCGTTGTCCGCCGCCGTTTCGGGGTTGGGGTGAAAACGGTGCGGACGCACCATCACGGCGGCACACGGGGCTTGGGCGGAGGGATGGGGCATGGGAAGTCAGGAGGGTGGATGCAGGGCGGTGCCGGAAATTCTCCAGGGAGCCCGCGCTACACAACAGTCATCAAACTGGTCAAAATGCGCTGAAAATTGGCGTAATGCCACTTCACTGAATCACTATGAGCAATCTCGACGACACCGACCGCGAAATCATCGGCATCCTGCGCACCGACGCCCGCACACCCGTGGCCGTGCTCGCGCAAAAGCTGCGCGTATCGCGCGGCACGGTGCAGAACCGCCTGCGCAAGATGGAGGACAGCGGCGTGATCACCGGTTACACCGTGCGCCTGCGCCCGGATTCGGAGCCCCAGCGCATACGCGCCTGGATGAGCATCGCCGTGGAGGGCAATGCCGCGCCCGAGGTCATCCGCGCGCTGCGCGGCGAGCCCACGGTAGGCACCTTGCACAGCACCAATGGCCGCTGGGACATCGTGGCCGAGGTGCGGGCCGAGAGCCTGGAGGCCTTCGACATGGCGCTGGGGCGCATTCGCCTCACGCCGGGCATCGGCAACACCGAGACCAGCATCCTGCTGTCGACCTACAAGGCCTGAGCCAGACAAGGTGTGCCTCATTGGCGACAGGAGCTAGGGAGTTTCCTGCATGCCCATGCAGGCGGGACTGCAGTCCAATGCAGGGATCTATGTCTTTCAAGGATCCCACCATGCAACGCCGCCGCCAGATCATCCAGTGGGGTGCCGCCGCAGTGGCCGCGCCCGCCTCTTTGCTGGCCCGTGCCCAGAGCTTTCCGAACAAGCCGATCAAGCTCGTGATCGCCTTCCCTGCGGGCGGGCCCACCGACATCACCATGCGCTCCTTGGCCGATAGCGCCGGCAAGATCCTGGGCCAGCCCGTGATCGTGGAAAACAAGCCCGGTGCCGGTGGCACGCTGCCCGCGCAGCAATTGCAAAGCGCGGCGCCCGATGGCTACACCGTGGCGCAGATTCCGCTCGGTGTGTTCCGCCTGCCCTACACCACCAAGATCAACTGGGACCCGGTCAAGGACATCGCCTACGTGCTCAACGTGACGGGTTACGCCTTCGGCCTGGTGGTGCCCGCCGACTCGCAGCTCAAGACCTGGACGCACTTCGTGGCCTGGGCCAAGGCCAATCCCGGCAAGCTCAGCTACGGCTCCACCGGCACCATGACCAGCCCGCACCTGACCATGGAGCTCATTGCCCAGCAACTGGGGCTGGAACTGCTGCATGTGCCCTACAAGGGCAGCGCCGACCTGATGCAGTCCATTCTGGGCGGGCAGATCATGGCCGCGGCCGACTCCACGGGCTTTGCGCCGCAGGTCGAGGCGGGCAAGCTGCGCGTGCTCAACACCTGGGGGGCCGAGCGCCTGGCCAAGTTCCCCGATGCGCCCACGCTCAAGGAGCTGGGACTCAACCTGGTGCAAAACTCGCCGTTCGGCATCGGCGCGCCCAAGGGCACGCCCGACGCCGTGGTCAAGCGCCTGCACGACGCCTTCAAGAAGGCCATGGAGCAGGAAAGCTACCGCACGGCCCTGGCCCGCTACGACATGGTGCCCATGTACATGAGCACCTCGGCCTACCAGAAGTTTGCGCAGGACACCTTCGCACGCGAGAAAGCGCTGGTCGAGAAGCTGGGGCTGGCCAAGCCGTCCTGACCCGAAGGCGGTGGCTCTGACCCTCTCTGCACCTTTGGCGCAGAGAGGGTCAGAGCCAGCCGGCCTTGCGGAACCGGTAGTACAGGAAACCGCACGCAGCGCCGATGGCGGCCAGGGCCGCCGCATAGCCATAGCGCCACTTGAGCTCGGGCATGTGCTCGAAGTTCATGCCCCAGATGCCGGCGAAGGCCGTGCACACCGCGAACAGGCTGGCCCAGGCGGCCAGGCGCTTGACGACCTCGCCGTCCTCGATGGTCACCATCGACAGGTTGACGTGAATGGCCGTGCCGATGGAGTCGCGGATGGAGTCGATGGAGGCGTTGATGCGGCCCAGGTGGTCCACCACGTCGCGAAAATACTCCTGCGAGGCGTTGCACAGTTGCGGTACGCGCCCGCCGTGCAGCCTGCCCGCGCTCTCCAGCAGCGGTGCCACCACATGCTTGAGCACCGTCAGCCGCTGCTTGAGCGCATACAGCCGCTGCACACTGCCGCGCGCCTCGCCCTGGGACGAGAAGATCTGCTGCTCGATGGTCTCCAGCTCGACTTCGAGCGCGTCGATGACGGGGAAATAGCGGTCCACCACCGCATCCATCAGCGCGTAGAGCACGAAGCCCGGCCCGGTGGCCAGCAGTTCGGGCTCGCGCTCGCAGCGCTGGCGCACGTCGGTGAAGCCCTGCTCGCTGCGGTTGCGCACCGAGATCACGTAGTTGCTGCCCACAAAGACATTGAGCTCGCCGATGCGCGCCGGCGTGGCGTTCAGGCCATCGATCTCCAGCAGGTGCAGCACCACGAAGAGCGAGTCGCCGTACTCCTCCACCTTGGGCCGTTGGTGGCCGTGCTGGGCATCCTCGATGGCCAGCGGGTGCAGGTGGAAGGCCTGCTGCAGTTTGGCCAGCTCCTGTTCGGTGGCATCGTGCAGGGCCACCCAGACGAAGCAATTGGGCAAGGCGATGTGCTCGCCGATCTCGCTGACGGGGATGTCGGCAAGCTTGGTTCCGTTTTCATAGACAACGCAGTTGATCAGCATGTCGGCTCCGGGCGCAGGGGGATGGCAACGATCTTGCCATTGCATCGCATGGCGGTGCGTACGCGCGGGTGGCTGGGCGGCATTTCTGGCAAAAGCTTTACGCCAGGTGCCGAAGTTTTTATGCGGTCTTTATGGGCGCCTGCCTACGCTCAAGCCCCTGTCCATCTGCGTTTGATTGCAAGCCATGAAATTTCCCCGCACCCCTTTCGCTGTTGCCCTGCTGGCCGTATTCCCCCTGCTGGCCAGTGCCCAGCTCACCGGCAGCGTAACCCTGACCACGAACTACAAGTTCCGTGGCCAGGACCAGGATGCCTCCAAGGCCCGGGCCATCAAGCCCGCGATCCAGGGCGGCTTCGACTACGCCTTCGGCGAATCCGGTTTCTACGTCGGCAACTGGAACTCCAGCGTCGACTGGCTGCCCCGCAACTCCATCGAGTCCGACATCTACGGCGGCTACAAGTTCAAGGCCGGCTCCGTCGACCTGGACGTGGGTGCCCTG
>NZ_LMIH01000012.1:51307-51416 GCF_001428645.1 Acidovorax sp. Root217
TGTCGGCGGTGCCTATGACTTCGGCTCGGGCCTGTCGCTGGGCGCTGCCGTGGTCGGCGCCAACAAGAAGGACTACTTCGGTCCCGTCAACAAGTCGCGCGTGATCGTC
>NZ_LMIH01000012.1:51480-134762 GCF_001428645.1 Acidovorax sp. Root217
ACGAGGCGTGCCGGCATGTGGTTCAGCTTAAGCGCCATGTTGGCCCGGCCTTCGCCGAAGTGCACCAGCCAGGCGTGGGTGATGCGGCTGTTGGCCTGGCTTGCGCTCCAGAACCATGTGGGGGGCGTGTCGGGAAATGCCTCGGTGTCGATGGCGGGGTGGCTGCGCGCCTCGTCCACCAGCGTGTGCAGTTCACGCACCGTGGGCAGGCGCCAGCCTGCCTGTTGAGCGGCGTGTTCCGCCGCTTCGATCTGGGTGAGGGCCAGGGGCTCGCCTGCGCAGCCTGCACCGGTCCATGCCATGCCCTCGGCGCAGCGGCGCCAGGTCAGGCCGGTGCTGCGGTCGTGCACTTCCTGGCCGCCCGCGCGCACGGAAAAGCGGGCCGGCGTGTACTGCGTCGTGAGCAGGTAGACGCCCAAGGCGCCGACTCCCATGGCGAGCCATGCCAAAGCGAAGGTGTTGCGCCGGGACATGTGCGCAGCGGCCTGGCCTGTCAGGCGGTGGCCGCCATCCGCGTGAGGATGCGTTGCGCCACCTCGGCAAAGCCGGCACCACGCTCGCCCTCCGTCACGTAGCGCGGCAGGTGGGCCAACTGCGGCACGAAGCGCGCGATGTTGGCCACGCCCACGCTGTGCGCAAAGTGCTGGAACATGAGCTGGTCATTGGTCGAATCGCCCACGTAGACCCAGCGGTCCATCTCGGCATCAAGGTCGCGGCCGAACAGCTCGCGCACGATCCAGCGTGCGCCTTCGAGCTTGTTGTGTGCCCCGAACCAGCCATTGATGTGGATGCTGCTCACCGTCGCGTTCATGCCGGCCGCGCGCATGCGCTGCACGGCGGCGTCGATGGCGCCCTGCGACAGGTCGGTGAACTCGCTGTGATCGATGGCGATGTCGGTCTCGCGGCCCGGGGAGTCGGTGGCACGGCCGGCCCCCGGCACCTCGCGCTCCACCTGTGCCAGTACCTCCTGCATGCGTGCGTAGTTGGCCTTGCGGGTGGGCCCGTCCTGCTGGTAGGTCTTGGCCAGGGTTTGGCCCGCAGGGCCGTCCACGCGGCGCAGGGCGACGGCACCGTTTTCGGCCACGATGGCATCGACGGGCCAGCTCAGCGCAAAGGGTTCGCTCCACCCCACGGGGCGCCCGGTGATAGGGATGACGTGCAGGCCTGCGGCGCGCAACGCGCGCAGCGCTTCAAGCGCATCGGGCGTGATGGCGCCGTCGGTGGTCAGCGTGTCGTCAATGTCGGTGAAGACACCCAGCAAAGGGGGTGTGGCTGCAATGTGCCAGTGGGTCAGGGGATGCATGAAGGCGGGAGCAAAAAATGGGACCGGCTTAGCCGGGTCAGAACAGCAGGTCCAGGATGCGGTTGATCAAGGCGAAGCCGAGGACCGTGACCACAAAGTAGCCGATAGTCAGAAGGGTCCGGCGGCGCTCCTGGCGGTTGGTGGCGGTGCGGTAGATCCAGGCTGCAATGGGCGGCCCCACGAGGGGAACCAGGATGGCCAGGCCCATCATCGGGATCACGACAAAACCGCCCCAGTTGTCGGCCGTGTTCATGGTGCGCGCCGACTGGAAGACATGGTAGGCCGGGATGGCCAGCGCAATGAACAGGGCGACCGAGGCGGCCGCTACGCTGATGTAGCGGGCCATGGCGACATACATCGCAGCACCGGCGAGGAGGGCCCCCCACCATTTCAGGGCGGCCCAGCGATCGCGCTCGCGGGCCTGGCTTGCAGAGGCCGCCTTGGCCGCGCCCGCCCGGGTCTCGCGGGCTTGTGCGGCGCAGTTTCCGCGTTGTTCGCACGACGCATTGGCCGCCAGAAAGCTGCGCAGCGCGTCCTGCCGGGGCTGCGCGAGCGCGGTAACGAGCGCGTCGCGCTCGGATTCCCGGTCTAGCGCGTCGGACCGGATGCGCAGCCGCCCCTGCTGCTGGGCGGCGAGGAGGAGCACCGCCCCCGCATCCCCTGCGGCAGCTTGCAGCGCCGGACCGCGGCACAGGTAGGGCATGGCCTGGTCGGGCGCCAGGGCGGCTTTGGCCTGGTAGCGGGGAGTCTCGCAGGCCATTGACCAGGCGGGTGTGACGGCTTGGGCCGCAGCACGCTCCGGCAGCAGTTCGAGTTCGAACGGGCCCAGGGCCAGCGCCCTGCTGCCGGTGTTGCGCAGTTCCACCAGGGCGAAGACGCCGGGTGCGGGCGGTACGCCCGGGGTCGGGCTGGCAGTGGGTGCCCTGGCATTTTCGCGCAGTGCCCAGACGCCCGGACGCAGGTTCACCAGACGTTCCCGCAGGCTGCCGATCTCGTCAGGCAAGGGCACGCTGGCCTCGGGCAGTGCGATGCGCAACTGGCGGGCCAGCAGGGCGTTCCACCAGGCCTTGGCGTCGCGAGCGCGGGCCGTGCCTTCCGGCGAACCGACGGACTCGATGGCCTGGCCCAGGGTTTCGGTCGCTGGGGCGAAGTTGCCTGTCGGCTGCAGGCTGGCCAGCCAGCGCAGCAGCAGTGCCTGGCGCAGAGCGGCGGCCTCGCGGGGACGGCCCAATGCCTCCAGCGCCTGGGGCCAGTGCATGGACTCGACGGGCGGGTCGCCGACCGGCATGTTCAGAATGTCCTGGACAACCGGGATTTCCGCGCGTGGCGCGGCGGGCTGCCTGGCGCCGCTGCGGGGCGGGTCTGCCACGGCGATGGTGCCGCCCAGTCCCAGTGCGACCAGGAGCATGAACCGCCGCAGCAGGCCTGCCGCCCTGCCCTGGAGCGCAGGCCGTGCTATGGGGGGCTGGGCGTGCCGCATGGGAGGGACGATGGCCGGGAGATGGCTGGGAGGATGAGGTTCAGCCCGCGCTGCCCAGGCTCAGCCCGGCGTGTTCGCGCAGCGGGTGGAAGTGGATCTTGGGAAAACGCTCCTGCGCCAGCCGCACGTCGTAGGGCGAGGTGCACAGGTAGGCCAGGGCATTGGCCGCGTCGTGCGACAGGCGCATGGGGTAGGCGTCGGTGAAGGCGCGCAGGTCGGCCGGGCTGTCGGCGGTGATCCAGCGGGCGCCGGTGTACTGGCAGCCTTCCAGGCGCACATCGGCGTCGTACTCGGCGCGCAGGCGGTGCTGCACCACTTCGAACTGCAGCTGGCCCACGGCGCCCAGCAGCATGGGGCCGCCCACGTCGGGCTTGAAGACCTGGATGGCGCCTTCCTCACCCAACTGGGCCAGGCCCTGCTGGAGCTGCTTGGTGCGCAGCGGGTTCTTGAGGATCACGGTCATGAACAGCTCGGGCGCGAAGAACGGCAGGCCGGTGAACTGCAGGTTGGCGCCATCGGTGATGGTGTCCCCGAGCTGCACGCCTCCGTGCGTGGTGAAGCCGATGATGTCGCCCGCGTAGGCCTCTTCCACCGCCTCGCGGCGCTGGGACATGAAGGTCACGACCGAGGTCGGGCGCAGCTCCTTGGCGGTGCGCTGCACCTTGAGCTTCATGCCCGGGGTGTACCGGCCCGAGGCCACGCGCACGAAGGCGATGCGGTCGCGGTGGTTGGCGTCCATGTTGGCCTGCACCTTGAACACCACGCCGGCAAAGCCCTCGTCCTCGGGCTGGATGATCTTGACCACGGGCTGCTTGTTCACCTGCAGCGTGCTCACGCGCGGGCCGGGGGGCGGCGCCATGTCCACTAGGGCATCGAGCACCTCCATCACCCCGAAGTTGTTCACCCCGGAGCCGAAGAACACGGGCGTCAGCTTGCCGGCCAGGAAGGCCTCGTGGTCCCACGCGGGCGAGGCGCCCACGGCCAGCTCCATGCTTTCGAGCGCAGCGTCGAACTCGGCGCCGAAGCGCGCGCGCAGGTTCGTCTCGTCCGACAACGGGATGGCCTCGAAGTCCTGCGGGCGGCGCTCGCTGCCGGACTCGAACACCGTCATGGTCTTGGTGCGCAGGTTGATGATGCCGCCGAAGGCCTTGCCCTGGCCCACGGGCCAGGTCATGGGGCAGCAGGGCATGCCCAGTTCGCGCTCGACTTCGTCCATGATGTCCAGCGGGTCGCGCACTTCGCGGTCCATCTTGTTCACGAAGGTGATGATGGGCGTGTCGCGCTGGCGGCAGACCTCGATCAGGCGGCGCGTCTGCGCTTCCACACCGTTGGCCGCATCGATCACCATCAGCGCCGAGTCCACGGCCGTGAGCACGCGGTAGGTGTCTTCCGAGAAGTCCTTGTGGCCGGGGGTGTCGAGCAGGTTGATCACGTGCTCGCGGTACAGCATCTGCATGACCGAGGAGGCCACCGAGATGCCGCGCTGCTTTTCGATTTCCATCCAGTCTGACGTGGCGTGGCGGCTGGCCTTGCGGCCCTTGACGGCACCGGCGATCTGGATCGCGCCCGAGAACAGCAGCAGCTTTTCGGTCAGCGTGGTCTTGCC
Organism: Acidovorax sp. Root217; assembly: GCF_001428645.1. Lineage (NCBI taxonomy): Bacteria > Pseudomonadati > Pseudomonadota > Betaproteobacteria > Burkholderiales > Comamonadaceae > Acidovorax > Acidovorax sp. Root217. The sequence continues at coordinate 55,870 of NZ_LMIH01000012.1, forward strand.
CGCGTCGGGGTGGGAAATGATGGCAAAGGTGCGGCGGCGCCGGGTTTCGGGGGCGTAGGACACAGGGGAATTCCAGGAGAGGGGTGGGCAGCACGCACGCTGCGGCAATCGGTGGGGCTGCCCATGGGGCGCCCGGATCTGCCGATTTTACCGGGCCGGCGCCCCGTCCCCCTGCGGCAGCCCCTCAGGCCACTTGTGCCTGGGTGTGGCGCGCATACATCTTCTGCATGCCGCCCAGCCAGCGCTCGTAGTCCTGGCCCTTGTTGCGGAAGTACTGCGCCACCTCGGGGTGGGGCAGCACCAGGAAGCGCCCGTCCTGCATGGCGGCCAGCACGTCGCCCGCCACCTGCTCGGGCGGCAGGATGCCGTCGTGCGAGGCCGAGCCGCCATCGCCCGTGACCATCGCGGTCTGTACCGACTGCGGGCACAGGCAGGCGACGCCCACGCCCTTGCGGCCGTAGGCGATGCGCAGCCACTCGGCAAAGGCCACGGCCGCATGCTTGGTGACGGCATAGGGGGCGGATTCAACGATGGTCAGCAGCCCGGCCGCCGAGGCCGTGATGAGGAAGAAGCCCTCGCCGCGCTCCACCATCTCGGGCACCACGGCGCGGGCCGCCCAGACATGGGCCATGCCGTGGATGTTCCACATGGCGTCCCACAGCGGGTCTTCGAGCTCGATGCCGCCCGGGCGGCCCAGAATGCCGGCGTTGGAGATGTAGGCGTCGACGCGGCCGTAGCGCTCGCGCGTGGCGGCCACCAGGGCCTGGATGTCGGCTTCGCGCGCAACGTCGCAGCGCACGGCCAGGCCACCGATCTCGTCGGCCACGGCCTGGGCTGGGTCCAGGTGCAGGTCGGCCACGACCACGGCGCGGGCGCCTTCCTGTGCAAAGCGCCGCGCGATGCTGCGGCCGATGCCGCTGGCGCCGCCGGTGACGATGATGACCTTGTCCTTCGGGTCCATGGGGTGCTCCTTCTTCTGTGAGGGCGCCAGTGTGGAGTGCCACGGCAAGCGCAGCAGCCGCGCAGGTGACAGGTTCAGCGCGGCGGATTCGCGGCCTGCAGGATGGCTGCGCAGCACAACTGCTCCACGCCATCGGCCCATTGCCGCATGGCTGCAGGATCGAGCTGGAGCAGCAGCACATAGCGGCGCCCGCCCCAGGCCGACAGGTGCAGGGCCTGCTGGAGGTCGGGGCCCGGTGGGTGGGGCAGGTCGGTGCAGGCGGCGAACACATGGCCCCAGGCCGCAGCCAGCTCTTCGTGGGCGCGGCGGTGGTGGTGCGGCTCGGCCATGGCGGCTTCCAGTGCCAGCATGTCGGGGTGGAAGATGGGCAGCTCGGGCGCATCCACGCCGCAGACCAGGCGCACCAGGTGGTGGATGCGTTCCTCCCAGCGCAGGCCGGCGGGCTGCACGGCCTCGCGGTCGATGGCCGCGAGCAGGGCTTCGAGGCAGTGGCGCACATAGCCCGAGAGCAGGGCGGTCTTGTTGGGGAAGTAGTCGTAGAGCGTGCCCACGGCGATGCCGGTCTCCAGCGCCACGTTGCGCGTGGTGAGCCTGTCCCAGCCATCGCGCTGCCAAATCCGAACAAAGGCGTCGTAGATGGCCTGCACGGTGAAGCGGGCGCGGGCCTGGCGCGGCCTTTTCAACGGCCTGGCAGCCGCTGCGGGGCGGGCGGGAGGGGCCTTCATCGGTTTCCGAACCCGCTGCAGGGCAGGGCGCCATACAGTGACCGCAGCGCATTTTCACACCCGACCCGGAGACACACCATGACCATGCAGACCCGCCTGTTGACCGACATGAATGCATTGAATCACACCCGCGCCGTGCAAGCGCCCCTGGTGCCACTGCAGCCCAGCGAGGCCCTGCTGCGCGTGGACCGCGTGGCCGTGACCACGAACAACATCACCTACGCCGCCTTCGGCGATGCCATGAAGTACTGGGACTTCTTTCCCACGGGTGAGGAGGGCTGGGGCCATATGCCCGTGTGGGGCTTTGCCGAGGTGGTGGCCTCCGACGTGGAGGGCGTGGCCGCGGGCGAGCGCTTCTACGGCTACTGGCCAATCGCCAGCCATCTGCGCATGCAGCCCGTGCGCGTGACGGCGCGGGGCTTCTACGACGGCGCGGAGCACCGCCAGGGCCTGACCTCGGCCTACAACCAGTACACGCGCACCAGCGCCGATCCGGCCTACCGGGCCGACGACGAGAACTGGCAGATGCTGGTGCGGCCGCTGTTCATCACCTCGTTCATGCTGGCGGACTTCCTTGCGGACAACGCGTTCTTCGGCGCGCAGCGGCTGGTCTTTTCCAGCGCGTCGAGCAAGACCGCATTCGGCACGGCGTTCTGCCTGCTGGGTCTGGAGGGCATCGAGCGGGTGGCGCTCACCTCGCCGCGCAACAGCGCCTTCGTGCAGGGCCTGGGGTGCTACGACCGCACCGTGGCCTATGGCGAACTGGAGGCGCTGGATACGGCCGTGCCCACACTGTATGTGGACTTTTCGGGCGACGAGGACCTGCGCGCGCGGGTGCACCACCACCTGGGCGATGCGCTGGTCTACGACTGCTATGCTGGCTCGGCCCAGAACACGCATTTCCTGCGCGATACCGCGCTGCCCGGGCCGGCCCCGGCGTTCTACTTCGCTCCGGTGCAGATCCGAAAGCGCAATGCCGACTGGGGCCCCGAGGTGGTGAACCAGAAGTTCAACGCCGCGCAGCGCGCCTTCATCGACTGCATCAGCGATGCCCGCCAGCCCTGGATGCAGGTGCAGGAGCACCAGGGCTTTGCGGCGGCGCAGGCGCTGGTGCAAGACCTGCATGCCGGCCGCATCGACCCGCAATTGGGCCACGTCGTCGTTCTGTAGGCGCCCGGGCCCGGGCCTTTTACTTATAATGCGCGCATCCGAGGAGCGTTGCAGCGTCCCCAGCACTGGCGGGGCGTGAGGCTCGGAGTCATCTAGCAACGACGCTCATCCACTTCTCGTGTGGTGAGCCTTCCGTCTCTCCCCGCGCTGAACGTGGTCTTTCAAACATGCTTTGGAGCACACCATCATGAACGCACGCGTCAACGCCCCGGTCAACACCGACTGCATCATTGCCGACATCGGCCTGGCCGCCTGGGGCCGCAAAGAGATCCGCATCGCCGAAACGGAGATGCCCGGCCTGATGGCCATCCGCGAGGAATTCGCTGCCCAGCAGGCGCTCAAGGGCGCCCGCATCACCGGCAGCCTGCACATGACGATCCAGACCGCGGTGCTGATTGAAACCCTGCAGGCTCTGGGCGCCGACGTGCGCTGGGCATCGTGCAACATCTTCTCCACGCAGGACCATGCCGCTGCCGCGATTGCCGCCAACGGCACGCCCGTGTTCGCCATCAAGGGCGAAACCCTGGCCGAATACTGGGACTACACCCACCGCATCTTCGACTTCGGGCCTGCCGGCAGCGAAGGCGAAGGCCCCAACCTGATCCTGGACGATGGCGGTGACGCCACGCTGCTGATGCACCTGGGCCAGCGCGCCGAGAAGGATGCCTCGCTGCTGGACAACCCCACCAGCGAAGAAGAAACCTGCCTGTACGCCTCCATCAAGGCCAAGCTGGCCGTGGACCCGACCTGGTACACCCGCAAGAGCGCACAGATCATCGGCGTGACCGAAGAGACCACCACCGGCGTGCACCGCCTGAAGGAAATGTCGGCCAAGGGCACGCTGCTGTTCCGCGCGATCAACGTCAACGACTCGGTGACCAAGAGCAAGTTCGACAACCTGTACGGCTGCCGTGAGTCGCTGGTGGACGGCATCAAGCGCGCCACCGACGTGATGATCGCCGGCAAGGTGGCCTGCGTGGCCGGCTACGGCGACGTGGGCAAGGGCAGCGCCCAGGCCCTGCGTGCCCTGTCGGCCCAGGTCTGGGTGACCGAGATCGACCCCATCAACGCCCTGCAGGCCGCGATGGAAGGCTACAAGGTCGTGACCATGGAGTACGCCGCTGACAAGGCCGATATCTTCGTCACCACCACCGGCAACAAGGACGTGATCACCCATGACCACATGAAGGCCATGAAGGACCAGGCCATTGTCTGCAACATCGGTCACTTCGACAACGAGATCCAGGTCGCGTCGCTCGAACAGTACGAGTGGGAAGAGATCAAGCCCCAGGTGGACCACGTGATCTTCCCGGACGGCAAGCGCATCATCCTGCTGGCCAAGGGCCGCCTGGTGAACCTGGGCTGCGGCACGGGCCACCCGAGCTTCGTGATGTCCAGCTCGTTTGCCAACCAGACCATCGCCCAGATCGAGCTGTTCATGCACAAGGACCGCTACGAAAACGGCCAGGTCTACGTGCTGCCCAAGCACCTCGACGAAAAGGTGGCCCGCCTGCACCTGAAGAAGGTCGGCGCCATGCTGACCGAGCTGTCCGACGATCAGGCCGCCTACATCGGCGTGTCCAAGCAAGGCCCTTACAAGCCTGACACCTACCGCTACTGATCGGTTGCTGCCGCTGGCGCTCTTCTTCTCAAGGGAGGGGCGCCGGCGGCGAACGACTTCCTGCCCTCGAGGCCCTGAAATCCATTGCCCTCGGGTGAGAGAGTGACGCATGCGCGCAGATGTTTTTTTGGTGGAATCCGGCCATGCGACCACACGGTCGCAGGCACAGCGCCTGATCACTGCAGGGGTGGAGTGGCGCCTGTCGCCGCTGTCGCCCTGGCAGAAGGTGGCCAAGAACGGTGACGAGATTCCATCGGTGGCCGAGTTGCGGCTGCTCGATGACGCGGAGGTGAAATACATCTCGCGCGGCGGGCTCAAGCTCGAAGGCGCGCTCAAGGCGGTGGGCCTGTCCGTCACCGGGCTGCGCTGCCTGGACGTGGGCCAGAGCACCGGCGGTTTCACCGACTGTCTGCTGCAGCAGGGCGCGGTGCAGGTGATCGGCGTGGACGTGGGCCAGGCCCAGTTGCACGAGAGCCTGCGCAGCGACGTGCGCGTGGTCTGTGTGGAAGGGCTGAACGCGCGATCGATCACCGCGCAGGTGCTCAAGGAGGCCTGCGAGCAGGCGATCTCGGACCCGGTGGGCGGCGCGGTGGCAGACGACGATGTGCAGCCCGAAAACCCGTACCGCTGGATGTCGGGCGATGGCGAGGTCACCGACTACGACGACAGCGACGATGTGAGCGACGACGATATCGAGGCGGACGCTGCCAAGGGTGCTGCTCCGGCAGGCCAGGAGCCCACGCCCCGATCCGGGCTGCGCCGCCGTGCGGGTTACGAGCAGGTGGACACCACCCCCAGCTTCAGCCTGGTGGTGGGCGACCTGTCGTTCATCTCGCTCACGCTGGTGCTGCCCGCGCTGGTGCCACTGCTCGCGCCGGATGGTCAGTTGCTGATGCTGGTCAAACCGCAGTTCGAACTGCAGCCCGGCCAGGTGGGAAAGGGCGGCATCGTGCGCGATGAATCCCTGTACGCGGTGGTCGAGCAGCGCATCCGCGACTGCTGTGCCGGCCTGGGTCTCTCGGTGCAGGCCTGGCTGGACAGCCCCATCAGCGGGGGTGATGGCAACCGTGAATTCTTTGTTTTTGCCAGGAGGGCCGCATGAATGCTGCCAAGGCGCAGGCCACCGGGTTTCCGGTAAGTCTCGAATTCTTTCCCACCAAGACGCAGGCAGGCGCTGACAAGCTGCGCGCCGAGCGCCAGCAGTTGTATGCGCTGAGCCCCGAGTTCTGCTCCGTCACCTACGGTGCGGGCGGCTCCACCCAGGAAGGCACCTTCGGTGCCGTGCGCGAGATCTTGGCCGAAGGCGTGCCTGCGGCATCGCATTTCTCGTGCATCGGCGCCACGCGCGAATCGGTGCGCCAAGAGCTGGCCCAACTCAAGGCCATGGGCGTCAAGCGCCTGGTGGCGCTGCGCGGCGACCTGCCCAGCGGCTATGGCGCGGGTGGCGAGTTCCAGTATGCCAGCGACCTCGTGGCCTTCATCCGGGCCGAGACGGGGCGCGACTTTCACATCGAAGTGGCCGCCTACCCCGAGGTGCACCCCCAGGCGCGCTCGCCGGAAGCCGACCTCAAGGCCTACCTGGCCAAGGTGCAGGCGGGTGCCGACGCGGCCATTACCCAGTATTTCTACAACGCGGATGCCTATTTTCGCTTCGTGGACGACGTGCAGCGCCTGGGGGCCAGCATTCCGGTGGTGCCCGGCATCATGCCGATCACCAGTTCCACCCAGCTCATGCGCTTCTCAGATGCCTGCGGCGCCGAGATCCCGCGATGGATTCGCTTGCGTCTGCAGGCCTTCGGCGACGACACGGCCAGCATCAAGGCCTTTGGCCTCGACGTGGTGACGGATCTGTGCGACAAATTGCGCAGTGAGGGCGTGCCGGCGCTGCACTTCTACACCATGAACCAGAGTGCCGCCACGCTCGAAATTTGCCGTCGGCTGGTGCTGTAACCGGGCCGAAACGGTAATATCCGTACCCTTTGTTTCATTTTTCTGGTGCGCCATGAAGGTTGTATTTGCGGTGATGCTGGCCCTTTTGGGCGGGCTTGGTGTGTCCAACGTGGGAGCGCAGACGCGCTACCACTGCCGGGATGGCAATGGCAATGACTACAGCCTGTCGCGCCCGTGCCCGAGTGGCAGCACCACCCGGACGGTGGAGGCCGGACCTGCTCCGTCTTCTTATTCGTACAGCCAGCCCTCCCGTCCCACGGTGGTGCGCACCGCGCCCGACGTGCCGGATCACTACAGCTACATGAGCGGGCGCTGCCGCTCGCTGGACGAAAACATCCGCAACGCCTATTCGCGCAAGATCGCGCCCGACGTGGTGCAGGGCATGCAGCGCGAGTACCGCCGCGACTGCAGCGAGGAAGAGCGCGATGCGTCGCGCCGCATGTACGATGAGCGGCGCTCCGGCGACCGCCAGCGCCGCGACGAGGAACAGTCTGCCCAGGCGGCAGCCGACGCTGCGCGCCAGCAGGATGCCCGCCAGGTCCAGCAGTGTGCGGAATCGCAGCGCATCCTGAACGCCAAGCGCGCCCGGACCGACCTCACCGAGGGCGAGCGGGGCGACCTGAAGCGCTTTGAAGAGGCGTTTCTTGCGCGCTGCAAGCGCTGATCTTTTGCGAGGAATCGCCTGCGCGCTGGTGGCCTGCCTGCTGTGGTGGCCATCCGCATGGGGCGAAGAGGCGGGTTTGCGCCTGGATGGTGCAACAGGCAGCGGCCTCAAGGTGCCAGCCGACGCTGCAGAGGTATTGCCGCTTCGCAACGGAACTGCCGTGCCTTCCTATCCCACCCTGCCGTCTGATACGGCGGAAATGAACGACGAAGACGACGACGACTCCCCCGAAGTGGACGAGAGCCCCCTCGAAACGGGGCTGGCCTCCTGGTATGGCCAGCGCTTTCACCGGCGGCGCACGGCCAGCGGCGAGCTGTTCGACATGAACGCCATGACGGCGGCGCACCGCACGCTGGCATTCGGTACCCGCATCTGCGTTCGCAGCCGGGAGACGGGCAAGGGCGTGGTGGTGCGGGTCAACGACCGGGGTCCGCACGTGGCCAACCGCATCGTGGACCTGAGCCGTGGCGCGGCGATGGCACTGGGGGTGCAAAGCCTGGGGCTCAAGGCCGTGGACGTCTTCCCCCTGAGCGCAGATGCGGTCACCTGCCCGCCCGCTCCCCTGGACAACCTCTTGCAGCGTTTGGCCCCACCGGAGGTCGATGAGGCGGGCGCACCAGTTGCCAACAACGGTCGTCGCACACGTGCCGTGCCGCCGCGCTTGCGGCGTTCTCCCTGAGCGAGCGCTGCCGCGCGAAGCGCGGCCGTTCTCTTTATCCGCCGGATTCCAGCGTGTGGGTGGCGTTCCTGTCCTGCGCCAGCAGCTCGGTCATCTGGGGCAGGGCTTCCTTGAGCGCGGCCTTGAGCGTGAAGGGGGGGTTGATCAGGAACATGCCGCTGGCCGGCAGGCCGGGGCGCTTGACGTCGCCGGCGGCGTTTTCGGTGATCTTGCTGGACTTGACGGTCAGCGTGGCATGCAACCAGCTTTTGCCCGCCTTGGTGGCCAGGGTCTTCAAGCGGCGTGGCAGGTCATGGGCTTCCGGGCGCGGGATGATCGGGTACCAGAACGCATAGGTGCCGGTGGCAAAGCGCTTGAGCGAATCCGCCGCCATGTCGAGCACCTTGCCGTAGTCGCTTTTCATCTCGTAGCTGGGGTCGCACAGCACCAGCGCGCGCCGCGCAGGCGGGGGCAGGAATTTCTTGATGCCCTCGAACCCGTCCTCGTGCAGCACGGCCACCTGGCGGCCAGCCTCCAACTGGGCCACGTTGCCTGCCAGCGCGCGCAGGTCGGTCGGGTGCAGCTCGAACAGCTTGAGCTTGTCACGCTCGCGCAGCAGGCGCTGGATGATGAAGGGCGAGCCGGGGTAGACCCGCGTGGCCGCCCCCTGGTTGAAGGCGCGTACCATGTCCAGATAGGCCTGCAGGGCAGGCTGGAGCGCGGGAACGCCCGGAGCGATCAGCCGGGCGATGCCGTCGGCCGATTCGGCGCTGGTGTTGGCATAGTCGCCGTCCAGCCGGTACAGGCCTGCGCCGGCATGGGTGTCCAGCACGGTCAGGGCCGCATCTTTCTCGACAAGGTGTTGCAAGGCAGCAATCAGCACCGTGTGCTTGAGCACGTCGGCGTGGTTGCCTGCATGGAAGGCGTGGCGGTAACTGAACATCCCCCAATGGTAACGAGTGTCAGCCCCCGGGCTGATATTTCGGCGGCGGATCCGTCAATCGGGGCTTTCAGCCGCCACAGGGTGGCACGGACAATGCAGGACAGGGCAGAATTGCGTGCTGGGAGGCTCCTGCGTGACGTTTTTGGCAGATGGGTGGCTTTTTGTTTCAATGCCCCGGCTGTCATGCATCATGATCGCTGGTGCCGCGGGGCGGCCCCTCGCAGCAGTTCCCTGACCCCCGTCCCGGCCGCCTTTCCGCCCAGCTTTTTCGCACAATGATCGAAACCTCTGCTCCTGCTCCTGCCAGTGCCGTCAGCCATGTCGATGCGCTGCCGCCTGGGACGCGGCTGGCCGAGTTCGAAATCCTGGCGCTGCTGGGCGTGGGCGGTTTTGGCATGGTCTACAAGGCGTTCGACCATTCCCTGCACCGCGCGGTGGCCATCAAGGAATACATGCCGTCGGCACTGGCCGGGCGTGCGCAGGGGCAATCGCTGTGGGTGCGCTCGTCATCCGACCAGCAGACCTTCCACGCCGGCCTCGAATCGTTCGTGGGCGAGGCCCGCCTGCTGGCGCAGTTCGACCACCCCTCGCTGGTCAAGGTGTTCCGCTTCTGGGAGGCCAACAACACCGCCTACATGGTCATGCCGCTGTATTCGGGCATGACCTTCAAGCAGGCACGCGCCCAGATGCGCACGCCGCCCACCGAGGAATGGCTGCGCAAGCTGCTGTGGTCGGTGCTGGGGGCGCTGCGCGTGCTGCACGACGGCAAGACCCTGCACCGCGACATCTCGCCCGACAACATCTTCCTGCAGGACAGCGGCCCACCGGTGCTGCTGGACCTGGGCGCAGCGCGCCATGCGATCAACGATAAGGACCACAAGCACACGGCCGTGCTCAAGGTGAACTACGCGCCTATCGAGCAGTATTCCGAAGGCGACGAGGATTTGCGCCAGGGCCCCTGGAGCGACCTGTATTCGCTGGGTGCGGTGGTGCATGGCTGCCTGTGCAACGACACGCCCCTGCCAGCCACCCTGCGCTCCATCAAGGACCGCATGGTGCCGTTCTCGCGGGTGGCCAAGACCGTCAAGAAGCAACTGGGCGTCGAATATTCGCCCGCCTTCGTGGCCGCGGTCTCGCAGGCGCTGTCGCTCAAGCCGGAAGACCGGCCGCAGAGCATCGATGCCTTCCTGCAGCTCATGGAAATGACCGCCCCCCCGGAAGGCGTGGACCATTTCGATTTTCGAGCCGACCTGGGCGACATCTGGGTGGAGCCCGCCGACCAGCCCGGCCCTGGCCTTCTCACCCCTACGGTGGATGTGACGGCCGCCCCCGCCATCGTGGCCGAAATCGCAGCCCAGGCGAACAAGGCGATGGAGGCGGCGGGCGAAGACGCTGCTGCCGATGGGTACCCCGATACCGTCCAGCGGGGCGGGGCCGACACTGTCTTCATGGACCCTGCGGACACAGAGGTCCTGGTGACGGCCGACCATGACCGCAAGGCAACGCGCCACGGCCGCGGCGAGGCCAGTGGTGCCGCAGGCCGGGTGCGTGCGGCACTGACGGAGTCCGAGCGGGCCGCTGCAGCCCTGGCGGCACGTGCCGACCGCCGGCCGGGCCGGATGCCGGTGTGGCTGGCGCTCTGCGCAGCCGGGTTGGCCGTGGCCGCCGCCGGGGTCTGGTGGTCGCAAGGCCGCGGCCCGAAGGCCGCACCCGCAGACGACATCATCACCGAGATGGCCGAGCCGGCGCCCGCTGCGTCCGAGGCGGCGGCCGTTCTGGTGCCGGCCTCGGAACCTGCGCTCGTGGTGGCCAGCGCGCCTGCGGACGCCGCGCCCGGCGCTGCCGATGCCGCCTCGGCGGCGGCGGTGGCCAAGCCCGCGCCCAAGCCCAAGCGCGCCGTGGCCTCCGAGCCGGCGCCTGCGCCCGTCGTGGCCCACGAGGAGCCGCCACCACCGCCACCACCACCGCCTCCGGTGGAGCGCCCCCGTCCGGCGCCGGTGCGCGTGCCATCGCCCCAGGAAGCGTGCGCAGACGCCAGCTTCCTGACGCGGCCCATGTGCATTCACAACGAATGTCAGAAGCCCTCCCAGGCGAATTCCGCCATTTGTGTGGAGAACAAGCGCCGCTACGATGCCGAAGAGGCGCGCCGCCGCCAGTCGCCCTGAGCCGGCTTGGTGCGCAATTGCGGGCCTTGCGTTGATTTCGCCAGGCATGGCTTGCGCCGCATGCCCGGTAATTCGTATAATCGAGGGCTTCGCAGCGCTTTTGTGGTCCCGCGGCGAGGAATTACATGCCACCTAAGAGGCTTCCTTCAGAGAAGCACCGACCGTGGAAAAGGACCCGCCAAACCCTCTTTTGAAGAGAAAACTCATGACTACTACTTTCAGCGCCAAGCCCGCTGAGGTCGTGCACGAGTGGTTTGTGATTGACGCGACCGACAAGGTCCTCGGACGAGTAGCCAGCGAAGTTGCTCTCCGTTTGCGCGGCAAACACAAGGCCATTTACACGCCTCACGTCGACACCGGTGACTTCATCGTCATCATCAACGCCGCCCAGCTCAAGGTCACCGGCACCAAGTCCCTGGACAAGGTGTACTACCGCCACTCGGGTTACCCCGGCGGTATCACGGCCACGAACTTCCGCGACATGCAAGCCAAGCACCCTGGCCGTGCGCTGGAAAAGGCTGTCAAGGGCATGCTGCCCAAGGGTCCCCTTGGCTACGCAATGATCAAGAAACTCAAGGTGTATGGCGGTGCAGAGCATCCCCACACCGCCCAGCAGCCCAAGGCTCTGGAAATCTAAGGAGCCTTGAGATGATTGGTGAATGGAACAATGGCACCGGCCGTCGCAAGTCCAGCGTCGCCCGCGTGTTTCTGAAAAAAGGCACTGGCAAGATCACGGTGAACGGCAAGGACATCCAGTCCTATTTCGGCCGCGAAACCTCGATCATGATCGCCAAGCAGCCGCTCGCACTGACCAACCATGTCGAAACCTTCGACATCCAGATCAATGTGCACGGTGGTGGTGAGTCCGGCCAGGCCGGCGCTGCCCGCCACGGCATCACCCGCGCCCTGATCGACTACGACGCGACGCTCAAGCCCGCACTGAGCCAAGCCGGCTTCGTGACGCGCGATGCCCGCGAAGTGGAACGCAAGAAGGTCGGTCTGCACTCTGCACGCCGCGCCAAGCAGTTCTCCAAGCGTTAAGCCTGGTCTGCCCTGCAAAAAAACCGCCTTCGGGCGGTTTTTTCGTTTAAGGTGCGCTCTTCGTTTTCGAGCACCTGTTTCCGACCCCCCCCATGCGTTTTCGCCTTCTTCGCCGCCGGCTGACCATCAGCGCCCCTCGGGTGGCCATTCGCAGCGCCATGCCCTGGCCCGTACGCTGGCTGTTGCTGGCGGTGGTCTTCGGGCTGTGCGCCGCCGTGGCGCTGTGGGCCTTCGAGTTCGGCAAATCCATTGCGGGGCTTGAATCCGGTGCTCGCGAGGAACTGGTGCGGCTGCGCGGCGAAGTGGCGCGGCTGGTGGAAGAGACCCAGCGCCAGCATGCCGTCTCGCAGACGGCCGAGAGCATCCTCACGGCCGACCGGGCCACCTTGCAGACTCTGATGACACAGGTGCGGCAACTCGAGGCCGAGAACCGCACGCTGCGCGAGGACCTGGGCTTCTTCGAGCGCCTCATTCCCGCTGGCGGCACCGAAGGCGTGGCCATCCGCGGCCTGCATGCCGAAATCGTGGGCGGCATGCAGTTGCGCTGGCAGGTGCTGGTGATCCAGGCCGCGCGCAATGCCCCCGAGTTCAATGGCAAGCTGGAGCTGATCCTGGCCGGCACCCAGGACGGCAAGCCCTGGAGCCAGGCCTTCCCCCAGAGCGCGGCCCTGCAACTGCGCCAGTACCGGCGACTGGAGGGCATGTTGACGCTGCCGCCCGATGCCGTGGTAAAAACCGTGACCGCGCGGGTGCTGGATGGCAGCACTGTGCGCACCTCCCAGACCATGGCCCTGGCGGCCGAATAGCCGCCGCCAGCCGCCGCCGCGTTGTTGCTGCGTGAGCACAGGATGCCAGGGCCTTGCCTTTCTTTTTGATGCGGATGGACCGCCTGCCGGCGCCTTTGGCGCGTGCGGGCCGCCGTCCCTGACCCAGGAGTTTTGCCCATGTTTTCCCGAAAAAAGCAGCCCCCGATCAAGAGCCTGGTGGCCCACGGCACCCGCATCGACGGCAATGTGCTGTTCGGCGAGGGCATGCGCATCGATGGCGAGGTGGTGGGCGACATCCGCTCGGGCACCGAGCAGCCCAGCATTCTGGTAATTTCAGAGTCGGCCCGGGTCGAAGGCGCGGTGCATGCCGACCATGTGATCGTCAACGGCTCGGTGACCGGGCCGGTGCATGCGGCCGAGCTGCTGGAGCTGCAGCCCAAGGCGCGCATCACCGGCAACGTGCACTACAAGGCGCTGGAGATGCACCAGGGCGCCATGATCACCGGCCAGATGTGCCCCCTGGCCGCAGTGGCCGATGAAAAGCCCCCACTGCAGTTGTCGTCAAAGCCGGCGGCCCCTGAATCCCCGACTGCTTTGCAGTAGTATTGGCTCCAAACCTGAAAATCGGAGTTCCCCCATGAGCGCAGTTGCCGAAAACATCCAGACCGAAATGCCGGCCCCCATCCTGTTCACCGACAGTGCAGCAGCAAAGGTGGCGGACCTGATCGCGGAAGAAGGCAATCCGGACCTCAAGCTGCGCGTTTTCGTGCAGGGTGGCGGCTGCTCGGGCTTCCAGTATGGCTTCACGTTCGATGAAATCACGAACGACGATGACACAACCATGACCAAGAATGGCGTGTCGCTGCTGATCGACGCCATGAGCTACCAGTACCTGGTGGGTGCCGAGATCGACTACAAGGAAGACCTGCAGGGCGCCCAGTTCGTGATCAAGAACCCCAACGCCACGACCACCTGCGGCTGCGGCTCCAGCTTCTCTGCCTGAGGACGCGGGGCCGTGCCCACGGCACCGCACTTCGCAGCAAGCCGCCTTCGGGCGGCTTTTCATTTGGGGCTCCTGATTCCCTCTTAGTCTGGCACTGCATGCAGCAAGAACAATCCCGCAAAGTCCTCCTGTGGCTGGTGGCCATCGGCTTCTTCATGCAGACGCTGGACGCCACCATCGTCAACACCGCGTTGCCTGCCATGGCGCGCAGCCTGGGCGAAAGCCCGTTGCAGATGCAGTCGGTGGTGGTGGCTTACTCGCTGGCCATGGCCATGCTGATCCCGGCCTCGGGCTGGCTGGCCGATCGGTTCGGGTCGCGCCGCGTCTTTCTCTCGGCCATCGTGCTGTTCGTGATGGGCTCGGTGTGCTGCGCCATGGCGCAGAACCTCACCCAGTTGGTCGTGGCGCGCGTGGTGCAGGGCCTCGGTGGCGCGCTACTGCTGCCAGTGGGCCGGCTGGTGGTGCTGCGCACATTTCCGCGCGAGCAGTTCCTGCAGGCCATGAGTTTCGTGGCCATTCCGGGCCTGATCGGTCCGCTGATCGGCCCCACGCTGGGCGGCTGGCTGGTGGAGGCCGCCTCCTGGCACTGGATCTTCCTGATCAACCTGCCTGTGGGGCTGGTGGGCTGCATCGCCACGCTGCGCTTCATGCCCGGCGAGCCGGTGACCTTCGTGCCCCGCTTTGACCTGGCGGGCTACCTGATGCTCGCCTTCGGCATGGTGTCGCTCTCGCTGGCGCTCGACGGCTTGGCGAGCATGGGCCTGCGCCAGGCCAGCGTGCTGGTGCTGATGGTCTTCGGCCTGGCCAGTCTGGTGGCCTACTGGCTGCATGCGGCACGCCGCGCCGATCCGTTGTTCTCACCCCGGCTGTTTTCGGTCGACACCCTGCGCATCGGCCTGCTGGGCAACCTGTTCTCTCGCCTGGGCAGTTCCTGCATGCCCTTCCTGATCCCGCTGCTGCTGCAGGTCACCATGGGCTACTCGCCCATGCAGGCCGGCATGATGATGCTGCCCGTGGCGATTGCGGGCATGTCGATGAAGCGCTTCACCACGCCGCTGATCACGCGCTTCGGCTACCGGCAGGTGCTGGTGGGCAATACCCTGCTCGTGGGGGTGACCATGGCCAGCTTCGGGCTGGCCACGCCCACCCAGCCGCTGTGGGTGCACGTGCTGCAGCTGGCCGCGTTTGGTGCGGTGAACTCCCTGCAGTTCACGGCCATGAACACGGTGACCCTCAAGGACCTGGACCATGCCAACGCGAGCAGCGGCAACAGCCTGTTGTCCATGGTGCAGATGGTGGCCATGGGCATGGGGGTGGCAGCGGCGGGCGCGGTGCTGGCAGCCTTCACAGCCTTTTTCCAGCCCTCCGCTGCGGGCCACACGCTCTGGGCTTTTCAGGCTACGTTTGCCTGCATGGGGTTGATCACGGTGGCTTCGGCCGGCATCTTCTGGCAATTGTCGCCAGAGGATCGGGCCAGCAGCAAGGCTGCGACCACGGCCGACGCGACAGACCACGGCTGACCACCCACCGCTCAGGCCGGGTAGATGGCGCCCAGCACGCGGCCCCCTGCGGCGCCGGTAACGCTGGGCAGGTTGCCCGGCTGGCCACTCAGCGCCTGGCGCGCCAGCCAGGCAAAGGCCGCGGCTTCCACCTGCAGCGCGGGCAGGCCCAGCGCATCGGTGGCGACGACCTGCAGGGCAGGGCATGCGGCCTGCAGCCGGGCCATCAGGTGGTCATTGAGCGCGCCGCCGCCGCAGACCGCCAGGGTTGCGGCGCCCGCGCCATGGCGGCTGGCATCTTCGGCGCAGGCGAGCGCCGTGAACTCCGTGAGCGTGGCCTGCACGTCCTGCGGGGTGGCGCTGCGAAAGGCATGCAGGCGGTTGGCGAGCCAGCCGGGATTGAAAAGGTCGCGCCCCGTGCTCTTGGGTGGCACTTTGTGCAGAAAGGGTTCCTGCCGCAGCAGGACCAGCAACTCGGGCAGCACCTGACCGCTGGCGGCCCAGGCGCCGCTGGCGTCAAATGCCTGGCCTGTGTGCAGCTGGCACCAGTGATCCATCAGCGCATTGCCGGGGCCGCAGTCGAAGCCCAGCACCTGGCCATCGGCGCCCAGCACGCTCAGGTTGGAGATGCCCCCGATGTTGAGCACCAGCATGGTTTCGCCGTTGCGCCCGAAGACACCCTGGTGAAATGCGGGCACCAGAGGTGCGCCTTGCCCGCCTGCAGCCAGGTCGCGGCTGCGAAAGTCGGCCACCACGGCAATGCCCGTGCGTTCGGCCAGCAAGGAGGGGTTGCCCAGTTGCAGCGTGTAGCCCGTGCCGTCGAACTCCTGCGGGCGGTGGCGCACGGTCTGGCCGTGGGCTCCGATGGCACGGATGGCACTGGGTGCCAGCCCGCTGCGTTCCAGCAGCGTCTTGACCACGCCCGCATAGGCGCGGGCCAGCCCGTTGCCCGCCAGGGCGGCACGGTGCAGCTCATCGCTGCTGGGGGTGTTGAGGGCGAGCAACTCGGCCCTCAGGTCGGGGGTGAAGGGCGCGCTGGCATGGTGGGTGACCACCATGCGGGAGTCGGAGAAATCCGCCAGCACCCCGTCGATGCCGTCGAGCGAGGTGCCCGACATCAGGCCGATGTACAGCTCGGACATGGCCCGGTGGCTTGTTGGCGAAGGACGTCAGTCCGCGCTGGCTTGTTCGATCGACGCAGCTGCAGACAGCTGGATGCGCATGTTGGAAGCCAGGCGCTCAAAGGCAGGGCGGCCAGCGGCCGACACCGGCGCAGCGGCTTCGCTCGCTGCCACGATGGTCTGCGGATCCTGGTGCTGGCCGTTCACGCGGAATTCGAAGTGCAGGTGCGGGCCGGTGGCCCAGCCCGTGGAACCCACGGCGCCCAGGGTCTGGCCCTGTTCCACCGACTGGCCCTGGCGCACGTCGATGCGGCTCAGGTGGGCGTACACGGTGACGTGCTGGTTGCGGTGCTTGACGAAGACCACGTTGCCGAAACCGTTCTGTACGCCGGAGAACTCCACCACGCCGTCACCCACGGTGCGCACGGGCGTGCCCGTGGGGGCCGCGAAATCAGTGCCCAGGTGGGCGCGCCAGGTTTTCAGGATGGGGTGCATGCGCATCTTGAAGCCGCTGGTCACGCGCGAGAACTCCACGGGGGAGGTCAGGTAGGCGCGGCGCATGCTTTCACCGTCCAGCGTGTAGTAGGCGCCTTTGGAGGCACCCGATTCCTGGAACCAGATGGCTTGGTGGGTCTTGCTGTTGTTGACGAACTCGGCGCTCAGCACGCGGCCGCTGCTCAGTGGCTCGCCGTCGGCTTCCAGGGTTTCGTAGACCACCGAGAAGCGGTCACCCTTGCGCAGCGAACGGCGAAAGTCGATGTTGCCCGAGAACAGCTCGGCCATCTGCACCGCTACGGCGTCGGGGATGTTGGAGGCGTCGGTCGCGGCGAACAGCGAGCTGTTGATCACGCCGCCCGCCAGGCGGCTGTTGGTCGTGAGTTTGGCGGTCTCGACGCGCGCGCCGAATTTCTCGCCCGTGCGCTCCACGATCAGGCGGCGGAAGTTGCCGCTGTCGTCGGGCACCCAGCGGGCCGTCAGGCGCACCAGGCGGTGGTCGTCGGTGGTTTCGGCCGACACGACGCGGCCGGTGCGGCCCAGCATGTTCTGGCGCACCGTGTTGTCGCCGCGCAGGAAGGCGGCGGCGGCCGGGTCGGCCACGCCCAGGCGCTGCAGCAGCGATTCGGGGGTGTCGCTGCTGCGCACCTGTTCGGAGCGGAACAGCGAGAAACCGGGTGCATCAAGCTGGCCGAGCACCAGGTTCTCGGCCAGTGATTCCACCGGGTAGCTCACCATGCGCACCGGCATGTCCGCGGGGTCGGGTGCGAACGATGCGACTGCAAATGCGCCACCGCCGCCCGTGAGCAGCAATGCTGCAACGGCGGCGGTGATGTGCTTGGGGTGTTGTTGGATGCTATGGGACAGTCGGTCTAGCAAAGCCGCGCTGGCGGTGGTCAAGCCGTGAATCAAAGGTCTATCCCCAGTGTGAGAGTGATCTCCTGGCACTTCCCCGGTGTGAATACGGGGCAAGGCAAGGCGCACAGACTGTCTGTTTGCAGCGATTCGACAGGGTACGAAACGGGTCGAAACAGCGGGCCCATTAGAATCCGCCTCTGCAATGTGGGCTGGAGTATAGCGGTGCGCGCTGTATAGACATCCCAAAAAACCCTTATGAATCAATCTGCTGTTACAACGATGCCGGTTTCCGATGGTGTAGGACGGGCGCTTGAAATCTCGCTGCGCGGCGTGCAGGAACTGCTGCCGCAGGACGAATGGGTCAAGAAGCTGGCGCGCTCGGAGGCCACGGGGACGCCCTTGCGCATCAAGCTGGGCCTGGATCCCACGGCGCCCGACATCCATATCGGCCACACGGTGGTGCTCAACAAGATGCGGCAATTGCAAGATCTGGGCCACCAGGTGATCTTCCTGATCGGAGATTTCACCAGCCTGATCGGCGACCCCTCGGGTCGCAACAGCACCCGCCCGCCGCTCACACCCGAACAGATCAAGGCCAACGCCGAGACCTATTACCGCCAGGCCAGCCTGGTGCTGGACCCGGCACGCACCGAGATCCGCTACAACAGCGAGTGGAGCGAGCCCCTGGGCGCCAGCGGCATGATCCAACTGGCCGCCAGGTACACGGTGGCGCGCATGATGGAACGCGACGATTTCCACAAGCGCTTCACCACCGGGCAGTCCATTGCGGTGCATGAGTTCCTGTACCCGCTGATGCAGGGCTACGACTCCGTGGCCTTGAAGAGCGACCTGGAGCTCGGCGGAACGGACCAGAAGTTCAACCTGCTCATGGGCCGCCATCTGCAGCAGGAATATGGCCAGGAGCCGCAGTGTGTGCTCACCATGCCGCTGCTGGTGGGCCTGGACGGCGTGGACAAGATGTCCAAGTCCAAGAACAACTACATCGGCATTGCCGAAGAGCCGAACACCATGTTCGCCAAGGTGCTGTCGATCTCCGACACGCTGATGTGGGACTGGTTCACCCTGCTGTCCTTCCAGTCGCTGGCGCAGATCGCCGCGCTCAAGGCCGAGGTGGCGGGCGGGCGCAACCCCAAGGACGCCAAGGTCATGCTGGCCAAGGAGATCACCACGCGCTTTCACAGTGCAGCGGCGGCCGAGGCAGCCGAGCAGGACTTCCACAACCGCAGCAAGGGCGGTGTGCCCGACGAAATCCCCGAACTCAGCCTGTCCGGTGCACCGCTCGGTATCGGCGCACTGCTCAAGAGCGCCAACCTGGCCCCTTCCAGCACCGAGGCCGGTCGCTTGATCGATGGCGGTGGCGTGCGCGTGGACGGCAGCGTCATCAGCGACAGGGGCCTCAAGCTCGAAGCGGGCACCTACGTGGTGCAGGTAGGCAAGCGCAAGTTTGCACGGGTAACCCTGGGCTGAACGCTCCTGCCCTGCATCCCCAACGCCCTGCCGGCTCACGTCGGCGGGGCGTTTTTCATGGGGCGCTGGCCACCGTGCGCAGCGTGGCCAGCATGGCCAGGGTGTGCGGGTCGGTTTCTGCCGTGCGGTAGGCCAGGTACAGGGTGGACGCTGCATCGCGCTCCGTGATGGGCTTGTAGTCCACCCCTTCGAGGCCGATGCAGCGGGTGTCCTGCGGCACGATGGCAATGCCCAGGCCGGCGGCGACTAGGCCGATCATGAACGCCGGCTCGCGCGCCTCGCGCACCACGCGGGGGCGGAAGCCCGCCTGGGCGCACAGCTGCATCACCGGCCAGTACAGGCCGATGCCGGCGTCGCGCGGATAGGTGATCAAGGCCTCGTGGCGCAGGTCGACCATGCCCACGGTGTCTTGCCGGGTGAGCGCGTGGCCCCGGGGAATGGCCGCCACCAGGGGCGCGCGGTACCACTGCTCCAGATGCACGCCGTCCGGCGGGCGTGCGTCGGGCTTGCGCAGGATGCCCACGTCCAGTTCGCGCTCGTACAGCGCCGCCAACTGGGCCACGGAGGCCATCTCCTGCAGGTCGATCTCCACGTGCCCGTGGCTCTGGCCAAAGCCGCGCAGCGCACGCGGCAGGCGCTCGGTGAACATGGCCGAGGCTGTGACACCGAGCGCAATGCGCCCGAAGATGCCGGCCGAGGCACTGCGAGCCGCCTCGGTGGCCTCCTGTGCGGCGGCCAGGATGGCACGGGCCCGCACCAGCAACTCCTTGCCGGCCTGGGTGAGGTAGACCCGCCGCGTGTCGCGCACGAAGAGTTCGGCACCGATCTCCTCCTCCAGTGCGCGGATCTGGGTGCTCAGCGGGGGCTGGGCCATGTGCAAGCGCAGGGCTGCACGCGTGAAGTTCAGCTCTTCGGCAACGGCCACGAAGTAGCGCAGATGGCGCATTTCCATGGGGAACTCCTGCAATGGGCAAAGGGGGGATGCTGGAATTTATACCTAGTAGATATTGATATCAATTCAAAAACAGTATTTCCAGATATTGATCGCCAAACTTAGCATTCCTCCTGCCGTAGCCGCCATGCGATGCGGACACCTATAACCAGGAGACAAAGTTGAACCCCCCAAAGCCATCCGCCCGGAAGGCGAGCCATGTTCATCCGGCCCGCACCACCCCATCGTTCCTCCGCCTCGCAGGCGTCACCTGCCTTGCGGCCTGCGCGCTGGGCTCCGCCCATGCCCAGAGCGGTGTGACCATCTTCGGCACCCTGGACCTCAACGTGACCCATGCCAAGGCGGGCGGGGCATCGGTGACGTCCATGTCCTCGGGCGGCAACCTGGTGCCCAGTCGGCTGGGGTTTCGCGGCAAGGAAGACCTCGGTGGCGGGCTGGCGGCCCACTTCTGGCTCGAAGCCCAATTGCTGCCCGACTCCGGCGCGCTCGAGGGCTCGGCCCTGTTCCACCGCCGCTCCACCGTGAGCCTGTCCAGCACCACCTGGGGTGAGGTGCGTTTGGGGCGCGACTATGCGCCCACGTTCTGGAACGTTTCCCAGTTCGCGCCCTTCGGCACCGTGGGCGTCGGCGGCTCGGCCAACATCATCGAGGGCTGGCCCTTCGGCACCGGTGGGGCGCGCACCTTCGTGCGCTCGGCCAACTCGCTCGGCTACCTGCTGCCGCGCAACCTGGGTGGCGTCTATGGCCAGGCCATGGTGGCTGCGGCCGAAGGGGCCGATGGCGCACGGTATGCCGGTGCCCGTCTGGGCTATGCCTCCGGTCCGGTGGACGTGGCCGTGGCCTACGGCGAAACTCCGGCCAAGGGGCAGACCAGCAAGGTGGCCAACATCGGCGGCTCGTACAACTTCGGCATGGTCAAGCTCATGGGCTACTGGCTGGACCAGCGCGCCCAGGGTACCAAGCACGCGAACTGGCTGCTGGGCGCTACGGTGCCTGTGGGGGAGGTGGGTACCGTGCGCTTGTCGGTGGCCGAGGCCAAGGCGCGCGGCGCTGCGGTGGCGGGCGATGGCGCGCGCCAGATCGCCGTGGGCTACGTGCATGCGCTGAGCAAGCGCACGGCACTTTACGGTGCGTACTCGCGCATCCAGAACCGGGGCAACGCGGCCTTCATGACCAGCGAGGCCCCCGAGGCGGCGCCGGGCGGCAATGCCTCGGGCCTGCAGTTCGGCATCTCGCACAACTTCTGACCTGGCAAAGGAGCTTCACACCATGCACAAGCGCAACGCTCTTCTTGGCATCGTCGCCGCTGCCGCCCTGGCCTGCACGGGTCAGGCGCATGCCCAATCCACGCCGGACTGGCCCACTGGGCCGGTGCGCCTGGTCACGCCCACCCCGGTGGGGGTCGGGTCCGACGCCTTTGCGCGCCTGTATGCCGACCGCCTGTCCAAGCTGCTCTCGGCCGCCGTGGTGGTCGAGAACCGCCCGGGCGCTTCCAGCACGCTGGGCACCGATGCGGTGGCCAAGGCCGCGCCCAACGGTCAGACCTTCCTGTTTTCCACCAGCCTGCCCATCACCACGGTGCCGCACCTGATGGCCAAGCTGCCCTACAACGCCGAGAAGGACCTGGTACCCGTGGCGGCGCTGTTCCGCGGGGGCTCCTTCGTGGTGGCCAGCCAGTCGTTCACCGGCAAGTCGCTGCGCGACCTGGTCGCCATTGCCAGGCAGAAGCCCGGCAGCCTCAACTACGCCACCTACGGGCCGGCGAGCACGGCCAACCTGGGGATGGAGCTCTTGCAGGATGCGGCAGGCATCGACATGGTGCAGATCGCCTACAAGCAAAGCGCCATGCCCGACCTGATGAGCGGCCAGCTCGACGTGGGCTGGGAGCCGGCCTCGTCGGCCCTGCCCAACATCCGCTCGGGCAAGCTGCGCGCGCTGGCCTACACGGGCGACAAGCGCAGCGCCACCCAACCTGACGTGCCCACGCTGTCCGAGCTCTACCCAGGCCTGGAGCTGTTCACCTGGATCGGCATCTGGGCGCCGGCTGGCACGCCCCCAGGGGTCATCGAGCGCATGCGCAAGGCGCTGGAGGCCGCTTCCAAGGACCCGCAGATCGTCAATGCCCTGCACGAGACCGGCAACGAGGTGCTGACCCTCACCCCCGCGCAGATGCAGGCCAACATCGCGCGCGAGTCGCAGTCGATGGAGCGCCTGATCAAGGCCAAGAAGATCGTCATCAACTGAACGCCAGAGAGAACCCGCGCCCATGTCCGCCCACCCCCTTCCCCCCCTGACCCCTGTTGCGGGCGCTCCCTGGCTGATCGACCGGCTCACCAACGGCCACCCTGTGGCCGCCTTTGGTGTGCGTGGCGCGCGCACGCCCGAGATCGCCCGACTGGCCAAGGCCAGTGGCCATGAAGTGATCTGGGTGGACCTGGAGCACAGCACCATGCCCATCGACGTGGCCGGGCAGATCTGCGCCTGCGCGCTGGACATCGGCATCATGCCGCTGGTGCGCGTGCCCGAGCGCGAGTACGGCGTGATCGGGCGCCTGCTCGATGCGGGGGCCATGGGCATCATTGCGCCCCGCGTGGAAACGGCTGCGCAGGCGGCGGACATTGTGGCCGCCTGCCGCTTTGCGCCCCACGGCCACCGCTCGGCCATCGGTACGCTGCCCCTGGTGCAGTACCGCCGCATGCCTGCCGACACCCTGTACCGCGCAGCCGACCAGGCCACGCTGGTCAAGGTGCTGGTCGAGAGCCCGCTGGGCATCCGCAATATGGCCGAGATCGCGGCCGTGCCTGGCGTGGGCCTGCTGGCCATCGGCACCAACGACCTCAGCGCCGAGCTGGGCGTGCCTGGCGACTTCCGCGACCCGGCCGTGCGCGCCGCGCACGAAGCCGCACTCGCCGCCTGCCGCGCCGCCGGCAAGCCCCTGGCCATCGGCGGCATCAGCGACGCGGCCTACAGCGCCGAGCTGGTGCGCCTGGGCGCGGCGCCGCTGCTCATGACGGCCATTGACACCGATCTTCTTCTTGCTGCCGCGCAGGCCCGCGCGGCACAGGCTTTTGCAACCCTCTCCTGACTGAATGGTTCCGATTCATGGCTTCCGAGATCCTCGTTCCCACCCCCACCCGCGATGCGGACACCTTGTCGCGCCCCGCCTTTGCCATGCCGGCCGGCGCCTGCGACAGCCATGTGCACGTCTTCGGCCCGGTGGACCGCTACCCGCATGTGGCGCAGCCCCACTACACCCTGCCCGAGGGCCCGGCCCCCATGCTCGAGCGCATGACGCGCGGCCTGGGCCTTGCCCGTTTTGCCATCGTGCAGCCCAGCTTCTACGGCACGGACAACTCCTGCATGCTCGACGCCCTCGATGAGCTGGGCGGTCGCGCGCGCGGCGTGGCCATGGTCGAAGACTCGGTGGACGACGAGACCCTGCAGGCCATGCACCAGCGCGGCGTGCGTGCCCTGCGGCTTGATCTGTTCCTGCGCGCGCAGTGGCCCATCGCACAGATCGTGGACTACATCCAGCGCAGCGCCGAGCGCGTGCGTCCTTTTGGCTGGCACCTGCAGTTCTATACACCGGGCACCGTGGTGCGCGACCTGATCCCGGCGATGCCGGACATCGCCTCTGACTTCGTCATCGACCACATGGGCTACATGCTGGAGAGCGATGGCCTCACGCGCACCGACTTCGACCGCCTGATCGCCGCCGTGGCCGGCGGCAGCGGCTGGATGAAGCTCTCCGGCCCCTACCGCATCGCCAAGGATGGCAATTACGCGCGCCTCTTGCCCTATGCCCAGGCCATCGTGGATGCGCTTCCCGAGCGCACCATCTGGGGCAGCGACTGGCCGCATATTCCCAACGGGCAGATGGACACCGGCGCCCTGCTCAATCTGCTGGGCGAGTGGGTGCCCGACGAAGCACGCCGCAACCGCCTCCTGAGCGACAACCCTGCCCGCCTTTACGATTTCCAGCCATGATGAACCCGTCCTCCGCCATCGCCCTGCGCGAAATCCAGCGCCTGCCCACCAGCGCCGCGCGCGCCGTCGAGCCCTTCAC
Organism: Acidovorax sp. Root217; assembly: GCF_001428645.1. Lineage (NCBI taxonomy): Bacteria > Pseudomonadati > Pseudomonadota > Betaproteobacteria > Burkholderiales > Comamonadaceae > Acidovorax > Acidovorax sp. Root217. The sequence goes on from NZ_LMIH01000012.1 coordinate 80,017, forward strand.
CATCCATGGCGTGCAGTACCTGGCGGTTGCCCAGCTGTCCGAGGACATACCTGGCACCGCCCCCGGAATGGGCGCGGGCGACAGCGACGTTGATCTGTGGGTCTACCGCTGGGAGGCCACGGGCTTCACCGAGTTCCAGCGCCTGCCCGTGCCAGGCGGCGAGGACGCCGAATTCTTCACGCTGGACGGTCGCCACTTCCTGGCCACGGCCAGTCTGCGCAGCGGCCATGGGCCCTACGACATGTCGCCGCCTTCGGTGATCTACGAATTCGTGAACGGCCGTTTCGAGCCCTTCCAGCAGATCGTGGGCACGGCGGCCAAGCAGTGGCACTTCTTTGGCGTGCAGGGGCGGCATTTCCTGGCGCTGGCGCAAGGGGCAGCCGGGCATGGAGCGCCCGTGGACGGGGCGGCGCAGTCCATCCTCTTCGAATGGGATGGCGAGCGCTTCGTACCGTTCCAGACCGTGGAATCGGCCTGGGGCTACAACTGGCTGGCGTTCGAGGTGCAGGGCCGCACGCTGCTGGCGTATGCCGACCACATCGCGCCCTCGCGCCTGCTGGCCTGGAGCGGCACGGCGTTCGAGACGCTGCAGGTGCTCGAAGGCACCAGTGGCCGGGCCTTCTGCCACTTCCATGCGTCGGGTGCCGACTGGCTGGTGTTTGCCAACCTGCTGGGCGAAACCTGGCTGCTGCGCTGGAACGGCGCGCAGTTTGCGGCCTACCAGCACCTGAGCGGGCCGGGCGGGCGCGAGTTCGCGTGGTTGCCCGCCCGGGCCGGTGCCGATGGCGGCCACCTGGTGCAGGTCAACTTCATCCACGGTAGCCGCGAGGCCCCGATCCCCGAGTTGCAGTCGGTCATCTACCGCTGGCAGGGCGATGGGCTGGCGCCCGTGCATTCGTTCGATACCTCGGGCGGAACCGATGCGGCGGCCTTCACGGTGGGCGGTGTTCCGTACCTGGCCGTGGCCAACAGCCTGAGCGGCTCGCTGCACTTTCGCACCGACAGCCGCATCTACCAAATTCTGCATACGTGACAGCAGGTTCACCAGTCCGTACCACCACGACAAGCCACCATGTACCAACCCCAATCCGACTTTGCGGGCCTGTTCCATGCCTTCACCGGTGGGCCCGATGCCATTGGCCCACAACTCACCGCGATGATGCTTGAGCAGCGCGCCGACAGCCCGCTTCTCGTCTCCGCCGCGTCGGACATCGCCCTGTTTCCGGGGCGCGGCGCTGCGCCGCGCCTGGAGAGCTTTCGCAAGTCCACGCGCGGCTTCATCGAACTCACGGCGGTCTCCCACCTGCCGCTGGCCTTGGCCTACGTGGCGCGCCGCCGCGAGCTGGCGCCCGATGATCTGGCATGGCGCACACAGCTGCAAGGCCTGCTGCCGCACATCGCCCGGGTGCGGGCGGCCAACACCGAGGGCATGTGGCGCCAGCATGTGAACCTGGACGCCTTCGCGGGCCAGGAGGCGAAGATCGTGGCCATGGTGCATTACACGCTTTCCACCACCGAGGCCTACATCCAGCGCGCGCTGGCCGATGCCTCGCTGATGGACTTTGATGCGCTCGTGGTGCAGTACCTCGACCCGCCGGCTGCGGTGTCGCCCGTGTCGATGAACGCCATCATGTTCGCCACCTTCGGGCTGGCCTATGTCGACATCGCCTACCGCATCGGCGCCTGGCTGCGCGGCAGCGGCATCGATTGGGCGCGGGTGATGGTGCTGGTCAGCGGCCAGTCGGGCCGGCCCACGGCCGGAGTGACCTGGTCGTCCAACAGCATGTGCAACCTGGTCTGGCGGGTGAGCGACGGCCAGATGCCGGCCGACCGCCTCTACGTGGCGCCGCACGCGCCAGGGTTCTCGGTGGACCAGTTCAACGACACGGCTGCGCTGGCCAGCCTGGAGGTGAGCTACCGCAAGCTCTGGATGCACACCCGCACCAGCGTGGAAGTGTCTCGCCAGATGTTCGCCAACCACCCCGCCTATGTGTTCTCGCCAGCCACGGCGCAGGACATGCCGCCCATCCATGGCCTCGATGACCAGGCCGCCTGCGTGGCGCGCCTGCGCCGCATCATGGAAGACCCGCAGCAACTGCTGGTGAACTGCGTGGCCGACTATGTGATCGAGGCGCTGCAGCGCAATGGCAACCGGCCCGGCGAGGTGGCCATCCCCGGCTTCACCAACGTGGACTTCAGCACACTGGCCTGATTTCCGGTGTGCCTTGCCCTGTTGGCAACCCTGCCTGGTGATGGTTGCCAGCGGGGCAGGGCCTGCCGGAAACTGGATCAGTCCAGGTCGTCCTGCGTGTCCGGGTCGGGAACTTCGCCCACGGCCTCGCGGGTGGCCTGCGCCTGTATCTCCAGCCAGGCGCAAAAGGCCTTGATCTCCGGGCGCTGCGCGCTGCGCGGCCCGACCAGCAGCCAGTAGGCCAGGGGTGAGTCCAGCCGGTGGTTGGGCAGCAGTTCCACCAGGTCGCCCGCAGCCAGGGCATCGGCAATCAGCGGCATGCGCGCCAGCGCCAGGCCCTGACCGCTCAGGGCCGCCTGCACGATCTGGTGGGCGTAGTTGAAGTACAGCCAGCGCTGGGGCTGCAGCTTGGGGTGGCCCTGGTTCTCGAACCAGCGCTGCCAGCTGAGCCATTCGAGGTGCTGGCTGCGGTGCGCGTCCCCCGCCTCGATCAGGGTGAAGCGGGCCACGTCGGCGGGTGTACGCACCGGCGGGTTGCTTTTGATGAGCCAGGGGCTGGCCACGATGGCCAGTTGCTCGCCGCACAGGCGCACCGCGCCGGGCGGCAGCGTTCCGGGCAGGCTGTAGCGCAGCGCCAGGTCCACGTCGGAGGTTTCCAGATCCACGGGCACATCGGTGGCGTCGATGCGGATGTCGATGCCCGGGTTGTCGCGCTGGAACTCTTCCATGCGCGGAATCAGCCACATCGATGCGAAGCTGGCCCAGGTGCTGATGGCCACGCTCTTGCGCCCGGCCGTCTGGCGCACCAGGCGCACCGAGGCATCCATGCGCTCAAGCGCAGGCGCCACCGCACGCTGCAACTGGGCGCCGGCGCTGGTCAGCTCCACCGCGCGCGTGTGGCGCAGGAACAGGGGCACGCCCACTTCGTCCTCCAGGGACTGGATCTGGCGGCTCACGGCCGATTGGGTCAGGGCGAGTTCATCGGCTGCGGCGCGGAAGTTCAGGTGCCGGGCCACGGCCAGAAAAGCCCGCCAGTGGCCGACAGCCACTGGGCGGGTGCGCGAAAGGGCGGGGGTGTTCTCGGCGTTCTGCATGCGGGGTGTGAATGTTCATTCATGCGTTGGTGGCATCAATAGCGTACCGCGTTTTCATTGGACCGAAGACCGCTACAGGCGGATCATCCAGGCTCTACAACGTTTTTTCAAGCACCAAGGAGCCCACCATGTCGTCCCGCACCGTTCTGGAATCGCAACAATCCGCCATCGCCCCCACGGCCGGCCGCGTGTTGGCCGGAAGCTGGAAGCTGGACGCGGGCCGCGCCATCACATTGAACCCGCGTGAGCGCAGTGTGCTTGAAATTTCGCAGGGCCGGGTGTGGCTTGCGGTCGGCGCAAGGCCCGGCCACACGGATCAGGGCGCGCAGGACATGGTTCTGGTCCGGGGCCAGTCCCTGGTCATCGAGCCTGGCCAGCAGGTGGTGATGGAGTCCTGGTACCTGCGGGGGGGCGCCCCCAGTGCCGTGGCCTTCTGCTGGGACAGCGTGCCAGCCACCCGCCCGGCTGCTGATCCGGCGCTGGACTGGGAGCTTGGCGTGGCGCAACCGCTGCGTGACCTGGTCTGCGCGCTTGGCCAGGGCGGGCGGGCCGTGGGGTCGGCGGTGGCCGCCACCCTGGGTGCCAGCGGCCGGCTGGTTGCCGGCCTGGTGCGGTTTGCTCTGCATCGGGTAGCGACCCAGCGTGCGCGCATGCCCGCCTGAGGAGGACAGGCCGGCACCGGTATCCGGCCGTTTTGTCGATTGATGCCGAAGTTGAATCAATCAGGGCCTTGCAATTCATTGGACGCACCGCAAGCACAGGTGCACCATAGAGGCCTATAGGGTTTACCAGGAGAAAACCATGACCGCATCGAATGTTCTGCAATTGCAAGCTTCCAGCGCCTCGGGCCGCGTTGCGGCCAAGGACGTCTGCACGCTCAAGGCTGGCGCAGCCATCAGCTTCACGCCCCGCACACCCCGGGCCCTGCGCATTACCGAAGGCCAGGCCTGGGTGACGTTGGACGACGGCCCGCACGGTGCCAGCCGCGAGGCGGCTGGAGACGTCTTCCTGCAGGCCGGCCAGACGCTGTGGGTGGCCGCCGGCCAGCACGCAGTGGTGGAGACGCTGGGCCGCCAGCGCCTGCAGTACCGCTGGACCGGCCTGGCCCCTCGCTCCGCACCTGCCTGGTGGCGCCGTGCACTGGGCGTGGCCAGCCTGCCCTCGTCGGATGGAGCCCCCTGCTGCGCCTGATGGGTGTTGGTGACCACCACGCAGGTGGTGGTGCGACGTAAAAGAGAGAGCTGCTGCTGCCTGGTTCACAGGCGCTGCGGCTCTTTTTTGTTGGCGCTACCTGCCGGGTTCCTGGGCCCCCGCTCTTTGCGAGAAGTGCGGGGGCTTTTTATTTCTGATCTACATTGCCTGAATGAAAAGCTGCCGTATGCAGTTGAGATGAAACACTTGGCACTCGCCCACTCCCCCTGATGAAAATCCTCTTCATTCACCAGAATTTTCCCGGACAGTTCCAGCACCTGGCACCTGCCCTGGCATCGCAGGGGCACGAGGTGCTGGCCTTGACCATGACGCCGGCTGCCACAGGAGGGCAGGCGTCGTGGAAAGGGGGTGAGGATGGTTCCCTACATGCCTTCACGCCAGTCGACACCCGGCATCCATCCTTGGCTGGTCGACACGGAAACGAAACTCGTGCGTGGCGAGGCCGCTTTCCGGGCCTGCCTGGAATTGCAGCGCCAGGGGTTCCACCCCGATGTGGTCATCGCCCATCCGGGTTGGGGCGAGAGCCTGTTCGTCAAGGAGGTCTGGCCCGATGCCAGGCTGGCGATCTATTGCGAATTTTTCTACCAGGCGCATGGCGCAGATGTCGGGGTTGACCCGGAGTTTCCCGATGGGCCGTTTCCCCGTGCCCGCATGCGCGCAAAGAATTTCAACAACCTGCTGCATTTTGATCTGGCGGACGCCGGTATCTCGCCGACCCGGTGGCAAGCGGACGGGTTTCCCTCGCCCATGAGAGATCGCATTGCCGTCATTCACGATGGCATCGACACGGACCTGCTGGTGCCGAATCCGGCGGTCGCCCTGGCGTTCTCCACGCCCTCTGAAAAGGTGACCATCCGAAAGACCGATGAGGTCATCACATTCGTCAGCCGCGATCTGGAGCCATTGCGCGGCTACCACCGGTTCATGCGGGCCCTGCCGGAGATCCTGCAGCGCCGGCCGCACGCGCGTGTTCTTGTCGTCGGCGGTGATGGCGTCAGCTACGGTCCCAGGCCCGATCCTGCCCGGTTCGGGGCGCGCAGCTGGAAGCAGATTTTCCTGGACGAGGTCCGCGACGCCCTGGGGCCGCAGGGCATGGCGCGCGTCCATTTCCTGGGGCGCCTGTCCCATGCGGATTTCGTGTCGGTGCTCCAGATCAGCAGCGTGCATGTCTACCTCACCTACCCCTACGTGCTCAGCTGGAGTCTGCTGGAGGCGATGAGTGTGGGCTGTGCCATCGTTGCCAGTGATACCGCCCCGGTCTGGGAGGCGGTGGTGCACGACGAGACCGGGCGGCTCTTCGATTTCTTTGACCCTGGGCAATTGGCCCAGGAGGTGTGCGCGCTATTGGACGACGCGGGCGCGCGAGCGCGTCTGGGCGGGAATGCCCGGTTGTTCGCTCAGGGTAACTTTGATCTGCGCAAGGTGTGCCTGCCCCGGCAACTGCACTGGCTTCACGGCATCGCGGGCAGCCCGCTGCGCAGCTGACCGCTGGCCAGAAGAAGCGGCCGGGTTGGCTACAGCTCCAGTTCGCTGCGCAGGGCTTCGAAGGCGGCCAGGGCCGCTTCGCCATCCATTCGTTCCAGCCGCGCCAGCGCCTCGGTATCGTCCACCGACGTGAAGGCCAGGCTGAACTGGTGAAACCGCCGCTCGGCCAGCAGCCCATGGTGCACAACCTCCACCCCGGTGTGGCGCGGATCGTTGCGGATGCGCTCGGTGAGCTTGAGCACTTCCTTCTGTGTGCCTTCCAGTTGCTGGCAAAAACGCATGCCGTCGAAGACCAGCAGGCCGGTGATGCCCAGGCGGGCATTCTTAGCGCGGGCATGGCCGGCAATCTCTGCGACCACGCTCAGGGGTTGATCGGGTGCCAGGGTACTCACGTACAGGGCTTCGTACAGGCTGTGGGCTGGTGTCATAGGTGCGGCGCAATGTAGGGCGCCGCCGACAGACGCGCAATGTCAAAAGACATAGCAAAATCCCCCACCCTGCAAGGGCTGCAGGGACCATGGTGCGGGCCCAACATCCTCAAAAATGCATGCCGGCCGGCGCGCCAGGTGGCGGCCGGCTACCTAAAATGGCGCCACGATGAATGCCACCCTGCAACCCCCGGCATGCCCGCCGAAATGCCATGAATGCCGCCTGCGCAAGACCGGCGCCTTCACGCCCGTGGAGCCGCAGTTGCTGGATTTCATCGAAAGCTTTCGCTCTGCCACGCTGTCGGTACCGGCCGGCGGCGCCCTGGTGCACGAGGGACAGGTCAACGCCCGCCTGTTCACGCTCTACTCGGGCTGGGCATTTCGCTACAAGACGCTGAGCGATGGGCGCCGCCAGATCCTGAACTTTCTGCTGCCTGGAGATCTGGTGGGTCTGCAGCAGGAGTTCGGCGACCTGTCGGCGCATGGCGTCGAGGCGCTCACGGATTGCGCACTGTGCGTTTTCCAGAACGACAGCCTGTGGGCGGTGTTCGCCGAGCACCCGCGCCTGGGTTACGACGTCACCTGGCTGGCTGCGCACGAGGAGAGCCATATGGACGACAACCTTCTGACCAACGGCCGGCGCAATGCCACCGAGCGCGTGGCCATGCTGCTCATGCACCTGTACCGTCGGCTTGACCGTGTGGGCCTGGTCGATGCCGCAGGCACGGTGGCCTTCCCGCTCAACCAGCAGCACATTGCCGATGCACTGGGCCTGTCGCTGGTGCACACCAACAAGACCCTGCGCCGGCTCGCGCTGCTCGGTCTGCACGAGCTCAAGAATGGGCGGTTGCGCCTGCTCAATACCCGTGCGCTTGAACGCATCGCCGAGTATTACGACACGCCGCCGCGCCTGCTGCCTCTGTTGTAGGCGCGCAGGCGCAGCCCTGGCGCGGCGCAGCCGATAATCCCGGTGCCTGCACGCCACCTGGTGCGCAGGCCCAATTTTCAATTTCCATGACGCAACTCGACATCCTCATCATGGCGGCCGGCAAGGGCACGCGCATGAAAAGCCGCCTCCCCAAGGTGCTGCAGCGCCTGGGCGGGCGACCGCTGCTGCACCATGTGCTGGACCAGGCGGCCCACCTGCAGGCGCGCAGCGCCACCGTGATCACTGGCCACGGCGCTGCCGAGGTGGAGGCCGCTACCCACCAGGCCGCTGCAGGTGGCGCAAAGCTGGTATTCGTGCGGCAGGAGCCGCAGCTGGGCACCGGCCATGCCGTACAGCAGGCCGTGCCGCACCTGCGCGACGATGGCACGGTGGTGGTGCTCTCGGGCGACGTGCCGCTCACCGAGGCCGACACCTTGCGCGCGCTGGTGGCGGCCGGCGGCGGCGAAAAACTGGCACTGCTCACCGTCACCTTGCCCGACCCCACGGGCTATGGCCGCATCGTGCGCAACGGCTCCGGCTCCGGCGCCGTGCAGGGCATCGTCGAGCACAAGGACGCGAGCGAGGCACAGCGCGCCATCGCCGAGGTCTACAGTGGCATCATGGCCGTGCCCGCGCGGCGGCTGGCCCCGTGGCTGGCGCGCCTGACCAACGACAACGCCCAGGGCGAGTACTACCTGACCGACATCGTCGCCATGGCCGTGGCCGATGGCGTGCCCGTGGTGGCCCACAGCATCACCGATGCCCTGCAGGTGGCCGGCGTGAACAGCCCGCTGCAACTGGCCGAGCTCGAGCGCGCCCACCAGCAACGCCAGGCCCGGGCTCTGCTGGAGCAGGGCGTGCGCCTGGCCGACCCGGCCCGCTTCGACCTGCGCGACGACGTGCGCACCGGCGTGCGCGGCGAACTGGTGTGCGGGCAGGACGTGGAGATCGACGCCAACTGCCTCTTCACCGGCCGTGTGGAACTGGGCGAGGGCGTGCAGATCGGCGCCAACTGCTGCATTGCCAATGCGCGCATTGCCGCAGGCGCGGTGATCCACCCCTACACCCACATCGATGGCGAGAAACTCGGCGCCAGCGTGGGCGAGGGCGCACTCATCGGCCCCTTCGCGCGCCTGCGCCCGGGCGCCCAACTGGGCCGCGAGGTCCACATCGGCAACTTCGTGGAGGTGAAGAACTCCACCCTGGCCGATGGCGCCAAGGCCAACCACCTGGCCTATCTGGGCGATGCCACGGTGGGCGAGCGCGTGAACTACGGCGCTGGCGCCATCACCGCCAACTACGACGGTTCCAACAAGCACCGCACGGTGATCGAAGCCGACGTGCACATCGGTAGCAATTGCGTGCTGGTGGCGCCCGTCACCATCGGCGCAGGTGCCACGGTGGGTGGCGGCTCCACCATCACCAAGGACGTGCCGCCCGGTTCGCTGGGCGTAGCGCGTGGCAAGCAGGTGGCGATCGCCAACTGGCATCGCCCCACGAAGCAGCCCAAGACATGAGCTGAGCAGGAGGCCCGGGCCATGAGCGACGACGACACCCGCCAGACCGTGGAGGCCCTGCGCGCCGAGCTGGCCCGCAGCCAGCAGCAGGTGGCCGACATGTCCGCCGCGCAGGAGGAGTTTCTGCGCGCCGTCTCGCACGACCTGCGCGCGCCGCTGCGCCACGTGACCTCCTACGGTACCCTGGTGCGCGAGGTGCTGGGGGATCTGCCGGCCGACGTGGCGCAGGCGCCCGAGTTGCAGGAGGCCCTGGGCTTTCTGGCCACCATGGACCAGTCGGCCCGGCGCATGGGGCTCATGATCGACGGCCTGCTGGCCATCACGCGGGCCACGCGCGCGCCGCTGCACTGCGCCACCATTGCGCTGGCCGATGCCGTGGCCCAGGCACGCACGGACCTGGCTGCGGCCGAGGCCGGGCGCGACGTGCAGTGGCACCTGGCGCCCGATCTGCCCGCCCTCGATGCCGACGCCGGGCTGCTGCGGGAACTGCTGGTGCAGGTGCTGGGCAACGCGCTCAAATTCACGCGCGGCCGGGCGGTGGCGCACATCCACATCGGTGCCGAGCCGCTGGCGGGTGGCCGCGTGGCCGTGAGCGTGCGCGACAACGGCGTGGGTTTCGACCCTGCGCGCGCGGGATCGCTGTTTGGCGTGTTCCAGCGCCTGCACCGCGAGACGGAGTTCGAGGGCGTGGGCACGGGCCTGGCTCTGTGCCGCGTGATCGCGCAGCGCCACGGCGCGCAGATCACGGCCGCCGGTACGCCGGGCGAGGGCTGCCAGGTTCGCCTGGAATGGCCGCTGCCTTGACCGTCCCAGGCATGCCGAACCAGGACTCCGGCGCCCGCAAAGCCCTGCACACCCCGCAAGTCCAGGGCTGGTGCCCCGGTGCCTGGCAACCCATGGTCTCGGGCGATGGGCTGGTGGTGCGTGTGCGCCCGCCCATGGGGCGGCTGACCCTGCACCAGGCGTGGCGGCTGGCCCGCCTGGCCCGCACGCACGGGGCGGGCATCCTGGAGCTTTCCAGCCGCGCCAATGTGCAGTTGCGTGGCGTGGACCCTGCGCGGCATGCGGCCGTGCTTCGGGCCCTGGCGGGCTGCGGGCTGCTGGACGCCGACGTGCAGCGCGAACGCCTGCGCAATGTGGTGGTGGATCCGTTGCGCCAGCCCGGCGATGGTGTGGAGGTGCTGGCGACGGTGCTGCTGCAAGGGCTGGCCCAGGCGGACCACCTGGGTGCGCTGCCCGCCAAATTCGGCTGGGCCATCGACGGCGGCCATTCCCCCTGGCTGCAGACGGTGTCCGCCGACATCCGCATGCAAAGGGTGCCGGGTGCCCACCCCCCTGCCTGGCGGGTTCAGCCCGATGGTCTGCCCTGGGTCCTGGCCGCAGCGGGCCCCGTGGATGCCGCCGCTGCGGGGCTCGCGCTGGCGCGGTGGTTTGCCTCGCATTGCCTCGGGCAGCGCACAGCCGGGGAGCGACCGGGGCGCCTGGCGGCACATGCCGGCGAACTGGAGCGCCTGCTGGCTGTCGCCACACCGGCAGCCCCCTGGCCACCGGGCCTGCCCCCAGGCGTGGGCTGGGTCCCGGCCACCGCCCGCCACCACGCAGACCCAAACCGGCCCGGCCCGGCGCCCTGCCTGCTGCCCGGTATCGGCGCCTTGGTGGGGGCCCCTTTGGGCCGGTTGCCGGCACCGGCACTGGCCCGGCTGGTGGGGGCCCTGCGTGGTCATGCGTCCGGGTTGCGGGTGACCCCCTGGCGCATGCTGTTGATCGAATCCGGCGCACAGGCCAAGGGGCTGCCGGGCTTCTGGCATGCCGCCGGCCTGGACACGGTCGCCGATTGGGTGACCGACCCCGAGGATGCGCGGTTGCGCGTTTCGGCGTGCACGGGCGCCCCTGGGTGCCCCCAGGCCCAGGCACCCACGCAGGCGCTGGCCTTGGCGCTTGCGCCGCAGGTGCCGCCGCAGGACCATCTGCATGTTTCGGGCTGCGCCAAGGGCTGCGCGCGCCAGGCCCCGGCCACGGTGACGCTGCGCGCTGAGCCCACTCTGGGCGAACCGGTTTTCTCGCTGGTGCGGCATGGGCGGGCCGCCGACGAGGCGCTCGACCGCGTGGGGCTGTCCGCACTGCAAGACAATCCAGGCTTGTTGTTTGAAAAGAATTAATGGTTCACCGCTACGAAACCGATGGCGCCGAGATCTATCGGCAGTCTTTTGCCACCATCCGCCGCGAGGCGTCCCTGGACCGCTTTACCCCCACCGAGGAGCGCGTCGTGGTGCGCATGGTCCATGCCGCTGGCATGGTCGAACTGGCGCCCCATGTGGAGTTTTCGCCCGGCATGGCCGAGGCGGCCGAGCAGGCGCTGCGCAATGGTGCCCCGGTGCTGTGCGATGTGCGCATGGTCAGCGAGGGCATCACCCGCAAGCGCCTGCCCGCGCACAACCGGGTGCTCTGCACGCTGCAGGATGAACGCGTGGCGGCGCTGGCCCAGGAAATGGGCACCACCCGCAGCGCGGCCGCAGTAGAGCTGTGGCGGCCCGACCTGGCGGGCGCAATCGTGGCCATCGGCAATGCTCCCACCGCACTGTTCCACCTGCTCAACATGCTGCAGCAACCCGGCTGCCCGCGCCCGGCGGCGATCATCGGTTGCCCGGTGGGCTTTGTCGGCGCCATGGAATCCAAGGAGGCGCTGATGCAGGACCTGCCCGTGCCCTGCATGGTCGTGCGCGGCCGCCTGGGGGGCTCGGCCATGACCGTGGCCGCCATCAACGCCCTGGCCAGCCATGCCGAGTGAGGCGATGGAGGCCGTGAAGGCCGCGCCCGGCGTCGTCTGCGTGGGCCTGGGCCCCGGTGATCCGGAACTGATGTCGGTCAAGGCCGACCGGCTGGTGCGCGGCGCACGCCACGTGGCCTTCTTCCGCAAGAAGGGGCGCCCCGGCAAGGCCCGCCAGGTGGTGGACGGCCTGCTGGCACCGGCGGCCACCGAATACCCCATGGAGTACCCCGTGACCACCGAGCTGCCCGTGGACAGCCCGCAGTACGTGGCCCAGCTCGCGGCGTTCTACGACGACTGGTGCACCCGCCTGGAAACGCTGGCCCGCACCGAGCAGGTGGTGGTGCTCTGCGAAGGCGACCCCTTCCTTTACGGCTCGTTCATGCACCTGTACACCCGGCTGCGTGAGCGCGCCGCCGTGCGCCTGGAGGTGGTGCCCGGCATTCCCGGCATGGTGGGCTGCTGGCACGCCACGGGCGAGCCCATCACCTGGGGCGACGATGTGCTCAGCGTGATGACCGGCACCCTGCCCGAGGACGAACTGGTGCGGCGCATGCAGACCGCTGACGCCCTGGTGGTGATGAAGGTGGGGCGCAATCTGCCGCGCATCCGCCGGGCCCTGCAACGCACAGGCCGGCTCGGTGCCGCCTGGCTGGTGCAGAACGGCACCACGGCCAGCCAGCAGGTGGCCAAATTGACCGAGGTGAGCGACGAGGCCTGCCCCTACTTCGCCATTGTGCTGGTGCATGGCCAGGGCCGCCGGCCGGAGGCCGCCTGGTGAGCCCGGGCCAGACCACCGGCCGCCTGACCGTGGCGGGCCTAGGGCCCGGGGCCCTCGCGCAGGTCACGCCCGAAGTGGCCGCCTCCCTGCAGGCCGCGACCGACGTGGTGGGCTATCTGCCGTATGTGGAGCGGGCCCGCGCCTTTTTGCAGGAGCGCGGTGGAACGGCCGCTGTGGTCTGGCATGCATCGGACAACCGGGTGGAGCTGGACCGGGCACGCCAGGCGCTGGCCTTGGCCGCGCAGGGGCGTCAGGTGGTGGTGGTGTCCTCCGGCGACCCGGGGGTGTTCGCCATGGCCGCAGCCGTGTTCGAGGCCATCGAGCAGGCGCCGCCCGCGCAGGCCGCCGCCTGGCAGGCGCTGGATGTGCAGGTGCTGCCCGGCATCACCGCCATGCTGGCCGCAGCGGCGCGCGCCGGTGCGCCGCTGGGCCATGACTTTTGCTGCATCAACCTCTCGGACAACCTCAAGCCCTGGCCAGTGATCGCCCGGCGCGTACAACTGGCGGCCGAGGCCGACTTCGCCATGGCGTTCTACAACCCGCGTTCGCGCAGCCGGCCCGAGGGCTTCGTGCGCCTGCTGGCCTTGCTGCGCGCGCACTGCGAGTCCACGCGGTTGATGGTCTTTGCGCGCGCCGTGTCCACCCCCGACGAGGCGCTGCACGTGTGCACGCTGGCCGACGCCGCGCCCGAGATGGCCGACATGCGCACCGTGGTGCTGGTGGGCAACAGCACCACGCGGCAGGTGGGGCGCTGGGTCTACACCCCGCGCTTCTATGGGCTGGAGGCCGCCGCGCCAGGCGCCCCGGGCAGCATGCCATGAGCGATCCAGTGCAGCACGGCGTCCACCTCCTCGGTGCGTGGGCGCGGCGGCAGCGGCGGGCGCTGCACCATCACCACCGGCAACCCCAGGGCGCGGGCGGCCAGCAGCTTGCCGCGCGTGGCCTCGCCCCCGGCGTTCTTGGCCACCAGCCAGGTGATGCCATGGGCCTGCAGCATTGCCTGGTCGTGCCCGGCGCTGAAGGGGCCGCGGCCCAGCACCACCGTGGTGTCGGCCAGCGGCAGGCTGCCCGGAGCAGGTGCGTCCACCAGGCGCAGCAGGTAATGGTGCCGGGCTTGGCCGGCAAAGGCATCCAACTGCTTGCGCCCTATGGCGAGAAAAACCCGGGCAGGCTCGTGGGGCAGCGCCTGTGCGGCCGCAGCCATGTCAGGCACGTCCACCCAGCGGTCTGTGGCCTCGGCCTGCCAGGGTGCGCGTTCCAGCGCCAGCAGCGGCGTTCCGGTGGCCTCGCAGGCAGCGCAGGCGTTGCGGCTCATCTGTGCGGCAAAGGGGTGGGTGGCATCCACCACGTGGGTGATGCCCTGGCCGCGAATGAACTGTGCGAGCCCCTGCACGCCGCCATACCCGCCGCAGCGCGTGGGCACGGGCTGCGCCACGGGGGCCTGCGTGGCCCCTGCATAGGAAAACACGGCAGGTATCCGCGCCTGTTGCAGGGCCTGCGCCAATTGGCTGGCGCCGCTGGTGCCGCCCAGCAGGAGAACATGCGTCATGGCTGATCCGTGGTTGACATTGGTGGGCCTGAACGAGGAGGGACTGGACGGGTTGGCACCGGCCGCGCGCCGGGCCATCGACCAGGCCCAGGTGATTGTCGGCGGCCCGCGCCACCTGGCGCTGGCGCAGGCCGGCGATCGCGGCCGCCCCTGGCCCGTGCCGTTCGACACCGCCCCCGTGCTTGCCCTGCGCGGGCAGCGCGTGGTGGTGCTCGCCTCGGGCGACCCGTTCTGGTTCGGTGCGGGCGGCAGCCTGGCGGTGCACCTGGCACCGCACGAATGGCGCTGCCACGCGCAGCCCTCGACATTCTCGCTGGTGGCGGCCCGCCTGGGCTGGCGCCTGGAGGCCACCGACTGCCTGGGCCTGCACGCCAGCCCGCTGCAGCAGTTGCTGCCGCGCCTGGCGCCGGGTGGGCAGTGCATCGTGCTGCTGCGCGATGGCTCCGCCGTGGCCGAGCTGGCGGGCTGGCTCACGCAAGAGGGCTGGGGCGCGAGCACGCTGTGGGTGATGGAGTCCGTGGGGGGGCCGCGCGAGCGCTGCCGCACACTGCGGGCGCACGAGGCCGAGGCCGTGCTGGCAGCCGACCCTGCCCAGGCCCCGGTGGCTGTCGCCCTGCGGGCCGCTGGCGGCCCCGCCTTGCCCCAGGTGCCCGGGCGTGCCGACGGCTGGTATGCGCACGACGGCCAGATCACCAAGGCCCCGGCCCGGGCGCTGACGCTGGCCGCCCTGGCGCCCCGGCGCGGCGAGCGGCTGTGGGACATCGGCGGGGGCTCGGGCTCCGTGGCGGTGGAGTGGTGCCTGGCTGGCGGCCTGGCCAGCAGCGTGGAGCAGCATGCGGCGCGAGTGGACAACATCCACAGCAATGCGGCGCGGTTCGGCCTGCAGCCGGCGCTGCAGGTGGTGCACGGCCTGGCGCCCGATGCGCTCCAGGGGCTGGCGCCACCCCAGGCGGTGTTTGTCGGCGGCGGCTTTGATGCCGCTCTGTTTGCCGCCTTGCGGGCCTTGATGCCCACCGGCTGCCGGCTGGTGGTCAATGCCGTGACCCTCGAGACCGAGGCCCTGCTGGTGCAGTTGCAGGCGGACCATGGTGGCCAGTTGCTGCGGCTGGAGCTGTCGAGCGCCGAACCGCTGGGGCGCATGCGCAGCTGGAAGGCCGCGCGCCCGCTGGTGCAATGGAGCTGGCAGCCGTGACGGCGCTGCTACCCCAAGCTGGTATTGCCGCCCCCGTGCATGCCTGCCTGGTGGTCGGAGTGGGCCTGCGGGCCCAGGCCACGCCTGCCGCCTTGCAGGCGCTGTGGCTGCGGGCGCAAGCCCTGTTGCCCGGACAAGCGGACTGCTTTTGCGCCGTGGCCGTGCTGCAGGGCAAGGCCACGCATCCGGCACTGGCAGACTGGCTGGGCCTTGCGTCCGCCCCGGTGCTTGCGGTACCGGTGGAGCCCATGCGCCACCAGCCCGTGGTCACGCAGTCGCCGCGCCTGCAGGCCCGCTATGGCACGGGCAGCGTGGCGGAAGCCGCTGCGCTGGCCGCCGCTGGGCCACAGGCGCAGTTGCTTGTGCCCCGCCTGGTGGCCGAGGATGGCAGCGCCACACTGGCTGTGGCACGGCGCCGCCCGGGCCCCCTCGATTGTTGTGTGGCAGCGGCAGGCTCTGGCCGTGCCGCTGCATTGACCCAAGGAGCTACGGCATGACCGTGCATTTCATCGGCGCCGGCCCTGGCGCCGCCGACCTCATCACCGTGCGGGGGCGCGACCTCATGGGCCGCTGCCCGGTCTGTCTGTACGCCGGCTCGCTGATCCCGCGCGAGCTGCTCGCGCACTGCCCGCCAGGCGCGCACATCGTCAACACTGCGGCCATGGACCTCGATGCCATCATGGCCGAGATATCCGCCGCCCACGCGCGCGGCCAGGACGTGGCCCGCCTGCACTCGGGCGACCTGTCGGTCTGGTCCGCCATGGGCGAGCAGCTGCGGCGCCTGCGCGCCGCAGGCATCGACTACACCGTGACGCCGGGCGTGCCCTCTTTTGCCGCCGCTGCCGCTGCGCTGGGCGCGGAGCTCACGCTGCCCGGCCTGTGCCAGTCGGTGGTGCTGACACGCACTTCGGGCCGGGCCACTGCCATGCCAGAGGGTGAGAACCTGACCGCCTTTGCCGCCACGGGCGCGGTGCTGGCCATCCATCTGTCCATCCACCTGGCCGACAAGGTGCAGGCCGAGCTGCTGCCGCACTATGGCGCCGACTGCCCGGCCGCCATCGTCTGGCGCGCCAGCTGGCCCGACGAAACCGTCGTGCGTACCACCGTGGGCGGGCTGGCCCAGGCGGTGGCCGCCAGCATGGAGCGCACGGCGCTGATCCTGGTGGGCCGCAGTCTTCAAGCCGAGGCATTCGCCGAAAGCCGGCTCTACGCCGCCGACTACGACCGCCGCTACCGGCCCCTGGGCACGGCGCCGCGTTTTCCGGCTGTGGATATGCCTGCCGGCGCCGCGCTGGACACGGCCCGGGACCAGCCGCTGGACCAGGCCTCCAAGGCATGAGCACCAGTCCGTTCCAAGGTCTGCCGCCGGTGGCGCTGACGCTGATCGGCATCGGCACGGGCAACCCCGACCACCTCACCCGCCAGGCCACCACGGCCATGAACGCGGCCGATCTGATCCTGCTGCCGCACAAGGGCGAGGACAAGGCCGAACTCGCCGCACTGCGCCAGTCGCTGTGCGACGAGGTGCTGGTGGCGCCCGCACCGCGCATCGCCGGTTTCGACATGCCGCTGCGCCGCAGCCAGGGCGACGACTACCTGGCCCAGGTCGACGAATGGCATGCTGCCATCGCCCGCTGCTGGCATGCCGCCATCGCTCAGGCCCTGGGTGCGCCCGCTGCCGGCGACGCGCCTGCGCCCAAGGTCCTGCGCGTCGCCCTGCTGGTGTGGGGAGACCCGGCCTTGTACGACAGCACGCTGCGCATTGCGGCACGCATGCAGCCCGCCCCGGTGCGTGTGGACGTGGTGGCCGGCATCACCTCGGTGCAGGCGCTGGCCGCCGCCCATGCGGTGCCGCTCAACGACATTGGCCAGCCCTTCGTGGTGACCACCGGCCGGCAACTGCGCGAGCAGGGCTGGCCTGCAGGCGTGGACACAGCCGTGGTGATGCTCGACGGGCAGTGCAGCTTCATGGGATTGCCCCCCGAAGGCCTGCACATCTGGTGGGGCGCCTACCTGGGCATGCCCCAGCAACTGCTGGACAGCGGCCCCCTGGCCGAGGCCGGCCCGCGCATCGAGCGCACCCGCGCTGCGGCGCGCGCCCAGCATGGCTGGCTCATGGATATCTACCTGTTGCGGCGCGCATCTGGGCTGCCTGCCACCGAAGGCCCGCCGGTATCAGCTGTCTGAGGTGGCCGGTTGCGGCGCCGCAGCGGAACCCGCATCGGTCGAGCTGTCCGTGACGCGGTTGCGCCCGGCGTTCTTGGCCACGTAGAGCGCGGCGTCGGCCGCATCCATCCAGGCACGCAGCGCACCGTGCCGGGTATGCGCGGCCGCCACGCCGATGCTGGCGGTCATGCGCAGCGCCGGCATGTCGCGCAAGCGAATGGCCTCGGTCTGCGCGCGGATGCGTTCGGCCACGGCCACCGCCTCTGCCGTTTCCATGCCGGCCAGGAGAATGGCGAACTCATCGCCACCATAGCGGCCCGCGCAGTCCGTTGCGCGCACATTGCCGCGCACCACATGGGCCACCGCGCGGATCACCTCGTCGCCCACGGTGTGGCCGTGCTGGTCGTTGATCTGCTTGAAATTGTCGATGTCCATCATCAGCATGCAGGCCGCGTCCAGGCCCGTGTGGTGGCGGCGCAGCGCGGCCTCGGCCTGCTCCTGCCAGTGGCCACGGCCGTACAGGCCCGTCAGCGTGTCCACGCGGCGCAGCTCGTCGAGCAGCAGGTTCTGCTGCGACACCTTGCGGATGAGTCGGTAGCTGACCATGCTGACCGAAAGGGTGTGCAATGCCATGACCGGCAGACAGGCCAGGATGATGGGCAGGGGGCTCTCGGGCGCCCAGTGCACGCCCGTGAGCGCCGCGCTGGCTGCTCCCCCTGCGAGCATGGCCGGAATCGACCGGGCCCACAGGCCGCGGATGCCGGTGGTGATCTTGTCCACCAGGGTCAGCGTGCACAGCAGCACGCTGGGCAGCAGGCTGAAGTGCATCAGCGGCACCAGGGCCGCTGCCAGGGCCGAGTCGGCGAGCAGGTTGCGGATCTCGGCGCGGTACGGGTCAGCGCTGCGCCGTGACAGCTGGTAGGCCAGGTGGGGCCATACGAAGCACGGCAACACCATGCCCAGCCAGGCGAGGAGGGATGCCTGGCGCTGCCACAGCACCACCGCCACCACCACACCGCCCAGGCCCATGCCGAGCACGCGCAGGGGGTAAACGCGCCGGGGCATCTGTTGTTCGTAGGTGGCCATGGATGGAAATGCTGGCGCAGGCGGTTGGGCCGCTATATGAGGAGTGCACGGAGAGCTTACCTTTACCCGGCGGTAGAGGCCAGCGGGAAATGGCGTGCTTTTATGGCCCGGTTGGTGGCCCGGCTGGCCCCGTGCCCTGCGGCCGGTGCGGCCGCTACCGCGCCTGCACCGGGATGGCCGTGCTGAACTTGGCGCGTTTGGTGCTGAAGAAGGCCTTCACGTTGCGCACATTGGCGTCGCCCGTGAACAGCTGCTGCGACAGCGCCAGGTAGCCCGGCATGTCGCGCGTGTGCGCTACCAGGATGAAGTCCGGGCCGGGCGACACGCGCCAGCACTGCTGAACGGCCGGGTGCGCCACCGCGCGTGCCTCGAAGGCGTCCAGCGCCTGCGCGTCCTGCCGATCCAGCGACACTTCGACGATGCAGGCCAGGCCATGGCCCTGCACGGCGGCCAGGCGGTCCGGCTGCAGCAGGGCCACCTGCCGCTCGATCAGACCCACGTCGTGCAGCCGCTTGACCCGGCGAAGGCAGGTGGGCGGGGACACATGCACCTGCTCGGCCAGGGCCTGGTTGCTCTGGCTGGCATCAGCCTGTAGCAGGTTCAGCAGCTGCAGATCAGTGTGGTCCAGTGTGATAGGTTCCGAAACTTCCATTGTTTTGGAATTTTATTTCATTCAATGAAATTGGTGAAATTTAAGTTCATTTTTATATGAATATCAATCACTAATTCCGATGGGCGCTGCCTACCATTGCGCCACTTATCCAACAGGAGCAACAATCCATGTGCGGCATCGTCGGCGCGGTCTCCACGCGCAACATCGTTCCCATCCTTGTACAGGGCCTGCAGCGGCTTGAATACCGCGGTTATGACTCGTGTGGCGTGGCCGTGCATGCCTCCAGCCTGGACGCCACGCGCCCGGCCGGTTTGCAGCGCGCTCGCAGCACGGCCCGCGTGGCCGAACTGCTGGAGCAGGTGCAGACCGACCATGTCGATGGTGCCACCGGCATCGCCCACACCCGCTGGGCCACGCACGGCGCGCCTGCGGTGCACAACGCCCACCCCCATTTCAGCCACGGCACGGGCGATGCAGCCGGCACGCCGGGTCGCGTGGCGCTGGTGCACAACGGCATCATTGAGAACCACGAGGAACTGCGCGCCGCCCTGCAGGCCCGCGGCTATGTGTTCGCCAGCCAGACCGATACCGAAGTCATCGCCCACCTGGTGGACAGCCACTACAGCGGCGACCTGTGCGAGGCCGTGCAGGCTGCGGTGGCCCAGCTGCATGGCGCCTACGCCATCGCCGTCATGCACAAGGACGAGCCGCACCGCGTGGTGGGCGCGCGGGCAGGCTCGCCGCTGATCCTGGGCGTGGGTTCGGGCACCGGCAGCTCGGTGGCGGGCGAGCACTTTCTGGCCAGCGACGCCATGGCCCTGGCCGGCGTGACCGACCAGATCGTGTACCTGGAAGAAGGCGACCTTGTGGACCTGCAACTGGGCCGCTACTGGATCATGGGCAAGGGCCGCGAGGCGCTCACCCCTGCGCAGCGCCCGGTGCGCACCGTGCAGGCGCACAGCGGCGCGGCCGAGCTCGGCCCCTACCGCCACTACATGCAAAAGGAAATCTTCGAGCAGCCGCGCGCCATTGCCGACACGCTCGAGGGCCTGGAAGGCATCGTGCCCGAGTTGTTCGACGGGGCCGACGGCACTGCCGCCTGGCGCGTGTTCAAGGAGATCGACAGCGTTCTCATCCTGGCCTGCGGCACCAGCTACTACAGCGGCTGCGCCGCCAAGTACTGGCTCGAAGAGATCGCCGGCATCCCCACCCAGGTGGAAGTGGCCAGCGAGTACCGCTACCGCACCAGCGTGCCCAACCCGCGCAGCCTGGTGGTCACCATCACCCAGTCCGGCGAAACGGCCGACACCCTGGCCGCGCTGCGCCATGCGCAGAGCCTGGGCATGCAGCACACGCTGACCATCTGCAACGTGGCCACCAGCGCCATGGTGCGCGAATGCAAGCTGGCCTACATCACCCGCGCAGGCGTGGAGATCGGCGTTGCCAGCACCAAGGCCTTCACCACGCAGCTGGCCGGGCTGTTTTTGCTCACGCTGGCGCTGGCGCAGTCCAAGGGCCGCCTCACGGCCGAGCAGGAGGCCGCCCACCTCAAGGCCATGCGCCACCTGCCCGTGGCGCTGCAGGCCGTGCTCGCGCTCGAACCCCAGGTCATCAGCTGGTCCGAGGACTTCGCGCGCATGGAGAACGCGCTGTTCCTGGGCCGGGGCCTGCACTACCCCATCGCCCTCGAAGGTGCACTCAAGCTCAAGGAGATCAGCTACATCCACGCTGAGGCCTACCCCGCCGGGGAGCTCAAGCACGGCCCCCTGGCCCTGGTCACCAGCGCCATGCCCGTGGTCACCGTGGCGCCCAACGATGCGCTGCTGGAAAAGCTCAAAAGCAACATGCAGGAAGTGCGCGCCCGCGCCGGCGTGCTCTACGTGCTGGCCGATGCCGACACCCGAATCGAGAGCAGCGAAGGCATCCACGTGATCCGCATGCCCGAGCACTACGGCCCGCTGAGCCCGCTACTGCACGTGGTGCCGCTGCAGCTCCTGGCCTACCACACGGCCTGTGCGCGCGGCACCGACGTGGACAAGCCACGCAACCTGGCCAAGAGTGTGACAGTGGAGTAACGGCGCGCCTGTCGCGGCCGCCCCCCTGACTACAACAAATAATGTCCGTCGGATGAAAGGACGGTCCGTCGGGCATGTCCTGCATTGTGAAAATCAGCGGAGCTCCTTGTCTCCGAGCGAGGCCATGAAGTCCGTTCGAGAACACCCAGTCTCATTCCACCCCCAACCGGGCCGCTTCGAGGCTTGAATCAAAAACCAGTGAACGGGGCCACGCAGGCCAGGCGGAGCCCAGACTTGGGCTGTTGGGGTCCCCGTCCTGCGCAAAGCTGCCGATACTCTGAATCATCTTTGCCGACAAGTCGAGCCGGCCCGCCTTGTTCGCCCGATTGAACGAGATGCTCGAATAGAGCGATGTCCCGAAATTGCCGAAGATGAACGGCAGGTCAAAACTGTGTGCCGCGCCATAGACCTTGTCAAAAGGCGGCGGCAGTTCATCCCAGTCAAAGCGGTAGTGCCAAACATCGGGTTGGCGAGATTTGAGCGCATTGAGCACATCATCCCGAAATGCAAAGAACCAGTTGCGGTCGAGCTCTGCGATGCGTGCGTTCAGCCCTGTCGTCGGCGCGTCCACCGGCAGGTATTGCGCAGGCACCCAATCCTCGATACGGCTGGCGGGTGGGGCGTCAGGCTGGTAGCCATGGACCCGCTTGAACACCGCGGCGTCATCGAGCAGGCGGCCGCTGGTGCCGCCAAAGGCTGGCCGAGTTGCCAGCAAGGCAGGAAATAGTTTGCTTTCGTCGCGCGTATTCCCCGCCAATACCGGCACCTTGACGTAACGGCCGGCGCGGATTGCAGCTATGGGATCCGCAGGCACGACGTATCCGTCGGGGATCGGGTTGGCAGCCGAAAGTCCCAGCGGTGCAAGCCGCCTGAGCACGGTGGTCAAGATGGCGTCGGGTGATAGCCCGCGTAGGTAGGCAGCCAGCTGCTGGGGCGTGCGCGAAGCAATGTGTGCCTCTGCTGCAGGCCGATCAGCGGCTACACCGTCGGCCAAGAGGGAATGAGTCAGTAAGGCGTTTCCTCGCGTCGCCCACACGCTGCGGGGAAGGATGGTTGCAAAGGAGCCCGGCGGCAGCGTGGCTGCCGATGAAATACCCCCGCTGAGCGCCACCAACCGGTGAAACAAGGGCGTGGGCCTGGAGACCACCATGGGCGAGGTGAGTAGCGCGTACACGTTGACCGCCCCGGCGGACTCACCCATCAACGCGACCCGGCAAGGGTCGCCGCCAAAGCCGCCGATATTGTGCTGGACGAATTCCAGCGACTTCACGATGTCGAGCAGCGCGAAGTTGCCTGAGTCGGTGGCGGCCTCACCCGTCTTCAACGGTGCAAGGTCCAGGAACCCGAAGACGCCAAGCCGGTAGGCGACCGACACCACGACCGAGCCGGTAGCACGTGCCAGCGCGGCACCGTCGTACACCGGGTCCGCGGTGTAGCCGGTGATATTGCTGCCGCCGTGGACCCAAACGATGACGGGCCTCGGGGTCGACGCGGAAGCGGTGGGCGCCCAGATGTTGAGGTAGAGGCAGTCCTCCGAGCCCAATGTCTGGCCCAGCGTGCTGCCGATGGTGGCGTCGTATCGATTGTTCAAGCCCGGCCCATACAGTCGGCCTGTCTGCACGCATGCGTTCGCAAACGACGTCGCCGCACGTGGTTGCGTCCATGCGGGCGGATCCTCAGGTGCTCGCCAGCGGCGCTGCCCCACTGGCGCTGCCGCATAGGGAATACCTTTCCAGCTGTGGACGCCACCGACCGATGCATCCTCGGCGCCGACCACCGGACCAAAGGCAGTGGGTCGCTGTAGGCCCGTGTTCACGGCGGGCGTGTGGGTGCAGGCGTTGAGCGTCAACAGTGCGCCAATGGCGAGAGCCCAGCAAGTCGAGGAGGATTTCATCATGCGCTCAATCGATCTTGATGTTGGCATCACGGATCACACCGGTCCACTTGCGTGTCTGGTCGTCGATGTACGTCGCGAACTTGGCTCCGGGCGCGCCGCTGGCCTCCAGGCCCATGTCGAGCAGCTTCTGTTTAATGGTGGAGTCGTCCAGTGCCCGCAAGATGGCCGCTTGCAGCTTCGCCACCACATCCCCTGGCGTGGCGGCTGGCACCATGAAGCCGTACCACCCGGACGCGACCACCCCCTGAAAGCCCTGTTCGCGAATCGTAGGGGCTGCCGGATATAGCGCACTGCGTTTTTCGGAGGCCACGCCCAGCACCCGCAACTTGCCGGCCGCGATGTGGGGCAGCGCCGTACTGATCGCCGTCAGGGTGGCATCGAGGCGCCCCCCCAATAACTCCGAGTAGGCGACGGAATCCCCTTTCATGTGGACGTTGATGCCCTCAATGCCGGCTTCACGCAAAAGCAGTTCGCCAGCCAGGTGGGGCTGCGACCCCGCGCCAGGCGTGCCAATGTTGATGCCCCCCGGGCGGGTCTTGGCGAACGCGACCAGATCGCGCACGCCCTTTATCTGAGTCTGCGCATTGACGATCAGGAACAAGGGCGCGTGCATGGCCATCGCGATGGGGCGCAGTTGCTCGCGCTGGTAGCTCAGGCCCTTTCCGTAAAGCGCCTCGGCCGTTGCATAGGGCGCCGCCACATAGAGAACGGTGTAGCCATCGGCGGGCGCGCGCGCCACGAACTCGGTCCCCAGCCGAGTGCCCGCCCCAGGCTTGTTTTCGACGACAAACTGCTGGCCCAGGACCTTGGCCAGGTACTCGCCCAGCACTCGGGCCGAGAGGTCACTGGCCCCGCCCGCTGCGTAAGGCGAGATCAACTTGACCGGCCGCGTGGGCCAGTCCGCCTGCGCATGCGCTAGCAGGCCGGTGCCCGACGCCAAGCCGGCGGCCATCGTGGCGAGCACGGTGCGGCGCTGGAGCCGCGTTGATGCAAGGGTGTTCAAAGCCCGATGGTGCAAGGTCATGTCTGTCTCCTGTTGTGGTTGTGTCGAAGGGCGGCCGTGCTACAGACGGCGCAAGGGCGGGTATGGAAACCGGAACTCTCGGTGTCGAAGTCTGGGCTGATAGAGACGAAGGACCAGGAAGAACTCCTCTCCGGGTGGGGCGGGCAGCCAGTTGTGCGCCGGGCCCGGGTCCTCTGCCTGAATTCGGATGGAAAGGCTTGCGTCCGCACCCCTCAGCAGACCAGGCAGGCGATCGCCAACCGAATAGCGGTGCGCTGGGTTGGCCACCAGCAGGCAGTCGCTTCGCCGGTACAGCGTGAGCGACCAGAAGGCGTCCACCTCCGGCACTGCGCCTGGCTCGAAGTGCAGCTCATAGGCGTGCGACCCGTTGAGCAGCGCGCCATCGGCGTCCACCTCCGCCGTTGGGTACATGGCCTCCTCGATGCCCAGTGCACCGATGAAGTTGCGCGCGACGCGCGCGCGCATCGCCACGTCTGCGCCCCAGTGCGTTCGCACCGCGACGGGCAGCGCCCAGCCACCCCCGAGAGCGTGCGGCTGGGCCTTCTGGCGAAGCTCCTCGTACACCAGTGGCAGTGCGTCCGCAAGAGCTCCCTCATCCACTGGCCAACACAGGCTCTCCCCCATTTGCACCGGGTTGCGGGCCAGGGCCTCGTCGATCGTGGCGCGGTAGAGCGCGGCATCCGGCGCATGCCCCGCGCGGCCATCGAGACCCGTGTCCACCCGAAAGGCGGCCTCCCCGCCGTCCAGCCGGTGCGTGGAGATCCCGCGTTGCAGCGCGGCAGCCTGTTCCAGGTCATCGGGATGATCGTCCACCAGGAGGCGTCCGATCACCCAGACGTCCTCACCCGGCGCGGCGATCACGTTGTCCACGCCGTCGGGCACCGGGCCATGCCAGGCAGGGCCATGCACCAGCGTGCGCTGGCGACGGTTCCCGGTGGTGCGGCGCCCTACGTAAGCAAACGGGTTGGTCCATGCGTCGAGCAAGCCCAATGTCCAGTAACGCTCACCCATGTCTGGCGTGTCAATGAGCACGGGCCCTCGGGATAGATCCAGCCACGCATTGCTGAAGACGGTGTCGTTGTTGGGACTGACCACTTCGCGGTCTTCCGGCCCGATTCGGCGGTGGGTGTGGGTGAAATGGTTCACCCAGCGCATGTGCGAAGCACGGTCGTCGCTCGCGAAACCCAGAACGGGATGGCGCCGCGCCGTGGTTGCAGCGCGCATGCGCATCATCTCAAACAGCGGCAAGGTCTGCTGCACCGCAGCACGTGCGTTGCCATGCGATGGCGTCTCGGTAGTGGAGAAGGCAGGGGTCACGTTCATGCCACCACCCCGGATTCACGGAATGTGGCAATGTCGTGCGCCGAGTAACCTAACTCGGCGAGCAGTTCCGCACTGTCCGCCCCGCAATCTGGCGCCGCGGCGGGTGTGGGCCGTGGACCGCTGCCCATGCGATACGGCAGTCCCAAGGCCCGATACCCTTCGCCGTCGCTCGACGCGGAGTCCACGAAGATACCGGTAGCCATCACGTCCGCGTTGGTCAGTACATCGCGGTAAGGCCGCACTGCCCCAGCAACAATCTGGTGCTGGCTGAGCATCTGGACGGCCGCGTCGCTGGTGTAGGCCGAGAGGCATTCATCGAGCACGTGACGCAATTCGGCGCGGTGGGCAACGCGTTGCCCGTTGCTGGAGAAGCGCGGGTCTTGGACCAGTTCTTCCCGGCCCAAGGCCCGGCAAAAGCGCTTCCAATGATCCTCAACGTAGGCGGATAGCACGATGTGGCCATCTCGCGTGGCCACGACCTCGGCTGCGGGCGCGTTATTGGGCTGACCATGTCCGATGCGGGTGGGCTCTGGCCCGCCACCCAGGTATTCGCACCAGGTGGCCGCCTGAAGATGGAGGGCCGTCTCCAGCAGCGATACCTCCAGCGTCTCGCCCATGCCGCTTCGTTCGCGTCCATAGAGGGCCGCCAGGACGGCCTGGGCCCCCAGGTCCGCTGCAGCAGCGTCGATGATCGGCACACCCACCTTTTGCGGCGGGCGATCGGCCTCACCCGTGACTGACATAAGGCCGCTCTCCGCCTGCGCCGCAATGTCGTAACCGGGGCGTTCGCTCGACGGCCCCTCGCTGCCAAAACCCGAGATCGACAGGTAGATAACCCGAGGATAACGAGCACGCACCTGCGTAGGGCCCAGGCCGAGCTTCTCGACTGCGCCCGGGCGCAGGTTTTGCACGACCACGTCGCATTGGGCGATGAGACGCCAAGCAACTTCCCGGCCCGACTCGCTCTTGAGGTCCAGCGCGATGGACCGTTTGCCCCGGTTGTAAGCCCTCACCATGGCCTCGCCATATCTCCCCACATGGCGTGCCTGATCGCCCGTCATCGGCTCGACCTTGATCACCGTGGCCCCCAAATCCGCCAGCGCCATCGCGGCACCGGGGCCTGCAATGTATTGGCCCAGATCAATGACGGAGACCCCGGCCAAGGGCGCTGCGGGTGACGTCGAAGTGTTTTCTCGGGAATAAGTCATGGCCACAACCATAGTCGTGGTCGACATTCCTGAAAAATCCATAATCCTGATTGCGTGATCACTTTGGGTGATCACTATCCATTGGCAGCCATTCGCGGGGGCGCTTCATGTCTTTACCATCCGACTACCTGGTGCGGCGTCTGCGCATGCGCCATCTGGAACTGCTGGTGGCCCTTGTCGATGCGGGCTCAATGCGCGCCGCCGCAACCCATTTGAACTTGAGCCAGCCAGCGCTAAGCAAGATGCTGGGCGAGATCGAAGCAGGATTCGATGCCCGCCTGTTTGAGCGCACAGCGCATGGACTGGTAGCCAACGCTGCGGGAAACGCAGCGATCTACCGAGCCCGGGTCATCCTGGGCGAGCTTTCGCGCAGCAAGGATGAAGTGGATGCGTTGCGAGACGGCGCAGAGGGTTTGCTGCGATTGGGCACCCTCTCCGTGACCGCCACCGTGCCTCAAGCGGTGATCGAACTACGCAGGCGACTACCGCTTGCCAAAGTACAAGTGCACGAAGGCAGGGTCCGCGAGCTGATCCAGCGACTCTTGAACAGCGAGCTCGACTGCGTGTTCGGCGCCGTCACCCCCGAGCTGCTCACCAGCGCACAACTCTCGCTGCTCAAGCCGGAGTTGCTGGTGGCTGACGAACTGTGCGTGCTGTGCGCGCAAGGACACTCTCTGTCGCGCAAGCGCAGATTGACCTGGCGCGATGTTCACTTCCAGCCGTGGGTCGCCCCCCCAAAGGACACGCTGGTTCGACAGGCATTGATGACCGCGTTTCTCAACGCAGGCCTGAAGCCGCCAGAGCCCGCGATTGAAGTGCTCTCGTCTGTCACCCTCGGCAGCGTTTTGCGCCTTGATGAGAACATGCTCGGCGCTGTGCGCTTTGAACAGGCACGAGACGAACTGGCGCGCGGTGGCATCGTTCGTCTGCCCATCACACCGCCGGTGCTGCTTCCGTCGCTAGGTCTTTACACGCGGCAAGCTGCAGAAGGACCTCCCGCGGTCGTGCAGGCTTTTGCAGATGCAATTCGCTCGGTGAGCACCCGTGTCAACATACAGAAGCCATCAGGCATTGCCAACAAAAATAAGTCCGGATAACTTGATTGCAGGGACGGGGTGGTCAGCCGTCGCACTTTGGTAACACCGTTCACGGCGGGGTGAAGGCAATCTACACCGCCGCACCGTCCTGGCAGGCTGAAGAAATACCTCCCAGCCAGCCCAGCAGCCCAACCCCGGTAAGCTCACTGGTCCCTCCTAGATAGCTTGACCCTGACCCCCATGCGCGGCGCCAACACCTTCACCGAGAGCCTGTTTCTGTCCGCATGCTCCAAGCTTGGGGCGATTGTCAATTTCCTACACTGCGCGAGTACAGATTCGGCACAACATTTAGGTACACCAGCTGCCGCGGGTACATATAAACATAGGTGATGTCGCAGGCCCACGATTGGTGCTGCCTGTCGCCGCTTGGACTCACAGACAGCGAGCGGTATCACCTTGAGCGGACCGCCGACTATCAACGGGCCCGAATGCACAAGATGCGCCGTTGACACATTTTGTTTTTCGGCGTTACCCGGCCAGTCTTGCGACAAGGCGTTTTGACACATTGTCAAAAGTTCGGGCTGTCTATAGAGATTCCGACATCTGTTATTGATAAGATTCCTAGTACCCCCATCAGCGGCGAGCTGGCCCCGCCGGTGGCAGCCTTCCATGCGGCTTTTTGCAACGCGAATGGCCGGGGCCCGGTCTCTGTGCGATATTCACGGGACCCCGTTCTGGAAACAGCCAACCCAGCAGCACCTGGCGCCACAGACCATGGAACGCACAGACCAACTCCTGGCCGACCTGAAGGAATGCGAAGCCGCAAGTCTCGTGGGTGCCCACGACGTGGGGGTCGAGATGGCGGTGCGTGCCTTGCGAGCCGCCAGGGAGTGCGGGCTGCAGCCCGAAGCCGCGTTGGCGGCAGCCTGGCTGGCCGAGCACCAACTGCGCCGGGGCGAGAGCGAAAAGGCGGCCGAGAGCGCCTTTGCCGCCCTGGCGGAGGCCGACGCGCTCGGGCTGCATGGGGTCGGGATCAAGCTGCGCAACACCTTGACCCGGGCCTGGTGCCAACTCGGTCGGGCTGACGAAGCGCTGCCCGAGGCAATGCAAGCGCTGGGGCGGGCGCGCACGCTGGGTGCGCCCGGGCTGGTATCGCGCAGCCTCTCCAGCCTGGCTGGCGTGGTGGAGCTGCTGGGCGATCATCCGCATGCGATCGCCCTGCTGCACAAGGCGGATGAAGAGGCCCAGCGCGACGGTGACAAGGTGGCGCAATTCGCTGCCGTCGTGAATCTCGCGGGCGCACTGTGCCGGTCCGGGCGCAAGCTCGCCCATATGCCGGGCCCGCTGGCGCCAACCGAAGCGCAGGCTGCGGATCTGCGCGAAGCCCTGGCCGTGGTGCAGCGGGCGACGGCGCTCGCGCGGGGGCATGTCCGTTGGGAAATGGTCTGCGCCGAGATCGAATGCCTTGCCCTTGAGGCCCTGGGGCGGCTGCAGGAGATGCGCGCCGCAGTCGATCGGCACCGGGCATTCGCCATAGAGGCGAAGGCCCCGGATGCCCGTGCAGAAAACGAACTGCTCAACGCGGACTGGCTGTTGGCCAGCGGGCGCGCGGTCGAGGCCTGCGAAGCGCTGGACCACCGGGTGGATGCGGCCGCAGCCCAGAGAAACGAAGGATGCCGCCGGTGGTGGTGGAGATCCAGGTACCGTGCCTTCAAGGCCGCTGGCTCCGATGCGCAGGCACTGGCGGCACTGGAGTCCATGGTGGTCCAGGTGCGCCGCGACCGTGAACTCAGCCTGAACGCCCAGGCGCGCGTGCTGTTGGGCGAGGTGAGGATGGAAATCGCCCAGCAGGAACTCGCGCAATTGCGGCTCGAAGCCGAAGAACTGCGCGAGCGTGCCGATGTGGCGACGCAGAAATCCCTGCTCGACCCGCTCACCGGACTGGCCAACCGGCGGGCACTGGACGCCCGCCTGATGGCCGTTCTGCCGATGCGGCATGGGCAGGCGGAGGGCTTTTCGCTGGCCATCATCGACATTGACCACTTCAAGCAGATCAACGATGGCTGGGGCCACGACGTCGGAGACGCTGTGCTGCGCGAGATCGCCAAGTTGCTGACCAGCGGTGTGAGGGGTGGCGACTTCGTGGCGCGCATTGGCGGCGAGGAGTTCGTCATTCTGCTGTGGGGGCAGGCATTGGCGGATGCCTCTCTAGTGTGCGAACGGCTTAGGCAGCAGGTACAGGCACATGACTGGTCCCGGTTCGTGCCGGGGCGGGATGTGACTGTCAGCATGGGGCTGACCTGTGCCCAGCCCCTGGACGATGCGGCCCAACTTCTGCGGCGTGCCGACCAATGGATGTACACGGCCAAGCGCGAAGGGCGCAACCGATTGCAGGGGGAATGAGGTGGGTGGATCCACGCGATACGCATGCCCAGGCAAGACAGCCCGCGGAGCCCGCTGTTGAACGCTGCAACAGCTGGCCTGCCACACGGCCTGCGCGCGTGCAATCGCAGGGGCGTGCCGGTATTGAAGACAGGCCTATCTGCTAGGCAGCATCTGGCGTAGCGGGCGGGGCATCCGCCGTTCAAAATGGAGACGGAGCCCTTGGGGCCGCCCGCGACACGACAGAACAACGACAACACCAGGAGACCAAATGCGCCTTGCCTTCCCCCTCGCACGCCGATCGGCGCTGGCCCTGCTCACCGTGCTGGCACTGCCCGGCGCCTGGGCCCAGGCGCCGGCCTATCCCGACAGGCCCATCAAGCTGGTGGTGGGCTACCCGGCCGGCGGCGCGGTGGACATCGTCGCGCGCACGGTGGGCCAGGCCATGTCCGTCAGCATGGGCCAGCCCATCGTCATCGAGAACAAGCCCGGCGCCGGCACCAACATCGCGGTGAAGTCCGTGATCAGCGCGGCGCCTGACGGCTACACGCTGATGCTCGCGGCCAACGCACTGGCGGCCAACATGGCGCTGTACCAGCCCGCGCCGTTCGATGCCGAGAAGGACCTGGTGCTGATCTCGCAGGTGGGCCGGGTGCCCGTGGTCATCGCGGCCAACCCATCGGTTCCGTACAACACCGTGGCGCAGCTCATCGCGGCGGCCAAGGCCAAGCCCGATGGAATCGCCTTCGCCAGCCCGGGCAACGGCGCCACGCCGCACATGGCGGTGGAGCTGTTCGCCAAGGCGGCCGGCATTGAACTGCAGCACGTGCCCTACCGCGGCGGCGGACCGGCCATCACCGACACCATCGGCGGCCAAGTGCCGCTGGTCGCAGTCAATGCGCTGGAGGCCCTGCCGCATGTGAAGAGCGGCAAACTCAAGGTGCTGGCCGCGCTGAGCGCCGACCGCACCAGCATCTTCCCGGACGTGCCGACCATTGCCGAGTCCGGCTACCCCGGCTTCGAAGCCTCGGTCTGTTACGGCCTGGTCGCGCCTGCAGGCACACCCAAGGCCATCACCGACAGACTGCATGCCGAAGTGCAGAAGGCACTCGGGCAGCCTGAGGTCAAGGCGCGCATGACCGGCGTGGGCGGCGAGGTCACGCCCGGCAGCAGCGCGCAGTTTGCCGCGCTGGTGCGCTCCGAACGCCAGCGCTACGAAAAGCTGGTCAAGGAAACCGGCATCAAGCCGGATTGAACAAGCCCATGGCTGACTTCCTGCCCCGGCGCCGATTCCTGCCCCTGCTGGGTCTGCCCTTGCTCGCCATGGCGCGGCGTGCGCATGCGGCGGCCGACTTTCCCTCGCGGCCCGTGCGCATCATCGTGCCCTTCACGCCCGGGGGCTCCAGCGACATCCTGGCACGGGCCGTGGGGCTGGAACTGGGTCAGTCGCTGGGTCAGCCTGTCATCGTGGAGAACGTTCCGGGCGCGGGTGGAACCTTGGGCTCCGAGCGTGCCCTGCGCTCGCCGCCCGACGGCCACACCCTCTTCATGGGCCACACCGGCACGCTGGCGGTCAACCCCTGGCTGTACCCGCAGCTCGGCTTCGATCCGCTCAAGGCGTTCGCGCCCGTGGCGCTGGTGGCCCGGGTGCCCAACGTGCTGGTGCTCCACCCCTCGGTGCCGGCCGGCAGCCTGGCCGAGCTGGTGGCTTACTCGCAGTCGCACCCCGACCGGCTGGCCTATGGGTCGGGTGGCAATGGCAGTGCGGCCCACCTGGCGATGGAGCTGCTCAAGCTGCAGACCGGGCTGAAGGCCCTGCACGTGCCCTACAAGGGCACGGCACCCTCGGTGAACGACCTGCTCGCGGGCCAGGTGCAGATGCTGTTCACCGGCGTGCCGGCGTTGCTGCCCCATATCAAGGCCGGCAAGATCCGGCCCGTGGCCGTGTCGGGTCGCCAGCGCCTGTCCCAGTTGCCCGAGGTTCCCACGGTCGGACAGTCCGGTGTGCCGGGCACACAGGGCTTCGAGGCCGACCAGTGGTACGGACTGGTCGCCCCTGCGCGCACGCCGGTCGAGGTGGTGCAGCGGCTCAACGCACGCACCAATGACGCTCTGGGTGCGTCGGCCGTGGCCCAGCGCCTGGGCAGCGAAGGGGCCGAGCCGACACCGGCCACGGCCCCGGCGTTCGGCGCCCTGATCGCCAGGGAAAAGGCCCGCTGGGAAGCCGTGGTCAAGGCCGCCGGGGTGAAGGCCGAGTAGGGCCGCGCAGCCTTTCGATCACCCGGTTGTGTCTGCGGTCTCGCATTCCGCCGCCTTGAGGTCGCCCAGCGGTGACAGCAGTGCCGGATCGAACGCGCGCGGTGCCAGGCCATCGCGCAGGCGCTGCGGCCAGTCGGGGTTGGACAGCGCGCCGCGCCCCAGGGCCACGAGGTTGGCGCCATCGTCCATCGCGCTCGCGGCCCGCGCGGGATCGTGCAGACCGCCGTTGGCGATGAGGGTGACACCCGGCGCATGGCGGCGCGCCAGGTGCACCAGGCTGGCGCCCGCATCGGCGAACGCCGGCCGCCAGGCCTCGAACTCGGTGACGTGCAGGTAGTCCGCGCCCGACTGCGCGAGGGCGCTGAACACGGTGGCCGCACCGGCCTCGGCCTCGGGCCACCGGTGGCTGAAGTCATTGACCTTGCCCTGCGAGATGCGCACCCCGACCGGCGAGGTGGTGCCCAGCTCTTGCTTCACGCCCTGCACCACCTCGCAGGCCAGCCGCACGCGTTGGCCGATGGCGCCGCCCCAGCCATCGCTGCGGGTGTTGGTATGGCCTGTGAGGAACTGGTCGAGCAGGTAGCCATTGGCGCCGTGGACCTCCACGCCGTCGAAGCCGGCCACCTCCACGGCAAGCCGTGCCGCCTGGCGAAAGCCGGCAATGGCCTCGGCGATGTCGGCCCCGGTCATCGCCACCGGCACCGGGTAGGGGCCTTCGCCCCGGTACAGCGCCATCTGCTGCCCCAGCGGGCGCACGGCCGAAGGCCCTGCCGTGTGGCTGCGGAACCGGTTGAACTGCGACAGCGCGCCCGCATGCATCAACTGCGCGAACACGCGCCCGCCTGCCGCGTGGATGGCTTGCACCACGGGGCGCCAGGCCAGGGCCTGCGCGCGGTCGCTCAGCCCCGGCTGGTGGGCGTAGCCCTGGGCAAAGGCCTGGTCGGTGTAGATGCCCTCGGTGACCACCAGGCCGAAGCCGCCCTCTGAAAAGCGCGCGTAGTAGCGGGCCATGCGCTGGGTGGCCTCGCCCGTGGCGGCGGCACTTACGCGCGTCATGGGAGCGACCACCAGGCGGTTGGGCAGTTCCAGGCTGCCGATGCGGCCGGGCGACAGCAGGGGCGTCATGCCTGCGCTCCAGGAAGGGTGGCGATGGCCTCAATCTCGATCATCGCCTCGGGCGAATACAGGCCCGAGACCTCGACGATGGTGTCGGCCGGGTAGGGCGCAGAAAACCATTTCCGGCGCAGCTCCACGATCTTCGGAAAGTGCGCCATGGAGGTCAGGAAGATCGTGACCTTGGCCACATGGCGCAGGTCCGTGCCGGCGGCCTTGAGAACGCGGTCGAGGTTTTGGAAGGCCTGTTCGGCCTGGACATCGAAGTCGCCCTTGCCGACGATGGCTCCATCGTCGCCGATGGCCGCCTGGCCCGAGACGAAGACCAGGTTGCCCAGCGCAATGGCCTGCGACAGCAGGAAGGGGGCGTAGGGGTCGGGCTGGGTGTGGACTTGCGTGAGTGGCATGGTGGTTTCCTTGATGGATGAACGGTGTTGTGCCATGTGCCCGGGAGGGCGATGGCATGCGGCCAGTTTGTTCAAAGGAGTGGCACTCGACAAAGGTTGATTTTTCAGGTGACAGATGAGTAGAACTAAACTGTCACTATGCGCAGACTTCCCCCCCTTGGGTGCCATGCGGGTGTTCGAGGCCGCCGCGCGGCGGCTGAGCTTCAAGGACGCGGCCGACGAGCTGCATGTCACCCCCACGGCCGTGAGCCACCAGATCAAGCTGCTGGAGGAGCACCTGGCCGTGCGCCTGTTCGAGCGCGGCACGCGCCAGGTGTCGCTGACGGCTGCAGGGCACCAGCTGTTTCCGGTGCTGCGCGACGGGCTGGACAGCTTCGAGCGCGCGGTCGAGCGCGTGCGCCGCACCGAGGGCCAGGCACAGACGGCCACGCTGTCATCGACCGTGGCCTTCATGGCCAAGGTGCTGGCGCCGCGCGTCGGCTCGTTCAGCACACAGCACCCGGGCTGGGCTTTGCGCCTGGATGCCAGCCACCGGGTGGTGGACCTCGACACCGAGGCCGACGCTGCCATCCGCTACGGCAGCGGGCGCTACGCCGAAATGGTGGTGGAGCCCTTGTTCCAGGACCGCTTTGCCCCCGTGTGCACGCCCACCCTGGCGGCGCTGGCGCTGCGCGACCTGGGTGCCGTGCCGCTGATTCATTTCGAGTGGGCCCAGACGCCGCGCGACGAATCCCTCGCGCCGGTCTGGCGCACCTGGCTGCAGCGGGCAGGGCTGGTCGGCGACGCGCCATCGGATGCGGGGCTGTCGTTCACCGA
The DNA here is from genome assembly GCF_001428645.1 of Acidovorax sp. Root217. NCBI lineage: Bacteria > Pseudomonadati > Pseudomonadota > Betaproteobacteria > Burkholderiales > Comamonadaceae > Acidovorax > Acidovorax sp. Root217. The sequence continues at coordinate 114,567 of NZ_LMIH01000012.1, forward strand.
AGAGATGCATGCCGTGCAGGCCACCGTGGCGGGCCAGGGCGTGGGCCTGCTCAGCCTGACGCTGGTGGCAGACGAGCTGCGCTCGGGCGTGCTGGTCCAGCCCTTCGATCTCGCGGTGGACAGCTACCGCTACGACTTGGTCTACAGCCCACGCGCGGCCGACCGGCCGGCCACGCAGATGCTGCGCAGCTGGGTGCACAGCCAGTTCGGCAACCGCTAGGTTTCAGCGCAGCCCCATGTAGCTGGTCCACTTGCGCTCGTAGTTGTTCTTCTCGAACTCGTCGGCCATGAAGTCGATGAAGGAGCGCACCTTGGCCGAGAGGTGCTTGCGGCTCGGGTAGGCGATGTTGATCTGGATGCGCGGCAGGTCCCAGTCGTTGAGCACCGGCACCAGCCGCCCGGCCACGATGTCGTCGTAGACGATGTAGCTCGGCTGCACCAGGATGCCCAGGCCGCTCAGCGCGGCGGCGCGCAGCACCTGGCCATCGTTCGATTCGAGCAGGCCCTGGATGGCCACGACGCAGCTGTCCGCGTCGCGGGTCAGGCGCAGCTCGTGCGCATGGTTGGCGTACACATAGATCAGGAAGTCGTGCGCAGAGAGTTCGTCCGGCGACTGGGGCATGCCGTGCGACGCCAGGTAGGCCGGCGAGGCGCACAGCACCCGCCGGGTGGAGGCCAGCTTGCGGATGGTGATGCTGCTGTCGGGCTCGAACTCGCGGTTGCGGATCGCCACGTCGATGCCGTTCTCGATCATGTCCAGGTAGCGGTTGGCCGCCTCGATGTGCACGCGCACCTGCGGGTACAGCCGGTGGTACTGCGCCAGGCGCGGGGCGATCAGTTGCATCGAAAACGACAGCGATGCGCTGACGCGCAGCACCCCCGAGGGCTTGAGCGTGCTGGAGTTGAGGGCCGTCTCCGCGTCCTGCAGCTCGGCGAGCACGGCGCGTGCGCGCTCGTAGAACTCCTGGCCCTCGCTCGTCAGGTACAGCCGCCGGGTGTTGCGCTCCACCAGCCGCGCCTTGAGCCGGCCTTCAAGCGATGCCAGGTGGCGGCTGGCTGCGGGGTTGGACAGCCCCAGCGCCTCGGCCGCGCCGCCCATGCTGCCCACTTCGGCGACCTTGATGAACAACTCCAGCTCGGTAAGGCGGTCCATATTTTCATTTATTGGAAATCTTCATTCCATTTTGACCTGTTTATATTGTTTTGTGGAAATCATAAAGTCCGGTCTCACAGCCAGCGAACACCACGGCGGAGACAGGAACCATGCGCAATCTCGACCAGGACAACATCACCCAGGCGGTCATCGCCAGCTTTGCGGGCACCGCCGACCCGCGCCTGAAGCAAATTCTCATCAGCCTGGTGCAGCACCTGCATGCCTTTGCCCGCGAGGTGGAACTGACCGAGGACGAGTGGTTCAAGGGCGTTGAATTCCTCACCCGCTGCGGCCACATCACCGACGACAAGCGGCAGGAGTTCATTCTGCTGTCGGACGTGCTGGGCCTGTCCATGCTCACCGTGGCCATGAACAACCACAAGCCCGAGGGCTGCACCGAGGCCACGGTGTTCGGCCCCTTCTACGTGAAGGACGCGCCGCAGTACGAACTGGGCGCTGACATCGCCAACGGCGCCAAGGGCACGCCCTGCCAGGTGCGCGGCACGGTGCGTGGCACGCGGGGCGAGGCCATTGCCGGCGCCACGCTCGATGTCTGGCAGTCCGACGACGACGGCCTGTACGACGTGCAGCACGAGGCGCTGGAGCAGGCGCAGGCGCGCGGGCAGCTGCGTGCCGACGGCGAGGGCCGCTACCACTTTCGCTCCATCGTCGCCGTGCCCTACGCCATTCCGCACGACGGGCCCGTGGGCGCCATGCTGCAGGCCACCGGCCGCCACCCCTGGCGCCCGGCGCACCTGCACTTCATGGTGAAGGCGCCGGGCTACGAGACGCTGATCACCCACGTCTTCCGGCAGGACAGCGACTACCTCGATTCCGACGCGGTGTTCGGTGTGCGCCAGTCCCTGGTCTGCGACTGGACCCAGCAGCCCGATGGCAGCTACCTGCTCGCGTACGACCTCGTGCTCAACCCTGCCAAGGCGGGAGTCCCTGCATGAGCCACACCACCCCCAGCGCCATCCGCCACATCGTGATGTGGAATGTGCAGGGCGATACACCCGCCGAACGGCAGCACAACATCGAGCGCCTGTGCGCCAGCTTCGGCAGTCTCAAGGGGCGCATCCCTGGGCTGCGGCACCTGGAGATCGGCGTGGACGTGAGCCGCACCGGCTACGCCTGCGACGTGGTGCTCTACAGCGAGTTCGATTCGCCCGAGGCCCTGGCCGCCTACGCCGAGCACCCCGAGCACCTGCGCGTGCGGGCCGAACTGGGCGCCATGCGCACCGCGCGCTACCAGGTGGACTACCCCGTCACTGTGGCGTGAGTGCGCCGCTGGAGAAGCACCCCATGCACGACTTCGTCTACCGCCACCAGTCGCCGCGCACCGTGTTCGGCGCCGGGGCGCTGGCCCACCTCGAACGCGAGATCGATCTGCTGGGCGCGCGGCGCGCCCTCGTGCTGTGCACGCCCGGGCAGGTGGCGCAGGCCCGGCAGGTGGCAGACCGCCTGGGTGCGCACGCAGCCGGCGTCTTTGCACGGGCCGAGATGCATGTGCCCATAGAGGCCGCACGGGCGGCGCGTGACGAGGCGCGCCGGCTGGGGGCCGACTGCGCCGTCGCCATCGGCGGCGGCTCCACCATCGGCCTGGGCAAGGCGATCGCGCTCGACTCGGGCCTGCCCATCCTGGCCATACCGACCACCTACGCGGGCAGCGAGATGACGCCGATCTACGGCATCACCGAAGCCGGCCTCAAGACCACCGGCCGCGATGCCCGGGTGATGCCGCGCACGGTGATCTACGATCCCGAGCTCACGCTGTCGCTGCCCGTGCCGCTGAGCATCACCAGCGGCATCAATGCCATCGCGCATGCGGTGGAGGGCCTGTACGCGCAGGACAGCAACCCTGTCATGGAGCTGATGGCCGAAGAGGGCATCCGCGCGCTGGCCCGGGCGCTGCCGGCCCTGCACCGCGATGGGGGCAATGTGCAGGCGCGCAGCGATGCCCTGTACGGCGCCTGGCTGTGCGGCAGCGTGCTGGGCAATGTCAGCGTGGCCCTGCACCACAAGCTGTGCCACACCCTGGGCGGCAGCTTCAACCTGCCCCATGCCGAGACCCACACCGTGGTGCTGCCGCATGCGCTGGCCTTCAACCTGGGCCATGTGCCCGGTGCCGCGCAGCGCATCGCGCGCGCCCTGGGGGGCGTGGACCCGGGCGACGTGGCTGGCGCGCTGTTCGACCTGGCGCAGGCCGCGGGCGCGCCCGTGGCCTTGCGTGACCTGGGCCTGCGCGAGGCCGACCTCGACACCGCATGCGACCTGGCCCTGACCCAGCAGTACCCCAACCCCCGGCCGCTGGAGAAGAGCGCTGTGCGCCATCTGCTGCAGATGGCCTACGAGGGGCGAAGACCCACTGCTGCGCCATCGCCGTAACGAACAACCATTCCAAAGGAGACAAGCATGACAACGAAAGCAACCCAACCATCCCCCCGCCGCCGCCTCATGGGCTTGGCGCTGCTCGCCCTGGCACCCTGCCTGGCAGTGCCGGCACTGGCGCAGGACAAGTACCCGAGCCGCCCCATCAAGGTGATCGTGCCCTTCCCGGCCGGCACGGCGCCCGACGTGATGGCGCGCTTCTGGGCCGAGCGTCTGTCCAAGGCCGTGGGCCAGGGCGTCATCGTCGACAACCGGCCGGGCGCCAGCACCATCGTCGGCACGCAGCAGTTCGTGGCTGCGCCGGCCGACGGCTACACCTTCCTGTACACCGCCAGCGGCACGATCTCGATCAACCCCTACGTCTACAAGAAGCTGCCCTACCAGGTCGGCGACCTGGTACCGGTGATCCAGACCCTGTCGATCCCGCTGGTGATCACCGTGGCCAGCAGCTCGCCCTTCAAGACCCTGCCCGACCTCATCAATGAGGCCAAAGACAAGCCGGGCAAGGTGAGCTATGCGTCCTACGGCGTGGCGACGGCGCCGCACGTGTCCATGGCGCATTTCGCCAACAGCGCCAACGTCTCGATGAACCACGTGCCCTACAAGGATGGCGGGCTCAATGACATCGTGGGCGGCACGGTGGACACGGCGTTCAGCCCCATCGCCGACGTGCTGCAGTTCATCCGCACGGGCCGGGTGCGGGCGCTGGCCGTGTCGAGCCGCCAGCGCCTCGAATCCCTGCCCCAGGTGCCCACCGTGGCCGAGACCTTCCCGGGCTTCGAGGGCGACTCCTGGCATGGCATCTTTGCCCTGAAGGGCACGCCGCAGGCCGCCATCGACATGGTGGCCGCCGCGTCGCAGAAGATCGTGGCCTCCGACGAGTACAAAAAGTACCTGGGCAGCATGGGCCTGGTGCCCATCGGCGGCACGCCCGAGGCCTTTGCCAGTGTGCTGCAGGTGGACAGCAAGCGCTGGGTCAACGTCATCAAGGGCAACAACATCACCCTGGACTGAGGGGGGCTTGCTCAGGCGTGGCTGCGGTCCGCTGCGGCCGGACGCTGTGCCAGCCCCTTCCAGGTGACGGGCTGCCACAGCGCCAACTGCGCCAGCGCCGGGCTGGTGTTGACCAGGTCGGCGATCGTATAGCGGTCGAGTTCGCGCAGGAAGACCTCGGTGGCCTGCCGCAGCGCCGCCTCCAGGCCGCAGCCGCCGGTCAGCACGCAGTGGTTGTCCTCGCCCATGCATTCCACCAGTGCGAAGTCGGCCTCCAGCCGGCGCACCACCTCGCCAAGCGAGAGCCTGCGCGGGTCCACCGCCAGGCGCATGCCGCCATTGCGGCCGCGCACCGTGTCCACCCAGCCTGTCTTGCCCAGCGCATGGGTGACCTTCATCAGGTGGGCCTGCGAGATGTCGAAGGCCTCGGTGATGTCGGCAATGGTGACCAGGGACTCGGTGCGCGAGGCCAGTACCAGCAGAACGCGCAGGGAGTAGTCGGTGAACAGGGTCAGGCGCATGGAGCTGGGCAGGAGGGCGTTGCGCTGGATTGTCTCAGCTGGCGTGTTGTGCGGTGGCCAAGCCGGCCAACGCATCGGCAAAGCCGTGGTTCACGTCGCGGTGGCCCGCCTCGTCGGCACGCACGGCCAGCACCACGTCGCGCAGGCGGGCATCGGCGGGCAGCTTCCAGTAGCCGATGGCGATGGCGGGTGCCGGCCCGTTCTCGACCCGGCCTGCGTCGATCTCTGCCAGGTACAGCGTGTAGCTGACCACGGCCTGCTCTTCGAAGTAGCCCACCAGGCGGTGTGCCGTGCGCGAAGTGACCAGGTACAGCGCGAAGAAGCACACGAAGAAAACGGCCTGGGTGAACAGGATCACCGCACGCTCGAACCAGTTGGGCCGGGCGATCTCGATGAAGGTCATGAGGTGCATGCGCTCGTTTTCTGCCTCGTCGAGCAGGGTGCGGATCCAGCCTTCGTCGTCCACCATCCAGCGCAGGCAGCGCAGGTGCACGAGCATGCCGCCCACCATGCCGGGGACGGCTGCCACCGTCTCGAGGACGATGGCGCGGTTGCCGTAGCGCTTGGCAAAGAAGGTATCGGCGAAAAAGCGCAGCGCGAGGGTGATGGACAGGGCCACGCGGTCGGAGAAGCCGGCGGCGGGGCGGTGCGCATCGAGGCTGTGGTCGGTGTGGGGGGCTTGGGTGCCGTGGGTGTCGGTGGTCATGGGTGCATTCCAGTAAAGGCGCTGGGATCGGATGGCCGGGGTCCTGGATGGCTTGCTGTCTACCGCGCCGCGTAAACATGGATTTAATGTATATCTTTAAGCGCCAGGCGTCAAGGGCGTCGCCCCCTCACGGTGACAGTGTCCCGCGTTACGGGCGTGCCGGGATCAGGCTTTCCACTGCAGCCGCAGGCGAGCCAGCAGCGGGGCCCCGAAGAGATTCACGAACAGGCCGACCATCAGCAAGGCTCCGCCGATGAAGTGCACTGGCTGCAAGGTCTCGCCAAAGGCCAGCCAGCCCGTGGTCAGGCCCACCAGCGGCACCAGCAGCGTGAAGGGCGCCACGCGGTTGATGGGGTAGCGCGAGAGCAGGAAGGTCCACACCCCATAGCCGAACAGCGTGGCCGCCCAGGCCAGGTAGGCCACCGAGGCGAAGGACGCCAGGCCGAAGCCCTGCAGTGCGGTCGAGATGGCGGCAGGCCCTTCGATCAGGAGCGACAGCGCCAGCAGCGGCAGCGGTGGCACCAGGCTGGCCCAGACCACGAAGGCCAGCTGGTTCATGGGTCCGTGCCGGCCCACGGCGCGGCTCACGATATTGCCGCAGGCCCACATGGCGGCGGCGGCCACCGTGAGCAGAAACCCCAGCAGCGGCATCGAGGCGCCATGCGCGCTGCCGATCAGCACCAGCCCCCCGGCCGCCAGCAGCAGGCCCGCCAGCTGGTTGCCCTGCCAGCGCTCGCGCAGCCACAGGGCCGTGAGCACCAGCGTGAAGAACGATTGCGACTGCAGCACCAGCGAGGCCAGGCCCGAGGGCATGCCCACGTGGATGGCGCTGAACAAGAAGGCGAACTGCCCCACAGACATGGTCAGCCCGAAGGCCAGGTACAGGCGCAGGGGCACCTTCGGCGCCTTGAAGAACAGCAGCGCTGGGAAGGCGGCAAGCATGAAGCGCAGCGCCCCCAGCAGCAGCGGCGGCACGCCGACCAGGCCGACCTTGATCACGGCGAAGTTGACACCCCAGACAAGGATCACGAGCAGCGCGAGCACCAGGTCGCGCGGGCGCAGGGCGGCGGGCGCGCTCATGGGGCGGACCTTGGGTTGGCAAAAACGAGGAGATGGGGCAGGGGGCGGATTCGGCAGGGCATCCCCGAATCTTAGGCCTTGCGCGTGTTCGGCTCCATGCACGCGGGGGACAACCGGGTATCAGAATCGGACATTCCAGCACCGCTTGGTGCCCGCGCTTTCAGGGCGCGTCGATCACGATGGCCCGGAAGTCGTTCACATTGGTCAGCGTAGGCCCGGTCACCACCGCGTCGCCGAGCGCGCCGAAGAATCCATGGCCGTCGTTGCGTGCCAGAGCATCGGCGGGCCGGATGCCCAGGGCCTGCGCGCGCTGCAGCGTGGTGGGCGTGAGCTGCGCGCCCGCGATCTCCTCCTGGCCGTCCACGCCGTCGGTATCGCCCGCGAGGGCGTGGATGCGCGGATGCCCCTGCAGCGCCAGCGCCATGGAGAGCAGGCATTCCACATTGCGCCCGCCGCGCCCGTTGCCGCGCACGGTGACCGTGGTCTCGCCGCCAGAGAGCAGCACGCACGGTGCGGAAAACGGCTGCTGGCGCTGCGCCACCTGCAGTGCCATGCCGCCCAGCACCCGGCCCACATCACGCGCCTCGCCCTCCAGCGCATCGCCCAGGATGTACGGGGTGTAGCCGGCCTGGCGCGCCACCTCGGCCGCGGCCTCCAGGGCCATTTGGGGCGTGGCCACTATGCGCACCTCGCTGCGGGCCAGGTGGGGGTGGCCCGGCTTGGGCGATTCGCCCTGGCCCGACTCCAGCAGCTCGCGCGCCGCCGGTGGCAGCGCGATGCCGTAGCGGCGCACGATGTCCAGCGCATCGGCACAGGTCGTGACGTCGCCCACGGTGGGGCCTGAGGCGATGTCGGCGGGCGAGTCGCCCGGCACGTCCGACAGCAGCAGGGTCAGCACACGCGCCGGGTGGCAGGCCAGCGCCAGCCGCCCGCCCTTGATGGCCGAGAGGTGGCGGCGCAGGCAGTTCATCTCGCTGATGGTGGCGCCCGACTGCAGCAGCGCGCGGTTCACCTCCTGCTTCATGGCCAGGGTGATGCCCGGCAGCGGCAGGGGCAGTAGCGCCGAGCCGCCGCCCGAGATGAGGCACACCACCAAATCGTCTGCGCGCAGGCCGGCCACGCAGTCGAGCATGCGCTGCGCGGCCGCCATGCCGGCCGCGTCGGGCACGGGGTGGGCGGCCTCCACGATCTCGATGTGGCGGCAGGAAGCGGCGTACCCATAGCGCGTGACGACCAAGCCCGAAAGCGGTCCATCCCAGTGGTCCTCCACCGCCCGCGCCATTGCGGCCGATGCCTTGCCGGCGCCGATAACGACGAGGCGGCCCGTGCCCAGCGACGCAGGGGAGGGCAGGTGCGGCGGCACGCACAGGGCCGGCTGGGCGCTGGCGATGGCCGCGTCGAACATGCGGCGCAGCAACTGCTGCTGGGGTGCGGTCGCCATCAGCGGGCCGGCGCCTGGCCGATCTCGAAATTCGCCATGGCTTCGAGCGCGCGCACCAGGGCCGAGTGGTCCCATCCCGCGCCGCCATGCGCCACGCAGGTGTTGAACAGCTCTTGCGCGGTGGCGGTGTTGGGCAGGGCCACGCCCAGGGCACGCGCACTGGCCAGGGCCAGGTTCAGGTCCTTCTGGTGCAGCTCGATGCGAAAGCCGGGGTCGAAGGTGCGGCGCAGCATGCGCTCGCCATGCACTTCGAGGATCTTGGACGAGGCGAAGCCGCCCATCAGCGCCTGGCGCACGCGCGCCGGGTCGGCACCGGCCTTGGCGGCGAACAGCAGGGCCTCGGCCACTGCCTCGATGTTCAGCGCCACGATGATCTGGTTGGCCACCTTGGCGGTCTGCCCGTCGCCATTGCCGCCCACCAGGGTGATGTTCTTGCCCATCAACTCGAACAGCGGCTTGACGCGCTCGAACGCCGCGTCCGGCCCGCCGACCATGATGGACAGCGTGGCGTTCTTCGCCCCCACCTCGCCGCCCGAGACCGGCGCATCGAGGTAGTCGCAGCCCAGGGCGTTGATGCGCTGTGCGAAGTCCTTGGTGGCGATGGGCGAGATGGAGCTCATGTCCACCACGGTCTTGCCCTTGCTGAGACCGGCCGCCACGCCGGTCTCCCCGAACAGCGCTGCCTCCACGTGCGGCGTGTCTGGCACCATGGTGAAGATGACGTCTGCACGTTCGGCCACGCCACGCGCGGTGACGCACTGCGTGGCCCGGCTTTCGGCAATGGCGGGCGGCACGCGCCCGCGGGTGTGCACGAACAGCTGGTGGCCGGACTGGATCAGGTGCTGCGCCATGGGCGCGCCCATGGTGCCCAGGCCGATGAAACCGATCTTGAGGGAAGTGGTGGTCATTGGGAGATGTCCTTGCAAGTCAGGGTTGGGTAAGGGCTTCGCGCCAGCCCAGGCCAGCCTCGGTGGTGGTGGCGGGCTTGTATTCGCAGCCGATCCAGCCCGTGTAGCCGATGGCGTCGATGTGCTTGAAGAGCCAGGCGTAGTTGATCTCCCCGGTGCCCGGCTCGTTGCGGCCCGGGTTGTCGGCCAGCTGGATGTGGCCGATGCGCGGCAGGTGCTTGGCTAAAGTGGCGGCCAGCTCGCCCTCCATGCGCTGGGCGTGGTAGATGTCGTACTGCACGAAGGCATTGCTGGCATCCACCTCGTCGAGCAGATCCAGAGCCAGGGCCGTGGTGTTCACGGAGAAGCCCGGGATGTCATGGGTGTTGATGGGCTCGACCAGCAGGCGCAGCCCGGCCTGGCGCAGCTCCTGCGCGGCAAAGCGCAGGTTCTCCACCAGCGTGCGGCGCAGCAGCTCCGGGGACGCGCCGACCGGCGCCTTGCCGGCCAGGCAGTTGAGCTGGTTCACGCCCAGGGCCTGGGCATAGGCAATGGCCTGGGCCACGCCGGCGCGGAACTCGGCCTCGCGCCCGGGCAGGCAGGCGATGCCGCGCTCGCCCGCGCCCCAGTCGCCCGCAGGCAGGTTGTGCAGCACCAGCTGCAGGCCATGGGCGTCGAGCTGGGCCCGGATCTCCTCGGCCGGCCAGGCGTAGGGGAAGAGGAACTCGACGGCCGTGAAGCCGGCGCGCGCGGCGGCACCAAAGCGGTCGATGAAAGGCAGCTCGGTGAAGAGCATGGCCAGGTTGGCGGCAAAGCGGGGCATGCGGGTGTCTCCTTGAATGTTGTTCAGTCGAGCAGGCCGGCGAGTTCCAGGCCGCCACGTCCACCGGGGTGGCGGCAGTCGATGGCCTCGAACTCGTTGACCTTGTCGATCTCGGTGCCCATGGCGATGTTGGTGACCTTCTCCAGGATCACCTCCACCACCACCGGCACGCGGTGCTCGCGCGCCAGGGCCAGGGCCTCGGTGAGGGCGCCAGCGATCTTCTCGGGGTCGGTCACGCGCAGCGAGCGGCAGCCCAGGCCCTGCACCACGGCCTGGTGGTCCACGCCGTAGCTGCGCAGGTCGCCTTCGCCCGGCGCCACGTTCTGGTTCTCGAAGGCCAGCTGCACGCAGTAGTCCATGTCGAAGCCGCGCTGGGCCTGGCGGATCAGGCCCAGGTAGCTGTTGTTCACCAGCACCTGCACATAGGGCAGGTTGAACTGCGCCCCCACGGCCAGCTCTTCCATCAAAAACTGGAAGTCGTAGTCGCCCGAGAGGCCGACCACCGTGCGCGTGGGGTCAGACGCCACCACACCCAGCGCAGCGGGAATGGTCCAGCCCAGCGGGCCGGCCTGGCCGCAGTTGATCCACTGGCGCGGGCCGTAGACGTGCAGGAACTGCGCGCCCGCGATCTGGCTCAGGCCGATGGTGCTCACGTAGATGGTGTCGCGCGGCAGCACGGCGTTCATCTCCTCGTACACGCGCATGGGCTTGATCGGGGTCTCGGTGAAGTGCGACTTGCGGTGCATCAGCGACTTGCGTTCGGCGCAGCGGCCGGCCCAGTCGCTGCGGTCGGGCAGACCCCGGGTGTCCTTGCGCTCACGCGCCACCTGCACCAGCAGCTGCAGCGCGGCGCGCGCGTCGCTGACGATGCCGAAGTCGGGGTTGAACACGCGGCCGATCTGTGTGGGCTCGATGTCGATGTGCACGAAGGTGCGGCCCTTGCAGTACACCTCGGGCGAGCCGGTGTGCCGGTTGGCCCAGCGGTTGCCGATGCCCATTACGAAGTCGCTGGCCAGCAAGGTGGCATTGCCGTAGCGGTGGCTGGTCTGCAGCCCGCACATGCCGGCCATCAGCGGGTGGTCGTCGGGCAGGGTGCCCCAGCCCATGAGCGTGGGGATCACGGGCACGCCGGTCAGCTCGGCAAACTCCACCAGCAGGTCCGAGGCATCGGCGTTGATGATGCCGCCGCCGGCCACGATGAGCGGGCGCTCGGCGGCTTCGAGCATGTCCAGCGCCTTTTCCACCTGCCTGCGCGTGGCGGCGGGCTTGTAGACCGGCAGCGGTTCATAGGTGTCGATGTCGAACTCGATATCGGCCATCTGCACGTCGAAGGGCAGGTCGATCAGCACCGGCCCGGGCCGGCCCGAGCGCATCAGGTGAAAGGCCTGCTGGAAGGCGCGCGGCACCAGGGCCGGCTCGCGCACCGTCACGCTCCACTTGGTCACTGGCTTGGAGATGGACTCGATGTCCACCGCCTGGAAGTCCTCCTTGTACAGCCGGGCACGCGGCGCCTGGCCGGTGATGCACAGGATGGGAATGCTGTCGGCGATGGCCGAGTACAGGCCGGTGATCATGTCGGTGCCGGCCGGCCCGCTGGTGCCCACGCACACGCCGATGTTGCCGGCCCGGGCGCGGGTATAGCCCTCCGCCATGTGCGAGGCGGCCTCCACGTGGCGGGCCAGGATGTGGGTGAGCGACTGGCGCTCGCGCACCGCCGCATAGAACGGGTTGATCGCTGCGCCGGGCACGCCGAACAGCTGCGTGATGCCCTCTTTCTCCATCACCAACACGGCGGCCATGGCGGCCTTCATTGTTGCCATCGGGGTCTCCTGTCAAGGGGTTTGAAAACTGATGTACTGGATGCTCCCCGCATTGGCCAAAGCCCGGAACCCGCATCCAGGGCATTAGCGTTATTCCCTTTTGGAATGCAATCAGCCGCCGGGCGCTGCCGATAATCGTTTCCATGGATCGCCTTCTCGGAGTCAAACTGTTCGTGCGCGTGGTCGACCTGGGCTCGTTCAGCAAGGCTGCCGCCGAGATGGGCGTGGGCCAGCCCTCGGCCACCAAGCTCGTGGCCCAGCTCGAAAAGCAGCTCGGTTCGCGCCTGCTGCACCGCAGCACGCGCGGCGTGTCGCCCACCGAGATCGGCCGCCTGTACTACGCCAAGTGCAAGCTCATCACCCACCATGTCGAAGAAGCCGAGACCGTGGCCGCGCTGCTGCAGTCCCAGGTGCAGGGCGGGCTGCGCATCAGCACCTCGGTGGCCTTCGGGCGGCGCGTGCTGGTGCCGCTGGTGATGCGCTTCATGCGCGAGAACCCGCGCCTGCAGATCGAGCTGGTCTTCGAGGACCGCTACGTGAACCTGGTGGAGCAGGGCATCGACGTCGCGATTCGCATGGGGCGCCTGGCCGATTCCACGCTGGGCGCGCGCTACCTGGGGCTCAACCCCTGGGTGCTGGTGGCCTCGCCCGGGTACCTGGCGCAGCGCGGCACGCCCGCCGAGCCGGCCGACCTGGCGCGTCACGACGCGCTGGTCTACAGCACCGCACAGGGCGATGCGCGCTGGCACCTGGGCAACGGCTCGGGTGCGGCGCTCACGGTGCCGGTGGCCGGGCCGCTGCGCTCCAACAACCTCTCGGCCCTGCTGGCCGCCGCGCGCGGCGGCATGGGCATCGCGGCGCTGCCGACCTACGTGGCGCACGGCTCGCTCGAGGGCGGCGCCGTCGTGTCGCTGCTGCCCGGCTGGACCCTGCCGCCACAGGAGATCCATGCCGTCTACCCTTCGCCGCGCATGGTGCCTGCCAAGGTGGTGAGCTTCATCGAATGGCTGCAGCTGCAGATGGGCGAGCGCTGGTGGGCTGTGCAGGGCGGCGATCAATCGCCCTGAAGGGCCCTGGAAAAAGCGCTACGCTTGCAGTCCCTTCACCGATTTGCTGCGGGCCACCGCCGTTTTCCGACCATGCGCGAGACCATCCAGACCCTCGAACCCTCCATGATCCGCGAGGTCGCCAACGCCGGCCTGGGGCGCGACGACGTGCTGGCCTTCTGGTTCGGCGAGAGCGATGAGGTCACGCCCGAGGTGGTGCGCAACGCCGCCATCGAATCCCTGCAGCGCGGCGAGACCTTCTACAGCCACAACCTGGGCCTGCCTGCGCTGCGCGAGGCGGTGGCGCGCTACACCAGCACCCTGCACCCGGCGGTGGACGCGGGCCGCATCGCGATCACCTCGGGCGGCGTCAGTGCGCTGATGCTGGCCGTGCAGACCCTGGTGGATGCGGGCGACGAGGTGGTGGTGGTCACGCCCGTGTGGCCCAACCTGGTGGCGCAGCCGGTGATCCTGGGCGCGCGCGTGCGCACCTTGCCGCTGACTCCCGCCGACGGGCAGTGGACGCTGGACCTGGATGCCCTGTGCCAGGCCGTGACCGCCCAGACCCGGCTGCTCATCCTCAACGCCCCCAACAACCCCACGGGCTGGACGCTGACGCGCGCCGAGCAGCAGCGCATCCTGGACCACTGTCGCAGCACGGGCACCTGGATGCTGGCCGACGAGGTCTACGAGCGCCTCTACTACGAGCCCACCGAGAACCGCTGCGCGCCGAGCTTTCTGGACATTGCCGGCGCCGACGACCGGCTGGTGTTGGCGCACAGCTTCTCCAAGAGCTTTCTCATGACCGGCTGGCGCCTGGGCTGGCTGGTGCTGCCGCCCGCGCTGGTGGACGGCATCGCCAAGGTCATCGAGTTCAACACCTCGTGCGCCAGCGTGTTCACCCAGCGCGCGGCCCTGGCGGCGCTGGAGCACAGCGAGGAGATCACGCCGCGCGTGGTGGCGCACCTGAAGACCTGCCGCGACACGCTGGTGCCCTTGCTCGCCCAGGTGCCGGGCGTCAAGGTGACGGCTGCGCGCGGCGGCATGTACGCCTTCTTCCAGATCGAAGGCTTCAATGACTCACTCACCCTGGCCAAGCGCCTGGTGACCGAGGCCGGCCTGGGCCTGGCACCGGGCAATGCCTTTGGCGCCGAAGCCCAGGGCTGGCTGCGCTGGTGCTTTGCGTCCAAGGACCCGGCGCGCCTGGTCGAAGGCGTGCGGCGCCTGCGGGCCTGGCTGGAGTCCAACGCGCCGCGCTGAGCCCTTTATTGCGCGTCGGCCTGTGCAGAGGGGTGCGCCTGCTGGAAGGCCGGCAGCGCAGCGCAGCGCTCGTCGATGGCCACCAGCGTGGGGTAGGGCGACAGGTCCACGTCGAAGCGCCGCGCGTTGAAGATCTGCGGCACCAGGCAGCAGTCGGCCAGGGTGGGCGTTTCGCCAAAGCAGAAGCCGCCGCTGTGGCCTGCGGCGGTGATCTCGGCCTCCAACGCCTCGAAGCCCTGGGCGATCCAGTGCTTGATCCAGTCGCTCTTGGCCGCGTCGGCCACGCCCAGGGTGCCCGTCAGGTACTTGAGCACGCGCAGGTTGTTGATCGGGTGGATCTCGCAGGCGATCACCAGCGCCAGTTGCCGCACGTAGGCGCGGTCGGCCAGGGCGCTGGGCAGCAGCGGCGTGGTGGGGTACTTTTCTTCCAGGTATTCGAGGATGGCCAGCGACTGGCTCACGCGCATGCCGTCTTCGCCGAACACGGGGACCAGGCCCTGGGGGTTGATGGCCTTGTACTCTGGCTTGAGGTGCTCGCCGCCATCGCGCACCAGGTGCACAGGGATCTGCGTGGCCATGAGGCCCTTGAGGTTGAGCGCGATGCGCACCCGGTAGGCGGCCGAGCTGCGGAAATAGGTGTAGAGAATGCGGTCCATGGCAGCGATGATAGTGCGCTGCCTTCAGCCGAGTGCCAGATACACCCGCCCGCCCTCGATGCGCACCGGGTAGGTGCGCACGGCCTCGGTCACGGGCTGGCAGGTGGGCGCACCGCTGCGCACGTCGAACCGGCCCTGGTGCAGCGGGCACTCGATCTCGTGGCCGTCCAGAAAGCCGTCGCACAGCCGGGCGTGGCCGTGGGTGCACAGGTTGTCGGTGGCGTAGACCGCGCCCTCCACGCCGTAGAGGGCAATGTCGCGGCCGTCCACGGCCAGGCCGATCACGTCGTCCTGCGGTACGTCGTCGAACGCGGCCGCATCGGTCCATTGCTGGGTGGTGGTGTTGTTCATGGCTTGGACTTTCTAGATCGGGTAGATGATCGAGTTGGGGATCATTTCGCTGTCGTAGACGACGAGCTTCTTCGCGAACTTCAGGCCCTCGGCCGTGCGCACCACCTCGTCGATATAGCGGCCCGCGTTGAACACCGTGGACATCTGCGACAGCTTGGTGCGCAGCACGGCGTAGTTGGCCTCGCAGTGGATGCGCTCGCCGTCGAGCTGGCGCACCACCGGCGCGCCGATGATGTGGCGCTGGTAGTAGGGGTCGTGGAACAGGGTCTCCTTGATGCCGTAGACCCTGTCCCGCAGCATGCCCTTGCTCTCGAAGGACAGCGTGGCCAGCGGAAAGCCGCGCTCGTGGTTTTCGCGCGGCTGCAGGCGGTAGCTGCAGTCGTCGGTGAAGAAGCCGGGCCACAGGTCCCAGTCGCCCGAGTCGACGGCGCTGGCGTAGTCGGCATAGAGCTGGGTCAGGGCGTAGTAGGTGGCGAAGTCCATCTCAGCCCCCCTCTTCCTGCGGTGGAGCATCGTCTTCCATCACTTCACGCCAGTATTGGTACATGCCGCGGATCAGGGTCTCGGTCACCATGTGGTCGGTGTCGCCCACCTCGCGCCCGCCCAGTTCGGCCAACGCGCGGTGAAAAGGCTTTTGCTCGAAGCCCTGCTGCGAAAACTCGATCACCTCGCCATCGTCGGCCGAGACAAAGCCCGCCGGGCCGAACAGGTTGGCCTGGCGCAGGCGGCGCTGAGTCATCTCGGCTGTGTCGTCCTCGAAGCCGAAGTGCGTCCACACGAAGTCGAAGGCGCCATGGCCTGCGGGCTGGATGTGGCGCGTGGAAACGCTGTTGACCTGCTGCTGCAGGATCACGCTCGGGAACAAGGTCATCATCACTGCCGTGGGCCCGCCCCACCAGGGCTCGGGCACGATGTCCAGAAAGCGCGGGTCTTCAAGCTGCATGCTTTCCTTGAAGCTGGACACCTGCGTGACCTGGCCGGCCTTGCCCGCCTGGCCGCGCGTGGAGACCATGGCCGCATGGCGGTGGCGCGCGTCCATGGTGAGCTCGCTCTTGTTGTCCGCGCGCCAGAGCCCGAAGGTCACGAACCAGGTGTGCAGCAGGCCGGGGTGGTAGGGGTCCTTGATGTTCTCCTGCATCAGCTTCCAGTTGCCCGGAATGCGCTGGCGGTTGTAGCCCAGCAGGGTGAGCTTGCGGCCATCGAACAGCCGGTCGAAGTAGGCCAGGATTTCGGGGCCGAGAAAGTCCTCGAACGGTTCCACGCCATGGTCGAACGAGGCGAACACTACGCCGCCGCGCGTGGCGACTTTCAGCTTGTTGAGGCTGTGCTCGGCCGGGTCGAAGTCCGCCGGCATGCCGCCGTGGACCTTGCCGTCCTGCTTCACGCCGCGGCGGAATGGCACTCCCTGCAGGTCGCCCTTCAAGGTGTAGTTCCACTGGTGGTAGGGGCAGACCAGCTCCTTGCGGTTGCCCGAGCGCTCGCGGCAGAACTGCATGCCGCGGTGCGCGCAGACGTTCTCGATCACGTTGATGCCGCCCTCGGCATCGCGCACCATGACCACTGAGCGCTCGCCGATCGCCGTGCGTTTGAAGTCGCCCGCGTTCGGGATCTCGGCTTCGAGGCCCACATAGCACCAGTGCTTCTGGTAGAAGAAGCGTTCGAGCTCCTTGCGGTGCAGCGCTTCGTCGGTGTAGACCTTGAAGGGCACGCGGCTCGTGCCCGGGCCCTCCCACCGGGCCTGTGCCGGGAAGATGGTGTGGGGTTCGCTGCTCATGGCTGTCTCCTTGTTTCTTGTGGTGGGCGGTGCCGCGGCATCACAGCCGCTCCTCGCGCCACAGGCCCAGGGCCTTCTGCATCGGGCGGTCCGAGTACGAAAAGAGGATGGTGTCGGCCCGGGCGCGCAGGGCCAGCGTGTGCCAGGACGGCACGACGAACACGTCGCGTTCCTCGAAGGCACAGGTCTGGCCTTCGATCTCCGCCTCGCCGCCGCCCTCCAGGCAGACATACACCGTGCCGTCAGTGCAGCGGTACGGGCGGGTGGAAAAGCTGGCTGGCAGGCGCTGGGCGAAGGTGCCCAGGGTGGGCATGGGCGACGCCCCGGTGGCCGGGTTCACGAAGCGCTGCTTGAAGCCCAGGTGCGGATCGGGCGCGCCCTGGGACAGGGCGAGCAGCGCGGCCCGCGTTTGCGCGTAGGGGTAGACGAACAAGCGGGTGGGATCGCCTGGCTGCGGTGGTGGCTCGTCCATGGGCAGCATGTTGGCGCCGTAGCGCGCCAGGGCGTCGCCCTCCGGTCGCTCCACGCCCTGCGACCGCTCCAGGGACTTTTCGGCAAAACCGGCGTCCAGAAAGCGCACCAACGGAATGTCGAGACCATCGAGCCAGACCACGGGCTCGCTGCCCAGGTTGCCATGGTCGTGCCAGGTCCAGGCCGGAGTGATGATGAAGTCGCCCCGGCGCATGGTCACGCGCTCGCCGTTCACCGATGTGTAGGCCCCCTCGCCATCGAGCACCAGTCGCAGGGCGGACTGCGTGTGGCGGTGCGCGGGCGCCACCTCGCCCGGCAGGATCAGCTGCAGCCCCGCATACAGCGACTGCGTGATGCACGACTGCCCGCGCAGGCCGGGGTTCTCGAGGATGAGCACGCGGCGCTCGGCTTCCTCTGCGCTGATCAGCCGGCCCGCCTCCATCACCTGGTCGCGCACCGCCGCGTACGACCAGTGGTGCGGCACCGCCGGCGAGCGCGGCTCTGGGGGCACCAGTGCGCCCAGTACTTCCCACAGCGGCGTCATGCTGTTGCCGCCGATACGCTCGTAGTAGGCCTTGCGCGCGGCCAGGCTCGCTGCGGAATGGGAGTGGGCTGGGTGCATCGGTAATTCCTTGGAGGCAGTCATGTGCCACTGGCGTAGAAGGCATCGGCATGTACCTGCGCAGGCAACACGCCCATGCGGCGCACCAGCAGTGCGGTGGCCTCCACCATCGGTGGTGCGCCGCAGAGGTAGGCGCGAAACCCGGCCAGGTCCTGCCAGTCCTGCGCGATGGCGTCGGTGACCAGGCCCGTGCGGCAGCCCGCAGCGCGCCCCGAGGCCAGCACCGTGTGCACGCTGAGGGCAGGGTGCTCGTGCTGCAGCGCGGCCAACCATTCCAGACCATAGACGTCGCGCTCGGAACGCACGCCAAAGTACAGGTGCATCGGGTTGCGCATGCCGGCCGCGAGCGCGCCGCGCACGATGGACAGGATGGGCGCCAGGCCCGTGCCACCGGCCACGCAGAGCATGGGGCCGGTGTGCTGGCGCCGCAGGTAGGCCGAGCCCAGCGGGCCGCTCACGCGCGCCGTGTCGCCCACCTTCAGCTCCTGCGCGATGTACCCTGTCACGCGCCCCTCGGGCACCAGCCGCACATGGAACTCCAGCTCGCCATCACCGGCCAGGCCCGCCATGGAATAGGGGCGCGCATGCGCGGGCGTGAACTGCAGCTGCGCGTACTGGCCCGGAGAAAAGTCGAGGGGCTTGGCCGGCTGCAGGCGCAGGCGCCTGATGTCGTGGGTCGCATCCTCGATGGCGACCACTGTGGCCTTGAGGGTGCGCGCGGTATGCACCACCACCTCGTCGGGCTCGGCGATCTCCACCGTGCAGGGCTCGGTCACGAAGGTCTGGCAGGCCAGCACATAGCCGGCATCGCCATCGGTGGCAGCGCCCAGAGGGCGTTGGGCCTCGCGGCCCGATTCGAGTACGTCGCCCGCCACCACCTTGCAGCGGCAGGTGCCGCAGCGCCCGGCCATGCAGCTGTACGACACAGGCACGTCGTTGGCGCGCAGGGCATCGAGCAGGTTCACGCCTGCGGCGACGTGCAAGGTGCGCCGCAGTGGGCGGACATGGATTTCCATCGTGCGTTGTCTCTTGGTTCGGGATCGCCGCGCTCCCTGGGGGAGTCATGGCGGCGATGATCCGGCCCACCTGAAAATCAGTCAACGCGATGGGATCAATGTTGAATATCATTGAAATCAATATTCATCGGGGCAGGCCATGGAGCTCAAGGACATCGATCTCAATTTGCTGGTGGTCTTCAACCAGTTGCTCACCGAGCGCAAGGTCTCCAAGGTGGCCGAGAACCTGGGCCTGGGCCAGCCGGCCGTGAGCAATGCCCTGGCGCGCCTGCGCCGGCAGTTCGACGACCCCCTGTTCCTGCGCACCGCCAGCGGCATGCAGCCCACGCCGTTCGCCGAGCAACTGGCCGAGTCGGTGGGCTATGCGCTGGGCATGATCCACGGCGCGGTGAATGCGCGCAATGCCTTCGACCCTGCCGGCAGCAGGCGCAGCTTTACGGTGGGCATGACCGACATCGGGGAGATCTACTTCCTGCCGCAGCTCATGCAGCGCATCGGCGAGCTGGCACCGGGTGTGGCCATCAGCACCGTGCGCAACACGGCGGTCAACCTCAAGGACGCGATGGAGGCCGGCCAGGTGGACCTGGCCATCGGCCTGCTGCCGCAGCTCAAGGCGGGTTTCTTCCAGCGCCGGCTGTTCGAGCAGGACTATGTGGTGCTGCTGCGCCAGGGCCACCGGCTCGCGCAGCGCAGGCAGTTGCGCGCAGCGGACTTCTTCGCGGCCGAACATGTGGCCGTGGTCTCGGCCGGCACCGGCCATGGCCAGGTCGACGAAATCCTGGACAGGCACTCACCCGAGCGGCGCGTGAAGCTCAAGGTTCCGCACTTCGTGGCCATCGGCCACATCCTGCAGTCCACCGACCTGATCGCCACCGTGCCCGAGCGGCTGGCTGGGCGCATGGTGGAGCCCTTCGGTCTGGTGGCGCGTCCGCACCCGGTCAAGCTGCCGCGCATCGCCATCAACCTCTTCTGGCACGCCAAGTACCACAAGGACCCCGCCAGCCAGTGGCTGCGCACGCTGGTCTTCGATCTGCACTCGGATTTTGCGGGGCAGGCGCCTGCCTGAGCTCCGTTACTCGCAACGCCAAGAGCCGCCCGCATCCCATGAAACCGGCGCGGCCGAAGCCAGTGCCCCCGCGCAAGGGCCGCCCCGCCGCGCTGGGGGCGTCCCCCTCCCGACTCGCG
>NZ_LMIH01000012.1:134770-138872 GCF_001428645.1 Acidovorax sp. Root217
TAGCGAGGAGAGAGAGGGGGAAGGCGCGAAGCGACTCAGGGGGTGTGGTCAATACGGTTGCCCCAGGTGCCCACGTTGGCGGACCTGAGAAGCGGCGATGCCTGGCCCGCCATGGCCAGCTCGTCCGCCGCCGCCATGAGCTCGGGGCCGAAGCGGGCCATGCTCTTGGCCGTGAGCCGGGCCGAGGGGCCAGCGATGACCACCACGCCTGTGGTGGGTTCGCCCTTGCGGCGCACAGGGGCCGCCATGGAACTCATGCCGGGCGCATAGCCGTCCTGGATCAGGCTGTAGCCGCGCTTGGCATGCGTGCGCAGGGCGGTCTGCAGTGCCTTGAGCGAGGTGGGCGCGTTGGGGCCGAACTGGCGCGGGCTGCCCAGGCCCTGCCTGGAGACGCGTGCGGCGGCCTCGTCTTCGGGCAGGGTCATGAGCCAGGCATGGCCCGCGGCGCTGCATGACAGGCGCAGGTCGATGCCCATGTCCGGGTCGTACAGCAGGCCGGACTTGGCGCCCTGGGCCTTGGCCACCAGGGTCAGCCGCTCGCCGTCGACGATGGCCAGGCGCACCAGTTCCTCGGTGGTGCGCGCGAGCCGGTCGATCACCGGCTGGGCGATGTCCACCACGCCCGAGCGGCTCAGGAAGCTCAGCCCCATCGATGCCATCTTGGTGGTGAGCGCGTAGTCGCCCTTGTGCGGCATCTGGCGCACGTAGCCATAGCCGATCAACTCGTGCAGCGTGCGGTGGCAGCCGCTGCGCAGCATGTTGAGGTCGGTGGAGATGCGCGCCAGCGCCACGCCATCGGGGTGCGCTACCAGGTACTCCAGGATGGCCAGGGATTTCTCGAGCGCTCCGCTCATGGGGACTCCTTCGGGTGGATAGTCGCGATCATACGCAGCCTTTCAGAATTTGAATGAGTTGTAAATGTTGAATGGTGTTCAGAAAATGCGAATAACATGCGCCGTCGCACCGCGAAGCACGCACCGCTGAAGGCGTGCCGCAGCGATCACCTCCCAAGAAAGAAAGGAAGAGACAAGCATGACCACATCCACCTTGCGCCGCGCGGCACTGGCGGCCATCGGTGCCGTTGCCTTCGCTTCGGCCATTCCCTCGGTGCTGGCCCAGGAAATCAAGGAGCGCAACCTCAAGTTCGCCTTCAGCCTGGCCAAGGACCATCCCCTCGGGCAGGGCGCGCAGAAGTTCGCCGACCTGGTCGGGCAAAAGAGCGGCGGCAAGATCAAGGTGACGCTGTTCGCCAATGCCGTGCTCGGCAGCGACACGCAGAACCTGTCGGCCGTGCGCGGCGGCACGCTCGATTTCGCGTCCATGGCCACGGGTCTGCTGGCAGGCATCGACAAGCAGTTCATGGTGTTCGACTTCCCCTTCCTGTTCGACAGCCCGCAGGAGGCCTATGGCCTGGCCGACGGCCCGGTGGGAACGAGGCTGCAGGCGGGCCTGGCGGCGCACGGCATTGTCGGCCTGGGCATCTGGGACCTGGGCTTTCGCAACATGACCAACAGCAAGCGCCCCATCGCCCGGCATGAGGACCTGCAGGGCCTCAAGCTGCGGGTGATCGCCTCGCCGATCTACCTGGACATGTTCAACACCCTGGGTGCCAACCCCGTGCCCATGACCTTCGGCGAGGTCTACGGCGCGCTGGAGTCCAAGGCCATCGACGGCCAGGACAACCCGGTGGGCGTGATCGAGTCGGCCAAGTTCGCCGAGGTGCAGAAATACCTTTCGCTCACGCGCCACGTCTACACCGGCATGCCGGTGCTCATGAGCAAGAAGACCTGGGACGGCATGTCCGAGGCCGAGCGCAAGCTCATCACCGATGCGGCCAACGAGGCGAAACAGGAAGAGCGCCGCATCGCCCAGGCCAAGGAGGCCGAATCCATCACCAACCTGCGCAAGACCATGCAGGTCAACGACGTGGCGCCGGCCGAGCTCGCGCGCCTGCGCCAGAAGGTGCAGCCCGTGGTCGACAAGTTCGCCAAGGAAGTCGGCGAGCCGCTGATGACCCAGGTCAACGCCGAGCTCGCGCGCCTGCGCGGCGGCAGCAAGTGAGGGCGGCCATGGCCTTGTTGGGAAAGGCTGCCCTTGCAATGTGGTGGGACATCGCGCCCGCCCACCGCGCCGAGTTCGAGGACTGGCATACGCACGAGCATTTTCCGGAGCGAATGGGCATTCCAGGCTTTCACCGCGGCGCGCGCTGGTCCGCGGTGGACGGTGGCGAAGGCTTCTTCGTGCTGTACGAACTGGAGGCCTACGAGACCCTGGTCTCCGATGCCTACCTGGCCCGTCTGAACGCGCCCTCACCCTGGTCCACGCAGATGATGCCGCACCACCGCCACATGGTGCGCAGCCAGTGCCGCGTGCTGGAAAGCCGGGGAGGGGCGCTGTCCCGGCATGCGCTCACGGTGCGCTTCTCTCCAGCCGATGGCGCCGCGCAACGACTGCGTGCCCACCTGGGCGCACTGGCGGGTTCACTGTCATCGCGCCCTGGTACCACGGCGGGCCACCTGCTGCAGAACCAGACCCCCACGATCGCCACCACCACCGAGCAGCAGATCCGCGGTGGGCCCGATCCTGCGGCCGACTGGGTCTTCATCGCCTGCGGGTACGACCGCTCGGCGCTGGAGGTGTTGGCAGGCACCGAACTGTCGGATGCCGCGCTGGTGGTTGCCGGCGCGCAGGCCGGTGCTTTGCGGGGCCTCTACGGGCTGTCGCACTCCGACACGGCGCTTGACGTGGGTTAGCCGCCGTCGGCCAGGGCTTCAGGGTTGGTGGCCGGGTCGCGCACCCGCCCCAGCCGCCGCAGAACACCGCATGCCAGCCGGGCCAGGCCCACATAGGCATAGCCCAGCACCAGACACCAGATGGCCAGAGGCAGCAGCATCCACAGGGCGCCGTAGATGGCACCTGGCTCGCCCTGCACGGCGAAGAACAACAGCCAGCCAATGGCCTGCACCGGCTGGAACAGCAGGGGTGCGCGCCACAGCGCACGGTGCAGGCCCTCGGGCGCCTGCAGCCTGCCCAGCCACGCCCCGAAGGCCAGCGCAAAGAGCAGGTACTGGGCGCCGCCGAACACTGCGGACATGATCAGCACGCCTCCCAGGGCGCTGCGGTCCAGCGCAAAGAGCAGCAGGGGCACGGCCAAGGGCAGGCCCAGGGCGATGCGGTAGAAGGTCAGGGTCTTCACCGCGCCAGCATAGCCGCCGCCTGCGGATGATCAGACGATGCGCAGCTTCAGGTTCGGAAAACGGTCGATATGGATCTCGATCTCGTCGCCCTTGACCACCGGGCCCACGTTTTCGGGCGTGCCCGAGTAGATGATGTCGCCGGGCTTGAGCTCGAAGGCGCGCGACAGGCGGCTGATCTGCTCGGCCACCGACCAGATCATGTGCTGCAGCGTGGCACTCTGCTTGACGGTGCCGTTGACCTTGAGCCAGATGTCGCCGTCCTTGATGTGGCCCACCTGGCTCACCGGGTACAGAGGGCCCACCGGGGCGGACTGGTCGAAGGCCTTGCCGATCTCCCACGGCTTCTTCTGGTCGCCCATTTCACGCTGCAGGTCGCGGCGCGTCATGTCCAGGCCCAGCGAGTAGCCGAACACGTGGTCCAGCGCGCTTTCCACCGGAATGTCCTTGCCGCCCTTGGCCAGGGCCACGACCAGTTCCACTTCGTAGTGGTAGTTCTTGGTCAGCGTGGGGTAGGCATGGTCGGCCACCACGCCGGGCTTCACGAACTGGATCGCGTCGGCCGGCTTCTGGAAGAAGAAGGGCGGCTCGCGCGTGGGGTCCGAGCCCATCTCGCGCGCATGTGCCGCGTAATTGCGGCCGATGCAGTAGACGCGGCGCACGGGGAACACTTGGTCGCTGCCCACAATGGGGATCGTGGTCTGCGGCAGGTCGAAGGGGGTGGGGGCCATTTTGCTGGCGCCTGCGGGCAGGGCGCAGCCGGCGACGGCGCCGGTGGCGAGGAGGGCGGAGTGGGTCAAGATGTTGCGTCGAGGTTGGTCCATAGTGCTTTGTCTCCTGTTGGCGCGGCTAACAAAACTCTTCTGGCGTCGTTGCTGCGTCTTGTCGTACTGCTCGTACTGCCTGCG
>NZ_LMIH01000012.1:138930-219339 GCF_001428645.1 Acidovorax sp. Root217
CCCAAACCGGACAGGGCCACCACTGCGCGAGCGGATACCATTTGCGCATGCCCGCCCCGTCCCGACCGAACGCCCATGCACGCCTGTACGGAATGCAGGAGCGCGCCGAGCACCTGGATTTCGACATCCGCTTCCAGGGGGCGCGCGACGTGCTCAGCCGCCCGCACCGGCACGAGTATTTCCAGATCCAGGTGAGCCTCGAAGGGGGCGATCGGCAGGTGGTGGGCACGGCCACGCGGCCCTTTGGCGCGGGCACGCTGAGCTTTGTGCTGCCCTACCGCATGCACGTGGTGCCTCACCCTGCAGGCGCGCGCTACGCCATCATCAACTTCGACCAGCGCTTCCTCTGGCCCGAGCTCGACGTGCCCGCCCTGGACCTGGAGGACGTGGGCATGGCGCAGCACCCGGAGCTGGCACCCTTCCTGTTCCAGGAGTCCCTGGACTTCGCCTTCGGGCCCGAGGATTTCGCGCAGATTCGCCATTGGCTCGATGCCCTGGTGGCGTACAACCAGCCGCGTACGCTGGGCTCGGCGGCCAGCATCCGCGGCATCCTGCTGCAGTTGCTGGGCCTGGCCTGCGCGCGCTTTTCCAGCGAGCTGCATGCGCAGGCCGCGCGCCACCACCGGCGAGGCGGCGTGCAGCACGACGCCCTGCAGCGCGCGCTGCGCCACCTGCGCGCGCATTCGCACGAGGACATTGCGCTCACCGACACGGCCACGGCCGTGGCGCTGTCACCCAACTACCTGGCGCACCTGCTCAAGAAGCAGACCGGGCGCACCTTCACCGAGCTGCTCACCGAGCGGCGCCTGGAACATGCGCGCGAGCTGCTGGCCGGCTCCGATACGCTGATCCGCGAGATCGCGCACCAGAGCGGCTTCCACGACGAAGCGTATTTCAGCCGCCGCTTCCGGCAGGAGGCCGGGCTCACGCCGCGCCAATTCCGCCAGCAGGCCCGTCTGCAGGGGTAAGCCTCAAGCGGGAAGAGGGCAGCCTGTGCGCTCGCCCAGCGTGCGTAGCTCGGCCAGCAGGCCGGCGGGTAGGGGCACGCCATCGCGGCTGCGTTGTCGCTCGCACTCGGCCTGGCGTTGCCCTGGGTAGCGGGCGTCAGGGCCGCCGGCCGCAATATAGGTCTCCATCCAGGCCCGCACGCTGGCATCAAAGGCCTCGCGCCCGATTGTCAATGCTGGGTTGATCACCAGCGCAAAGGCGCTGGCGTTGGCTGCAGAACCCGCCGTACCGGCGGCAGCGTCCGGTGGCGAGGCGATGCCGCCCATGCTCGCCGCCAGGCACTCGACCAGCATGGCCAGCCCCAGGCCCTTGTGGCCGGCGATGGGCTGCATGGCGCCCTGCAGCGCCAGTACCGGATCGGTGGTGGGTTGCCCGTCGGGGCCGAGCGCCCATTCGGGCGGTACAGTGTCCTGGCCCTCGCGCACGGCCTGGGCCACGTTGCCGCGCGCCACCACACTGTTGGCCATGTCGAACACCAGGGGCGCGCAGCCCGCCAGCGGCAGGGCAAAGGCCAGGGGGTTGTTGCCGATCACCGGTCCGCTGGCGCCCGGCAGGGCCATGACCGGCGGCGTGCGCTGGCACAGAAAGGCGAAGAACCCCTGCTCCGCCGCAGCCGCCACATACACCGCCAGCGCTGCCAGGTGGCCGGTGGCCCGGATGTGGCAGGCCACCAGGGGCTGGTGGCGCGCCAGGGCCATGGCCTGCTCCAGCGCGAAGCTGGCCACCACCTGGCCCAGGCCGCCGTCGCCATCGCAGCGCAGCCAACTGGCGGCATCGGCATCGATGCGGGGCACGGCGCGGGCATTCACCTCGCCGCTTGCGAGCTTGTCCACATAGCCCGGCATGCGCGCAATGCCATGGGTATCGATGCCGCGCAGGCTGGTGCGCAGCAGCAGACCGGCGGTGAGGGCGGCAGGCTCCTCGGCCACCCCGAAGCCCATAAGCACCCGCGTGGACCAGGCCTGCAGCGTGCCGCTGTCCAGGGTGTTGGCGGCGTCAGGGCTTGCTGGCATCGAAATGCTTGCGCAGGCCCTGCCAGCAGCGGTAGTAGTCGTCCTGCAGCTGCGCCGACTGCAGCGCCTGCGCGGTCGGGCGCTGCACGCAGCGGGTCTCGAACATGAAGGCCATGGTGTCCTTGATGGCGTGCGGCACCGAAAGATCGGCGTTGCTGGCCTTCTCGAAGGTCTCCGCATCGGGGCCGTGGCCCGTCATGCTGTTGTGCAGGCTGGCGCCGCCGGGCAGAAAGCCCTCGGCCTTGGCGTCGTAGACGCCGTGCACCAGGCCCATGAACTCGCTGGCGATGTTGCGGTGGAACCAGGGCGGACGGAAGGTGTCCTGCATCACCAGCGTGCGCGGCGGGAAGACCACGAAGTCGATGTTGCTCACGCCCGGCGTGTCCGAGGCGCTGTGCAGCACCAGGAAGATCGAAGGGTCCGGGTGGTCGTAGCTGATCGATCCGATGGCGTTGAAGCGCCTCAGGTCGTACTTGTACGGCGCGTAGTTGCCATGCCAGGCCACCACGTCGATGGGCGAATGCTCCATCTTCGCCGACCACAGGTGGCCCATGAACTTGGCCACCAGTTCGTGCGGCGCGTCGATGTCCTCGTAGGCCGCATGCGGCGTGAGGAAGTCGCGCGGGTTGGCCAGGCCGTTGGATCCGATAGGGCCCAGGTCGGGCAGGCGAAAGTTGGCGCCATAGTTCTCGCAGATGTAGCCGCGCGCCTCGCCGTCCGGCAGTTCCACGCGAAAGCGCACGCCGCGCGGTATCACCACGATCTCCTGCGGCTCGGCGTCGATCACGCCCAGCTCCGTCACGAAGCGCTGGCGGCCTTGCTGCGGCACGATGAGCATTTCGCCATCGGCGTTGTAGAACACACGCCGCTGCATCGACCGGTTGGCCGCGTACAGGTGCATGGCCGCGCCGTTCTGGGCGTGCGGGTCGCCGTTGCCGGCCATGGTGACGATGCCCTGCACGAAGTCGGTGGGCTCCGTGGGCATGGGCAGCGGGCTCCAGCGCAGCTGGTTGGGGGGCGTGGGCACTGCATCGAACGCGCTCACGATGCGGCCGTCATCGATGCGCTCGAACGGCGTGTGCATGGCCGACGGGCGGATGCGGTACAGCCAGGAGCGGCGGTTGTCCGCACGCAGCGCCGTGAAGGCAGTGCCGCTCAACTGCTCGGCATACAGGCCGTAGGGGCAGCGCTGGGGCGAGTTGCGGCCCACGGGCAGGGCGCCTGCAAGCGCCTCGGTGGCGAATTCATTTCCAAAGCCGGACTGGTGGGGGGTGCTCATGGTGTGTGGCGTGCAGGGTGGGCAAGGTGGGGCTGCGCCATCCCCGATGGAGGCGCCTCGCAGGCCATTGTGGAGCGGGTCGCGCGCAGGTTTCCTGCGTGCCCGGCATACCGGCCCTGGCGGGCGGGTCAATGCCCGGCGCTCGGCGAACTCACTCGACCGTCACGCCCGCCTTTTTCACCAGCCGGGCATAGCGCTCCTGCTCGGTCTTGAAGAACTGCAGCGAGGCTTCGGGTGTCATGGGGTTGATGATGTTCTCCTGCTTGGCCATGGCTTCTTTGGTTTCCGGCATGGCGAAGGCCGCCACCACGGCGGCATGCAGGCGCTTGACCTCGGCAGGCGGCAGCTTGGCCGGGCCGACCACGGCGAACCAGCCGGCCACGTCCACGTCCGGGAAGCCCTGCTCGGCAATGGTCGGCAGGTCGGGCAACGAGGCCACGCGCTGCGTGCCCATGATGCCGATGGCGCGCAGGGCGCCGCTCTTGAGCTGGCCCTGCACGGCGGGCAGCGCCACCACGCCGATCTCGACCTGGCCGCTCACCATGTCGGTGACCATGGGGCCCACGCCCTTGTAGGGGATGTGGCGCACGTCTACGCCCGCTGCCTCCATGAACATGGCGCCCGCCAGGTGGATGATGGTGCCGTTGCCCGAGGAGGCGTAGTTGTAGCCATCGGGCTTGGCCTTGAGCAGGGCCTGCAGCTCCTTGGCGTTCTTCGCCGGAATCTTGGGGTTGACCACCAGCACGAAGGGCGTGGCACCCACCACCGTGATCGGCGTGATGTCGCCGATGGCATCGAACGGCATCTTCTTGAACACGCTGGGGTTGACCACATGGTTGTTCGACACCACGCCCAGCGTGAGCCCGTCGGCCGGCGCACGCACGATGACCGAGGCGCCGGTGATGCCGCCTGCGCCGGGCAGGTTCTCGATCACCACGCTCTGGCCGCCCAGCGCCTTGATCAACTGCGGGGCGGCCGCGCGCATGATGGTGTCCACCCCAGAGCCGGCGCCCACGGGCAGCACCATGCGGATGGGCTTGTCGTTGGCGCGCACGGTGGTGGCGGCGGCGCCGCACAGGGCCAGGCCGGCCAGCCAGAGGGCGGCGCGGCGGTGGGGCTGGAAGGAAATGGCGGTGGCTTGCATGGTGCTTGTCTCCTTTGGTTCTTGTCGGTTTGCGAAAAAGGGGGTCAGGCCGGCACGCGGCTGGGCAGGCCGGCGAGGATTTCCTCGGTGTGCTCGCCCACCTTGGGCAGCGGGCGGCGCACGCCAGGGCGGCGCCCGTCCATGCGCAGGGGCAGCAGCACCACGTCGGTGGTGCCGCCGTCGTCGGTCTGCATGGGCACCAGGCCGCCGCTGGCCTTGAGGTGCGGGTCGTCCATCAACTGGTCGGGCCGCACGATGGGTGCATAGGGTATGCCGGCCGCCTCCAGCCGGGGTGCGAGGTCCTGCACGCGGTGGTGCTGCAGGATGGCGCCGAGCTTCTCCAGCAGGGCCGGGCGCACGCCCACGCGCAGGGTGTTGGTGGCCAGGGCTGGGTCGGCCGCGAGTTCGGGCGCCTCGATCACGCGGCACAGCGTGAGGAACTGCTTGTCGCTGACAGCGCCGATGAAGAGCTGCTCCCCATCGGCCAGCGTGAACACGTCGTACACGCTCCAGGCCGACACGCGCGAGGGCATGGGCGGCGGCGCCTCGCCGGTCATGGCGAACTGCTGCATGTGCTGGGACGACAGGAACACGCAGTTCTCGAACAGTGCGCTC
Organism: Acidovorax sp. Root217; assembly: GCF_001428645.1. Classification (NCBI taxonomy): domain Bacteria; kingdom Pseudomonadati; phylum Pseudomonadota; class Betaproteobacteria; order Burkholderiales; family Comamonadaceae; genus Acidovorax; species Acidovorax sp. Root217. The sequence continues at coordinate 143,990 of NZ_LMIH01000012.1, forward strand.
TGGATCTCCTGGCCCCGGCCGGTGAACTCACGCTCGCGCAGCGCGGCCAGCACGCCGATGGCGCCGAACATGCCGCCCATGATGTCGTTGACCGAGGTACCCGCGCGCAGCGGCCGGCCCACGGGGCCGGTCATGTACGACAGCCCGCCCATCATCTGCACCACCTCGTCCAGCGCCAGCCGGTTTTCGTAGGGGCCGGGCATGAAGCCCTTGTGCGTCACGTAGATCAGGCGCGGAAAACGCTGGGACAGCGTCTCGTAGTCCAGCCCAAAGCCGGCCATCAGCCCGGGGCGGAAATTCTCCAGCACCACATCGCACTCGCCCGCCAGCTCGGCTGCAGTGGCACGGCCGTCTTCGGTGCCGATGTCGATCACCACACTCTTCTTGTTGCGGTTGAACGAGCGGAAAAAGCCGATCCCCAGGCCCGGCAGCTCGCGCGTCTTGTCGCCACCGGGCGGCTCGACCTTGATGACCTCGGCGCCCAGGTCGGCCAGCACCATGCCGCAGGTGGGACCCATGACCATGTGGGTGAATTCGAGGACGCGGATGCCCGTGAGGGGCAGGCGCGGTTCTGGGGTGGGGCTCATGGCGGGTTCCTTGGGGCGGTGCAATTCAGGCGGCAACGGCCGCCTGGTGGGGAAAGGTCTTGGGCAGGCCCGCGCGCCACAGGGTGCCGTGCAGCGTCTCGCCGGCCAGCCATTGCGCCACCTGGCCGCGCAGCGCCAACAGCGCGGCAATATCGATGCCGGTGGCAATGCCCATGCTGCCGAGCATGTAGGCCAGGTCTTCGGTCGATACGTTGCCGCTGGCGCCCGGCGCGTGCGGGCAGCCGCCGATGCCAGCCAGGCAGGCGTCGAAGCGGGCCACGCCCACCTCCAGCGCCGCAGCCACGTTGGCCAGGCCCAGGCCGCGCGTGTCGTGGAAGTGCCCGCACCAGAATCGGTCGCCCGCCAGGCGCACGGCGTCCTCGAACAGGTCGCGCACCATGGCCGGGTCGGCATAGCCCACGGTGTCGGCCAGGCTCACGCGGTCGGCACCGGCGTCGAGCAGGGCCTGCATCAGGCGCAGCACCTCGCTCTTGGCGACATGGCCTTGCAGCGTGCAGCCGAAGGCCGTGCCCACGCCGCCTTCGATCAGGGTGCGGCCGCCGGCGGCGTCGCGTGCAGCGCGGATGCGCGCCACCTCGGCCACCACCTCGTCGGGCGTCTTGCGCAGGTTGGCCAGGCTGTGGGCATGGCTGGCCGACAGCGGCACGATCATCAGGTCGGCACCGCCCGCGATGGCGCTTTCAGCACCGCGCAGGTTGGGCACCAGCACCGAGGCGAACAGCCCCGGCAGGGTCTTGGCGAAGGCCAGCAGCTCGGCCGTGTCGGCCAGCTGCGGCAGCAGCCGGGCGGGCACGAACGAGCCCACCTCGATCTCGCGCTGGCCGGCTGCGTGGGCAGCGCGTATCCATGCGCGCTTGTGCTCGGTGGGCAGGATGGTGGCAATGCTCTGCAAGCCATCGCGCAGGCCGACTTCGCGGATGACGGCAGTGCGCGGCAGGCGCTCGCTCGTGGGGGGCATGGGTGTCTCCAGGGTGGGGCGCACTGCAATGTGGGCTCTCGGATGGAACTGTAGGCATTCCCGATGCATTGATAAAGCGGTATTCTGGAAGCAATAGCGTTCCCGTTGGGAACGGCAGGAGCAACCCATCCCATGCGCGATCTGGATCTGACCACCCTGCGGCTTTTCGTGGCCGTCTGCGAGGCGCGCAACATCGCCCGCGCTGCCCAGCTGCACCACATCGTGCCCTCGGCCATCAGCAAGCGCCTGGCGCTGCTGGAGCAGACCGTGGGCAATACGCTGATCGAGCGGCGCCGCCGCGGCGTGGTGCCCACGGGGGCCGGCGAGATCCTGCTGGAGCATGCCCGGGCCATGCTGGCAGCCGCCGACCGCGTGGGGCGCGACATGGCGGCTTACGGCAACGGCATCACGGGGCAGGTGCGCATCCTGGCCACGGTGTCGTCGATCGCGGAGTTTTTGCCCGACGACATTGCCTCTTTCCTGCAGGTGCCCGCGCACCGCGACATCCGCATCGACATCGAGGAAGCGGTCAGCAGCGAACTGGTGCGCGGCCTGCGCGAAGGGGCGGTGCCCGTGGGCGTGTGCTGGGATGCGGCGGACCTGGCAGGCCTGCAGACGCGCAGCTACCGGCGTGACCACCTGGCCATCGTCGCCCCGCTGTCGCACCCACTGGCCCGGCGCAGACGCTGCGCGTTCGAGGACACGCTGGGCTTCGACCAGGTGGGCCTGCCCGCATCGACGGCTGTGCACACCATGCTGGCGCGGGCCGCGGCCATCATCGGGCGGCCCATCAACTACCGGGCGGTGGTCAGCACCTTTGACGCGTCGATGCGCTGCGTGCGCGCCGGCCTGGGCATCGCCGTGGTGCCGCGCGAGGTGGCCGAGCCGGTGGCTGCGACCCTGGGCATCCGCGTGCTGCCGCTCACGGACGACTGGGCGCAGCGGCGCTTCGCCATCTGCTTCAACGATGAAAAGCGGCTCTCACCGGCCGCGCGCATGCTGGTGGAACACCTGCACCAGGTGGCCCATGACGAGGCTCAGGCCGCAGGATAGAGGCCGCGCACCCGGCCGAAGAGGCGCACCAGGCCCAGCAGGGCATCGATATTCGGCGAGGGTTCGGCCACCCGCTGGCCGATCTCCTGCACCACCGCGATGATGGCGTCGATCTCCAGTGCACGGCCGGCCTCCACGTCCTGCAGCATCGAGGTCTTGAAGGCGCCGAGCTTGCGCGTGAGCGCATGGCGCTCTTCGGGGCTTTGCGCAATCGGGCAGCCGATGCGTGCGCCGATGCGGCCGGCCTCCTGCATGGCAGCCGTGCAGAAGCCGCGCACCAGGTCGTCGTCGAGCAGGCGGTCTACCGTGGCACCGGTGATGGCCGAGACCGGGTTCATGGTCATGTTGCCCCACAGCTTGTACCAGATGTCGTAGCGCACGTCGGCCGAGTGCGTGGCCTCGAAGCCTGCGTGGTTCAGCAGGTCGGCCACGCGCTGCACGCGCTCGCTGCGCCCGCCTGCGGGCTCGCCGATGACCAGGCCCCGGCCCATCTTGTGCTGCACCAGCCCGGGCCCGGGTGTGGAGGTGGCGGCGTGCACGACGCAGCCCACCACATTGTGCAGGGGAATGGCGCTGGCAATGCCGCCGCCGGGGTCCACGCTGGCCAGCGGTTCGCCGCCCCAGCCCGCCACGCCCTGGCAGAACCACCAGGGCACGCCGTTCATGGCCGGCAGCACCAGCGTCTCAGGTCCCAGCAGCGGCGCAATGCCCTGTGCCACGCTGGCCAGCGCCGGGCCCTTGACGGCGATGACCACCAGGTCCTGCACGCCCAGGTCGGTCGGCCGGTCCGTGGCGTGCGCTGGCGCCTGCACCAGCCCGTCTGCGGTCTGCAGGCGCCAGCCGTGGTCCTTGAGCGCGGCCAGCGTGGCGCCGCGCGCCACGGCACTCACCTGGGCACCGCCGGCCGCTGCCAGCCGGGTGCCGATGAATCCGCCGATGGCGCCTGCGCCGATGATGCAAACCTTCATGGATGCTGCCTCTGGTAGTGGATGAGGCGCGCGAGTCTGCCCGGCTATCGGGCGCCACACAATCAATGATTTCTGAGGGATTGATTAGCGCAGCTGAACAGTAGTCAACCCTGGGCCATGCGTTCCAGCATCAGGTCCAGGTTCTGCACGGCCGCGCCCGAGGCTCCCTTGCCCAGGTTGTCGAACACGGCGGCAAGCAGCACCTGCCCGTGCTGCGGGTTGGCAAACATGGACAGGCGCAGCTGGTTGCTGCCGTTCAGCGCCTCGGGGTCCAGGTGCTCGGTGGATTCGGCCTCGGCCAGCCCCGTCACCTCCACATGGCGCTGGCCGGCATAGTGCTGCGCCAGGGCGTGGTGGATCTTCTCGGCGGTAGTGCCTGCGGGCAAGCTGCGCAGATGCAGGGGGATGGTCAGCACGATACCCTGGCGGAAGGCGCCATAGGCCGGCAGAAAGAAGGGCCGCGCCGACAGGCCCGCATACCGTTCGATTTCTGGCGTGTGCTTGTGCGCCAGGCGCAGGCCATAGACCTGGAAAGCCGGCGCCTGCGCGCCCGGGGCCTCGTGCTCCTGCACGCGCGCCCGCCCACCGCCGGAGTAGCCCGACACGGCGTGGATCGCCAGGGGGTGGTCGGCAGGCACCAGGCCGGCCTGCACCAGCGGCCGAAGCAGCGCGATGGCACCCGTGGGGTAGCAGCCGGGGTTGGTCACGCGTGTTGCACTGGCGATGCGTTCGGCCTGGCCGGCATCCATCTCGGGAAAGCCGTAGACCCAGCCGGCATCGGTGCGGTGGGCCGAGCTCGCGTCGATCACGCGCACAGCCGGGTTGGTGACGGAAGCGGCCGCTTCGCGCGCGGGCCCGTCGGGCAGGCACAGCACGGCAATGTCGCAGGCGTTGATGGCCTCGGCGCGGCGCGCCGGGTCCTTGCGGTCCTGCTCGGGCAGGGTCAGCAAGCGGAGGTCGGTGCGGCCCTGCAGGCGCTCATGGATCTGCAGGCCGGTGGTGCCCTGGTCGCCATCGATGAAGACAAGCGGTGTGGTGTTGCTCATGCGGGGTGCTCCTGGTGTGTGCCAAATGGGGGATGCGTGATCTTCAGCCGCTGCGTAGAATTTGAAAAGTTGAATTTCACAACCATCAGCATCAGGATTTCTGAACGACATGCGTGAACTGAACCTCGACCGATTGCGCACCCTCGTCACCATCGCCGACCTGGGATCGTTTGCCGAAGCCGCGCGCGTGCTGCACCTGGCGGCGCCCACGGTGAGCCTGCACATGGCCGACCTGGAGGCGCAGGTGGGCGCGCCGCTGCTGCTGCGCAAGCGCGGCGAGGTGCGCGCTACCGGCGTGGGCGAGGCCCTGGTCGAGCGTGCCCGGCGCCTGCTGGCCGATGCCGATGACACCCTGGCCATGGTGCAGCGCCAGGTGCAGGGCCTGGCCGGCCGCGTGCGGCTGGGGGCCTCCACCGGCGCCATCGCCCACCTGCTGCCGCAGGCGCTGGAGGTGCTGGGCCAGCAGCACCCGGACATCGACGTGCAGGTGGCGGTGCTGACATCGCACGACACCATGGCCCGCCTGGCCGGCGGCACGCTCGATGTGGGCCTGGTGGCGCTGCCCCAGCCGCCGGTTCCCGGCGTGCAGGTGGAGCCCTGGCGGCGCGACCCGGTCATGGCCTTCGTGCCGGCGCAATGGCCGGCGCCCACGCGGGCCACGCCGCACTGGCTGGCGGGCCAGCCGCTGATCCTCAACGACGAGGGCACCAGCCTCTCGCGCCTGACCGGCGAGTGGTTCGCGTTGGCCGGCGAGCAGCCCAGGGCACGCATAGAGCTCAACTACAACGATGCGATCAAGAGCCTGGTGGCCGCCGGCTATGGCGCCACGCTGCTGCCGCACGAGGCTGCGGTTGCCACGCTGCCCGACCCGCGCATCCGCATGCTGGCCCTGCGCCCGGCGCTGTGGCGGCCCCTGGGCCTGGCGCACCGCGCCGGCGCGATGGAGAAGGCCACGCAGCATGTGCTGGACGTGCTCTGGCAGCAGCGCCAGGCGTGATCGAAAGAGGCGGGAAAGTGAAATGAAAAAAGCCCAGGCGCTGCATCTGCATCGCCTGGGCTTCCGATCCGAAACCTGGAAAGACTGCTCCAGGAAGGGCCGATCAGGCCGTTGCGTCCTTGAGCTTCTTGAGCGCGCGGGTCTTGATCTTCACGGCAGCGGGCTTGGCGGGGAACCAGCGCTCGGCACCGGTGAAAGGGTCCTTGCCGAAGCGCTTCTTCTTGGCGGGCACTTGCTGCAGGCCGATCTTCAGCACGCCAGGCAGCGTGAATTCGCCGGAGCCCTTCTTGTGCACGGAGCCCAGGATGGCGGCTTCGAGCGCTGCCAGCACGGCCTTGGTGGCCTTGGGTTCCACGCCCGATTGCTCGGCCAGGTGGGCCACCAGGGTCGTCTTGTTGAAGGCGGCCTTGATGGGCTTGAGCGCTGCAGGCGTTGCTGCGGCGGCGGGTGCAGCCTTCTTCGCTGCGGGGGCTGCGGCCTTCTTGGCAGCGGGCGCTGCCTTCTTGGCGACAGGTGCTGCGACCTTCTTGGCCACGGGTGCTGCAGCCTTCTTCGCTGCGGGTGCTGCCTTCGCGACAGCGGTGGTTTTCTTTGCAGTTGCCATGATGTTTGTTCTTCGTTTCAAAGTTGCAAGGTGCCCCCCTGCATGTGCGGGGAGGTGCGCGATTTTAGAAGCACTGCGCGCACAAGCGCTATAGGACAAGACCGCAGAACCTCAGCGGCCTTTGGATAGCGTGATTTTTACAACGGCTGCAGCGCCCCGCTGCACGCCTTCAAGCGGGCAGGAACTCCGATGGCGGGCGCCCCAGTCGCTTGCGGAACATGGTGGAAAAGGCGCCGGGGCTTTCATAACCGAGGTCCAGCGCGACGGCGGTCACGGCATCGCCGCGCGACAGGCGCGACAGCGCCGCCAGCAGGCAGGCCTGCTGGCGCCACGCGCCGAACGACATGCCGGTCTGCAGGCGAAAGAAGCGCGTGAAGCTGCGCTCGCTCTTGTGCAACTGCCGCGCCCAGGCATCGGGCATTGCGTGGACCTGCGGGTTGTGCAGAAAGGCTGCGCACAGTGCCGCCAGCGCAGGCTCGCGCGGCATGGGAGCGAAGAAGGGCAGGGTCGGTGCGCGCTGCAACTCATGCAGCATCAGCTGCGCCAGGGCGCCATCGCGCCCGCTCAATTCATACTGCGCCGGCAACTCGGCCGAATCCAGCAGCAGCTGGCGCAGCAGCGGCGAGACCTGCAGCACCTCGCATTGCGAGGTGGCTCGGGGAACGGCCCGCGGCTCGATGTAGAGGCTGCAGGTGCTCACGCCCACCATGCGCACGCGGTGCGGCTTGCCCGCCGGTATCCACACGCCGCTGCTGGTCGGCACGACCCAGGCGCCATCGTCCGTGCCGACTTCCATGATGCCCGTGGCGCCGTAGAGGAACTGCGCACGCCGGTGGCTGTGCGTGTCGAGCAGGGTGCCTGCGGGGTAGTCGGTGGCGATGGCCAGGACCGGGCGGTCCACGGCATCGACGGTGTGCAGGGGCGTGTTGCGCATGCTCCGGGTACTTTGGCTGAAACGCAAACATTATTGACCTGCCGGCGAAAGCCGGCCAGGCCACCGCAGCCTAAGCTGGCATGGTGTTTTTTGCAATGGAATGCGCGCATGGAGTTCTACCTTGTCCTGGCCGTGTTTGGCACCCTGGCCGGAGTCACCACCGTGCTCTTCGGCTTCGGTGGCGGCTTCGTCGTCGTGCCCGTGCTGTACCGCACGCTGGTGCACATGCATGGTGCCGACAGCCCACTGGGCCAATCGGCCATGCAGGTGGCGGTGGCCACCTCCACCTGCGTGATGATCGTCGGCGCGGGACTGGCCACGCGGCGCCACCACCGGGCGGGCAATGTGGATTGGGCGCAGGTGCGGCCGCTGCTGGCCTTCATCGCGGCGGGCTCGGTGGCGGGGGCGGCTGCGGCCACCCTGGTCCGCAGCGACTGGGTGCGCTGGGCCTTCGTCGTCTACCTGGCGCTCACCATCCTCGACGGGCTGCTGCGCCCGGGCTTCATCCGGCCGCGTGCTGCGGTGGCTATGGCGCAGGACGGGCCACGGCCCTCGGGTCCGGTCACGGCCTTGCTGGGGTTGGCCATCGGTGCGGTGGCGTCGTTCCTCGGCGTGGGCGGCAGCGTGATGACGGTGCCGCTCATGCGCCGGCGCGGCGCGCCCATGGTGCAGGCCACGGCGGCGGCCAACCCGCTGTCGCTGCCGGTGGCGCTGGCGGGCACGGCCACCTACGTGCTGCTGGCCTGGGAGCAGGCCGCCCCGCTGGGTGCCTGGCATGCGGGCTTCGTGGACCTGCGGGCCTTCGCCGTGCTGGTCGCCGGCTCCTGGCTGGGCATTCGCCTGGGCGGGCGCTTCGTGGGTCGCCTGCCCGATGGGCTGCACGCCAAGGTCTACCTGGCGCTGCTCGCGGTGGTGCTGCTGGCGATGCTCATGCGCTGACGACCACCTCCGCACGCGGCGGCGTCGCGTGCAGGGCATGCACGTCGTCCTCGCGCTGGGCCAGCACCGCACCCTGGTTGATGTAGCCCTTGTCGGTGATCTCGCAGGCCTCTGCATCGGGCGGCGTGCGCAGCACCAGGGCCCGCGTGGGGCATTGCGACGAGCCTGCGCCCGCATCGCGCCGGGCCTGCATCACGGCGCGCAGGGCCTGCTCCAGCCGTGGGGAGTCGCTTGCGCCGGCGGCCGACGGGAAGACCAGCATGCCGACCTCGTCGCGGTCGTGCCCGGTGAGCACGATGTCCTGCACCAGCGGCGCCAGCTGCGAGACCAGTTCCACGCGCAGCGTGCCCACCGAGACCCAGCTACCGGTGGACAGCTTGAAGTCCTCGGCCACGCGGCCGTTGAAGACCACGCCGCGCTCGGGCCGCTCGGCGTCAGCCAGAAAGCCCGCATCGCCGATGCGGTAGAAGCCGTCGTCGTCGAAGGCTGCCGCCGTCTCGCGCGGCGCATTGCGGTAGCCCGGGAACACCGACACGCCCTTGACCCGCATCTCCAGCTTGCCGCCATTGGGCACCATCTTGAGCGTGAGACCGGGCAGCGGCGCGCCGATGCAGCCCGCGCCCTGCAGGCGCCAGTGCGCCGTGGTGATGGCCGGGGAAGTCTCGGTCGCACCCCACGAGGTGGTGAGCCACAGCGGCCGCGCGGGCCGGGCGCGCGCGGCCACGGTTTCGAGCCGCTGCCAGGTGGAGGGCGCGAGCGCCGCCGCCGCATAGAAGGCCAGGCGCAGGCGCGAGAGCACCTCGGCAGCCAGGGCCTCGTCGGCCTCCAGGTAGGGCAGCAGCATGTCGAAGCCGCGCGGCACGTTGAAGAGCAGCGTGGGCCGCACCTCGCGCAGGTTGCGCACGGTCTTCTCGATCAGGCCGGGTGCGGGCCGCCCTTCGTCGATGTAGAGCGCGCCGCCGTGGCACAGCACCATGTTCAGGTTGTGGTTGCCGCCGAAGGTGTGGCTCCAGGGCAGCCAGTCCACCAGCACGGGTTTCTCGTGGCCGAGAAAGCGCCAGGTCTGCGCCACCATCTGCTGGTTGGCGCAGAGCATGCGGTGGGTGTTGATCACCACCTTGGGCCGCCCGGTGGAGCCCGAGGTCAGCAGGTACTTGGCGTGGTCATCGGGCGCGATCGCCTCGAAGGCCTGCGCCACGGCCGGTGTTTCCCGTGCAGCGAGCAACTGCGCAAAATCGAGGGCGCCGGGGCATTCCTGCGCATGGCGGCTGAAGACCCGCACGGCGTTGCCGGAGTAGCCCGCCAGGGCCGGCGCATAGGCGCGGGCATCCGACGCATAGACCACGCACGGCCCCAGCGCCGCCAGCATGCTATGCAGCCGCTCCGGGTCGCGCGAGCGAGCGTACGCGCTCGACAGCGAGCAGGGCGTGCGGCCGATGTGCATGGTGGCCAGCATCAGCACGGCATGGTCCACCGCGTTGTCCGAGAGGATGGCGACCGGCTGCCCCGCGGGCAGGTCCATGTCCAGCAGCGACTGGGCCACGGCACCCACGGCCTGGCGCAACTGGGCATAGGTCAGGCGGCGCCAGTCGTCGCCGCTGTCGTCGCGCTCGGCAAGCGCCAGGGCGTCGGGTGTCTCGCGTGCCCAGCGCTCCAGCCACTCGCCCACGCAGCGCGCGTAAGGGCCCAGCGGCTCGGGCGATTGCAGGGTGAAGGCGCCGTCGGCCAGGTGCGTGAGCACGGTGCGGGGTGGTGCCAGTTCGGCGGGGTCATCGACGAAATCGGGGTGCATCGTGTTGTCTCTGGTGTCGTTCTTGTGTTCAGTCCAGGTGGCCAGACGACTGCTTGGCCCGGATCAGGTCCAGCAGCAGGGCATCGCGCGTGCGCGCCAGGTCCTCGGTGCTGCGCTCGCCCAGCTCCTCGGCCACGCCCTGCGCCACCTGCTGCTTCAAGGCCTCGGTCATCGCAGGCGTGCCCAAGTCCTGCCACCAGCTCTCGATGGGGCCGCCCAGGTGGTCCAGTACATGGGCCACGCCGCCTGCGCCGCCCGAGAGGTGCAGGTTCATGAACGGGCCCATCAGCGCCCAGCGCAGGCCGGGCCCCTGGGCGATGGCGGTGTCGATGTCGGCGACCGTGGCCACGCCTTCGTTCACCAGGTGGAAGGCTTCGCGCCACAGCGCGGCCTGCAGCCGGTTGGCAATGTGGCCCTTGATCTCGCGGCGCACGTGGATGGGGCGCTTGCCGATGGCGGTGTAGAAGGCCATGGCGCGTTCGATGGTCTCGGGCGAGGTCTTTTCACCACCCCCGACCTCCACCAGCGGAATCATGTGCGGCGGGTTGAACGGGTGGCCCAGCACCACGCGCTCGGGCCGCGCGCAGGATTGCTGCATGTCCGTGACCGACAGGCCCGATGAACTCGACGCCAGGATGGCATGCGCCGGTGCAGCGGCATCGATCTGACGGAACAGCTCGGCCTTGAAGTCGATGCGCTCCGGCCCGCTTTCCTGCACGAAGTCGGCCGTGGCCACCGCGTCCTCCAGCCGTGCATGGAAGGCCAGGCGTGCCAGGCTGGCGCCTGGCGCCAGCCCCTGGCGCTCCAGCGTGGGCCAGTGCGCGGCCACGGTCTCGCGCAGCCGATCTTCAGCACCGGGCGAGGGGTCGGTGGCGTCCACGTCCAGCCCGCGCGCCAGGAAATAGGCGGCCCAACTGGCGCCGATCACGCCCGTGGCGACCACAGCAACGCGCTTTACGCTTGAATCCATGGGGTGCGTTCCTCTCAAGACTCTGCCGTGAAGCCGATCTTTTTCACGAGCGGTCCCCAGCGTTCGAACTCGGAATGCTGGGAGGCCGCCATTTCTGCTGCGGTGGAGCCCTGGGCGATGAGCCCGACCACGGCCAGGCTGTCGATGACCGACTTTTCCTTGATGGCTGCGTTGATGGCGGCATTGGCGGCGGCCACCGCAGCAGCCGGCGTCCTGGCCGGCGCGTAGAAGCCGAACCATTCCTCCGTGGTCAGTTCGGGAAAGCCCTGCTCGGCAAAGGTCGCGACTTCCGGCGAGAACGGCGAGCGTGCCTTGCCCGAGGTGGCGATCAGCCGCAGCTTGCCCGCCTTGTGGTTGGGAATGAAGTCGCCGCTCGGGGTCACCATCGAAGCGATCTGCCCGCCCACCACGTCCGTGACGCCGGGGATGGAGCCGCGGTAGGGCACGTGCTTCAAGTCCACGCCGTTGTTCAGGCCCAGCAGCGCGCCGATGAAGTGCGGCGTGGAGCCTGCGGCGGGCGAGCCGTAGTTGGCCTGGCCGGGGTTGGCCTTGGCCCAGGCCAGGAAGTCCTTCACGTTCTTCACCGACGCCGGCACCAGCGGCCCCACGGCCAGGCCATGGTGCATGATGGCCGCGATGGACACCGGCACGAAGTCCTTGACCGGGTCGTAGCTGAGCTTGCTGTAGATGTGCGGGTAGATCGAGGTGCACGAGAACGGCGACAGCGTGAGCACGCTGCCGTCGGCGGCGGCACCCTTGAGTGACTCCAGCGCGATGCGCCCGCCAGCGCCGGGCTTGTTTTCCACCACCGCCGAATTGCGCGTGTAGGCCGAGCCCGCGAGCTTTTCGCCCACGCGGCGGGCTACGCTGTCTCCCGAGCTGCCGGCCGGAAAGCCGTAGAAGATCTTGACCTGCTCGATGGTCTGCGCCAGCGCTGCCAGGGGCGACAGCGTGCCCAGCGCGGCTGCGGCGCCCATGTGGCCCAGGAACTGGCGGCGGGTGTTCGTCATCGTCATCATGTTGCTCATCTCTGTCTCCTCGATGGGGTGGGAAAGTCAGGGTATGGTGGAGCGGGAATCGCTGCGGTCAAGTTGGGGCAAACGCGGGGCGCGGGCCGCCCACGCGCGGCAGGCCCATCAGTTCGCGCGCTTCGGCCGGCGTGGCGGGCTCCATGTCCAGCTCGCGGATGATGCGCACGATGCGTTCGGTGAGCTGCACGTTGGTGGCCAGCTCGCCGTGGCGAAAGTACAGGTTGTCCTCCAGCCCCACGCGCGCATGCCCGCCCAGCAGCAGGGCGGCGACGTTGGCTTCGAGCTGCGAGGGGCCGATGCCGCTCACGCAGAACAGGCTGTTCTTCGGCAGCGTGTCCACCATCATCTGCAGAAAGCGCGGCGAGTAGGGCATGGCGTTCTGGAAGGCGCGGTGCACGTTCATCACCAGGTTGATGAAGTGCGGGCCCTCGTCGTCGTGCCCCTCCTCGATGAGCGTGGTGGTGTCCTGCAGGATGTGCGTGGGGCTGAACACCTCCCATTCGGGCTTGATGCCGCGTGCCTTCATGCCTGCGGCCAGCTCGCGGCCCCGGCTCAGCGGCGTATCCATCAGGATCTCGCGGCCATCGAAGCTCAGGTTCAGTGTGGTGGCATCCAGCGTGCACATCTCGGCGCCTGCGTCCATGCCCTTGATGCGCTCCTCCCACGCAATCTCCCAGCGGCCGCCGGGCAGGGGCTTGACCATGTCGCCGTGCACGCCGCCGCCGGTGGAGTTGTTGAGGACGATATCGCAGCCCTTGGCGCGGATGCGGCTGTTGATGTCGCGGTAGACATCGGGGTTGCAGGTGGCGCCGTCGTCGGGCCGGCGCGCATGGATGGCGACCACGCTGGCCCCGGCGTTCCAGCAGCGCTCCACGTCATCGGCGATCTCGGCCGGCTGGGTGGGCAGGTGGGGGTTCTGCGACTTGTGGGCCATGCCGCCCGTGGGGGCGATGGTGACTATGACTTTGCGCTTGCTCATCGTGGTCCTGGTGGAGAATTGCGGGGTGCTCCGCATTATTTTTTTGGGCACCTTTCCACTCAGTCATCGCGATGACATTTGAGGGCAGGGTATACGCGGGGCCAGTGTCTTCTTCCGGGAGAACCCCACTTTGTCACCCCCTGCGACACGGCCGTCCACCACCAGCCTGCTGGCCGCGTCGGCCTGGTTCCCTCTGCTCGATGCCCCGGCGCAGCAGCGCGTGCTCGACGATGCGCGCGAGGTGAATGTGCCGGCAGGCGGAGCACTGTGCCGCCGCGGCGATGTGCCCCTGCACTGGTACGGCGCCATCGAGGGGTTGCTCAAGTGGTCCGTGACCTCGCCCGATGGCCGCGCCGTGACGCTGGGCGGCCTCTCGGCCGGCAGCTGGTTTGGCGAAGGCACGCTGCTGCGCGCCCTGCCGCGCACGGCCGACATCATCGCCCTGCGCCCCAGCCGCGTAGCGCTGCTGCCGGTGGAGACCTTTGCGTGGTTGCATGCCACAGAGCGCAGCTTCGACCACTTTTTGCTGCGCCAGATCAACGAGCGCATGCACTGGTTCCTGGGCAACTTCACGGCCCACCACCTGCTCGACACCGACAGCCAGGTGGCCCGCGCGCTGGCCGGCCTGTTCCACCCGTTCCTCTACCCCGGCATGGACCGGCACCTGCAGATCTCGCAGGAGGAGATCGCCAACCTCACGGGCGTCTCGCGCCAGCGCTGCAATGCGGCCTTGAAGCGCCTGCAGGAGTCGGGAATTTTGCAGATCGAGTATGGCGGTATCACCGTGCTCGACCTGCCGGGACTCAGGCGCTACGTGGAATAGCTGCTCGTCTGCGCGATGAAGTCCGTGGCTGCGGCGATCACTGCGTCGGGCCGGTCGCGGTGCGGCGAGTGTCCGCACGCGGGCAATTCGAGCAGCTCTGTGCCCGGCACCCGGCGCGCGATGCCGCGTATCTGCTCCAGCGTACCGTACTCGTCGTCCACGCCCTGGATGGCCAGCACGGGCGCGCGAACGGTGCCGATCTCGGCCTCGATGTTCCATTGCCGAAAGGGCGGGTGCAGCCAGATGCGGTTCCAGCCCCAGAAGGCCGAGTCGGCATCGTCGTGGTAGCGGCCGAGCTTGGCAGGCAGGTCGGTGCTGCGGTAGGCATCCCGGGCGATCTCGATGTTGGCGATGGTCACGTCCTCCACGAAGATGTGCGGCGCCATCAGCACCAGGCCGCGCACGGCTTCGGGGAAGCGCGCTGCGTAGAGCAGCGCGATCGAGCCGCCATCGCTGTGGCCCAGCAGCCAGGGCGCTTCGGTGATTCCCAGCGCCTCGAAGAAGGCGGGCAGCACCTCGTGCGCCTGGCGGTGCATGAAGTCCACGTCCCAGGTCTCATCGGCCTCGCGCGGGGTCGAGCGGCCATAGGCCGGGCGCGAGAACACCAGGCCGCGCACGCCGGCCGCGGCGCACAGGCGCTCGGGGAAGTCCTTCCACATCGCCACCGAGCCCAGGCCCTCGTGCAGAAAGACGATCAGCGGGGCAGCGCTGCGCTCCACGCCAATCCACTGGTGCTCGATCTGCACGGTGCGGCCACGCCAGGTGATGCTGGCGAACTGGGCGGTGCTCGCTTGCGTCACGCGCGGGCCTCCTTCTCGCGCAGGCGAAAGCGCTGGATCTTGCCGGTGGCGGTCTTGGGCAGCTCGTCGATGAACTCGATGTAGCGCGGGTACTTGTAGGCCGCCAGCCGTTCCTTGACGAAAGCCTGCAGGGCCTGCGCGTCCACCTGCTGGCCCTGCTTGAGCACCACGTAGGCCTTGGTCTTGGTCAGGCCCTCCCCGTCCTGCACGCCGATCACGGCCGATTCGAGCACGGCGGGGTGCTGCATCAGCGTGGCCTCGACCTCGAAGGGCGAGACGTAGATGCCGCTGACCTTGAGCATGTCGTCGCTGCGGCCGGCGTAGGTGTAGTAGCCGTCTGCGTCGCGCGTGTACTTGTCGCCGCTCTTGGTCCAGCCGCCCTGAAAGGTCTCGCGCGATTTCTCGCGGTTGGCCCAGTACATCAGCGCCGCGCTCGGGCCGCGGATGTACAGGTCGCCCACCTCGCCATCGGGCACGGGGCGGCCGTCCTCGCCGCGCAGCTCCACCTCGTAGCCCTCCACGGGCTTGCCGGTGGTGCCGTAGCGCACGTCGCCCGGTCGGTTGGAGATGAAGATGTGCAGCATCTCGGTGGAGCCGATGCCATCGATGATCTCGCAGCCGAAGTGCGCCTTGAAGCGCTGTGCGATCTCGCCCGGCAGCGCCTCGCCGGCCGACGAGCACATGCGCAGCGCCACCGCCTCGCGCGCTGGCAGCGCGGGCGAGGCCAGCATTCCGGCAAAGCCCGTGGGCGCGCCGAAGAACACCGTGGGCCGGTGCTGCGTCCAGCGGCGGAAGGTGGCGTCGGGCGTGGGCCGCTCGGCCATCAGCACCACGGTGGCACCCACCGAAAGCGGGAAGGTCAGCGCATTGCCCAGGCCGTAGGCGAAGTACATCTTGGCGGCAGAGAAGCACACGTCGTCCTCGGTCAGGCCGAGCACGGGCTTGCCGTAGAGCTCGGCCGTCCACCACAGGTTGGCGTGGGTGTGCACCGTGCCCTTGGGCTTGCCGGTGGAGCCCGAGGAATAGAGCCAGAAGCCCGGGTCGTCCGCTGCCGTGTTCACCGGGGCTGCGAGCGACTTGGCCTGCGCCAGGGTGTCCTCGAAGTCCCGGGCACCTTCTGGCAGCGGCCCGGTGGGCTGGGAGACGAGCAGCGTGCGCACCTCGTGCGGCGCGCGTCCCATGGCGTCCTGCAGCACCCCCAGCAGTGCACCCGAGACGATGGCGGCCTGCGCGCGGCTGTGGTCCAGCATGTAGGCGTAGTCGTCCGCCGTGAGCAGCGTGTTCACCGCCACCGGCACCACGCCCGCGTACAGGCAACCAAGAAAGGCCACGGGCCAGTCGCTGCTGTCGAGCATGTGCAGCAGCACGCGCTCCTCGCGCCGGACACCGGCGCTGGCGAGGGCCGATGCCAGGCGCCGTGCGCGGTCTTCTAGCGCGCCATAGGCCAGGCTGCCCCGGTCGTCGATGTAGGCGGTGCGCTGAGCACGGCCCCTGTTGAGGTCGAACAGGTGCTCGGCAAAGTTGAATCGTGGGGGCAGGCACATGGTGTTGTCTCCTTTGGCCCTCTCGGGCCGGGTGCGCGTGGTTTTTCTTGTCGCGTCGGTTGTGGTGTCAGAGTCCCAGTGCCGCCAGCACGCTGGGGCTGGCCTGCACGGCCGTGCGCTGGTGGTAGAAGTCGAGCGCGCGCAGGCCGCCCAGTTCGGCGCCACCGCCGGCGCGGCCCGGGCCGCCATGCTGCGACATGGGCATCACATTGCCGTGGCCGCTGTGCGTCTGCGCCACGTCGGGCGTGATCACGTGCACGCGGCCATGGCTGGCGGCCACGGCCAGGGCCGTTTGCGCCAGCGCGGCCTCGTCGCTGCCGTACAGCGAGGTGACCAGCGAACCCTGGCCCCGGTGCGCCAGCGCAATGGCATGCGCGCTGTCGCGGTAGGGCAGCAGCGTGGCCACCGGGCCGAAGACTTCCACGTCGTGTACCTGCTGCGCGGCGTCGGCATCGCGCGCGCCCAGCAGCACGGGGCCGATGCAGGCGGCCACGGCCGGGTCGGCATCCACCAGAGGTCGGTCGCGCCCGTCGTGCAGCACCGTGGTCTGCGCCTGCAGCGCCGCCAGGCCTTCGCGCACCGCCGCCAACTGCGCGCGGCTCACGAGCGAGCCCATGCGCACGCCCGCGTCGCGCGGGTTGCCCACGCTGATGCCGGCGAGCTTGGCGGCTATGGCCTCGGCTGCAGCGTCGTACACCTCGGCTGGCACCAGGATGCGGCGGATGGCGGTGCACTTCTGGCCCGACTTCACCGTCATCTCGCGAACCACCTCACGCACCAGCAGGTTGAAGGCCTCGCTGCCCGGGGCCTCGCCCGGCAGCAGCACGGCGCTGTTGAGGCTGTCGGCCTCGATGTTGGCGCGCACCGAACGCTGAGCCACGGCAGGGTGCGAGCGGATCACGCCCGCTGTCTCGGCCGAGCCGGTGAACGACACCACGTCGAAGGGCCGCAGCTGGTCCATCATCCCGGCCGAGCTGCCGGCGATGACCGACAGTGCGCCTGCCGGAAGCACCCCTGCATCCACCACATCCTTGACCATGCGCTGGGTGAGCCAGGCCGTGGCCGTGGCGGGCTTGACGATGACCGGAACGCCCGAGAGCAGGGCCGGCGCGGCCTTTTCCCACAGCCCCCAGG
This sequence comes from Acidovorax sp. Root217, assembly GCF_001428645.1. NCBI lineage: Bacteria > Pseudomonadati > Pseudomonadota > Betaproteobacteria > Burkholderiales > Comamonadaceae > Acidovorax > Acidovorax sp. Root217. The sequence continues at coordinate 161,170 of NZ_LMIH01000012.1, forward strand.
ACGGGAAGTTGAAGGCGTTGATGAACAGCGCCACGCCCTGTGTGGGCACCGACAGGTGCTGCGACTGGAAGGCCGGGTCCTTGCCCAGCCGGGCCGCATCGCCGTCGCGCAGGGCGCGGGCATCGCCCAGGGCGTCGCCCCATTTGGCGTACTGGCCCAGGGTGAAGATGGCGCCGTCGATGTCCACGCCCGAATCGTTCTTCACCGTGCCGGCATTGGCGGTGGCGATCTCGTAGTACGCATCGCGGTTGGCGAGCAGCACCTTGACGATGGCGGCCAGCAACGCCGCGCGTTCGCGGTAGGTCAGGGCGCGCAGGGCCGCCCCGCCTTGCTGGCGGGCAAAGGCAAAGGCCTCGGGCAGGTCGAGCCCGGTGGCGTCCACGCGCACCAGCTCGTTGCCCAGCACAGGGTCGAACAGCGGCGTGCCGTTGCCGGTGCCTGCCTGCCAGCGGCCGGCAGCGTAGTTGGAGAGAAGTTCGGTCATGGACATATGGAAGAAGATGGGCGTGCGGATTTCAGGTGCGCGTGAACTGAATTTGGCCTTCGGGCAAGAGATAGAGCACCAGCGCGCGGCCCTGGGCCACGGTGGGGCGGTGGGCGGTGCCGGGGCCGTAGACGCACCAGCCCGCAGGCCGGCCGTCGAAGGTGGCGGCACTGTCGGCCATGGGCATGATCAGGTCGATCTCGCCGTTCGGGTGCGTGTGGTGCGGGCCGGCCAGGTCCTGCATGTCGACCAAGTCCACCGAGAAGCGGTGCAGCGCGTCCTCGGCCTTGAAGACCCGGCCGTACCTGATGCCGCCGCCCTCGCGCTCGCACAGCCAGCCTTCGGCCACGCCGGTGAGGCAGGCGTCGCGCAGCTGCGCATAGGTGGGGCTGCCGGCACCGTGGGCTGCGTTGAGCCACTGGTCCAGCGCTGCATCGAGCGGCCTGCCTTCGAGCTGCGCGGTGAGGTCGGCCAGCAGGGCGTGGAAGGCATCCTTGCTGGAGGGGGCGGTGGCGGGCGTCATCATGGGGCGGGCTTTCAGGGGAAAGGCGGGCTGGGCAGGGCGTCTGTGCGCCGCTTGCCACGGAAAATGATTGCCTTGCATGATCCTGCGACGTGCAGTATCTTGCGTGCATCTGGACGATAAACCTGTGAATGATCTTAGTCAAGCACTATAGTGCATATTTATTGGGGCTGCCGACCGCAGACAATCGGGTGGTGTGAACAAGGACGCGCATGAATGAGCAAGACGACGCAGTGCTGGCCACTGCGCCCATCGACGGCAACGGCGCTGCGGCGCCTGGCGGCGAGGCCCGCAACCCGCTGCTGACGGCGCTGGGCGAGCGCGTGCGCAACCTGCGCGCGCAGCGCGGGCTCACGCGCAAGGCCGTGGCGATTGCGGCCGATGTGTCCGAGCGCCACCTGGCCAACTTGGAGTACGGCACGGGCAATGCCTCCATCCTGGTGCTGCAGCAGGTGGCGGGTGCACTGCACTGCTCGCTGGCCGAGCTGGTGGGCGATGTCACGACCAGCTCGCCCGAGTGGCTGCTGATCCGCGAGCTGCTGGAAAACCGCAGCGAGGCCGACCTGCGCCGCGTGCGCCTGGCGCTGGGCGAACTGCTGGGTACGGCCTCGGTCGACCCGGCCCGGCACAGCCGCATTGCCCTGGTGGGGCTGCGCGGCGCGGGCAAGTCCACGCTGGGCCAGATGCTGGCGGACGACCTGGAGCTGCCCTTCGTGGAGCTGAGCCGCGAGATCGAGAAGCTGGCAGGCTGCAGCGTGCGCGAGATCCACGACCTCTACGGCACCAACGCCTACCGCCGCTACGAGCGCCGCGCGCTCGAGGAAACCATCCAGATCTACAGCGAGGTGGTCATCGCCACCCCGGGCGGCATCGTCTCCGACCCGGCCACCTTCAACGAGCTGCTGGCGCACTGCACCACGGTGTGGCTGCAGGCCGCGCCCGAAGAGCACATGGGCCGTGTGGCCGCGCAGGGCGACACCCGCCCCATGGCCGCCAGCAAGGAGGCCATGGACGACCTGCGCCGCATCCTGAGCGGGCGCGCGGCCTTCTATTCCAAGGCCGACCTCTCGGTGGACACCAGCGGCAAGAGCCTGGCCCAGGCCTTCCAAGGACTGCGCTCGGTGGCCAGACAGTCCATGAGCGCCTCCTGAGCGGCGCTCCCTCCACCGGCGGGCCTTAGCCGCCACACCTTTCGCAACGAAAAAGAGCACTCCAGGCATTGACGCGTCTGTAAACATGCAGCATGATGCATGTCATCGAAATCAAAAGCTGCATTATTTTTCTTGTTTCGAGGTTTGCAGCCGCTACCGGCCCCACAGGAGACATGCCATGACCGCCACCACCACCAGCGCCCCGGCGCGCGTCGACTACCGCACCGAACCCGGCCAGTACCGTCACTGGTCGCTCAGCGTCGAGGGCGCTGTTGCGCGCCTGTCGCTCAACATCGCCGAGGACGGTGGTATCCGCCCCGGCTACAAGCTCAAGCTCAACAGCTATGACTTGGGTGTGGACATCGAGCTCAACGATGCGGTCAACCGCGTGCGCTTCGAGCACCCCGAAGTGCGCACCGTGGTCGTCACCAGCGGCAAGGACCGCATCTTCTGTTCGGGCGCCAACATCTTCATGCTGGGCGTCTCCAGCCACGCCTGGAAGGTGAACTTCTGCAAGTTCACCAACGAGACGCGCAATGGCCTGGAAGATTCGTCGAAGCACTCGGGCCTGAAATTCCTGGCCGCCGTCAACGGCGCCTGTGCCGGCGGCGGCTACGAGCTGGCCCTGGCCTGCGATGAGATCCTGCTGGTGGACGACCGCTCGTCCGCCGTCTCCCTGCCCGAGGTGCCGCTCTTGGGCGTGCTGCCCGGCACCGGTGGCCTGACCCGCGTCACCGACAAGCGCCATGTGCGCCACGATCTGGCCGACATCTTCTGCACCAGTGTGGAAGGCGTGCGCGGCCAGCGTGCGGTGGAATGGCGCCTGGTGGATGCCGTGGCCAAGCCCGCCCAGTTCGCTGCGGCCGTGCAGGACCGTGCGGAGCAGCTCGCTGCGGGCAGCGACCGCCCGGCCGGTGCCAAGGGCGTGGCCCTGACCCGGCTGGAACGCGAGGACGGTGCGGACAGCCTGGGCTACTCGCATGTACAGGTGCAGATCGACCGCGCCAGGCGCACCGCCACGCTCACCGTGAAGGCGCCCGCCGGCGCGCAGCCTGCCGACATCGCCGCCATCGAGGCGGCCGGCACGGCCTGGTGGCCGCTGGCCCTGGCGCGCGAGCTCGACGACGCCATCCTCAACCTGCGCACCAACGAACTCGATATCGGTACCTGGCTGCTCAAGACCGAGGGCGATGCCAAGGCCGTGCTCGCCTCCGACGCGGTGATGCTGGCCCACAAGGACCACTGGCTGGTGCGCGAGACCATCGGTGCGCTGCGCCGCGCGCTGGCGCGCCTGGACGTGTCCTCGCGCACCCTGTTCGCGGTGGTGCAGGAGGGCTCCTGCTTCGCCGGCACCCTGGCCGAGCTGGCCTTTGCCGCCGACCGCAGCTACATGCTCGCCTTGCCCGACGATGCCGACCGGGCACCCCGGCTCACGCTCAACGAATTCAACTTCGGCTTCTTCCCTATGGTCAACGACCAGAGCCGGCTGCAGCGGCGCTTCTATGAAGAGGCCGCACCGCTGGACGCCGCGCGCGCCGCGGCCGGCAAGCCGCTCGACGCCGACGAAGCCTTGGCCCTGGGCCTGGTCACCGCCGCGCCCGACGACATCGACTGGGACGACGAGCTGCGCATGGCCATCGAGGAGCGCGCCGCCATGTCGCCCGACGCCCTGACCGGCCTGGAGGCCAACCTGCGCTTTGCCAGCAAGGAGAACATGGCCACGCGCATCTTCGGTCGGCTCACCGCCTGGCAGAACTGGATCTTCAACCGCCCCAACGCCGTGGGCGACAAGGGTGCGCTCAAGGTCTACGGCACCGGCGAGAAGGCCGGCTTTGATCTCAACCGCGTCTGAACCGCAGTCCGAACCATCCAAGGAGCAACGATGAGCACGATCAACTACAGCGAGAAGATCCCCAACAACGTCAACCTCGGCGAAGACCGCACCCTGCAGCGTGCGCTCGAAGGCTGGCAGCCCAACTTCATCAACTGGTGGGACGACGTGGGGCCCGATGGCTCGACCAACCACGAGGTCTACCTGCGCACCGCCGTGAGCGTGGACCCGCAGGGCTGGGCCCAGTTCGGCCACGTGAAGATGCGCGATTACCGCTGGGGCATCTTTTTGAACCCGGGCGACGCCAACCGCGAGATCCACTTCGGTGACCACAAGGGCGAGAAGGCCTGGCAGGACGTGCCTGGCGAGCACCGCGCCAACCTGCGCCGCATCATCGTCACGCAGGGCGACACCGAGCCGGCCTCGGTCGAGCAGCAGCGCCACCTGGGTCTCACGGCGCCCAGCATGTACGACCTGCGCAACCTGTTCCAGATCAACGTGGAAGAGGGCCGCCACCTCTGGGCCATGGTCTACCTGCTGCACAAGCACTTCGGCCGCGATGGCCGCGAAGAGGCCGACGCCCTGCTGCAGCGCACCTCGGGCGATGAGAACAACCCGCGCATCCTGGGGGCCTTCAACGAGGCCACGCCGGATTGGCTGGCGTTCTTCATGTTCACCTACTTCACGGACCGCGACGGCAAGTTCCAGCTCTCGGCCCTGGCCGAAAGTGCCTTCGATCCGCTGGCACGCACCACCAAGTTCATGCTGACCGAAGAGGCGCACCACATGTTCGTGGGCGAGAGCGGTGTCTCGCGCGTGCTGTCCCGCACCGCCCAGGTGATGAACGAGCTCAAGACCGACGACCCGCAGAAGGTGCGCGCCGCCGGTGCCATTGACCTGGGCACGGTGCAGCGCTACCTGAACTTCCACTACAGCGTCACTATCGACCTGTTCGGTGCCGACCAGTCGAGCAACGCCGCCATCTTCTACAGCTCGGGCCTCAAGGGCCGCTACGAGGAAGGCAAACGCACCGATGACCACGTGCTCAAGGGCCAGACCTACAAGGTGCTGGAGGTCAAGGACGGCCAGCTCGTCGAGAAGGACGTGCCCATGCTCAATGCCTTGAACGAGGTGCTGCGCGACGACTTCATCAAGGACTCGGTCGCCGGCGTGGGCCGCTGGAACAAGGTGCTGGAAAAGGCCGGCATCCCCACCCGCCTGGTGGTGCCGCACAAGGCCTTCAACCGCCAGATCGGTGCGCTCGCGGGCATCAAGATGTCGCCCGAAGGCCGCGTGGTCAACGAGATGGAATGGGCCGCCAAGAAGGACGAATGGCTGCCCAGCCCCGAAGACTTCGCCTTCGTCGCCTCGCTGATGGGCCGCGTGGTCGAGCCAGGCCAGTTCGCCGGCTGGATCGCGCCCCCGGTGATGGGCATCAACCGCCAGCCGGTCGATTTCGAGTACGTGCGTTTCGGCTGATGGACAAAGAAGCGCCCTCGGCGTATGAACGAGGGCAGGGATGAGGGCAGGCCCCACGAAGACCGCACGCCCCATCCCAACCCCCTGGTTGGGGGTGACAAAGGAGAACCAATATGGACATGGCCGTTGAAGCCGGGGTCATCAAGCAGCATTTGATCGACCCGGAAATCTGCATCCGCTGCAATACCTGCGAGGCCACCTGCCCCGTCAACGCGATCACGCACGATGACAACAACTACGTCGTGCGTGCCGACATCTGCAATGGCTGCATGGCCTGCATATCGCCGTGCCCCACGGGTTCCATCGACAACTGGCGCACCATGCCGTTGGTGCGCGCCTATTCGATCGAGGAGCAGCTGACCTGGGAGTCGCTGCCCGCCGAGCTCACGCCTGATGAACTGGCGGCCGCCGGAGTCGATGCCGAAGCGGCGGATGCTCCCATCGCGGCAGACACCCAGGCCGCGCTGGCCACGGCCGAGCCTGGCGTGCAGCCCCAGCCGCCCTTGCACCGTGGCGCCACGGTGCCGCCGTGGTCGGCCGCGCATGCCTACACCAACCTCTACCCGCCCAAGGCGCCGACCACGGCCACCGTGGTCGGCAACTTCAACTGCACCGAGGCGGGCTTCGAGAGCGAAACGCACCATGTGGTGCTGGACTTCGGCAGCCTGCCCTTTCCGGTGCTGGAGGGGCAGTCCATCGGCATCGTGCCGCCCGGCACCGATGCCCTGGGCAAGCGCCACCATGCGCGCCAGTACTCGATTGCCAGCGCGCGCAATGGCGAGCGGCCGGGCTACAACAACCTGGCGCTGACCGTGAAGCGCGTCACCTCCGACCACGACGGCACCCCCGTGCGCGGCGTGGCCTCGAACTACGTCTGCGATCTCCAGGTGGGCGACAAGGTGGAGGTGGTGGGCCCGTTCGGCCATTCCTTCCTGATGCCCAACCACCCTAAGTCGCACGTGGTTATGATCTGTACCGGCACCGGCAGCGCCCCCATGCGCGCCATGACCGAGTGGCGCCGCCGCCTGCGCAAGAGCGGCAAGTTCGAGGGCGGCAAGCTGATGCTGTTCTTCGGCGCACGCACGCAGCAGGAGCTGCCGTACTTCGGCCCGCTGCAAAGCCTGCCCAAGGACTTCATCGACATCAATTTGGCCTTCTCGCGCACCCCGGGCCAGCCCCGGCGCTATGTGCAGGACCTGATGCGCGAGCGCGCTGCCGACCTGGCAGAACTGCTCAAGGACGGCAACAGCCACTTCTACGTCTGCGGCTTGAAGAGCATGGAAGAGGGCGTGGTGCTGGCCCTGCGCGACGTGGCGGCTGACGCGGGTCTGGACTGGGAGGCCCTGGCAGCCACCCTGGCGCGCGAAGGGCGCCTGCATCTGGAGACCTATTGAGGCCTACGTGCCTGTCAAGCTGGCCAAGCCTTCCTGCCGCACCAGTTCCTCGTACCACTGCTGGTAGCCCGCGCTGCTCGGGTGCAGGCCGTCGGCGGCATTGAGTTCGTCGGCGCGCTGCACGAAGGGGTCCTGAGCGCGCGGCTTGAGCAGGCGGATGTAGCGCACACCGCTTTCCAGCGCCACCGCCTGCGCGGTGGCATGCAGGCGCTTGGAGCGGCTGTCCATGAACCACGAGACCGGCGGTATGAAGAGGGGCGCGTGGCCCACATTGCCGCAAGGCATCAGCACCACCTGCTTGCCGCGCGCCTTCGCGGTGCGGATCACCTGCTCCATGTGGGCATGCAGCTCCTGCTCCGAAGTCAGCCGGATCACGTCGTTGCCACCGGCCAGCACCAGCACCAGATCGTAGCCCGTACTGGCACGCTCCAGTTGCGCCTGCACATCCTCGAACTTGGCGCCGTTGGCGGCCAGGTTGTCGATCTGCCAGCGCGGGTGCGCCGCGCCGATGCGCCCCGCCAGGCTGTCCTCGGGGCGGGCCGCACCAGTCCCCACCGCCGTGCTGTCGCCGACCACCAGGATGCGCCGCTCGGGCTGGGACGGCTGGGCGGTGTAGGAACGCGATGCCTTGGCCAGGTCCGACGCCGTCATCAGGCGCCAGGGCGCGCAGCCCGTGAGCAGCAGGGCGCCCGCCGCCACGGCGGCAAGGGTCCACCAGCGGGGCCGCAGGCCGTGACAGGGGGACTGGTGCGCAGTGGTCGGCGAAGGGATGGGCATAAAGAGACTTTGCAGAAGACACGGGTCGATACTGCAGAGTACGTGCCGAAACCATTCCTGGATGTCGGCTGCCTCAAGGCTTGCGCGTAGGACGCGGGGCCACGCCCGGTTGTCCTTGCCCCGTCCGCTGGGCCTGAGGGTCTTATACGGATTTGCATTTGATCGTAGAACTAGGCGGGAGCCGCAGACAGTGCTGCAGCACGGCAAGGCGAACCAACGACGTTATACGGTTGAAGGCAAATCCGTATTACTTCTTGAACACCACGGCGTCCAGGCCCATGCCCCGGATGTTCTGCGCCGCTGCGTCGGCCTCGGCCTTGGTGTCGAAGGGCCCCACGCGCACGCGGATGCGAGAGCCTTTGGCGCTTTCCAGCGGCTGGCGAAAGGCCGGCAGGCCTTCGTTGAGCAGGCGGGACTGCGTCTTGCGCGCATTGGCCTCTTCGGCGAACAGGCCCACGTTGATGTAAAAGCCCGGCGCACTGCCCACCAGGGGCGGCTCTGCGCCACTGGCGGCCGAGGCTGGCTCCGATGCTGCTGCTGCCGGCCTGGCCTTCGCTGCCGGTACCGGTCTGGAGGCCTTGCTGGCAGCCGTTGCTGCCGCAGGAGCAGCCTGCGGCGCGGGTGCCGCCGGGGCGCTGGCGCGGGCCTTGGCGGCCGAAGCGGCCACTGCCGGCGCGGGCTTGCTGGCCGTGGCCGCAGGGGCTATGGCCTTGGGGGGCAAAGGCGCCGCAGCAGGTGTGGCCGCCTTCGAAGCCGCCGGTGCTGGCGATGCGGACGCCGTCGGAGCCTTGGCAGTGCTGCTGGCCGGGCTGGCTGTCGACACCGGTGCCGGTGTCTTCGTCGGGGCCGGCGTGGGAGGGGCGGCCGCAACGCGCGGGGCGGAAGGGGGCGTTGCGGCGGCGGGGGCCGTCACCACGGCCGCTGGGGCGGTGGTTTCCTCTGCCGAGGTGGGCGCTGCAGCGCTTGGGGGCGATACCGTATCCGATGCCACCGCAGAGGCTGCGGTGGATGCCGCACGCGCTACCGACACGGCCGCCAGCCCGGACGTTGGGTTGGATGCCGGGGCTGCAGGGGGCGAGGTATTCGCGGCCGCGGTGCTGCCCTGTTCCGGCGCTGTACCGGGAGGGAAAAGCATGTAGGCCAGCACGGCCGTGGCCACCAGGACCACGTGCGCAATGATCACCCCGCTCAGCCGTTGGCGCGAGCTGGCCTGCCGCTCCAGCAAGGCGGCGGCCTCCGGCACCGTGCGCGAGACTGAGAGGGCACGGGCTATGCGCTTGCGGATCTCGGTGTGCAGCACGGCGTTGGCGAACAGGCCTGGCAGCGCGCAGCTGAACAGCGCGATGGCGGCCAGGATGCCCCACTCGACCGGCTGGGGCCAGTTGAGGAACTGCCGGCCCAGTCCGAACACCAGCAGCGCCAGGCCCTCGGCCGCGGCCACATAGACCAGGGCCGCGCCCCAGAGCTGGCGAAACACCAGCCAGCTCAGCGTGAACAATGCGGCCGGCCAGTTCCAGGTCGTGGTGGTGCGCCCTGCATCGTCGAAGCGCGCAAAGACCGGCAGGTAGTGCTCGGCATTCACCGGGCCCAGGGCCACCCGGTACAGCGCGGTCATGGCGTTGTCCGATGGAGAGTCCAGCGACATGGGTGCGATGGCGTTGGCAGGGTCCAGTGTCAGGGGCATGCCCGATTCTGGCACGGGCTGCAGGCTGCGCAAAAGGGGGAAGTGGCTACCGGAATCACCCTACGGGTGCCGATCAGACGCCTCCGCGCACCATGGACATGACCTTGGCGGCGTCCAGGGTCGCTGCCTTTTCGCGGATCTGCGGCAGGTACTGGGCCTGCAGGTCCTTGGCCGGGCCCAGCATGCTCTGGAAGCTCTCGCGCAGCACGGCCGTGCTCATCACCCGGCCGCCCGCGTAGTAGCGTTTGGCCACCCGGCCCAGGGCATAGGTGGTGGCGAACGAAAAGGCCATGCCCGTGGCCGCCTGGCCGATGCCGCCAATGGTGCGGCCCGCCACCTTGCCCAGCAGGCCGCCGAGCAGCTTGCGGCCGAACTGCTCAATGTACTGCGAGGCCATGCCCACGCCGGCCGCGGCGATGAAGTCCTTGATGTGGCCTTGGTCCAGCTCCACGCCATGGGCCTTGCCGACGGCGTAGACCATCTTCACCTGCATGGGGATGATGGCCATCGACGCCCAGGACTGCGGCAGCAGCTCCAGCGCGCCGCACACCAACGCGTAGTTCAGGATGCTCTTGTCCAGTTCGGCGCCAGAGACTTCCGCCACGTTGCGCACCGGCAGGGCCGCAGCCGCTGCGGCCGCCGCGCCTGCAGCCATCGGTGCCATGCCGCGCGCGATGGGTGCTGCGCGCTCGGCCACTTCCACCAGGGCATCGGCCTGCTGCTCGAAGGCGGCGGTGTCGCCCTCGCCCAGTTGCAGCCAGCCCTTGAGCTGCGCCAGGAAGGCGCGCTCGGTCTCGGTCTGGCGCCCGTCCACGTCGCAGACGCAGACCGCCATCTCGTAGGCCAGCTGGCGCAGCCCCGGCTCGGTCAGCGCCGTGGCGGCGGCCTCGGCACTGGTGCGTTGCAGCAGCACGTCCTGGTACAGGCGCGGCAGGTCGATGGCCGGCGCGTCCTGCGCCAGCGATTGGGCGATGCGCCGGATCTCCTCGCGCTCGCTGTCGCCCTTGTGGCCATCGGCGAAGGCGGCGAACAGGGCGAGGGTGAGAATGGATTGCTGCTGGTCGAGTTGCATGGTGGCGGGGGCTCCCGAGGGAGCCCGGAGGTGGCAGGACAGGTGTGCAGTGTGGCAAACGCGGGCTTTTCCATCACTGCGGTGGGGGCTTGCGAAGGCTGCGGGGCCGCCAATGGCCGTACCGCTGCAAGGGCGCGCCAATCGTCATAGCATGTTGGGCATCCCATTTGACCTCCCGGTGACCGCATGACCACAGCCCTCAAGATCGATTTCGTCTCCGACGTTTCCTGCCCCTGGTGCATCATCGGCCTCAAGTCGCTGGAGCAGGCGGCCGAGCGCCTGAAAGGCGAAGTCGCGCTCGACCTGCACTTTCAGCCCTTCGAGCTCAACCCCCAGATGGCGCCCGAGGGCCAGGATATCGCCGAGCACCTGCACGAGAAGTACGGCGCCACGCCCGAACAGAGCCAGAAGAACCGCGACGCCATCGCCGCGCGCGGTGCAGCGCTGGGCTTCACCTTCAACATGGCGCAGCGCAGCCGCATCTACAACACCTTCGACGCCCACCGCCTGCTGCACTGGGCCGAGGAAGAGGGCGACAAGCAGCCCGCCCTGAAAGAGGCTTTGTTCAAGGCCTACTTCACCGATGGCCAGAGCCCGGGCGACCATGAAGTGCTGGCCCGCGTGGCCGCCGGGGTGGGCCTGGACGAAGCCGAGGCCCGTGCCATCCTGGCGTCGGACCGGTTTGCCGACGAGGTGCGCGAGCGCGAGCAGTTCTACCTGCAGCAGGGCATCCACTCGGTGCCGGCCATCATCATCAACGACCGCCACCTGATCTCGGGCGGCCAGCCGCCCGAGGTGTTCGAGCAGGCCCTGCGGCAAATAGCTTCTGGCAAGGCATAACAAAGGGCGCCGCGGCGCCCTTTGTTTATTTACTTCAATGGAATGGGCGTCGCCCGGTCCACCGGCACGGCCGTCACGCTGTTCTGCGGCGAGCCGTCGACCAGCTTTTCTGAGTAGGTCAGGTAGACCAGCGTGTTGCGCGCCGGGTCCACCATGCGCACCACGCGCAGGCGCTTGAACAGGATGGACAGGCGCTCGCTGAACACCTCTTCCTGCTTGCGCAACGGCGCGGGGAAGCTCACCGGCCCTGTCTGGCGGCAGGCGATCGAGGCTTCCGAGCGGTCCTCGGCCAGGCCCAGCGATCCCTTGATGCCGCCCGTGCGGGCGCGCGAAACGTAGCAGGTCACGCCCGCCACGGCCGGGTCGTCGTAGGCCTCGACGATGATGTCGTGGTCGCGGCCCAGCAGCTTGAAGGCCGTGTCCACTGTGCCGATCTTGTCGGGCGCCGCCATGGCGGCGCCTGCCAGCAGCGTGAGGGTGGCCAGGGCCGCCATGCGCAGGGTCGTGCGCATCATGCCGCGGCCCCTGCGTCGGCGCAGCGCTTGGCCAGGTGGGCCAGGGCTTCTTCGACCTGGTCGACCAGCACCAGGCACAGATCGCCGGGCTGCAGGCGCGAAAGGGCCGTGTCGATGGCGATGAACTCGCCGCGGATCTCTTCCACATGCGTGGTGCGTGCCGCGCCGGCCAGGCCCTCGCGCAACAGGGCCATCACTTCGCCATCGCCCCGGCCGCGCTGGGCCGCGTCCTGGTACAGGATCACGTCATCGAAGGCGGCGCCCAGGATCACGGTCTGCTCGCGGATGTCCTCGTCGCGCCGGTCGCCGGCACCGCTGATGACCACGCTGCGGCGCTTGCCGGGCAGGGCGTCCACGGCGGCCACCAGGGCGCGCATGGCGTCGGGGTTGTGGCCGTAGTCGGCGATCACCGTGGCGCCGTTGTGGTCCATGATGTTGAAGCGGCCCGGCGCGTTGTCGCTGTCGTTGACGAAGCCTGACAGGCCGCGGCGGATGGTCTGCCACGGCAGGCCCGCGCCCCAGGCGGCGGCCACCGAGGCCATGACGTTCTCGACCTGGAAGCCGATGCGGCCGTTGCGCGTGATGGGCACGTCGCGCAGGTGGATGGTCTCGCGCCACGAGCCTTCGGAGGCGACGATGGAGTCCCCGTCCACGTACACGGTGCGGTTGCCCTGGGCGCGGTGCGTGGCCATCACGGGGTGGTGGCGGTCGGCCGCAAAGAAGATGATCTTGCCCGGGCAGGCCGGCGCCATGGCCGCCACGATGGGGTCGGCGGCATTGAGCACGCCATAGCCGTCGGTGGCCACGTTCTGCACGATCACGCGCTTGAGCACGGCCAGGTCTTCCACCGTGGTGATGTAGTTCAGCCCCAGGTGGTCGCCCGCGCCGATGTTGGTAACCACGGCCACCTGGCAGCGGTCGAAGCCCAGGCCTTCGCGCAGGATGCCACCGCGCGCAGTCTCGAACACGGCCGCATCCACCTCGGGGTGCAGCAGCACGTTGCGCGCGCTCTTGGGGCCGCTGCAGTCGCCGCTGTCGATCTGGCGGCCGTTGACGTACACGCCGTCGGTGTTGGTCATGCCCACGCGCAGGCCCTGCGCCGTGAACAGGTGGGCGATCAGGCGCGCCGTGGTGGTCTTGCCGTTGGTGCCGGTGACGGCCACCGTCGGGATGCGGCCGTCGTCGCCATGGGCGTACAGGCGGTCCACCATGGCCTGGCCCACGTTGCGCGGCTTGCCGTACGAGGGGGCCAGGTGCATGCGCAGGCCGGGCGCGGCGTTCACTTCCACGAAGCCGCCGCCTTGCTCTTCCAGCGGGCGCAGCACGGTCTCGGCGACCATGTCCACGCCGCAGATGTGCAGGCCGACCATCTGGGCGGCGGCAATCGCGCGCGCCGCCACCTCGGGGTGCACGTCGTCGGTCACGTCGGTGGCGGTGCCGCCGGTGGACAGGTTTGCGTTGTTGCGCAGGATCACGCGCTGGCCCTTGGGCGGCACGGACTCGGGCGTCAGGTCCTGGGCCGCCAGGCGCGCCACGGCGATCTCGTCCAGGCGGATCTTGGTCAGCGAGGTGGCATGGCCTTCGCCACGGCGCGGGTCGAGGTTGACCTGCTCGACCAGCTCACGCACGGTGTGCTGGCCATCGCCCAGTACCTGGGGCGGCTCGCGGCGCGCGGCAGCGACGAGCTGGTCGCCCACCACCAGCAGGCGAAAGTCGTGGCCCGGCAGAAAGCGCTCGACCATCACCGTGCCGTACTCGGCCGCGTTGCGGTAGGCCGCATCGAGCTGGGCACGGTCGGTGATGTTCACCGTCACACCCTTGCCCTGGTTGCCGTCCTGCGGCTTGACCACCACGGGCAGGCCCACCTTCTGGGCCACTTCCCAGGCCTCGTCCAGGCTTTCGACGGGCTTGCCCAGGGGCACGGGCACGCCGGCAGCATGCAGCAGGCGCTTGGTCAGGTCCTTGTCCTGGCCGATGGATTCGGCCACGGCGCTGGTGGAGTCGATCTCGGCGGCCTGGATGCGGCGCTGCTTGGAACCCCAGCCGAATTGCACCAGGCTGCCGCGTGTGAGGCGTCGGTAGGGAATGCCGCGTGCGACGGCTGCGTCCACGATGGATCCCGTGCTCGGGCCCAGGCGCTCGTCCTCGTCGAGCTCGCGCAGGGCGGCCACGGTCTTGTCGGCATCGAACGTGCCCTGGCCCAGCGCGGCCTGGATCAGTTGCTGCGCGTCCTCGAAGGCCTGGCGGCCCACGGCCTCCTCGCTGTACTCCACCACTACCTGGTAGACACCGGCATCGGTGGTGGCCGTGGTGCGCGCAAAGGTCACGGGGCAGCCAGCCTGGGCCTGCAGGGCCAGCGCCGCGATCTGCAGCACGTGGGCCAACGAGATGTCGCCATCGCCGCCCTCGGGGTGCAATGCACCGATGGCGGGGAAGAGGGCGCGCAGTCGCGCTTCGAACCCGTCCATCCGGCGGATGGCGCGCTCGCTCTCGTCGCAGGCCACCACGGCCTCGATGGCCATATGGCGGCTCCAGAGGTTGGGGCCACGCAGGGCCCGGGTGCGGGATACATCCATGGAAATTCTCTTTCTCAGTGTCCGTCGGGGCGGGCGGGCCCCGGTGTCATCGCGGTGTTCGGTGGTGAAGTCAGCTGCGCAGACCGGGTGGCGGCGGCAGGTCTGGCTCGAAGGTCTTGATGCCGGCGCCGATCAGGTCGGGCGCGATGTCCAGGGCCCAGGCGGCGCCCACGGCAGCCAGCAGGGCTTCGGTATCGGGCACTACGCCGTTGCGGCCGAAGGTCAGCTCGGCCAGGGTGCCCAGCACATGCTCGGCGCTGCCGGTGGCCAGCACCACGCGGCCGTTCTTCACCAGCACGGCACGGCCGTTGTCCTTGGCGCGGTGTTCGACAATGGCGGGCAGGGCAGGGTCCTGCGCGTACAGCACCACGTCGCCGTCGCACAGGCGGGCCAGGTCCACCACCTGTTCTTCTGCGGCGTTGAGCACGGCGGCGCCGTCGGCGAGCACCACGTCCACCTGGGTGCGCAGCACCTTGGTCATCTGGTCCTGCTCGTGCACGTCGAACTCGGCCAGGGTGGCCACGCCGTCCATGTCGGTGACCACGCCCACCTTGCAGCGGTCGTAGGCCAGGCCGTCGCGCAGGATGGTGCGCGCGTCGTTCTCGATCACGGCAGCCTGCACCATCTGGTTCATCAGCAGGCGGTGGGCGGCCTCCCAGTGGGCGCTGTCGGTGGTGTCCACGTGGCGGCGGTCCAGGAACAGGCCGTCGCGGCAGGCCACGCCGGTGTGGCGGCCGCCCAGGTGCAGCAGCCAGGCCACGAGGCGGGCGATGGTGGCGGTGTTGCGCGTACCGGCCACGCCCACCACGGGGATGCGGCCGGCCGTTCCTTCGGCATGGTCCTCGGCCGGGAACAGGTGCTCGACGATGGCCTGGCCCACGGGGCGGGGGGCGCCCACGGCGGGTTTGAGATGCATCAGCAGGCCGGGGCCGGCGTTGACTTCGACGATGGCGCCACCCTGCGCGTGCAGCGGCTTGGAGATGTCGAGCGCCACCATGTCGATGCCCGCGATATCCAGGCCCACCACCTTGGCGGCGAGCTGGGCGATGTAGGCGACCTCGGGGTGCACGTCGTCGGTGCAGTCCACGGCCACGTTGCCATTGCGTTGCACCACGATGGTCCGGCCCGCGGCAGGCACGGAGCCCGCATCCAGGTCCTGGCGCTTGAGTTCCAGCTGCACCTTGGTGTCGGTGGCCAGGTCGATGATCTCGAGCGGGTACTCCTCCTCGTAGCCGCGGCGCGGGTCGGAGTTGAGCTGGCTGTCGATCAGCTCCTTGACCGTGGAGCGGCCGTTGCCGGTGATGCTGACCACCTCGCCGCGCGCGGCGGCCACCACCTTGCCGCCCACCACCAGCAGGCGGTGCTCGTCGCCGGGGATGAAGCTTTCGACCATCACGTCGCTGCCCTCGGGGTAGGCCACGTGGTAGGCCGCCTCGATGTCTGCCTGCTTGCTCAGGTCCAGCGTCACGCCGCGGCCATGGTTGCCGTCCGAGGGCTTGACCACGACGGGCAGGCCGATGTCCTGCGCCGCTTCCCAGGCTTCTGCGGGGCTGTTGACCACCTGGCCATCGGGGATGGGCACGCCGCAGGCCTTGAGCAGGCCCTTGGTCAGGTCCTTGTCGCTGGCGATGCCTTCGGCGATGGCGCTGGTGAATTCGGTCTCCGCCGTCCAGATGCGGCGCTGGCTGGCGCCGTAGCCCAGCTGCACCAGGTTGCCGTCGTTCAGGCGGATGTGAGGGATGCTGCGGTCGGTGGCGGCCGTAACGATGCAGGCCGTGCTGGGGCCCAGGTACTGGTCGTCCACCTCGGTGCGCACGCGCGCCACGGCGGCGGCCACGTCGAAGGGCTCGTCGTTGATGGCCGACATCAGCAGCCGGTGGCCCTGGGCCAGCGCGATGCGCGCCACCTGCTCGTCACGCGCCCGGAACACCATGCGGTACACGCCGCGCTGCGAGGTGCTGCGCGTCTGGCCAAAGCCCGTGGGCATGCCGGCCAGGTTGAGCAGCTCGATCACGATGTGTTCCAGCACGTGGCCGCACCAGGTGCCTTCCTGCAGGCGCTGCAGGAAGCCGCCGCGCTCGCCCACGCCGCAGTGGTGCTCGATGAGGGCCGGCAGCCAGGCCGTCAGGCGGTCGTTCAGGCCGGGCAGGGTGTGGGAGGGGTGGTCTTCCAGCACGTCCAGGTCCAGCCAGACCTCCAGCACGGGCCGGTAGGTCCAGATATTGGGTCCACGCAGGTAGTTGATGCGAAGCAGTTGGATGTCGTTGAATTTCGCCATGGATTGCAGCGGGTAGGGGGTTCCGGCCTTTCGGGGCTGTGCGGGGGAGGACAACGAGAATATGGGGGAACATTGTGCTCCACTCGGATGGCAGCAGCGGCTGTCAGCCAAGGGGCAGTCGCAGACGTTACAGGTGGATGCCTTGGCGTCCTTGCGTGCAGTATCGGGGAGAATTCGCGCTGTGGCGCAATCGGTGACCGCTGGCTGCCAGGGGCGCAAATACCAATCCAACATGCAACATCACCATTCTGTGGACGCCTCCGGTGTCTTTTCCGGCCCCCAGGGGGCCGATCTGCGGGCCATGCTCGCTTCCCAAGAGAACGTGCTGGCCACGTTACAGGTTGACCTGAGTGCCGAATTGCGCTTCGCCACGGGCTGGGTGGTGGTGACTTCCGAGCGCCTGCTGGCCTGCGATCCCGGGACCAGCGCCTGGCGGGCCTGGACGCGCGCCCCGGGCCTGGCGCTGCGCATGCACGACCACGGGGGCATCGGCGCCCTGGAATTGCACGATGCCGATGCGCGCCTGGCGCTGTGGCGCTTCACGCTGGGCCAGCATGCCCAGGCGCTGCGCCTGGTGCAGCGCTTCGAGCAGGCCGCAGGCTCCGGCGAAGCGGACGAGGCCAGTTGTCCCCAGTGCCACGCGCCACTGCCCCCGGATACCGAAGAGTGCCCCGCCTGCGCACGCGCCCAGCCGCCGCAGACCTCCACCTGGGTGCTGCTGCGCCTGTGGCGTTTTGCCCGGCCCTACCGCAAGCAACTGGCAGCGGGCTTTTGCCTGACACTGGCCTCCACGGCGGCCACACTGGTGCCGCCCTACCTCACCATTCCGCTGATGGACGACATCCTGATCCCGTTCCAGAACGGGCAGAAGATCGAGCCCAGCCTGGTGCTGCTGTACCTGAGCGGGCTTCTGGCGTCGGCCCTGGCCGCCTGGGGCCTCTCCTGGGCGCGCACCTACATCCTGGCGCTGGTGTCCGAGCGCATCGGCGCCGACTTGCGCACCACCACCTATGAGCACCTGCTGCGCCTGTCGCTCGACTATTTCGGCGGCAAGCGCACCGGCGACCTGATGGCGCGCATCGGCTCGGAGACGGACCGCATCAACGTGTTCCTTTCGTTGCACGCCCTGGATTTCGTGACCGACGTGCTCATGATCATGATGACGGCGGCCATCCTGTTCTCCATCAACCCCTGGCTGGCGCTGGTCACCCTGGTGCCGCTGCCCTTCATCGCCTGGATGATCCACACCGTGCGCGACCGCCTGCGCACCGGTTTCGAGAAGATCGACCGCGTCTGGTCCGAGGTGACCAACGTGCTGGCCGACACCATCCCCGGCATCCGCGTGGTCAAGGCCTTCGCCCAGGAAAAGCGCGAGGCCCAGCGCTTTCGCGATGCCAACCAGCACAACCTGGAGGTCAACGACAAGCTCAACAAGACCTGGTCGCTGTTCACTCCCACGGTGTCGCTGCTCACCGAGATCGGCCTGCTTGTGGTCTGGGGCTTCGGCATCTGGCTGGTCTCGCGCAACCAGATCACGGTGGGGGTGCTCACCGCCTTCATCGCCTACATCGGGCGCTTCTACAGCCGGCTCGACTCCATGAGTCGCATCGTCTCGGTCACGCAGAAGGCGGCAGCCGGTGCCAAGCGCATTTTCGACATCCTGGACCACGTGAGCAACGTGCCCGACCCGGCCCAGCCGGTCAAGGTGGACAAGGTGCAGGGCGCCATCGCCATGCGCAACGTGGGTTTCCGCTACGGCAGCCGCTCGGTCATCAAGGGGTTGGAGTTGGACATCCGCCCCGGCGAGATGATCGGCCTGGTGGGCCACAGCGGCTCGGGCAAGAGCACCCTGGTGAACCTGATCAGCCGCTTCTACGACGTGAGCGACGGCTCCATCCAGGTCGATGGCGTGGACATCCGCCGCTTTGCCGTGGCCGACTACCGTCGCCACATCGGCCTGGTGCTGCAGGAGCCCTTCCTGTTCTTCGGCACCATTGCCGAGAACATCGCCTACGGCAAGCCCGAGGCCACGCGCGAGGAGATCGTGGCGGCCGCCCGCGCAGCCCACGCGCACGAATTCATCCTGCGGCTGCCCCATGGCTACGACTCGCTGGTGGGCGAGCGCGGCCAGGGCCTGTCGGGCGGCGAGCGCCAGCGCATCAGCATTGCGCGCGCGCTGCTGATCGATCCGCGCATCCTGATCCTGGACGAAGCCACCTCGGCCGTGGACACCGAGACCGAGAAGGAAATCCAGAAAGCCCTGGACAACCTGGTGCAGGGCCGTACCACCATCGCCATCGCCCACCGCCTGTCCACCCTGCGCAAGGCCGACCGCCTGGTGGTGATGGACCGCGGCGAGGTGGTGGAAGTGGGTCCGCACGACGAACTCATGGAAAAACAGGGCGCCTACTGGCGGCTGTACGAGGCCCAGGCCCGCCGCGCCGAGGAGGACGCCCAGGCTGCCGGCGTGATCATCGACAGCAGCCTGCTGCACCCGGCCCACCCGGCGGGCAGTGCCTGAGCACGCCGCTCGGCCCCACCGATGGATGACATTGCCATGAACGACCTGATGACTACATTCCCGCCCGCCTCGCTGCAACTGCACCGCAACGCCCACGGGCGCCTGGTGCTCACCCTGCCCGACGGCACGCTGCACGAAGGCGTGGTGCCGGTGCGGGCCTTTCCCATCGCGGCCCCTGCCGAAGGCCTGTCGCTGGTGGGCAGCGATGGCCATGAACTGGTGTGGCTGGACCGCTTCGACCAGTTGCCTGCGGCAGTACGCACCCTGGTGGAGGAGGAGCTCGCGGTGCGTGAGTTTGTGCCCACTATCGAAAAAATAGTCGCCGTATCGAGTTTTTCGACCCCAAGCACCTGGGATGTGGAGACCGACCGGGGTTCTGCGCGCCTGGTGCTCAAGGCCGAGGAAGACATCCGCCGGCTCGGCGGGCGCACCCGCCTGCTCATAGCTGCAGGCGAGGGTGTGCAATTCAAGGTGCCCGACACTGCGCTGCTCGACCGCCAGTCTCGCCGCTTCCTCGAACGTTTCCTCTGACCCAGCGCCGCACCAGCCCGCCGCCTGCGCCCTGCAGGCGGCGGGCTTTCTTTTGCCATCAACAGGCTTAAAATCTAGGGGTAAACCCTTGTTTTTGGGCTTAAGGGTAAAAAAGACCTCAATTTCCCCTTTTGTTTGCCGTTATGAATGTACGAAGAGCCCGGAAGTGCCTCTGTTCGTTCCTTTCACAACCTGGGGCCATGCCATGCAAATGCCACCTGTCGATCGATCGCCGACCTGGCGTCCTGCGGGCGCCGATTTGTATTCCACCGGCGCCTCGGGGGCGCCGCCGATACGTCCTGTCAATGCGCCGCTGCCCGTCGAGTCCATGGACCGGCTCGGGGAAGGGGCCGTCGTGCGCGAGCCCGACAAGCCGTCGGCGCCCGAGGCGCCGAACCGCGACTGGACCGAAGTGAAGAAGAAGGACACGGTGGAAGAGCCGCCCGAACCGCCGCCGGAGTCCATCTACAAGCAACTGCTGGAATTCATCCAGTCCATGTGGCGTGCCAGCGGCAGCGCCGTGGAAATGGCGCAGGACATCAACAAGGTGACCCTGCAGGAGCGCCTGGCCCAGCAGGTCAAGAACGAACCGTTGACCTACTCGGACCCCAAGGTCAAGCGCACGGCAGGGCTGTGAACCAGGCGGCAGGGTGAGGCGCAGGGTGTCGTTGTATGTTTTGCTATTGAAACGGTAGCAGTTTCGGTCACGGAGCGCTGGCTGCAGGAGCGGGAGCAGCGGGCGCCTGCTTCGCGCGATCCCGTTCGGCGCGGTATTTCACCGCAAAAGCGCGCACTTCTTCGTACGAGACAAATCCATCGTGGTCGGTGTCGGCCTCGTCAAAGGCATTGGCCAGGCGCGGGAACAGCTTGACCTCGGAGCGGCTGAGCTTGCCATCGCCGTTGAAGTCCAGCATCTTGAACTCGCGCATCGCCTTGGCCTCGCCCTTGGACGGGCCTTCGGCCTCGGCAGGAGGTGGCGGGGTGACCGGTGCCTGTGCAGATGCCAGGCCACAGCCCATCAGGGCGGCGGCACCCCAGGCCAGCAAAATCGTCTTCATGCGCTCTGTTCCTTGTAATGGGTTATGGTCGAACAGGTACGGCCACCTGGCGCCACTTGCAACCTGTCAGAGGCTCTCTTTGACCACAAGTTGCAACCCATTGCACAACTTTGCGCGCTGTCACCATCAATCGGCCAGCAGCGTGACCGGATTGGACACCCCGCTGTTCACATGCCCCGCCGGCACATGCAGCGAGGCCGAGGTGACGTGACCGGTCTGGTCGTCGAAGAAGAAGTCCGGCTCGAACTCGCGCAGGAACTCCCCCTTGGGCAGGCCACCGAGGAACATGGCCTCGTCCACCGCGATGTCCCAGTCCATCAGCGTGCGGATGGCGCGCTCGTGCGCAGGGGCGCTGCGCGCCGTGACCAGCGCGGTGCGGATGCGCATGCCCGTGCCGCCCGCATGCTGCAGCCGGTGCAGGGCGGCCAGCAGAGGCTTGAAGGGGCCGTCGGGCAGGGGCTGCGCCGCCTTGTCGCTCTCGTGCCGCTGGAAGGCGGCCAGCCCTTCGGCCTGGTAGACGCGCTCGGCTTCGTCCGAGAACAGCACGGCGTCTCCGTCGAAGGCGATGCGCACCTCGTTCGGGTTGGAGTCGCCGGCCCGCACGGATTCGGTCAGTACCCGCGCTGCCGGGTAGCCCAGGTGCAGCGCCTGGCGCACGTCGGCTTCATTGGCCGAGAGGAACAGGTGCGCGCCCAGCGGGCGCAGGTAGCGAAACGGATCGCGCCCCTGGGTGAACACCCCGCGCTGCACCATGGGCAGCCCGTGGGCCAGGCAGGAGCGGAACACGCGCATGCCGCTCACCGGGTCATTGCGCGAGAGCAGCACGACCTCCACCCGCTGGTGCTCGGTGGTGTTGAAGGCCAGCAGCTTGCGCACCAGCGAAAAAGCCACCCCGGGCGCCGCCGGAATGTCGATGCGCTGGCGCTGCATCTCCACGTAGGCGTGGTCGTCCGTGTCGTCGAAGAGGCGGTTCTCTTCCTCGAAATTGAACAGCGCCCGCGAGGAGATCGCGACCACCAGCTTGTCGTCCAGGGTTACGGCCATGTCGTGTCGATCTACTTGACGAACTGGTTGAGCTGAATGATGGGCAGCATGACCGCCAGCACGATGGCCATCACCACCAGGCCCATGGCCACGATCAGCAGGGGTTCGAGGATGGTCGCCAGTTGCATGGCGCGGCGCTGCACCTCCACCGACAGCTGGGTGGCGGCGCGCTGCAGCATCAGCGGCAGCTGGCCCGTCTGTTCGCCCAGGCGCGCAAACATCGAAAGCAGGCCCGGAAAGCGCTTCTTCTGCGCCAGGGCCGATGCCAGCGGCGCACCCTCGCGCACCAGCACCAGGGCGTCGAGCGCGTCGGCGCGCAGGGCGCGGTTGTTGAGGGTTTCGGCTGCGGCCTGCAGGGCGCGCAGGATGGGCACGCCGGCACTGGCGAGCATGGCCAGCGTGCTGGCAAAGCGTGCCGCGTTGTAGCCGCGTGCCAGCTTGCCCACCAGGGGTAGGTTGAGCCAGGCGGCGTCGAAGCGCTCGCGCACGCTCTCGGATTTGAGCGACCAGCGCAGGCCCAGCGCGCCAACGACCAGCACGCCGAACAGGGCCAGCCCATAGTTGCGCACCAGGGCGCTGATGCCCAGCATGAGGGTGGTGATGAAGGGCAGGGCACGCTTGGAGCCCGCGAACACGCTGGCCACCTGGGGCACCACATAGCCCAGGAGGAACATCACGATGGCGATCGCCACCAGGGTGACGATGGCCGGGTACAGTGCGGCGCCTATCAGCTTGGCCTTGAGGGCCTGGCGGTCTTCGAGGTCGTCGGCCAGGCGTTCGAGCACCAGGCCCAGGTTGCCGCTGTGCTCGCCGGCACCGATCACGGCGCAGTAGATGTCCGAGAACTCGCGCCGGTGCTGGCCCAGCGCACGGGCAAAGGTGGAGCCGGCGTTCACCTCGGCGCGCAGGGCCGCCACCAGATGGCGCTGCCGTTCGTCGTCGGCCTCGTCCGAGAGGGCGCTCAGGGCGCGTTCCAGCGGCAAGCCCGAGCTCACCAGCCCGGCGATCTGGCGTGTCCAGATGGCCAGCCCGGTGGCGTTGAACACCGGGCGCGTGAACAGGCTGCGGTTCCAGCCGACGGCGGAGCCATCGAGCCGCTGCCCGGTCTGCACCAGTTCCACCGCGATCGGCACCAGGGCCTGGGCGCGCAGCTGCCCGCGGGCGGCCTTGGCGGTGTCGGCCTCCATCAGGCCTTTGCGGGTCTGGCCCTGGGCGTCCAGGGCTTCAAAGGAAAAAGCGGGCATGCAGGTGGGGGTGGGCGGTAGCGACGTGCACAAATGCACCGTCATCAGCCTACGATGGTAGCGGCAACGGACCGTCCTG
Source organism: Acidovorax sp. Root217 (assembly GCF_001428645.1). Classification (NCBI taxonomy): domain Bacteria; kingdom Pseudomonadati; phylum Pseudomonadota; class Betaproteobacteria; order Burkholderiales; family Comamonadaceae; genus Acidovorax; species Acidovorax sp. Root217. The sequence continues at coordinate 184,251 of NZ_LMIH01000012.1, forward strand.
GCCGTGACGCTACGCTCCCACCGGTTACAAGTCGGGTCTCAGGCGGGCACCGCCATGCCCAGGGACGCATGTGCCTGCGCCGCAATCTCCAGCGAACGCAGCCGCAGGGCCGGCTCGTACACGTCGCTCACCAGCATCAGCTCGTTGGCACCGGTTTCGCGCACCAGGTCGGCCAGGCCGGCCTGTACCGTCTCGGGCCCGCCGATCACCGCCGCCGCCAGGAAGTCGCCGATGGCCGCGCGCTCCTGGGGCTGCAGGCGTGCCGCGAAGTTCTCCACGGGCGGCAGCAGCAGGCGCCGGTCGCCGGTGAGGATGCCCAGCACGCGCTGGTAGGTGCTGCTGGCCAGGAACTCGGCTTCCTCGTCGGTCGGCGCGGCGATCAGCGGCACGCCGATGGCCAGGTAGGGCTTGGGCCAGGCGGCCGAGGGGCGGTACAGATTGCGGTACAGGTCAATGGCCTGGTGCAGCAGGCGCGGTGCGAAGTGCGAGGCAAAGGCATAGGGCAGGCCGCGCTCGGCAGCCAGCTGCGCCGAGAACAGGCTCGAACCCAGCAGCCAGATGGGCACATTCGTGCCGGCCCCAGGCGTGGCCACCAGGCGCTGGCCGGGTTCGGCCGGGCCGAGCAGGCGCTGCAGCTCGGCCACGTCCTGCGGAAAGTCGTCGGCCGTTTCCACGCGGCTGCGGCGCAGGGCACGCATGGTCGCCTGATCGGTGCCGGGCGCGCGGCCCAGGCCCAGGTCGATGCGGCCGGGGTACAGCTCGGCCAGGGTGCCGAAGGCCTCGGCCACCACCAGTGGCGCATGGTTGGGCAGCATCACGCCGCCCGAACCCACGCGGATGCGCGAGGTGCCACCCGCGATATGCCCCACCAGCACGGCCGTGGCCGAACTGGCGATACCGGCCATGTTGTGGTGCTCGGCCAGCCAGTAGCGGGCGAAACCGAGCTTTTCGGCATGCTGCGCGGTGCGCAGGGCGATCTGCAGGGCCTCGGCCACGGTGCCGCCGTCGCGAACGGCCACCAGGTCCAGCATGGACAGGGCGGTGCGGGGGAAAACAGGTTCAGTCATGCGCGCATTGTGGTCCGGTCCGGCCGGGGGCGCTTGCGTCCGGGCCAAGAGCCGAGGCTGGCAGCAGGGCCGCAGTGCACACGCCGGCAGGGGTATGCCATTTTTTGGTAGCCAAAACACAAAACGCTACACAAAATGTTTCAAATGGGTGTGGCAGCTCTGGTACCAGAGGCCCCGCCTGCATACCAACACGGGGTTGCACATGGGTTTTTTCAGCCGACTGTTCAAGATGCGGGAGCAAGACCCGACCAGTCCCGACACGACCTGGGCCATGGAAGACAACGGCAGCGAGCTCGTGCTGGATGCCGAGTACGCCACCATGCTCATGACCGAGATCGATATCGACGCGGCCATCGCCAGCCATGAAGGCTGGCGCCTGCAGCTGCAGGACATGGTCAATGGCCGCTCCAACGAGGTCATGCGCCCCGAGCGCATCTGCCAGGACGACCGCTGCGACCTGGGCCGCTGGCTCAACGGCACTGGCCGGGTGCGGCTGGGCCACTACCCCGCATTCAGCATGCTGGTGGCGCGGCACAAGTATTTTCACCAGCAGGCGGCTGCCGTGGTCATGCTGTTCCAGGCGGGAGAGCAGCAGCAGTCGGTGCAATTGCTCAACAGCAGCTGCCGCCATGCGTCCAACCAGGTGCTGCTATTGCTCAAGGAGCTCAAGCGGGGTGTGGGGCGGTAAATGCCTCAGGCAGGTTGTCGCATAACGGACTTTCACTCCGTCGATTGCTGGTGGCGGCGTCCGAAATGGACGCACACGTAGACCAGCGCCACCGTGGAACTGGCTTTGCCAGGCCACTGGTGGCGTCCCCCTCAGGGGAAAGGCGCGAAGCGACTCAGGGGGGGTCAGTAACTCCTGCCGCCCTTGTACATGGCGTGCTGGCGCCGCTGCAGCGTGCCTGCTTCTCCCAGGCGGGCCATGGCGGCGCCTGCGTGGGCGTGGGTGATGGCCATGCCCAGGCCGTCGGCGGCGTCGGTGCCGGGCAGGCCGGGTAGGCTCAGCAGGCGGCGCACCATCTCCTGCACCTGGCTCTTGGCGGCGCGGCCATGGCCGACCACGGCTTTCTTCATCTGCAGCGCGGTGTACTCGGCCACGGGCAGGTTGCTGGCCACCAGGGCGGTGATGCAGGCGCCGCGCGCCTGGCCCAGCAGCAGGGTGGACTGGGGGTTCACATTGACGAATACGATTTCGACCGATGAGGTGTCCGGCTGGTAACGCGCCACCACCTCGGTGATGCCGTCGAACAGGATCTTCAGGCGCCCGGGCAGGTCGCCCAGGGCCAGCGTGGTGGTGCGGATGGTGCCGCTGGCCACGTAGCTCAGCTGGTGGCCATCCATGTCCACCACGCCGAAGCCGGTGGTCTGCAGGCCGGGGTCGATGCCCAGGATCCTCATAGCCCGAAGTACCAGCGCACCGAGTGGAAGAACACCGGGGCTGCAAAGCACAGCGCGTCCACCCGGTCGAGCAGCCCGCCTGCGCCAGTGACCGACATGCCCTGCATGCCCCAACTGGTGATGCCGCGGTCGCGCTTGAGCGCCTTCATCACCAGGTGCCCGAGGCTGCCGGCCACGCAGGCCAGCAGGGCCATGCCCAGTGCCTGGCCGGGCTTGAAGGGGGTGATGAAGGTGAGCAGGCCGCCCACCAGGCCACCCACGGCCACGCCGGCGAGCCAGCTCACCCACTGAAAGCTCTGGCTCACCTGCGGTGCCACGGGCTTGTGCGGAAAGCGCCGGCCCAGCAGGTGCTGCACCACCATGCAGGTCTGCACCACGAACACCAGGAAGAACACCAGGAAGGCACCCTTGTCCTTGTAGCCCGGAAAGTCGAGCAGCAACAACGCCGGCACATGGCTCATACCGTACACACATACCATGATGCCCCACTGCAGCTTGGCATTGCGCTCCAGGAAGCGCTGCGGGTCGTTGGCCAGTGCGCTCACCACGGGCAGCGCCAGGAACACGTAGACCGGGATGAACACCGTGAACAGGTCGAAGTGCCGGCTGCCCACGATCCAGAACTGCAGCGGCAGCACCACGAAGAAGGCCAGCACCAGGCTGCGGTGGTCGCCCCGGCGCGTGGGCGAGAGCGTAATGAACTCGCGCAGCGCAAAAAAGCCGACGATGGCGAACAGCACGGTGGCCACGGCATCGCCCAGCGCCCAGCCGATCCAGAACACGGTCGCCATGGCCCACGAGGTCTTGAGCAGGCCCCAGAAGCGCTTGGCTTCGAGCGCATCGGCTTCGGCCTGGGGGTCGTCGCTGGACTGCTCGCGCAGCATGCGCACGTAGGCCCAGATGGTGACGATGGACAGCAGGCCGAACACCACGAGGAACAAGGCACCGATCTGCTGGGTGGCCGTCAGGTTGCGAAGGAAGGCGTTCATCTCACACTTCCCTCAATGCGATAACCGCACGGCGTGCGCGGTCGAGAAAAGGGCGGCGTTCCTCGTCGGGCTCCAACTGGATCGGGGCCCCGAAGGTCACCGAGCACAGGATGGGCACGGGCACCACTTCACCCTTGGGCATCACGCGCTGCACGTTGTTGATCCAGGCCGGCACCAGTACCACCTGCGGGAACATCTGGGCCAGCTTGAACAGGCCCGACTTGAAGGGCTGGGGCTCTTCGCCATGGCCCCGCGTGCCCTCGGGAAAGATCACGATGGAGTCACCGCTCTCCAGCGCCTTCACCAGAGGCGCCAGCGGGTCGCCCTCGGGCAATGCCGCGCGCAAGGCCTCAGGCGTGGGGGGCTTGGGCGGCGCCTCGGGCGCCGGGTCGGGCCCGCCGGCAGAGGCCGTTTCCGACTCGGGCAGGGCCACGCCGGCAACTACGGGCTCCACAGGGGCCGGGCGTGCCGGCGTGGCCTGCCGGTCCACGTACACGGCGTTGAACACGGCGGTGGTGATCCACTGGCGAAACGGCGTCTTGGTCCAGTAGTCCTTGGCGGCGATGGGGCGGGTGATGCTGCGCAGTTCCTCGGGCAGGGCCGCCCAGATCAGCACCATGTCGGCATGGCTCTGGTGGTTGGCGAAGTAGATGCGCTGCTCCGCCTTCGGGGGGCAACCATACCAGCGGGCCTGGGAGCCGGTCAGGAACCGCACTATTCCCAGAAGGAGGAGACTCATCAACTTGGCAAGCATGGCGCGGATGATACGGGCGAACCCGCGTGACCTTGCTGAGCAGCGCAGGAGGCACCTGCCCTGGGGTGCGGGGGGCTGCCGGCGGGCGCATGGGGGCGCGCGTTCCCGCGCATACTGTCTGGCTTTTGCGCCGCCCCATGAAAAAGCCCCAAGTCTTCACCGTTCACGACATCGCCCGCATGGCCGGTGTGTCCGCCATGACGGTGTCGCGTGCGCTGAACACCCCGGAGCGGGTTGCGCCCGCCACCTTGCTCAAGGTGCGCGAAGTGGTCAGCCAGACCGGCTTCGTCCCCAACGGCATGGCCGGTGGCCTGCGCTCCTCGCGCGCCCGGCTGGTGGCCGCGGTGCTGCCCACGCTGACGGGGCCGGTGTTCCAGGAAACCGTGCGCTCGCTGAACCAGGCGCTGGACGAACGCGGCTACCAATTGATGATCGGCCAGAGTGGCTACGACGCCTCGCGCGAGGACGCGCTGCTCGACGCCATCATCCGGCGCCGGCCCGATGGCATCGTGCTGACCGGCATCATGCATTCGGTGGAAGGCCGTCGCCAGTTGCTGGCCGCCGGCATCCCGGTGGTCGAGACCTGGGACCTGACGCCCACCCCCATCGACATGCTGGTGGGTTTCTCCCACGAAGGCATCGGCGAGGCGGTCTGCCAATTCCTGTACCAGCGCGGCTACCGGCAGCCCTTGCTGCTCGGCGCCAACGATGACCGGGCGCGCCTGCGCATGGGCGGGTTTCGGCGCGCGGCCCGGGCACTGGGCCTGGCGGCCGAGGTGCCTGCGGTGCTGGTGCCAGCACCCACCACCCTGGGGTCGGGGCGCAGCGGGCTGGTGACAGCGCTGGCCGACCACCCCGACACCGATGCGGTGTTCTGCAGCTCGGACATGCTGGCCCTGGGGGTGCTGATCGAAGCCCAGGCGCGCGGCCTGTCGGTACCGGGGCAACTGGCCGTCGTGGGCCTGGGCGACCTGGAGTTCGCCGCCAGCCTGCAGCCGGCCCTGACCACGGTGCGCATCGACGGCACGCGCATCGGCCGCACCGCCGCCCAGTTCATCGATGACCGCGCGGAAGGCCGCCCGGTCGATCAGCCCATCGTCGACATCGGCTTCGAGATCGTCTCGCGCGCCAGCGCATGATGCCCTGGCGCATCCCTGCGCCACCCTGTGTGCACACGGCCAGAAGCGGTGCGGGAGGCGCACAGACAGCGCCTGGCTGTGGCAATAAAACACCAGAGTTGCGCGCTGTTCTTGAAAACACCGGCGCTCGCCCGTAGCATTCGCCCTCTTTCAAAAATCCTCACCTTCGAGACCGACATGCCCCGCATCCCCCGTTCCTGCTGAACGACACGCCACACGAAGCCCGCGGCCTCAAGCCTCGGGTCATGCCATTCGTGTGGGCATGCGGGCAAGCCAGCCAGTTCCCTGGTCGCACACCGTGCGCCCGGCCCCTGAACTGCCTGCCTTGAGCCAGCCACCCATGGTCACCTGCTGACCTTCTGCGTCGTCTTCGGCCCCTGTCCCAGGCCTTGCTTGCTGCCTGGTTCCCTGCCTGCCGGAGACTTCCATGACGCACACCTTTCTGCACAACCGCGAACTCGCGAAATACCCCCGTACGCCCCATCTGCAGGGCTCCCGCTACCAGCCCGGCGACAAGGGCGACCCCGTTCCCTATGCCGAGCTGTTGGGCAAGACCATCGTGGTGGAGGAAAAGCTCGACGCCGCCAACGCTGGCCTGAGCTTCGACGCTGCGGGCCAGTTGCTGCTGCAGTCGCGCGGCCACTACCTCGACGTGGACCGCCTGGGCGGCCGCGAGCGCCAATTCAACCTGTTCAAGCAATGGGCCCGGGCGCACGAGGGCCGGCTGCTCGACGTGCTGGAAGACCGCTACGTGCTGTACGGCGAGTTCATGCATGCCAAGCATTCGGTCTACTACGACGCGCTGCCGCACCTGTTCTGCGAGTTCGACATCCGGGACCGCCGCACCGGTGACTTTCTCGACACACCCGCCCGGCATGCCCTGCTGGCCGGCGTGCCCGTGGTCTCGGTGCCGGTGCTCTACGCCGGCCTTGCGCCGCCGCGCGTGCAGGCGCTGCAGGCACTGCTGGCGCCATCGCTGGCGCGCACGGGGCAGTGGCGTGCCGCGTTCGAGGACGAGGTGGCGCGCCAGGGGCTCGACCTGGCCCTGCGCTGGCAGCAGACGGATCGGTCCGAGCTGGCCGAGGGCCTGTACATCAAGGTGGAGGAGGGCGGCCGGACCGTGGGGCGCTTCAAGCTCGTGCGGCCGGACTTCATCCAGACCATCCTGGATTCGCAGTCGCACCACAGCGAGCGCCCGGTCATCCCCAACCGCCTGCGTGCGGGCGTGGACCTGTTCGGTCCCGAGGTCGACAAGCGCTGGCCCTTGGCTGGCGACGGCCGCCTCTGAGCGCAACAACCCCCACGGCGGGCCCACCCGCCCAGGAGAATGCAATGACGATATTTCAATGGAAAGACGTGCAGGGCCTGGTCCCTGCCGCAGGCGGCGCGCCTGATCTGGGCGCCTGCCTGGAGGCCTTCCCGCAACTGCGGCTGGCCGCCACGACGCCGCAGGACCCCGTGTTCCACGCAGAAGGCGATGTATGGACCCACACCGCCATGGTGCTGCGCGCGCTGCTGGACAGTGCCGATTACGCCGCGCTGGAACGTGCCGACCAGGAGGTCGTGTTCCTCGCCGCGCTGCTGCACGACGTGGCCAAGTGCAGCACCACGGTGGTGGACGAGGCCACGGGCCGCATATCGCAGCCCGGCCACTCGCGCAAAGGCGCCATCGACACGCGCATCGCGCTGTGGCACGCCGGTGCGCCGCTGGCCGTGCGCGAGGCCATCTGCCGGCTGATCGCCGTGCACCAAGTGCCGTTCTTCGCGCTGGAGACCTCGCGCAAGGGCACATCGCCAGAGTTCACCGTGCGCCAGCTGTCCTGGCAGGTGGACCTGCACCTGCTGGCCCTGCTGGCCGAGGCGGACATGCGCGGCCGCGTCTGCCCCGACCTGCAGCGCGCGCTCGATGCCATCGAGCTGTTCCGCGAACTCGCACGCGAGGAAAACTGTTATGGGCAGCCGCGCGCCTTTGCCGATGCGCACACCGCGCTCAGCTACTTTCGCGGTGCCAACGTGCACCCGGACTACGCCCTGCACCAGGAGCCTGGCTCTCGCGTGGTGGTGATGTCGGGCCTGCCGGCTTCAGGCAAGGACACCTGGGTCGCCACCCACCACCCCCGGCTGCCCGTGGTGTCGTTCGACGATGCGCGTGCGCAGCTGGGTCTGCGCCATGGCAAGAACGAGGGCATGGTGGCCCACCACGCGGTGGAACAGGCCAAGGCCCTGCTGCGGGCGCGCGAACCCTTCGTGTGGAACGCCACCCACCTGTCGGACCAGATGCGCGCCAAGACCCTGGACCTGTGCCTGGCCTACCACGCCGAGGTGGAGATCATGTATCTGGAGCAGCCGCGAGCAGAGTTGCTGGCCCGCAACCAGCGGCGCGACACCTCGCTGTCCAACAAGCGGCTGCTGGAGATGCTGCTGCGCTGGGAGGTGCCGCTGCCTACCGAGGCGCACCGGGTGAGCTATGTCCAGAGGCGATAGACCCAGAAGGCCTCGTCGCGGCGAATGCCGTCGTACAGCGCCTGGGGCGCATAGCCGGTGATGCGCCGCGTGACGCGGCACAGGTGCGACTGGTCCGAGAAGCCGGCGCCTGTGGCCACCTCGGCCCAGCGCACCGGGGATTCGGCGGCGTCCGCGGCCAGGGTGTCGAAGAAGGCCTGCTCGGCCTTGCCGAAGCCGCGCAGCTCGCGCAGCGGCAGCCCGGCCCAGCGCTTGATGCGCCGCTCCAGCTGGCGCAGGCTGCGGCCGGGCGCCGAATGCGCCGCGCGCTGCGCCAGGTGCGTGGCCCAGTCGGCATAGCGCTGCGTGGCAGTGGAGGCCCCGGGCCTGCAGGCCTGCCAGCGCGGCAGCAGAAACTGCTCCAGGCATTCCATGCGGGCCGCGTCGTCGGGCTGGTGCTGCACCGCCTCGCACAGGGCCAGCCAGTCGCGCGGCAGCAGCGTGGTGGCGTCCACCGTGCGGTCGGTCAGGTGCTCGGGCGCCAGGCCGGTGAGCAGGTGCAGCGCATCGGGCATGAACATCACCATCATGGCGTGCGTGGGCTCGGCGCACCAGCTGGTCGAGGGCCGGGTCTGCGGGCCTGCCAGCACCCAGCGCCCCGCGAAGGGCTCGCGCGGGCTATTGAGGTCTGGCATGCTGCCGGGCCGCTCGGGGACCAGGCATTCGCTGCGGCCCGTGAACCACCAGCTCAGGCTGCACAGCGGCGTCGCGGGAAAGCGGTTGATGCGTTCTTCATCGCTGAGCGCATGGCCCAGCGTGCTGCGCACGATGGTGCCGCGCACGCAGGCCGACAGGCCGGCATGCGGTAGCCACAGCTGGCCCGAAGGAATGAGCCCATCGGGGTGCCGGGCAGAAAGGGGTGCCTGAATGGCCATGGAGCCCGAGTGTAGGGGAGAGACGATGTCGCAATCGTTCAATACGCCGGTGGCGGGGCGCACCACCATGCCGGCATGAACACAACCCTTTTCGACGACCTTGCGCGTGCCGCAGCCCCACCCGCCCTGCAGGCATCAGGCCCATCGCCGCGTTGGTGGGGGTTGCCGCTGCTGCGTGCCATGCGTGCCGACTACCTGGGCTTCGTCACCCGGCTGCAGCGCGATCATGGCGATCTCACGCGCATGCGGCTGGTCAACGAGGATGCCTGGGATCTCATGTCCCCCGAACTCGTGCGCGAGGCCCTGGTCACCCATGCCGAGCACCTGGTGCGCTGGGAGCGCGGCATCGAGGTGTTCGAGCAAGTCTTCGGCCAGAGCGTGCTGGTGACCGAGCACGCCACCTGGCAGCGCCAGCGGCGCATGCTGATGCCTGCCTTCGCGCCCAAGCGGGTGGCAGGCTATGCGCAGTTGATGACCGGTGCCGCGCAGGCCGCGCTGGACGCGGCCGTACCGGCAGGCCAGGCCGAGGCCCTGGTCGGCATGGAGGGGCTGTGGACCGGCGTGGCCATGGACGTGATCCTGCGCACCCTGTTCGGCGAGTCGGCCAAGGAAGACGCGCGCGATGCCGCCTGGGCTACCCAGACGCTGTCGGCCGCTGCGTTCTCGGAGATGTTCATGCCCTTCACCCTGCCCGACTGGCTGCCCCTGCCGGGCAAGGCCGCCAAGCGCCGGGCGCTGCGCCTGCTGCGGGGGCTGGTGCAGCGCCACATCGACCAGCGGCACGCCCAGCAAGGGCTGGCGTCCACGGCGGACCGCAGCGACCTGCTGCAGATGCTGCTGGTCCTGCGCGACGAGGCCACGGGCGAGGCCCTTTCGCCTCAGGAGGTGTTCGACCAGTGCATGGTCAGCTTCCAGGCAGGGCACGAGACCAGCGCCACCGCCCTTTTGTGGTGGAGCCGGCTGATGGCCGAACATCCCGAGGCGGCACAACGCGCCCAGGCCGAAGTGGACGCGGTGCTGCAGGGCCATGTGCCAGGCCCGGAGCACATCACGCAGTTGCCCTGGCTGGCGGCCACCCTGAAGGAGGCCATGCGCCTGTACCCGCCCGTCGCCGCCGTGATGAGCCGGCGCACCACGGCACCCATCACGCTGGGCGGTGTGGCTGTGCCCCAGGGGGCGATCCTGCGCATCACGCCCTGGGTGCTGCACCGGGGCGGGCGTTGGTTTGCGCAGCCCGAGCGCTTCCTGCCCGAGCGCTTTCTGGAGGGCGCGCCCGAGATACCCCGGGGGGCGTGGATTCCCTTCGGCCTGGGGCCGCGCGTGTGCATCGGCCAGCACTTCGCGATGCTGGAGATGGTGCTGCTGGCGGCGATGCTGCTGCAGCGCTATACCCTGCGGGTGCCGGACGCGGCGCCGCCCCTGCAGCCCCGGCTGCATGTGACCCTGCGGCCGCAGCACCCGGTGCAGCTGCTGCTCAGCCGGCGCGCCTGAGGTTTCGTTGGGTTCTCAGGGCAATTCAGCGCTGTTCATCCGCGCCAGGATGGTGCGCGTGCGCCCTGCCAGATAGGCCGATCCCGGCGTCTTCTCAAAGCGTTTGGGGGCCGGCAGCATCACGGCCAGGCGGGCCGCTTCGCTCGGGGCGAGGCGGTTGGCGCTCTTGCGAAAGTAGTGCTGGGCGGCGGCTTCGGCGCCGAACACACCCTCGCCCCATTCCACGCTGTTGAGGTAGATCTCCAGGATGCGCTCCTTGCTCAGCAGTTGCTCCAGCAGCAGCGTGAGCACGAACTCCTGCCCCTTGCGCAGCAGGGTGCGCTCGCCCGAGAGCAGCAGGTTCTTGGCCAGTTGCTGGGTGATGGTGGAGCCGCCACGGATTTTGGGCGCGCGCTGGGGTTTTTCCGGGGCTCGGTTCTGTGCCTTGGCGGCCTGGGCTTCGGCCTTGGCGTTGCGCTCCCAGGCCTTCTCGATGGCAGCCCAGTCCACGCCGTCGTGGTTGGCGAAGCCGTCGTCCTCCGAGGCGATCACTGCGCGCTTCAAGTGGTCCGATATCTCGCCATAGGGCATCCATTGCTGGCGCCAGCGCACCTGGCCGCTGCTGGCCAGTTGCACCCAGGTCTCGGAGCGCTGGAAGCTGGTGGATTCGGGGTTGACGACCACCATGGCTGCGATGCGCAGCACGAAGAACAGCTGCAGCGCCAGCGCGGCGAACACCACCAGGCCCAGCCAGCGCAGCACGGCTTTCATATGCGGGCTCTTTTTCTTGCCAGGTTCAGTGCTGGGGCTGCAGCGCCAGTTGCGCCTGCAACTCGGCCAGCACCTGGGATGACGGGGGACGCACGCCGCGCCAGAAGGCAAAGGCCTCGGCCGCCTGCTCCACCAGCATGCCCAGGCCGTCGCGCGGCACCGCGCCATGGGCGGCAGCCCAGTCCAGAAAACCCTGGGCCGCAGGGCCGTACATCATGTCGTAGGCCAGGCCACCAGGCCGCAGCACACTCGCCGCCACGGGCACGGCCTCGCCCGCCAGGCTGCTGGCCGTGGCGTTGATGACCACGTCGAAGTCGCCGGCCACGGCATCCAGCGTGCTGGCCGCGAGCTGCGCGCCGAGCTCTGTGGCCAGGGCATGGTGTGAATGCACCAGCGCCTGGGCCTTGGCCAGGGTGCGGTTGGCAATGGCGATGCGGCGCGCACCTGCCTGCAGCAGCGGGCCGAGCACGCCGGCCGCCGCGCCGCCGGCACCCACCAGCAGCACATCGCGGCCCTGCAGGGCCACGCCGGCATTGCGCGTGATGTCGGCCACCAGGCCCAGGCCATCGGTGTTGTCGGCGTGGATGCTGCCATCCGGGCGGAAGGCCAGGGTGTTGGCCGCGCCGGCCAGTTGCACGCGCTCGCTGCACTGCGTGGCCAGCAAGGGCGCCTCGATCTTGAACGGCACGGTGACGTTGCAGCCGCGCCCGCCCAGTGCCGCAAAGTCGCGCACGCCCTGGGCAAAGCCGTCCAGCGCCACCAGCCGGCGCTCATAGGCCAGGCGCTCGCCAGTCAGTTCGGCAAAGCGGGCGTGGATGGCCGGCGAGCGGCTGTGCGCCACCGGGTTGCCCATCACGCAATACAGGTCGACGGTGGCTTGGCTCATCTCGAAGGGGGTTCAGCGAACAGTGGTTTCCAGCGTCTGGTCGCGGGTGAAGCGAAAGCGCGCCACCATGGCGATCTGATCGGCCTTGGCGCGCATTTCCTGGTTGAAGGCGCCGAACGGGCCGGCGGCGCGGGCAATGGCCTCGGCCCGGCGGTCCAGCGTGGCATTGCCCGAACCCTGCACGATCTCGGTCTCCAGCACGCGGCCGTCGTGGTTCACGGTGACGATCATCGTCAGCTCGCCATAGAGTTTGCGGCCGCCCTGCTCGGGGAAGTTCTCGGTGCCCTTGTCCTCGACCTTGCGGCGCAGCGCGTCGTAGTAGATCGCATAGGCCTCTTCGCGCGTGGCGGGGCTGATATAGCGCTTCTTGGGGCGCGAGTTCTCTTCGTTGATGCGCTTTTCGATCTCGGCCAGCAGCTTGACCAGCTGGCGGCGCTTTTCGTCCTGCGACGACTGCTCGGCGCTCTGGCTGGGCTTGCGCGGATCGGGGGGCGGCATGGCGGCCAGCTGCTTGCGCAGTTGCGTGAGCAACTGGGTCTGCTGCTCCTGCATCGCGTCCATCTTGCGCTGGGCTTCTTCGAAATCGTCACCCATGGCGGTCAGCGCCGAGTAGGGCAGGGGGCTGGTGGCCCGGCCTTTTTCCGCATCGCCGCCGCCTGCTAGGTTGGACTGGGCGATGGCCTGGGCCTTATCCGGGCGTTCGTTGGACTTGGCATTGACCAGGATGACTTCGAGCGGCGTGTCCTGGAACACGCGGTTGAAGCCCTCCGGGTCGATGAAGCGCACGGTGATGAGCGCCGCATGCACGGCGATCGATACGCCGAGCGCAAGCTGCAGCGTGCTGAAGGTGCGGAAGAAGGCAGGCAATTTCACGGCGTCAGATTATCAGCGCTGGCGGGCGCTTCGGCTTCGTTCATGTCCACGGCAATGGCGATCGGGCCGGCCACGGTCTCGTCGTCCTCCTCCGCCGCCTCGTCGGCACCGGCTTCGGACTCGTCGCTGTCTAGGCGCTCCAGCACCGTGCCGTGGATGTCCAGCGTGATCTCGTCGATCTCGCCGAGCTTCACCAAGAGGCGTGCGCCGCGCGGCAGGTTCTGGGCACCCAGCACCGGGAACACCAGCGGGATATCGTCGGCCCGCACCAGGAAGCTGCCGCCCGGGCCTTCCTTGAAGACGGTGGCGGTCAGCTCCGTCAGCCCGTTCTGCTGCACGTACTTGAGCGTCCAGAAGCGCTCCATGCCGCCCTGGTAGCCGTTGTAGGCGCTGTAGGCGCCGTCGAAGCTGCTGATGATGGAGAACAGGTCGGCGTCCTTGGGCTTGAACGGTGCGGCCAGCGCCGCCGTCTTGCCGTGGCGCGCGCAGGCAATGATCTGCCACTGGTTCACGAGGTCGGTGTAGCGGCGCAGCGGCGAGGTGGCCCAGGAATAGCTTTTCACCCCGATGCCCGCATGCGGCAAGGCCTTGGTGCCCATGCGCACCTTCACGCCCGGCGCCATGCTGGCTTGGCTGCGGTAGATGCCGGGCACACCCAGCTCGGCCATCCAGCTGCCCCAGGTGCTGTTGGCCACGATGGCGGCCTCGGCCACGATCAGGTCCAGCGGCGCCCCGCGCTGGCGCGTGGTGAGCTGCACCGTCTCCGAGCCGTTGGGCTCGCCGCGGTCGTTGCCCACCAGGCGGAAGTTGTAGTCCGGCCGGTTGAAGTTCTCGGGTTTGCCGCGCACCACCTCGCGCTGCGCTTTGAGGCTCTTGGCCAGGCGGAACAGGAAGGACAGTTGCTCGCGCAGCTCCGATACGCGCGCTGGCGTGCCCTCGACCTGCACGGCGGGGTCGGTCAGCCAGGCCTCGGTCACAATGTGGTCGAGCTGGTCGTGGCGCAGGTTGGCCAGCACCGGCACCCGCTCCAGGCGGGTTTCGGTGGAGAGGATCTCCAGCGTGGTCTCGTTGACGGTGACGTACAGCGACACGGCGGGGTTGGCCCGGCCTTCGTCCAGCGTGTAGATCTGCACCACCTCGTCGGGCAGCATGGTGATCTTGTAGCCCGGCATGTACACGGTGGACAGGCGCGCGCGCCCCAATTGGTCGATGGCACTGCCCGGCTGCACGGCCAGGCCGGGCGCGGCGATGTGGATGCCCAGCACCACGGTGCCCGTGCCCAGGCCTTGTACTGACAGCGCATCGTCGATTTCCGTGGTCTGCGAATCGTCGATGGAATAGGCCTGCACGCTGGCCAGCGGCAGGTCGTCCGGCGGCTGGGGGGCGGTCAGTGCCGGGAAGCCCGTGCCCTTGGGGAAGTTCTCGAACAAAAAGCGCTTCCAGTGGAACTGGTAGGCCGAGTCGATGGCGCCGGCCTTTTGCAGCAGGTCCAGGGGCGCGGTGTGCGTGGCGCGGCTGGCGTCGACCACGGCCTTGTACTCAGGCGCGTTCTTGTCCGGCTTGAACAAGATCTTGTAGAGCTGGTCGCGGATGGGCTGCGGGCATTCGCCCCGGCCCAGGGCTGCGGCCCATTCGTCGATCTGCGCCAGCACGGCCTTTTTCTTCTCGATGGCGGCCAGCGCCTGCTGCAGGATCTCGGCCGGTGCCTTCTTGAAACGGCCCTTGCCCGCGCGGCGAAAGTAATGCGGTGCCTCGTACAGGCGAAACAGCGCGCCGGCCTGCTGGACCAGAGTGGCGTTTTCGGAGAAATAGTCGCGCGCCAGGTCGGCAAAGCCGAAATCGTCCTCGGGCGCGAATTCCCAGGCCAGGTCCAGCTCGATGGTCTCGGCCACGGCCTGCGCCTGGGCCACCAGCTCGGATGGGGCGGGTTTTTCGAACTTCAACAGAACGTTGGCGGCCTTGACCTTGACCCGCTTGCCCGAATCGAGCTCGACTTGGGCCGAGCTCTCGGCTTCGGACAGGATACGGCCGGCCATGAACTTGCCGGCTTCTTCAAACAATGCATGCATGGGCGGCATTCTCCCATGGGGCGCCCCCCGTCTCTGGCGAGACGGGTCAGGATCCTGCCGGGCCCATGCAATCCAGGGGGGTGGCAATGGCCGGGATGTTCGTGGAGTTCGCCCCTTGCGCGGTCATCTTGTCCGGCACCTTGGCCTTGCCGCAGACCCAGGCAATGGGCACCTGCGGGAAATCCGGCACGATGGCCGGCCGCAGGGTCAGGATCTTGCCTGCGATGGCCTTGTTGGCCTTGTTGCCGTAGACGATGTTCACCGCCCCGCCGGCCACGGTGACCTTGGCCACGTTGGTGCTGACGATGCGGTCCTCGGGCGGCAGGCCGGCGGCGGCATTGTCGGCCGGCATGGTTTTCTTGAGCGCGTAGTGCACGGCCACCGCCTGCTTGACGAACTCGACCATGGCCTGGCCCTCCTTGACCTGGGTGCGCAGCATCCGGTCCTGGTACGAGGGCAGGGCCATCAAGGCCAGCACGGCCACGACAGCGACGACCATCATCATCTCGATCATCGTGAAGCCCTGCGGGCGATGCAGGGAAGGGGGGCGCTGCGGGTGGTTCATGGCGGTGGTGCAAGACCCGGTCAGGGGACGATGGGCGGGATGGGTGCAAATATAAGGGCTTGTGGGCGCTGCCGGGGTGGGGAGGGCCGGTGCCGCCGGGAACGGCATGGCCTGCATGGCCGGATCGCCGCAGCGCGGGGGCTCTATGATTCGCGGCTTCCCTTTCCCTGCGCAACCCGCTTCCCCCGTCTTCCTGATGCTGATCGATGCCATTGCCGCACCGCTGACTTTGCTGGCAGTGGCCCTGCCCTTCCTGTTTTCCGTCACCACCCCGCCGTCCACCAATGTCTGGCCGCTGCTGGCCTCATGGTCCTGCGCCACGTTGCTGGCGGCGCTGGCATGGCAGCGGGCGCTGCGCTCGCGCCGCCACCCAGGCCTGTGCGATGGCGGCGCCACGGCGGCGAACCAACTGGCGCTGGGGCTGCTGCTGGCTGCGGTCGTCGGGGGCGCGATCTGCCTGGTGCAGTATTTCGGGGGCGATGTGGGCATGGCGCCCTGGATCAATGCCTCCACCCCGGGCCAGGCGGTGGGCAACCTGCGCCAGCGCAACCAGCAGGCCTCTCTGGTGGCACTGGGCGTGTGGGCGCTGGTGTGGCTGGTGGCGCAGTGGCATGCGCGCAGCCAAGAAGGACGGGTGCGGGCCGCGCCAGACTGGCTGATGGGGGTGGGCATCGGCTGGGCCCTGCCCATCTTGGCACTGGCCAGCGCCGCCACGGTCTCGCGTACCGGGGCCGTGCAGTGGCTGATCATCGTGGCCCTGCTCCTGTGGTGGCGCCGCTCGACCGGCCGGCTGGCACTGGGGGTGGCACTGGGCGGGCTGGCGCTGTACATCGCGGCCGCATGGCTGCTGCCCGTGCTGCTGCACACGTGGAGCGGGGTGCAGGCCGAGGACCTGTTCAACCGCTTCTCGGGTGACAGCCACCAATGCACCAGCCGGCGCGTGCTCTGGTCCAACGTGCTCACGCTGATTGCCCAGAAGCCCTGGACAGGCTGGGGCTGGAACGAACTCGACTACGCGCACTACATCACCCTGTTCCCCGGGGAGCGCTTTTGTGTGCTGCTGGACAATGCCCACAACCTGCCCCTGCACCTGGCCGTGGAGCTGGGCCTGCCGGCCGCCGTGCTGCTGTGCGGCGCTGCGCTGGCCTTCATCGTGAAGGCACGGCCCTGGAGCGAGACGGATCCGCTGCGCCAACTGGCCTGGGGCATCCTGGCCATCATCGGCGCGCACAGCATGCTGGAATTTCCGCTGTGGTACGGGCCCTTCCAGCTGGCGGCCCTGCTGGCGCTGGTGCTGCTGTGGCCGCGCCGCCGCCCGCCCGCGCCCCCTTCGCCGGCAGTGCTGGGCGCCACGGCCCTGGTTCTGGTGGCGGCTGCCCTGCTGATCGCCTGGGTGGCGCACGACTACCACCGCATCAGCCAGCTCTACAAGGTGCCTGAGCGGCGCGACCCGGTCTACCGCGACATGACCCCGGCGACCACGGCCCCCACGCTGCTGTTCTCGGACCAAGTGGATTTCGCCCGGCTGCCGGCCATGGCCCTCACGCCGGCCACGGCCCAGGAGGTGTACGCGCTCTCGGGCGAACTGCTGCACTACTCGCCCGAGCCCCGCGTCATCGAGAAGCGCATCGAAAGCGCGCTCATGCTCGGCCGCGACGACGAGGCGGCCTACCACCTGCGCCGCTACCGCATCGCCTACCCCAAGGATCATGCGCGCTGGCTGAACAAGGAGACGCCGGCCTCGCGCGCGCCGGGATCAAAGCCGCAGGAATGAGTCCACCAGAGGCAGGTGCGCCTCGAAACCGCTGAGCGCGTGGTCGCCGCCGTCGAGCAGTTGCAATTGCGCCGCCGGGTAGCGTGCCACCATTTCGCGCCAGTCCAGCACCTCGTCGCCCTTGGCGACGATGGCCAGTTCGGGGCCTGCGGGTGGTTTGCCGCGCACATCCAGGGCCTGCAGCTCGCCGATGTACCCGGGCAAAAAGAAGAAGCGCTCGGCCGGATCGTGCCAACTGGTCTGCTCGCCGATGTAGCGTGCCAGGTCGCGCGCCGGGTCCACCGCAGGGTTGAGCATCACGCTCGGACAGGAGAGGTGCTGCGCCACCCAACTGGCATAAAAACCGCCCAGGGAGGAGCCGACCACCGCACTGGAGGCGCGGGGCCAATGGGCCACGGTCTGCTCCACCAGGTCCATGGCCTGGCGGGGCGAGGGCGGCAGTTGCGGGCACCAGAAATGCACGCCAGGGTGCCGGCTTGCCACATGGGTGGCCATCTGCCGCGCCTTGGCCGATTGCGGGGAGGAACGGAAACCGTGCAGATAGAGAAGGTGGGTGGTGCGGTTCATGGATGGAGGCAGCCGAAAAGCGTGTAACAAGCGCTCAGGGCAGGGGAATCACTGCGTTGGGACCCCTTGCACGGGCATAAGATGTTGCAAAGTGTATGCCGCAGCCTGCGATACCGCGCCCCGCCCTGATTCTCCCGACCATGACCGATTTTGCGCCGCTTTCCCCCGCCCGCCGTTCCGCCTGGGTGGTCGGCGACCGGGTGCCGCCGCCCCAGGGGCGGTTCGAGCTGCAGCAGGTGCTGGTGGCCAACGGGCAATTCACCCAGTGGCGGGCGCTGGACCGACGCGGGCAGCGCCCGGTCACCATCCGGCAGTGGGCGGTGGCGCCGCCACCAGCGGCGGCCGCGCTCGAGCGCTGGCTTGAGGCCGCCGAACGGGCCACCCACCTGAACCATGCCTTCATCGTGCCCGTGCTGGAGGCCGACGTCCTCGCGCGCCAGCCCCACATCGTGCACGAGCAGATGCTGGGCCCTACGCTGGCCGAGCACCTGGCGCGCCAGGGCCGCTGCACGCCGCACGATGCCGTCGCGCTGGTGGTGGACCTGCTCGATGCGCTGGAGGCCGCACATGGGGCGGGTGTGGTGCACGGCCGGGTGGACCTGGACCATGTCGCCATGGACCCACAGCGCCACGCGCGGCTGCTGGGCCTTGGCTGGCATGTCCCGGCGTTGGCTGCCGGGGAGGCATCGGCCAGCGCGGCAGACGACGTGCGCTCGGCCGCCCGGGTGCTGGTGCACCTGCTCACCGGCAGCCCCTGGGTGGGCGCCGCCGAGGCGGGGCGCGCCCTGCCCGCCGTGCTGATCGACGCCCTGGACGAGGGCTTGCGCACCCTGCTGCAGCGCGCCCTGGGCCTGGATGGCGCCGCGCCATTCGCGGGTGCCACCGAATTGCGCGATGCTCTGCGTGCCTGGGCGGCGCCCGCCAGCGCGCCCACGGCGGCCAGCAATGCCACGCTCGATTTCCTGCTGCGGCGCATGCGCCACAAAAGCGATTTTCCGGCACTGTCCGACTCGGTGACGCGCATCCAGCGCGTGGCGCATTCCGAGGACGACAGCATCAGCGACCTCACGCACGAGATCCTCAAGGACGTGGCGCTGACCCACAAACTGCTGCGCCTGGTCAACAGCGTGCACTACGCCCACGCGGGGCGCGGCACCATCAGCACGGTATCGCGCGCGGTCAGCCTGGTGGGTTTCAATGCCGTGCGCAACATGGCCATGAGCCTGGTGCTGCTCGACCACATGCAGGACAAGGCCCATGCCGAGCAGATGCGCGAGGAATTTCTGCGCTCCATGATGGCTGGCTCGGTGGCGGCCGAGCTGTGCGGCCCGGGGCAAGGCGCCGAAGAGGCCTTCATCGGCGCCATGTTCCAGAACCTGGGGCGCATGCTGTGCAGCTTCTACTTCCCGGAGGAGGCGCAGGAGGTGCGCCGCATCCTGGCCGGCGGCCGGCTCGAAGGCGGGGAGGAAGCCGCCGCCGTGCAAGTGCTGGGCCTGGGTTTCGAGGACCTGGGCACCGGGGTGGCGCGCGTCTGGGGCCTGCCCGAGAGCCTGCAGCGCTGCATGCGCAAGCCCCTGGGCTCGCCCACCCAGCGCCCGCCCGAGCAGGGCGCGGAGCGCCTGCGCTGGGTGGCGCTGGCGGCCAACGAGGTGGCCGACATCCTGCTGCACAGTGACCCCGCGCGGCTCGAAGAGCGCATGCAGGGCGTGGGCACGCGCTACAGCCGCACCCTGGCCCTGTCTCCCGCCGCCATTGCCGAGGCCACCTTGCGCGCGCGCCACAAGCTGGTGTCGCTGGCCGAAACCCTGGAGCTGCGCGTGCCGCCGGGCACGCCCGCCGCCCGCCTGCTCCAGCTGCCACCCCCGGCGGATGGCGACGCGGCTGTGCCGGAGGATGCCCTGGCGCCCCATGAACTCGGCGTCGGCGAGCTGCAGCCCCTTCCCGCCGTGCTGGCCTCGCAGGCCGGCGGGGCGGTGTCGGTGGCCCAGGTCAACGAACTGCTGTCCGCCGGCGTGCAGGACGTGACCAATGCCATGGTGGACACCTTTGCGCTCAACGACGTGCTGCGCATGATCCTGGAGACCATGTTCCGTGCGCTGGGTTTTCGGCGCATGGTGTTCTGCCTGCGCGACGCCCGTACCGAGGTGCTGGTGGGGCGGTTTGGCCTGGGCGAGGGCAGCGATGCCGCCGTGCGCGCGATGCGGGTGCCGCTCAAGGTGCCGGGCGACCTGTTCGCTGCCGTCTGCCTGCGCGCTGCGGACACGCTGATCAACGATGCCACCGACCCGCGCATCCACGCGCGCCTGCCCGAGTGGTACCGCACGGGGCTCAACGCGCCGTCCTTCCTGCTGCTGCCCCTGCAATTGAAGGGCCAGACCTTCGCACTGATCTATGCGGACCAGTCGGTGGCCGGCGGCATCGTGGTGGACGACAAGGCCCTGGGGCTGCTGCGCACCCTGCGCAACCAGGCGGTGATGGCCTTTCGGCAGGCGGGTTGAGGCGGGGTTGCCCGCCTGGCGGCTGGCCTGCACCCGATAATCGGGGGATGGCCGCCGTTTTTGAAAAGCCCTCCCTTGCCCAGCGCTTCACGCCCCTGTTCCGTGGGTTCGATCTGCCGTTGGTGCTGATCATCATGCTGCTCGCGGGTGCGGGCCTGCTGGCCATGTATTCCTCGGGCTACGACCATGGAACCCGGTTCATGGACCATGGGCGCAACATGCTCATCGCCAGCGCCATCCTGTTCATGGTGGCCCAGGTGCCGCCCCAGAAGATCATGGTGTTTGCCGTGCCGCTCTATGCGGCGGGGGTGGCGCTGCTGATCGCGGTGGCGCTGTTCGGCATCACCAAGAAGGGCGCGCAGCGCTGGGTGAACCTGGGCATCGTCATCCAGCCCAGCGAAATCCTCAAGATCGCCATGCCGCTGATGCTGGCCTGGTGGTTCCAGAAACGCGAAGGCACCTTGCGGCCACTGGACTTCGCGGCAGCGGGGCTGCTGCTGGCCATTCCCGTGGGGCTGATCATGAAGCAGCCCGACCTGGGCACCTCGCTGCTGGTGCTGGCGGCGGGGCTGTCGGTGATCTTCTTTGCCGGCCTGCCCTGGAAGCTGGTGCTGCCGCCGGTACTGATCGGCGGTGCCGGCATCGCCGTCCTGGTGCTGCTGGGCGACCAGCTGTGTGCCGACGGGGTGCGCTGGGTGGTGCTGCACGACTACCAGCAGCAGCGCATCTGCACCCTGCTGGATCCCACGCGCGACCCGCTGGGCAAGGGCTTTCACATCATCCAGGGCATGATCGCCATCGGCTCGGGCGGCGTATTCGGCAAGGGCTTCATGGCCGGCACGCAGACCCACCTGGAGTTCATTCCCGAGCGCACCACCGACTTCATCTTTGCCGCCTTCTCCGAGGAATTCGGCCTGGCGGGCAACCTCTTCATCATCACCTGCTTCCTGCTGCTGGTCTGGCGCGGGCTGGCCATTGCCATGGGCGCCACCAGCCTGTTCGGGCGCCTGATGGCGGGGGCCGTGTCCATGATCTTCTTCACCTACGCCTTCGTGAACATGGGCATGGTCAGCGGCATCCTGCCGGTGGTGGGCGTGCCGCTGCCCTTCATCAGCTATGGCGGCACGGCCATGGTCACGCTGGGGTTGGCACTGGGCATTCTGATGTCGGTGGCGCGCTCGCAGCGCGCGGACCCCAAGGACGCACCGCCCGCCATGCAGGCATAGCGCGGGGACGGGAGCGGGGGCTTGCGCCATTGCCACGGCGGGCGCTTGGGGTTACAAGGGGCTCTACTGTTTCGACAACCCCACGGAGGTGCTCCCATGGCGTCCAAGTTCGAGCTCAAGAAGTCCAGGAACGACAAGTTCGTCTTCAACCTGCTGGCTTCCAATGGCCAAGTCATCCTCACGAGCGAGTTGTACGAATCCCGGGCCAGCGCTCTGAACGGCATCGAATCGGTGCGCAAGAATGCGGCCGACGATGGCCGCTACGGCCGCCTGTGCGCCAAGGACGGCTCGCCCTACTTCACCCTCAAGGCCGGCAACGGCCAGGTCATCGGCCAGAGCCAGCGCTACTCGGGCGAAAAAGCGCGCGAAGCGGGGATCGAATCGGTGAAGGCCCATGCCCCCGATGCCGTGGCCGACGACCAGAGCGCCTGACCCCACCCGCTGCCTTGCAGGGATGGTCGGTGCCCCTGCGCCGCACGGGGCCTGCCCACGAGCCTAAAATGGCTGCATGACCTTCAGCTCCTCTACTGCCGCGCCCCAGCGTGCGTCCACCACCCAGCGCATCGACGTTGCCCGGCAACTGCTTCTGGCACCCTTTGGCCTGGATGAAAGCCATCTGGCGCGCGCGCTGGCCGAGATCCGCACGCACCAGGTGGACGATGCGGACCTGTACTTCCAGTACACGCGCAGCGAAGGCTGGAGCCTGGAGGAAGGCATCGTCAAGACCGGTTCCTTCAGCATCGACCAGGGCGTGGGCGTGCGTGCCGTGAGCGGCGAGAAGACGGCGTTTGCCTATTCCGACGATATTTCCGAGGCCTCGCTGCTCGACGCCGCGCGCACCGTGCGCACCATCGGTGCGGCATCGCAGGCCGGCCGGGTGAAGGTGGCGTCGCAGAAGATCGCCACCAGCCGCAGCCTTTACCCTGGCGTGGACCCGATCGCCACGCTTGACAGCACGGCCAAGGTGGCCCTGCTTGAGCGCCTGGAAAAGCGCGCCCGAGCCAAGGACCCGCGCGTGGCCCAGGTCATGGCCGGCCTGGCCAGCGAATACGACGTGGTGCTGGTGGCGCGTGCCGACGGCACCCTGGCCGCCGACGTGCGCCCGCTGGTGCGCCTGTCGGTCACGGTGATCGCCGAGCAGAATGGCCGCCGCGAAATGGGCTCGGCCGGCGGCGGTGGCCGCTTCGGCCTGGCCTATTTCGACGACGAGCAGATGGGCCAGTATGTGGACGAGGCCGTGAACGCGGCCCTGGTCAACCTCGAATCGCGCCCGGCCCCGGCGGGTGAGATGACCGTGGTGCTGGGCTCGGGCTGGCCCGGCATCCTGCTGCACGAGGCCATCGGCCACGGGCTGGAGGGTGACTTCAACCGCAAGGGCTCCTCCGCCTTCAGCGGCCGGATCGGCCAGCGCGTGGCGGCCAAGGGCGTCACGGTGCTGGACGACGGCACCATTGCCGACCGCCGCGGTTCGCTCAACGTGGACGACGAGGGCAATGCCAGCCAGCGCAACGTGCTGATCGAGGACGGCATCCTCAAGGGCTACATCCAGGACTCGCTCAACGCGCGCTTGATGGGCGTTGCGCCCACCGGCAACGGCCGGCGCGAGAGCTATGCCCATATCCCCATGCCACGCATGACCAACACCTACATGCTGGGCGGCGACAAGGAGCCGGCCGAGGTCATCGCCAGCATCAAGAAGGGGCTGTATGCCTCCAACTTTGGTGGCGGCCAGGTGGACATCACCTCCGGCAAGTTCGTGTTTTCGGCCAGCGAGGCCTACTGGGTCGAGAACGGCAAGATCCAGTACCCCGTCAAGGGCGCGACCATCATCGGCAGCGGCCCAGAATCGCTCAAGAAGGTGACCATGATCGGCAACGACATGCGCCTCGATAGCGGCGTGGGCACCTGCGGCAAAGAGGGCCAGAGCGTGCCCGTGGGCGTGGGCCAGCCCACGCTGCGCATCGAGGGCCTGACGGTGGGCGGCACGGCCTGATCGGACCTGCCGCCCAGGGTGGCAGGTCCGGGCAGGGCATGCAGTGTTGCGTGCCCACGCCATCGGTGCCACCCATTGCCCGCAATTGGCCGGTCTTCACCCGCCAAATGGCATGCCTGGGGCTTGCACTTAGCCGCGCAGGGCCTGCGCGGCGCACAATCTCTCCATGCCTGCCACGCGCCCCAGTCTGCAGCACACACTCCAGTCGTTTGGCGACATCAGCCGGTTTCTGCGCGAGAGCGTGGCCGACGAGGATTCGCGCCAGTTGCGCGACAGCCTGAGCGGCCTGTCCAACCACATCGACGAGGCGGTGCGCACGCGCCGCACCAGCACCGATACGGCGGCCATCACGCGCCGGGTGGTGAGCCTGTCGCACTGTGCGCGCGAGCACCAGCTGTTCCTCACGGGCTTGGGCTCGGCCTGGCATGCGCTCTACGAGTTCGGCGCCTACCAGCGCGCCCTGCGCGAGCTGCGCAATGCCGTCACCGCCTGGCAGCAGGCGCTGGAGCAGCGCAACACCCGTGAAAGCGCCTGCTTCGACCAGTTCGAGCTGCTCGCCTGGCGCACGCTGGGCGAGGCCCTGCTGCTGGTGGACATGTATGAGCACCAGAGCGAGCCGGTGAGCGAGCTGCCCGGCGACGAGCCGCCACCGCGCTCGGCATTGCAGCGTGCGGCCGCCTGGCTACGGCGCTGGAGAAGTTGATCTCCGGCTGGATATTTCAGCCCCTCTCGTCGTCCCGGATCGCCCTGCAGGCCGCTGTGGCGTTGCATCTTCGCAACGCACAGGGGTTGCTGCAATGCGGCAAGACTGTGCTACATTGAATCCCATGCAAGTTCGCAGCGCGTTTTATTTTTGGTTTTTTATCTCAGTCCCCGGCGGATGAGAGGCGAACGCGCAAGCACACACAACCTCCCCATACCAACCGCCGACGCTGCAAAGCCCGGCGGTTTTTGTTTTTCTGCCCTCCCCATTTCCATCCATCCAGCCCACGAGGAAGACAACATGACGGCCCACACCAACCCCACCAGCGATTCCTGGTACCGCAGCGTCGAGAAAACCAGCCAGACCGACGACGAACGTATCAAGGACATCACCGTGTTGCCTCCTCCAGAGCATCTGATCCGCTTTTTCCCCATCAGCGGTACGCCGGTGGAAACGCTGATCACCCAGACCCGCAAGAACATCCAGAACATCATGGCCGGCGAGGACGACCGCCTGCTGGTGATCATCGGCCCCTGCTCCATCCACGACCCGGCCGCCGCGATCGAATACGCGCGCCGCCTCAAGGCGGTCCGCGAGCAGTACAAGGACACGCTGGAGATCGTGATGCGCGTGTACTTCGAAAAGCCCCGCACCACGGTGGGCTGGAAGGGGCTGATCAACGACCCCTACCTCGATGAGACCTACCGCATCGACGAAGGCCTGCGCATCGCACGCCAGTTGCTGATCGACATCAACCGCCTGGGCGTGCCCGCAGGCAGCGAGTTCCTGGACGTGATCTCGCCCCAGTACATCGGCGACCTGATCTCCTGGGGCGCCATTGGCGCACGCACCACCGAAAGCCAGGTGCACCGCGAGCTGGCCTCGGGCCTGTCGGCGCCCATCGGCTTCAAGAACGGCACGGACGGCAACATCCGCATCGCCACCGATGCCATCCAGTCCGCCAGCCGCGGCCACCACTTCCTGTCGGTGCACAAGAATGGCCAGGTCGCCATCGTCAACACCAACGGCAACAAGGACTGCCACGTCATCCTGCGCGGCGGCAAGGCCCCCAACTACGACGCCGAGAGCGTGGCCGCCGCCTGCAAGGACCTGGAAGCCGCCAAGCTGCCCGCCACCCTGATGGTGGACTGCAGCCATGCCAACAGCAGCAAGCAGCACCAAAAGCAGATGGACGTGGCACGCGACGTGGCCGGCCAGATCGCCGGCGGCTCGCGCAGCGTCTTCGGTCTGATGATCGAAAGCCATCTCACGGCCGGCGCCCAGAAGTTCACGCCCGGCAAGGACGACGCTGCTGCGCTGACCTACGGCCTGAGCATCACCGACGCCTGCCTGGGCTGGGACGATTCGCTGCAGTCTTTGGCAGACCTGTCGGCTGCAGTGCAAGCCCGCCGCGCTGCCTGAGCAACTGCCTGCGTGTAAGCTTCTGGCCATTGAGGGTTCTGTCCGCTGCCCGAGTGCAGCGGCGGGGCCTGCCACCCCTGCTTACAGAAAGGCATCCCCATGCACAGCGAAGTCTCCGTCCGCCTGGCGGGCAACCAGGAATTCCGCTTCGACCTCGCCAACGCGGAACCCATGACCCATGAGGAAGGGCGTCGCTGGCTGGACGACCAGTTCACCAGCCTCGATTGCGAACCCCTGCGCGCCAGCGGCAAGGTGCTGCTGGCCGACAAGGTGCTCACAGTGGCGCAGGCCGCCGGCAGCCCGTTGATGGGCGATGTGCAGTGGTCGCGCGACTTTGCGCGTGCCGCCAGTGCGGCCCTCGCCAGGCCCGTGGTGCGGGTGGACGTGCCCGCCATGGCCGTGACGTTCTAAGCACCCCCTGAGTCGCTTCGCGCCTTCACCCCTCTCTCATATTGCTTCGCAATCTGGGAGGGGGACGCCCCCAGCGCGGCGGGGCGGCCCTTGCGCGGGGGCACTGGCTTGGGCTGTGCCAGTATTTCAGGCTGACAGCACTTCAGAGAACTGAGATCAAGGCGGTGGAACTACCGCGCTAGCGCCTGCAGCAGGCGCGCATGCACGCCGCCAAAACCGCCATTGCTCATGCACACGATGTGGTCCCCGGGCCGCGCTGCGGCGCTGACCTGGGCCATCAGCGTGTCAATGTCGGGCGCGGTCTGCGCGCGCTGACCGGGGCCCACGCCCAGGGGGGATAGCGCGTCGGCGGCGTCCCAGTCCAGCCCCGCCGTGTGGCAGAAGGCCAGGTCGGCGGACTCCAGCGCCCAGGGCAGCTGGCTCTTCATGGCGCCGAGCTTCATGGTGTTGCTGCGCGGCTCGAACACCGCCAGGATGCGTGCCGTGGGGCCCAGGCTGCGGCGCAGGCCATCGAGCGTGGTGCGCAGCGCGGTCGGGTGGTGGGCGAAATCGTCGTACACCGCGATGCCGTTCACCGTGCCGCGCAATTCCATGCGGCGCTTGACGTTCTGGAACTGGCCCAGTGCGCGCGCCGCCTGTTCGGGCGCCACGCCCACATGGTGGGCTGCGGCGATGGCGGCCAGGGCATTGAGCTGGTTGTGCACGCCGGTCAGCGCCCACTCCACCCGTGCCACGGTACGGCCTTGCTGCACCACGTCGAACGCCTGGGGCTCGCCCATGGCGGCAAAGTCGCCCACTGCCGTGCCGAAGCTGCTCACGCTGCTCCAGCAGCCGGCGTGCAGCACGCGCGCCAGGCTTTCTTCAAGCCCGTTGACCACCACACGGCCCGAGGGCGGCACGGTGCGCACCAGGTGGTGGAACTGGCGCTCGATGGCAGCCAGGTCGTCGAAGATATCGGCGTGGTCGAACTCCAGGTTGTTCAGCACGGCCGTGCGTGGGCGGTAGTGCACGAACTTGCTGCGCTTGTCGAAGAAGGCGGTGTCGTATTCGTCGGCCTCGATCACGAACAGCGGGCTGACACCCAGCGGGCCATCGCCGGCATGGGGCCGCGCGGCCGCGCCCAGGCGCGCGGACACGCCGAAGTTCAGCGGCACGCCGCCGATAAGGAAGCCGGGCTGCTGGCCCGCGCTTTCCAGGATCCAGGCCAGCATCGAGGTGGTGGTGGTCTTGCCGTGCGTGCCGGCCACGGCCAGCACATTGCGGCCCTGCAGCACATGCTCGGCCAGCCACTGGGGGCCGCTGGTGTAGGGCAGGCCGGCGTCCAGGATGGCTTCCATCAATGGGAATTTGGGTGTTCCATCGGCCAGCCGCACCCGGCTGACCACGTTGCCAACCACGAACATGTCGGGCTTCAGGTCCAGCTGCTCTGGTCCGAAGCCTTCGATCAGCTCGATCCCCAGGGCGCGCAACTGGTCGCTCATGGGCGGGTAGACACCCGCGTCGCAGCCTGTGACCCGGTGCCCCGCCTCGCGGGCCAGGGCCGCAAGGCCGCCCATGAAGGTGCCGCAGATGCCCAGTATGTGTATATGCATGGGCGACGATTCTACTTTTCAAACGCAAGGTCCCACGCCGCTGGGTTGGCCTGCCTGGGGAGCTATGAAATTGATAGTCTTTTGCCCGCCATGGCCCTGTGGGCGGCTGTGCCGTGGGGGCATGCCGAGCACCCCGAAGGCGCGTTCGCGCCACAATGGAGCCTCCACTGCCTGGTTTGCGCCATGAACACACCTCTGAGTGCCGAAATCGCCAACACCACCGCCCGCATCGTCGTCGAGGAAGGGATGGAGTGGGGCCCCGCCAAGCGCCGCGCGCTGCGCGAAATGGGCCTGCCTGCCCGCACGGCGCTGCCCGGCAACGACCAGGTGGAGGAAGCCGTGCGCGAGTACATCGCCCTCTTTTGCGCCGACACCCAGCCGCGCGAACTGCGCGCGCTGCGCCAACTGGCCCTGGTCTGGATGGAGCGCATGGCGGCCTTTCGCCCGCATCTAGGCGGTGCCGTTTGGCACGGCACGGCCACCCGCCTGTCCGACATTTACCTGCAGTTGTTCTGCGATGATTCCAAATCTGCCGAAATTGCGCTCATAGATCACCATGTGGACTACGAGCCGCGCACGGTGTCCGGTTTCCATGGCGAGTCGGTCGAGGCCTTGAGCCTGGGCAGCAAATCGCCTGAACTGGGCGAGATGATCGGAGTCCATCTGCTGATCTATGACCTTGATGACCTGCGTGGAGCGCTGCGGCCCGATGCCAAGGGGCGCTCGCCCCGCGGTGACATCACGGCCGTGCGCCGCCTGCTCCAAGATACGGAAACCCCTGCTCCATGACGACCCCCGCTCCCGAGATTTCGCCCGCCACTTCCCCTGGCACCCCCTCCGATCCCGCCCGCCGCCGCTGGCTGTATGCGGGTGTCGCCGGCGCAGCCGCCGTGGGGGGCGCAGGGGTCGCGTGGTGGAAATTCCAGCCCCATGCCATGGAAAGTGGGGCGGAAAAGGCCTTGTGGGCCCTGGAGTTCGAAACGCCGGACGGCGCCACCCTGCCGCTGCAGCGCTTTTTGGGCAAACCGCTGCTCATCAACTTCTGGGCGACCTGGTGCGCCCCTTGTGTCGAAGAGCTGCCCATGCTCAATGCCTTTTACCGCGAACATGCGCCCAAAGGCTGGCAGGTGGTGGCCCTGGCCATCGATCAGCCGTCTTCTGTGCGCAAATTTCTCACCAAGCTGCCTCTGGAATTCCCGGTCGGGCTGGC
The DNA here is from genome assembly GCF_001428645.1 of Acidovorax sp. Root217. Lineage (NCBI taxonomy): Bacteria > Pseudomonadati > Pseudomonadota > Betaproteobacteria > Burkholderiales > Comamonadaceae > Acidovorax > Acidovorax sp. Root217. Next base: position 213,008 of record NZ_LMIH01000012.1, read on the forward strand.
CGGCATGCAGGGCACGGATCTGGGGCGCTCGCTCGGAAACCTCACCGGAGGCCTGCCTTTCACGGTGGTCTTGGGTGGAGAGGGCCGGGTGCTGCACCGTAAAATGGGCCAGGTCACGGCGCAGGATCTGCAGCAGTGGGCGGCCCTGCGCTAGGCAGGACGGGCCATTGGCGCCCTTTATTCCGGGCCTGAATGGCCTTTTGACGCTCTGGCGTTCATCAAAATTGTGGCCCAAAGACGGGTATAGGCCGAATTTGGAGTAAATTCGCGCCCTGTTCAGTTTTTAGCCGTTGGAGCTTTCATGGATCTGCGAAAACTCAAAACCCTCATCGATCTCGTGTCCGAGTCGAATGTGTCCGAACTCGAAATCACGGAGGCCGAGGGCAAGGTCCGTATCGTCAAGAGCGGCGGTGCCGTGGTGCAGCAGTATGTACCAGCGCCCATGCAGCAGCAGGCGCCTGCCCAGGCCGCTGCCGCCCCAGTGGCCGAACTGCCCGCACCCACCCCTGCCGCGCCCGCAGGCCATGTGGTCAAGTCGCCCATGGTCGGCACCTTCTACCGCTCATCCAGCCCCGGCGCCAAGGCCTTTGTCGAAGTCGGCAGCCAGGTCAAGGAAGGCGAGACCATATGCATCATCGAGGCCATGAAAATCCTCAATGAGATCGAGGCCGACAAATCGGGCACGGTCACCCGCATCCTGGGCGAAAACGGCCAGGCCGTGGAATACGGGCAACCGCTGTTCGTGATCGAATAAGGCGCGCATGTTCAAGACGATTCTTGTTGCCAATCGGGGCGTTCTTGCCAAAGGCAAGGCGAAGCAAATTGCACTGGCACGCGCCAGCGTGCGGGCGATGAGCCGCGAGACAGCCTATGTTTAAAAAGATCCTGGTCGCCAATCGCGGCGAAATCGCCCTGCGGATCCAGCGCGCCTGCCATGAGCTGGGTGTGAAGGCCGTGATGGTCTACTCCGAGGCCGACCGCGACGCCAAGTACGTCAAGCTGGCCGAAGAGGCGGTGTGCATCGGCCCCGCGCCCTCGTCGCTGTCCTACCTCAACATGCCGGCCATCATCTCGGCCGCCGAAGTGACCGACGCCGAGGCCATCCACCCCGGCTACGGCTTCCTGTCCGAGAACGCCGATTTTGCCGAGCGCGTGGAAAAGAGCGGCTTCCAGTTCATCGGTCCCACGCCCGAGTCGATCCGCATCATGGGCGACAAGGTGTCGGCCAAGCAGACCATGATCCGTGCCGGCGTGCCCTGCGTGCCCGGCTCCGAAGGCGAGCTGCCCGATGACCCGGTGCAGATCCGCCGCATTGCCAAGGCCGTGGGCTACCCGGTGATCATCAAGGCCGCAGGCGGCGGCGGTGGCCGCGGCATGCGCGTGGTGCACACCGAGGCTGCCCTGGTCAATGCCGTGCAGATGACCAAGGCCGAGGCCGGCGCTGCGTTCGGCAATCCTGCGGTGTACATGGAGAAGTTCCTCCAGAACCCGCGCCACATCGAGATCCAGATCCTGGCGGACAAGCACCGCAATGCGGTCTACCTGGGCGAGCGCGACTGCTCCATGCAGCGGCGCCACCAGAAGGTGATCGAAGAGGCGCCGGCCCCCGGCATCCCGCGCAAGCTGATCGAGAAGATCGGCGAGCGCTGTGTGGCCGCCTGCAAGAAGATCGGCTACCGCGGTGCGGGCACCTTCGAGTTCCTCTACGAAAACGGCGAGTTCTACTTCATCGAGATGAACACCCGCGTGCAGGTCGAGCATCCGGTGACCGAGTGGATCACCGGCGTGGACATCGTGCGCACGCAGATCATGGTGGCGGCGGGCGAGAAGCTGCCCTTCACCCAGCGCCAGATCGAGATCCGGGGCCATGCCATCGAATGCCGCATCAACGCGGAAGACGCCTACAAGTTCACCCCCTCGCCAGGGCGCATCACCACCTGGCACCCACCGGGCGGGCCGGGCGTGCGTGTGGACTCGCATGCCTACACCAACTACTTCGTGCCGCCGAACTACGACTCGATGATCGGCAAGATCATCGTGCACGGCGATACGCGCGAACAAGCGCTGGCGCGCATGCGCACCGCGCTGTCGGAGACGGTGATCGAAGGCATCAACACCAACGTGCCCCTGCACCGCGAGCTGATGGTGGACGCCAAGTTCATGGCTGGCGGCACCAACATCCATTACCTGGAAGAGTGGCTGTCCCAGCACAAGCGCTGAGCCAGCACCGGTGGTTGTTCAATATGCTGGCCCCTGGCAACGGGGGCCGGCATTTCATTTTTTCTGAGAGGCCTGCGCCCATGTTCGAGCTGATGCTGATGTGCCCCGAAGACCGGATCGAGCCGGTCAGTGATGCGCTGGACGCGCTGGATGCGCTGAGCGTCTCGGTGGAAGACGCCGATGCGCAGACCGATGCCGAGCAGGCCCTGTTCGGTGAGCCCGGCATGCCGCCACCCAAGGACGGCTGGCAGCGCAGCCGCGTCGTGGCCCTGTTCCCGACCCGCGAGGCCGCCAGCGAGGCGCAGCAGCTGCTGTCGGTGCAGGACTTCTTCGAGGGTTGCCAGGTGCTGGGTATGGCCGAGTTGGCCGACCAGGACTGGGTGCGGCTCACGCAATCGCAGTTCACCCCCGTGGACATCACGCCCGATTTCTGGATCGTGCCCACCTGGCACGAGTTGCCCGCCGAGGCTGTGCGCAGCATTCGGCTGGACCCGGGCCTGGCCTTTGGCACCGGCACCCACCCCACCACGCGCATGTGCCTGCGCTGGATCGCCCGCAAGGGCGCCACCGGCGAAGGCGCGGCTGCCTTCGGCCGCGTGCTCGACTACGGCTGCGGCTCGGGCATCCTGGCCATTGGCACGGCCAAGTTCGGTGCCACCGACATCGATGCCGTGGACATCGACACGGCGGCCGTCGAATCGACGGTACTGAACGCCGAGGCCAACGGTGTGCAACTGCGTGCCGGCCTGCCCGACAAGGCCAGCGGCCAGTACCAGACCGTGCTGGCCAACATCCTGGCCACGCCACTGCGCGTGCTCGCGCCCCTGCTGTGCAACCATGTGGCGCCCGGCGGCCACCTGGTGCTGGCGGGCATCCTGGCGCGCCAGGCCGAGGAGCTCAAGGAGGCCTACGCACCCTGGGTGAAGCTCGAAGTGGCGGACACTGAGGACGGTTGGATCCTGATGACCGCATCGCGTTGAAGCATGGCGCGGTGCGGCTTGCGCCGCACCCTACAATCGACCGCAGATGAGCCAGATCACACGCTGCCCGGCCTGCGCGACCCAATTCAAGGTGGTCGCCGACCAGCTGCGCATTTCCGAGGGCTGGGTGCGCTGCGGGCAGTGCAAGGAGGTGTTCGACGCGGCCGCGCACCTGGTGGCCGCACCGCCCCCGCCGATGCTGCCCGACGTCTCGCTGACCGACACCCGCCCACCACCGGTGGTGGTTGCACGGCAGCCCGAAGCGCGCGGTGCCTGGGGGGTGTTCGACCCGCCGGCGAGCCAGGCGGCGGGCCGCGTGTCCCAGCCTGCGGCGCCCGCTGCGGCGGCGGGTCCCGGCGGCACGGCTGGCCAGGTGTTCGATATTCCCGCACCCACTGTTCCAGCGTTCCTCTCGGCTGCGCGCGCGCCTTCCACTGCGCTCAGTGCCGATGATCTGAGCCTGGAGCCCTTGCAGACCTTTGGCTGGCGGGCGCCGTCCGTACCGCCATTGCTGCCACCCCGGTCGGCACCCGCTGTGCCCCCTGCTGCGGCCATACCCCCGCCAGCGGCATTCGTGCCTCCGCCGCCACGCGAGGAGAGCCGTGTGATGCCCGGGCTGGCCGCGTCGCTGCTGGCCGACCTGGCCCCTGTGGCGAGTCCGGCCTTGCCCAGGGGGGTGGATCCGGCTGCCGAGGGCATGGCCGTGCCTGCCGGCTACGAGCTGCCGGTGGCGGAATTTTCCGACTCCCTGCCCGATGGCGAAGATGACGACAATGGGCCCGACACGGAGATCATGTCCTTGCCGGAAGAGGGGACGGGTGATGACGCCGCCTACCCCGCCCTGGATCTGCCCACCCCGGCGGCCAGGCGCGCAGCGCTGCCAGCGCACGATGAGGACGACGACCACGATGATGGCGTGCCGCTGTTCGGCCCCGCTGCGGCAGCGCCTCAGCCCATGCTGCCGGTGGCCGCGCCCGAATCTGCGCCCCGGCGCACGCCCGTGGCGTCGCAGCCACCCTCCAGCGGGTTTTCCGAATCCATCACGCCTTTTCCCGATCCGGATTTCGAGCTGATGCCCGATCCGGTCTTTCCGGCATCGGCACCAGCGCTCCCCCGATCCGAGCCCGCCGGTGCTGCGCGTGGGCGCTCGGCGGCGACCGCCCTGGATGCCGATGAGGACGATCTGCCCGCCGGCCACCCCGATGCCGAGGAGGTGAGTTTCGTGCGGGCTGCGCGGCGCAAGGCCTTCTGGCGCCGGCCACTCGTGCGCTCGCTGCTGGCGCTGGTGCTCTTGCTGCTGCTCGGGGTGCTGGCCGTGCAGGTTGCCGTGCAGGAGCGCAACCGCATCGCCGCGATGGACAGCAGGGCGCGCCCCTGGCTGCAGCAGCTGTGCACGCACCTGGGCTGTACGCTGGCCCCCCAGCGCCAGATTGCCGATGTGGTGATCGACAGCTCGTCCTTCAACAAGGCGCGTGGCGATGGCTACCTGCTGTCGCTCACCGTCAAGAGCCGCGCCACGATACCGCTGGAAATGCCGGCGGTGGAGCTGACCCTCACCGATGCCCAGGACCAGCCTGTCCTGCGGCGCGTGCTGCAGCCTGCCGATCTCGCAGCGCCCGTCGAACTGCCTGCGCGCGGCGAGTGGAGCACCTCGGTCTCGGTGGTGGTGACCACGGGCGCCTCGCGGGTGTCGGGCTACCGGCTGCTGACTTTCTACCCCTGATCCCACCGGGATCGCGGGCCTCTCTTTCCAACCCTTCACTCTCTTCCCACCTATGGCTGCCCTTATCTGTGGTTCCCTGGCATTCGACACCATCATGACCTTCGAGGGACGCTTTGCCGAGCAGATCCTGCCCGAGCAACTGCACATCCTCAACGTGTCGTTCCTCGTGCCCTCGCTGCGCCGCGACTTTGGTGGCTGCGCCGGCAACATCGCCTACAGCCTGAAGCTGCTGGGTGGCGAGCCCCTGCCCATGGCCATGCTGGGCAGTGATGCTGCGGACTACCTGCAGCGCCTGGATACCCTGGGCATCAGCCGCCGCTTCGTGGGCCAGGTGGAGGATGTGCACACCGCGCAGGCCATGATCATGACCGACCGCGACAACAACCAGATCACGGCCTTCCACCCGGGCGCCATGATGCAGGCGCATGCGAATCGCATCGAATCCGGCGACGGCATCCGCCTGGCCATCATCGCGCCCGATGGCCGCGACGCCATGATCGAGCATGCTGCGCAACTGGTGGCGGCCGGTGTTCCCTTTGTCTTCGATCCGGGCCAGGGCCTGCCCATGTTCAATGGTGCCGAGCTGTCGCGCTTCATTGAGCAGGCGACCTGGGTCACGGTCAACGACTACGAGGGCAAGATGCTCAGCGAACGCACGGGCTGGAGTCTGGCCGAGATCTCGCAGCGTGTGGACGGCCTGGTGGTGACGCTGGGTGGCGAGGGCTGCGAAGTCTGGATCAAGGGCGAGAAGACGCTGGTGCCTGCCGTGGTGCCTGCCGCCATCGTGGACCCCACGGGCTGCGGCGATGCCTGGCGTGGTGCGCTGCTCTTCGGTCTGGAGCGTGGCTGGCCGCTGGTGCAATGCGCCGAGCTGGGCAACCGAGTCGGGGCGCTGAAGATCGCACAGCGCGGCCCGCAAAGCTACACGCTGGACTTTCAGCCTGCGTGAGCTTAGCTTGGTGCCGTGCGTGCGTCGCCTGGGGTGGCGCACGGCGCCAAAGCGCCGACCAGCGCTTTGCGTCCGGGCATAAAAAAACCCGGTGCCGAAGCACCGGGTTGAGCGCAAAGCGCGTAAGGCAAAGACTTACGGCTTGGTGCCCGTGGGGAAGGGCCATGCTGCCTGAGGGTTCAGCGTGGTCTGCGCTGCGGGAGCGGCTGCGGCTGCAGCTGGCGCAGGGGCTGGGGCCTTGGCCGCTTTCTTGGCAGGAGCTGCCTTCTTCGCGGGCGCAGGGGCGGCGGCCTTCTTCGCTGCTACGGCCTTCTTGGCAGGAGCGGCAGCCTTCTTGCTGGGCGCAGCTGCCTTCTTGGCAGGAGCGGCAGCCTTCTTGGCGGGTGCAGCTGCCTTTTTGGCAGGAGCGGCCTTCTTGGCTGGTGCTGCTGCCTTCTTGGCAGGAGCGGCCTTCTTGGCT